>SHXW01000001.1 GCA_009693115.1 Dehalococcoidia bacterium | reverse complement strand
GGTTCTCGAAGGAGCAGGAGGCGGCGCTCAAGCACAAGCTCGGCCTGGACAAGCCCTTCGTGATGCAGTACATCGTCTGGCTGGGGCTGATAAGCCATGGAGACTTTGGCAAGACCATCCTTGATGAAAAGCCTGTCATCAAAGTCGTGACAGAAAAGGCCCCGGCATCGGCGCAACTGGCCCTGTTCGCCTGGATCCTTGCAACCGTGGTGGGCATACCCATCGGCGTGTTTGCAGCAGTCAAACGGGGCTCGAAGTGGGACTATGTCTCCCGTCTATTTGCCGTCTTCGGCCAGGCGCTGCCGTCTTTCTGGCTCGGGTTCATACTGATCTTCTTTTTCGCAGTCGAACTAGGGTGGTTCCCTGCAGGCACAAGAGGCGACCGGGGCTGGCTTGACTGGAAGTACGTCACCCTTCCCGCGGTCACGCTCGGGTGGGGCGCGGCCGCAAGCTACATGCGCCTGACGCGGTCGGCCATGCTTGAGGTGATGGACTCGGAGTACATCAAGCTGGCAAGGGCCAAAGGCGTGAGAACGTCCAAGATTGTATGGAAGCACGGCTTCCGGAACGCCCTCATCCAGCCTCTCACGGCCTCCGCAATAATCCTTACGGGGTTTTTGGGAGGGTCAATCATCGTTGAACAGGTCTTTGCCTGGCCGGGCATGGGGCGGCAGTTGATCACCGCGATCCTCAACGGTGATTTCCCTGTGATCATGGCCTTCGTGCTTCTGTATGCCGCGGTCTACGTGGTGGCGAACTTCCTTGTTGACCTTTCTTACGGGGCCATCGACCCCCGTATCAGATACGAGTAGCGCACGGGGACGATAACAAATGGCTCAGGTTACAGAGGCGGCCGGCACAGCAGCCGCACTGGAAAGACTCAAACAGAAGCGCAGGCGAAGTGCGCCTCGTCAGGTATTGCACTTATTGGTTGCTTACCCCGTGCTGCCTGGGTTCATTTTGCTGATGGTTGCGTTTGCCGGGGTGTTCGGTAGCTACCTGTACCCTACCGACCCGATCAAGCAAGTCCTGACGCTGAAAAACATCCCCCCAACTTTCGGCAGGGTGACTCCGTATAACCTCCTGCCTGCCGACGACCGGGAACACCTCGACAGGTCCCAGTTCATGCTGGGTGGCGACCCGGTTGGACGTGACATATTCTCCCGCATCATCGGCGGGGCGCGCATCACGCTTGAAATATCCGTGATCTCGCTGGGCACCGGCCTGCTGCTCGGGGCTTCCATGGGTATCGTGGCCGGGTACCTGGGCGGGTGGGTGGATGAGCTGATTACAAGATTGGTGGATATGTGGCGGTCGATTCCATTCATTCTCGTGGCTCTCGTTGTCGCCGGGTTCTGGAGTCCGAAGTCGTCGGTGGTCATGTTGATGTTGCTTTCTCTGGTCGCATGGCCGCCGTTTGTCCGTCAGGTGCGCGCAGATGTCCTGGTCCTCCGGTCAAGGGACTACATTTCCTCGGCGAAAATCGCAGGGGCCTCGAATATGCGGATCATGCTCAAGCACATCCTTCCTGGCACGTACAGCACCATCCTCGTCGTGGCGTCACTTACAGTCGGAGGCCTGATCCTGACCGAGGCCGGCTTGAGTTTCCTTGGCGCAGGCATCCCGGACCCGATCCCAACGTGGGGCAAAAGCGTTGCGGACGGCCGCCAGTACATTGGTCAAGCGCCGCACGTCATCTTCTGGCCGGGGCTGGCCCTCTTTCTAGTAGTCATGTCGTTCAACTTCCTGGGCGACTGGCTGCGGGACAAGCTGGACCCGCGGCTGCGCCAGCTGGACTAGGACTGCAGACTGCCCGAAAAGACCTGACAGAGGCCCCGGACCAAACGGGGCCTCTGTTTTTGAGGGGCATTGCGCCCTTCAACACCTGAACACCGGCGCCCGTTCAGACGGCCATGGGGACTGAAGCGAGGTCGCGTTGCTATAATCGCCGCCTCTATCTCAGTCGCTCGTAAAAAGGATGCGTTGAATGAAAGTCGGATTCATCGGCCTCGGCAACATGGGCCAGGGCATGGCGGACAACCTGCTCAAAAAGGGCGCGGACGTGACCGTCTTCACCCGCACAAAGGCCAAAGTTGACGCCATGGTCGCGAAGGGCGCGAAGGGCGCCTCCTCCGTGGCCGAACTCGCCTCAAAGTGCGAACTCATCCTTGTCTGCCTGCCGGACGTCAAGACATCCATGGACGTGCTCACAGGCTCGGACGGCGCGATTAAGCACGCGAAGCCCGGCTCGATCATCGTTGACCACAGCACAGTGGACATCGCCACATCTAAGTCCTGCGCCGACTCTGCGAAAAAGCGCGGCCTCCACTTCATTGACGCGCCCATCTCCGGCGGCCCCGGCGGCGCTGCTGCAGGCACGCTCGCCATCATGGCCGGCGGTGACCGAGCAGCATTCGACCGCGCGAAGCCTGAGTTCGACCGCATGGGCGCGAATGTGCGCTACATGGGGCCCACCGGCGCGGGCACGGCCATGAAGCTCATCAACCAGCTCCTCGTCTCCGTCAACTGCGTCGCCGCCGCCGAGGCGTTCGCGCTGGCGAACTCAGCGGGGGTGGACATCAACACCGCCGCCGAGATCCTGAAGGTGGCCTGGGGCCAGAGCCGCATGGTCGAGCGCAGCGCGCCCATCACTGCGGCGCGGAACTTTGAGAAGTCGGCTGCGCCAGTCCGCAACCTCGCCAAGGACATGGGCATCCTTGCCAGTCTGGCCAGGAGCCAGAAGCTGGCGCTTCCGCTGACCCTCCAGGCGAAGAGCGTGATAGACGACATGATGAAGAAGGGCTGGACCGAACACGACATCGCAGGCTCGCTCCTGATCATCGAAGAGCGTTCAAAGGCGATGTAGGTCACTCCGAAATCTCTACTTGCAGGGGCACGCCGCGCCGCGCCCCTGCGTTGCGAACAGACACCACACAACAGGGGACACACACGAATGGCTACCTACAACATCGCGGTCATCAGGGGCGACGGCATAGGCAAGGATGTCGTCGAAGAGGGCATCAAGGTCCTCGAGGCCGCCGCGCCCGCCCACAAGATCACGTGGAAGTGGACGGAGTTCCCCTGGAGCACGGAGTACTACTTCAAAACCGGCCGCATGATGCCGGAGGACGCCCTGGAAACGCTGGTGAAGTTCGACGCCATTTACCTCGGTGCAGTCGGCCACCCGAAAGTCCAGGATCATGTGACGCTTAACGGCCTGCTGTTGCCGATCAGACGCAAGTTTGACCAGTACGTCTGCGAACGTCCATCCATCCTGTTTGAAGGCGTCTCAAGTCCACTCGCCAACAAAAAGGCCGGTGAGATTGACATGGTGGTCATCCGGGAGAACACGGAAGGCGAATATGCCAACGTGGGCGGATTCCAGTACAAGGACACGCCGCAGGAAGTCGCTGTGCAGACCTCCGTGTTTACCCGCCACGGCTGTGAACGAGTGATCCGCTACGCCTTCAAGCTCGCCCAGAAGCGCAAGAAAAAGATGCGCGTCTGCTCGATCACCAAGTCCAATGCCATGGGCTACAGCATGGTGCTGTGGGACCGCACGTTCAAGGCGGTCGCCGCTGAGTTCCCGGACATACAGACCGATTCCTACCTGATCGACCGCGCCTGCATGGAGTTCATACGCAAGCCGGAACAGTTCGATGTTGTGGTCGCCTCGAACCTCTTTGGAGACATCCTCACGGACATAGGCGCCATCATTACGGGTTCCATAGGCTTGGCGCAGAGCGCGAACGTCAACCCTGAGAGGGATTACCCCTCCATGTTCGAGCCTACGCACGGCTCCGCGCCTGACATCGCAGGGAAGGGCATCGCGAACCCTATGGCGCAGGTATTGACAGGCGCCATGCTGCTCCGCCACCTGGGCGAGCAGAAGGCCGGCGACCAGGTCGAGAACGCAGTGCGGCGCGTGCTGGCGGACGGAGAAGTGCTGACGCCAGACCTCGGCGGAAGGTCAAAGACTTGGGACGTGGGCGATAACATCGCCGCCAACCTGGGATCCAAGCCGGTAGCACTGAAGTCCCGCCGGAAAAAGTAGTAGCAAACCTGGAGTGTTACTCCCCAGCCGGATTCGTCGTTCCGCGCTTCGCCGGAACTCGGCCCGGCAGTGTGAACGGCGACCACATCTATTTCAAAATGAACAGGACTACAGGATGAAACCCACTGACAAAGTCAAGATAGGCAAGGCCGGAGTAGAGGTCACCCGCCTTGGCCTGGGCGGTGCTCCGCTCAGCGGGATGACCCTCGCCGGCGGCCTCTACGGCGGTTCAGCCCGCGACGAGGCGGTAAGGATCATCAGGCGCGCCAACGACCTGGGCGTCGGGTACTTCGATACCGCACCCCTCTACGGCAATGGCCGCTCCGAGGCGCGCTTCGCAGCCGCCCTATCCAGCCTGCCGCGCAACTCGTTCGTCATCTCAACAAAAGTCGGACGCGTCCTCAACCTCAAAGACCCCAAAAGGTCAGATCCCGTCGCACCCGACGGCCTCCCGGAACTCGAAGCGAAGTTTGATCTAACGCGCGACGGCATCCTCCGCTCACTTGATGAGAGCCTTAAGCGGCTCAAGATGGACAAGGTCGAAATCCTGCTCCTGCACGATCCGGACGTGGAAAACCTGGAAGACGCTGCCTGCAAGACCGCCTTCCCCACGATGATCCGGCTGCGCGAAGAGGGCATCGTCGGGGCCATAGGGTGCGGCATGAATATCTGGGAGATGCCCGCCCGCTTCATCAAACGCTTCCCTCTGGACGTTGTGCTCCTCGCCGGCAGGTACACACTTCTCGACCAGCAGGCATTGCCCGAATTCCTTCCACTGTGTGTTGAACAGGGCGTCAAGATAGTGGTCGGCGGCCCGTATAACTCCGGCATCCTGGCACGCGACCTGAACAAGCCCGTCACGTTCAACTACGAGCCAGCCGCCGCGCCGCTGGTGGAGAAGGCAAAAACACTCAAGGCCATCTGCGACCGGCATAAGGTTGACCTCAAAGCCGCTGCGCTCCAGTTCGTGCTGGCCCACCCGGCCATAGCGACGGCCATACCCGGCGCGCAGACCGTCTCCGAACTGGAACAGAACCTCGCCGCTGTGTCGGTGAAAATTCCTGTGCAGCTCTGGGCCGAACTCAAACACGAGCAGCTGATCCCGGCAAACGCACCGACGCCTTGATCTGCGCAACTTGAGCCTGCCGAAGGGCCCCGTCCTGTCCAGCCGGTCAGTCTTTTTGCTGGCGCAAACTGAGTTGCGCCATCTCTTCAGTCAGCGAAGAGTAGTCAATGCCCCTTAAAGCCATCCTCTTCGACCTTGACGAGACGCTCACCATGCACGAGCGCCCGTTCGAAGGGGCACACTTGGAAATCTGCCTCACGCCTGCAATACGGCACGGACTTGAAGCCTCCCGGATCGTTGTGGCACAACACGAAGCGTCGCGCCGCATCTGCGACCGAATGAAGTCCCGCCCCTTCCTCCAGCGCATAGGCATAGGCGCCAGAGACATCCTCTGGGGTGACCCCGCGGCGACAGCCCAGACCTCCGCCTGCTCGCCCAGGAAATCCCAGACTTCCGCCGTGTTGTCTGGGCGGAGGCACTCACCGCTTTCAAGATCATCGATGAAGCTCTGGCGGTTCACATGGCGGCAACCTTCCCCGTACTCATGCGCCAGCGCATCAAGGCTTATCCGGACGCAGCGCCCCTCATGGAATCTCTGGCGGCCGGGCGCTACAAGACCGGTCTAGTCACGAACGACCTGCCCGCGGCACAAGACGACAAGCTGAAACTGTCAGGCCTCGCCGGAATGTTCGACGCCGTCTCCATCTCGGGCGAAGTCGGCGCAGGCAAGCCCGACCGGACCATCTTCGAGGACACCCTGCGTAAGCTTGCCGTCTCGCCGGAGGAGGCTGTTTACATCGGCGACAGGCCCGAACGTGACATCGAAGGCGCCCGCCGCATGGGCATTCGCTCGGTGTGGCTCAACCGCTACGGCGAGACGCTCGGCCCGGACAGCCCGCGCCCCGACGCAGAGATCGCGTCTCTGAGCGAACTGCCCGCGCTGCTCTGAGGGCCCCTCTCTCTTTGCACAAGTGGGTGAGGCCTGGAGCGGCTTTGCAATTTCTGGGCAACCTTCAGTGATGCGCCTGAACGTGGGTCTGCACCGGCGTCTTGCCGCGCAGGAAGTCAAAATCACACCCATACTGGGCCTGCATGACGTGTTGGGCGTACATGCGTGCATAGCCACGCGATGCCCATGGGAGCGCTTCTCCTTCAGCCGGAGCCACGCCTTTCGCTTTCGTCGCGGCACGGCGGCGCGTCATCTCTTTCGCGTCCACCAGCAGGTCTATCCGCCGCTCGGCAACGTCAAGCTCAATGATGTCGCCGTCTCTCACGAGCCCCAGCGGGCCGCCGATGGCCGACTCCGGCGATATGTGCAATACCACCGTGCCGAAGGCCGTACCTGACATCCGGGCGTCACTCACGCGCACCATGTCGCGCACGCCGAGGGCGAGGATCTTCTTCGGCAACGGCAGCATCCCCCACTCCGGCATCCCCGGCCCGCCGATCGGCCCTGCGCTCTTCATCACCAGCACATCATCAGGCGTCACGTCCAGATCCGACGAGTCAATGCGTGCCTTCAGGTCTGCATAACTCTCGAACACCACGGCGCGCCCTTTGTGCTTCATCAGCTTTGGTGACGCGGCAGTCTGCTTGATAACGGCGCCGTCGGGTGCGAGCGACCCCTTTAGAGCGACGATCCCGCCCTCCTTGTAGAGAGGGTTTTCGAGCGTGCGCACGATGTCGTCGTTGAAGCACTGCGCCTCTTCCAGGTCCTCGCCCAGCGTGCGGCCGCTCACCGTTTTGCACTCAAGATTCATCATGGGCGACAGCCGCTTCATCACCGCGCCGATGCCACCCGCGTAAAACAGGTCCTCCATCAGGTACTTCCCGGACGGCTTCAGGTTCACGATGGTCGGCGTAGTACGCGACAGGTCATCGAACCTCGACAGAGGCAGGTCTATCCCGCACCGTCCCGCTATCGCAGCCAGGTGGATGATGGCGTTCGTGGAGCCGCCGCAGGCGAGCAGGACGCGGATAGCATTCTCGAATGCCTCCTCCGTCATGATCTGCGACGGCCTTACACCCTGCTTCACGAGATCCATGATCTTCGCCCCAGCCTGCTCTGCAAGCGCGGAGCGGCGCATGTCCGCCCCAGGTATCGCAGCACCCCCCGGCAGGGTCATCCCCAGCGCCTCAGTGATCGCGCCCATCGAGGATGCAGTGCCCATGACCATGCAATGGCCCGGCGAGCGGTAGATCGCCGACTCCATAGAGTCATACTCCGCCTGCGTGATGCGCCCGGCGCGCAACTCCGTCCAGTAACGGCGGCAGTCAGTGCAGGACCCAAGTTCCTCGCCCTTCCAATTGCCCTTGAGTTGCGGCCCGCCCGTGATCAAAATCGCCGGCAGGTCTGCCGACGCCGCCCCCATGAGCATGGCGGGCGTCGTCTTGTCGCACCCTGACAGGAGCACCACGCCGTCTATCGGGAGGCCGCGGATCATCTCCTCAACGTCCATCGACATCAGGTTGCGGAGGAACATCGACGTCGGCGACAGAAAAAACTCGCCCAGCGAGATCACGGGAAACTCAAGCGGGAAGCCCCCGGCGGCGAGGACGCCGCGCTTGACGTGGGCGGCTAGCTCGCGCAGATGGGCGTTGCAGTGCGTCGCCTCGCTCCACGAATTTGCGATGCCTATGACGGGCTTGCCAGCGAAGGTCTCCTCAGGCCATCCCTGCGCCTTGAGGCCGGCACGGTGCAGGAACCCTTCGAGATCCCTCGGCCCGAACCACTCCTGGCTGCGGGGAATTGGGGTGCCGCGCCGATTCGCCGGTCTGCCGTGTCCTATGGGTGAAACGCTGGGTTTCCGCGGCATGGTCTCTCCTGCAACATGTCATCCGTGGGTTCCCTCTCCCAAAGGGAGAGGTGAGGGAGGAGGCTCGGTCACTATTTGAGCCGGTTTCGCAGGCTGTACAGACCAGTCGGCATCCATGCGGCCAAACTCACGCCGAGTTTAGCATGTACCGCCTGCGTTTCCCCCTGCATGCTATCGTGAGGCCGGATGCTGCCCGAACTTTACGGGCCAGCATGGAGGCATCCAGCATGGCTGCTCAAATTAAGAAATCGACCCGCTTCCACGTCCTCGACGTACGCGGCTCACCTCGTAATCTCGGTCGTCAGATAGGCGAGGCCCGGCGCGATGAGATCCGCGAACTCCTGGACCTCGTTATCAACCGCGTCAACAAAGGCCGCACAGAGCAAATAACGCCGACAACAGCGGGTGCCATCGCAGCCGGGGCCATGCCGTTCGTCGAACGGTATGCGCCAGACTCCCTGGAAGAGTTACGCGGGATCGCCCAGGGCGCAGGAGTAAAAGTCGAGCAGGTCATGCTCCTGAACGCCCGCAATATGCTTTCCAAGGCGGATGATGAGGCAGGCATTTCGCACAATGCCCCCACCCCAGCCCGCACCTCTGTGGAGAGGGGTTTTGAACTGACCCGCTCCCGGCGGCAGAGGAGAGCGCAAACAGAAGGCTGCACGTCCCTCATGGTCAGCGCCGGCGCCAGCGCGACCGGCGAAGCCATAGCCGGGCAGAACTGGGACAACGACCCGGCGATGGACCCATTCTCCCTCGTCCTGATACGCAGGCCCAAGGGCAAGCCAGCCAGCATGACGTGGACCCAGCCCGGCCTGATCGCGTACATGGGAATGAACGATGCCGGCATCGGCGTGTGCATGAACGCCCTCAATGGCCCAAGCCGTAGGGAAGGCGTGCCGTGGTACTTCATCGTGCGCGCCTTCTTCGAGCAATCATCACTAGAGGGCATTGTGGATGCGGCGGAGAGGGCCCCACGAACTATCCCCGCCAACGCCGCGTTGGTCACGCCACAGGGTGCGGCTGACCTTGAAGTCACACCTCAGGCGGTGCGCGTCATTCAGGCAGACCGCACTGGCAGGCTCGCCCACACCAACCATTGCGTCCACCCGGACCTGGTACCTAACAACCATCGCTTCGCAGACCGCGTCTACGGCCAGTCAGTACCGCGCAAGGCCCGCGCAGAAACGATGCTGTCAGAAGACGGCAGTCCGGTAGGCGTCGATGCCTTGAAGCGCATCCTGTCCGACCACGATGGCTACCCGACTTCGATTTGCCGCCACCCCAACCCGGATCCGCTCACGGGCTGGCAGCGCAGCGTAATCTCGATCATCCTTGAGCCCTCCGCAGAGCGCATGCACGTTTCCCGCGGCAACCCCTGCGAAGCGAAATACGAGACATACACCCTAAATTGACCGCTCTTATTTCATCGGAACCTCTGCCTCTGGGCAAATCTGCCTCTTGCGGGGGGACATCACCATGCGCCTGACGCGGCCCATGCTATGGGGCGGAGTGCTGGGCGCGGTCGTCGGCATCGCAGGCACAGTCATTTCGCTCTTTCAGTACGACAGCCAAGCAACGACCGCGATCGAAACGGCGGCGGTGGGACTACTCGTCGGCGTGCCAGTCACGACCATCGCCGGCGTATTACTGGGATTGCTGTGGGGAGCAGTGTTCCGCGCAGGGCAGGGCGGAGGCGGGCGGACACGGGGCCAGGCGATTGACGCCGAGGCTAGGGTGACGGCGAAGTCCGATTCAACAGAACACAACTCAGGACGCGACCAGATAGGCAAGCGACAGCCCGGCCGCCGCAAACGCAACCAGACTTAGAAATCACCCACGCAATCCCATCCACCTCGATGGGGGAGAGTTCCGGTAGACGTAGCGGCAATGATCTGCTCCGCCGGTCTTTGGATGACATCTAACACCACCATGAGACCCCCCGGCTGCATTGCCGGCTTCATGATGCCGACGTTCTTTCCAAGATACGGCTGGCCTTACATCTGGGCGTAGCGGTTCCCAAACCGCCTTGATCCCATCATCGCCCGCTCTTCGCCGGTTTATATATGCGCTGTGTTCGATCGATGTGTGATCGGAGTTTGCCGTAGTGAGCCGGCAAAGAGGAGACAGGTGGCACACTTGGCTGGAGTACCATTTCAGGCTGGCCCGGAAATCTGGACCGCCTGACCACGACCGCGAGCCGTTTCCGGTCTGGTCAGGAATACGCCCACCGCACAAGCGGTGGCTAATAAACAAGTGAGGTTGCTCGAATGGGTCTCTTTGACAAGGTTCTCGGCAAGGACAAGGGTGACGGCCCTATCACATTAGACAAGAACGAGGCCTTCGCCGCAGTAGCGGTGGCCGCCATGGCGTCGGACGGCGCAATCAGTGATGAAGAGCTACAGCGGGCCGCCATGAACCTGGCCGCCATGTCCGCATTCCGAGACCGTGGCCTACGGGATATGGGCGCCACGCTGAACAAAGTCGCCGGAATCCTGAAAAAGCGCGGCGCAGGCACTGTGATGCCTGCCGCAAAGGCGGCCCTGTCAAAGGAACAGTGCGAGCAGGCGTTTTTCCTCGCTGCTGACCTGCTGCTGGCTGACGGGGTAGTGGAAAAGGAAGAACGACAGTTCTTGGAAGAGTTGCGGTTGGCACTGGCTGTTGATGAACCCATGGCACTCAAGATAGTTGAGGTCGTAGTCATAAAGAACAGGTCGTAGTAACGCCAGCGGCCCCCGGTAACGGGGGCCGCCTTGCACTCCCGACCTTCGCCAGAGAACCCGGAGGGAATAGGGCGCGGAGCGGTTCGTTCAGACACTCGCTGAGCTATTTCTGGCTCAGGACGTCCGAGACCGTTGAAGACCTGTCATGGCGCTCCATCAGCTTGAGGACCGCCACGACAGAGCGTGGCTGATCACGCTCATCCGCTACCTGGCCCCGATAGATCGGCCACCAGTGGTTCAACATGTTGCGCGTGTCCGCATCTGGGGACAGTCGCGATCTGCGAACCGATTGTGACAGGGGGTTTTGCGTTACTGGGCTGGGCTGTCTAAGATGCGGCCGGGCTGAGGGAGTAGCCACCGCCTGACATGCTGGCAAAAACACGGACATGCGCCTTGTCAGGCCTCAACGGGTTTCTTGTTGAGGTCGAAGTAGACATTTCTCCGGGCCTGCCTGCGTTCAACATCGTCGGCCTGCCCGACGCCGCTGTCCGTGAGTCCAGCGAGCGCGTGCGCGCCGCCATACGTAACTCCGGCTGCGAGTTCCCGCTAAAACGCGTCACCGTCGGTCTGGCCCCCGCAGATGTGAAAAAGAGCGGGCCGTCGTATGACCTTCCCATCGCCATCGGGGTCCTCCTCAGCACCGGGCAGATACCGGACCGGCTCGACGGCGCACTTCTACTCGGCGAACTCGCTCTCGATGGCAAGCTCAGGCCAACACAGGGCACCCTGCCCATGGTCGCCGTCGGCAGGGCAAAAGGTTTCAAGTCTGTCTTTGTGCCATCGCCCAACGCAGATGAGGCATCCCTCGTAAACGGCGTCACCATCTTCCCCGTGGACACGCTTTCGCAGCTTGCCGCACACCTGCGCGGCGAAGAGGACATCAGCCCGTATAACCCCAAAGCCAGACCGCCCAGGAAACAGCCCGACAGAGAGGTTAGGCAGGCCGACCTGGCTGACGTGCGTGGGCAGGAGCACGCCAAGCGCGCATTGGAAGTGGCCGCCGCGGGCGCCCACAATATACTCATGGTGGGGCCCCCGGGCTCGGGCAAGACGCTCCTCGCGCGTTGCCTCCCCTCGGTGCTCCCGCCCATGGTTGGCGATGACGCACTTGAAGTCACGACGATCTACAGTGTCGCGGGACTCCTGCCTGCCGGCAGCCCCCTGATTGCGGACAGACCGTTCCGCTCGCCCCACTACACAATCTCGAACGCTGGCCTCGTTGGCGGCGGGATGATCCCCCGTCCCGGAGAGATCACCCTGAGCCACAGGGGCGTTCTCTTCCTTGATGAGCTGCCTGAATTCGGCCACTCGTCTCTTGAGGTCCTGCGCCAGCCCATCGAGGACAAGGTGGTCACGATCAGCAGGGCGCAAGGCACTATGACATTCCCTGCGAACTTTATGCTCGTCGCGGCTATGAACCCATGCCCGTGCGGCTTCTTTGGCGACCCTCAGCGCGCCTGCACCTGCACCATCACTGGCGTCGCGCGCTACCAAAGACGGATCTCCGGGCCGCTCATGGACCGCATAGACATCTTCGTGGACGTTCCGAGGGTCGAGTACGAAAAACTCGTCCAGCCTGCGCAGGCAGAGGACTCGGCGACGGTCCGGGGCCGGATCAACGCAGCGCGCGCGCTCCAGCACTCCCGTTTCGGGACGAAGAAGATCGCCGCCAATGCCGAGATGGGGCCTGTGGAGGTCTGGGAGCATTGCCAGGTGGAAGAGGGCGCAAAGTCGCTCCTGCAACTGGCGATGAATCAACTCAGCCTATCGGCCCGCGGGTTCCACAGGGTCTTGAAAGTCGCCCGGACGATCGCAGACCTTGCCGGTTCCGACCAGATCCTGACACCTCACCTCGCCGAGGCGCTTCAGTACCGTCCGCGCACGTTGGTATAGGGCAGAGGGTGCATGGCCATGCCAGGCGGCAAGGTGGATACCCGAATGCACACGTTTAGATCGACGTGCCCGGTTCGTGAGGCGAGCCTCTCTTATGGACTTCGGCTTGGTGCTCACCCTGACATCGTTCCTGCTCGTCTCGGCTTTCTTGGTCCATGGCGACAGCGCTCGGACGCGCGTTCCTGGTTCAACCTCCATTTCCTTGGAGGGCCGGCTCACCAGGGTGGGATCGTGGGCTGCATGGAGTGACGGGCCAATATCAATCTGGTCGTTGGCGTTGAGTGACATGTCTATGCGCTGCTCCCATCGTGTGGTTTCAGGCTCTCGTTAGTTCACTGGTTGCACTCGTTTATGCCCCTCCTGCGGTCGTCAGCCTTATTTTCCTAGGGCGGTCGCTTGATTCCTACAACGATTAACGCGGACGATGATGGAGGATCGGCTGCGCTCACACCCCGCCTGGACATACACCCGCGATCTCCCGGCCCACACTGTTCAGTCCCCGTCCCATTCCCCAGGGATATACTCCAGCTGAGATCGTTCGGCCTTGACCCGCATGGAGCATGCCTTGTCACATCTCAAGCGCGAAATCGTCATCACCGGAGCCGCACGCACGCCAATAGGAAAATTCGGCGGCGGGCTGTCCACCACACCGGCGACCAGGCTCGGCTCGATCGCCCTCAAGGCCGCCGTCGAGAGGTCGGGCATCGAACCCGGTCAGGTGGACTACGTCATCATGGGCAACATGCTCACCGCCGGACTGGGCCAGACGCCCGCCAGGCAGGCGGCCATAGGAGCAGGCATCCCAAACACCACGTCCTCCATGACAATCAATAAGGCCTGCGCATCGGGCCTCACCGCAGTCGTCCTCGCCGCACAGGCAATACAGTCCGGCGACGCTGAGACAGTGGCTGCGGGCGGCATGGAGAACATGAGCCTCGCTCCACACCTGCTCATGAACAGCCGCACCGGACAACGCCTGGGCGATGTGAAGCTGATCGACTCCATGCTCCACGATGGGCTCTGGTGCCCGTTCGAGAACCGCCACATGGGCGGCTCTGCCGAGGCCGTAGCTCACACGTACGGCGTGGGCCGCGCGGAGCAGGACGAGTTTGCCTTGCGTTCCCAACACAAAGCTTCTGCGGCGCTCTCCGAGGGCTGGTTCGTCGATGAAACGGTGGCCGTCGAAGTGCAGGGTGCAAAGGGCCAAATGCAGAAAGTCGCAGTGGACGAAGGGCCGCGGCCGGACTCGACCGCCGAGTCTCTTGGCAGACTCAAGCCCGGCTTCCCGCCCGGTGACAGCGTGACTCCCGGCAATGCGTCGCAGATCAGTGACGGAGCGGCCGCACTGGTCGTGATGTCGGCTGAACGGGCGAGCGAGACTGGTGCACGCCCTATTGCACGCATCACTGGCTACGCCCACGCCGCCAATGAACCGGGCATGCTTTTCGACGCACCCCGCCTGGCGGTGAAGAGGCTGCTGGAGCGCACTGGCGATAGTCTGGATGACTTCGACACCATAGAGGTTAACGAGGCCTTCGCCGCTCAGGTCCTTGCTAACGGCAAGGCGCTCGGTTGGGACTGGGACAGAGTCAACCAGCGCGGGGGAGCCATTGCGCTCGGACACCCCATAGGGGCGAGCGGGGCACGCATCCTGGTGACGTTGATCTACGGCATACGCAAGTCCGGTGGCAACAAAGGCATGGCCGTCATCTGCCACGCAGGCGGCGGCGCAGTCGCCATGAGCGTTGAGGCCGTCTGAGCGCCTGCATCCCCTCCCATTCGATGGGGGAGGGTTAGAGAGAGGGTGAATTCTCGAAACTATGCCAGATCTCGCGAACGAATCCTCGAACAAAGCCCCCACGCCCGCCAGCGCGCCTCCCTTCGACATAAACACAATGTCCGTGCTGGACCGCCGGCGCATCGAGGCGATGGTTCTCGGCCCTATGCTGCACGCCTTCCAGAAGGAGTTCGGCATGGAGCAGACTAACGCCACCGCCCGAAGAGTCATCACAGAAATCGCGAGGGAGCAGGGCAGGGCATTCGCCGAGCGGACGGGCAAGAAGGACCTGCAGTCGTTCTTCGCCAACAAGGAACCGTGGCGCAGGAACGGAGCGCTTGAGATCACAGTCCTCGAAGAGACAGCCGAGACCTACTCGTTCAACGTGACGCGCTGCCGCTATGCCGAGATGTATCGACAACTGGGTATGGGCGACCTGGGCGACATCTTCTCCTGCACCCGTGACTTCGAATTCATCCGAGGCTTCAACCCGGACGTGAAGCTCACCCGTACACAGACCATCATGAAGGGCGCTCCACATTGCGACTTCCGGTACGAATTACGCCACAAGGAATTGAGGCGCAAGACCTCATAGTTGTGTGATCCGGTCGCCAAGTCCAAGGGCTCCCCCTATTAATCAAGGCAGGGTGCCAGGGCGGAGAGCGATCACCCGTGCGATTGAGATCCAATCTCCTCCCTCGCATCGCAACTTCTCCCATTGGAAGAGGAAATCTCCGCGTAGGCAGTGGCAAGCAGACGATAGTCAACCCTATTGTGGCCGCTCCTCCAGATCAGTTCCCCCGGCGTATCATTGATATGCGGCCCCCTCTGATCTTGGTTTTTCGTCCGCGGGCCGCCTGCCAATTCGGTTCCGCCATTCCTTTTTTCGCCTCGCAGCGCCGATCCCAGGCAGGAGCGCCAGATGATGTTTGAGTCCCGGAAGGAAAAGGAAGCTGCGATCACGCTTTGCATCTTCCCGCACCTGAAAGAGTTCATCGCTGTTGACGCCCGCGTACGGCTGCCAGACCGCCCCGTCGTGCGCGTCCTCAAGTTCGATGAGGTCCTTGGCGGCGATTTCACACGCCGGATTGAGGGAGACTTCTCGAAGCTCCTGCGCCGGCCTGACCTGGGGTTCATGATGTTGATTGCCATGCCCCAAGAGTTGGAAGGCCTGATCCGCGCACACTCTCTGCATAGCGTCATCGAGGCGTTGAGCCGTGACCTGCCCGAGGGGTCTGACAGGGAGATCGGCAGCGTGGGCGTGATGTTCTTCGCAGGCGGACTGCTGGGTGTCAGCGACGACCAGTTGCATGAAGTCGCCAAAGACCTGTTCGGACAGCACCTCACCCCAGGCCAGGTCAGGAGCCTCCATGAGCAGATGCGCTCGCTGCTAAAGCAGGAGCGTGATGCTGTTGCTGCAACATCAAAAGCGGAGATGGAGAAGCTGATCCGCGGAGAAGAGGGCCCGTACGTTACCCTCTGGGAAAGAGATGCGGGCGCGTAGGGCATGAATACCCTCCCCCAGCAGGATTAGTGGCGGGAGAAGTATCGACCCGATCTTTGCACCCCGAATCCTGAGGCTCTCGAAATACCGTGGGGTTCCACTGTGTCACCCTAGCCATGAGCGCAGCGAAATGGACCGGCCTCTTGCAGTAGCTCTTAGCTTCAACACGGTCCCTGTCGAATGAATACGGGGCGCGAATACCGCTTTGTGTGAGGGAGGGGCTCAAAGTGAAGTTTGAGGATGTAGACCTGCGCGCCTGACACCAAATCAGCCAGGTCAGTCAGCATCCGCCGCTCCCACAGTCAGAACGTGCTCCTTCATGCGCTCCCACTGACCTGCACCCTCAGACAGGATGCGTGCCCGTCACGCACGATGATCACTGGCGGCCTTCCGGTGGCCCATCCTGTCTCTGCCACCACCTCGTCTGCGAACGCCTGGTTCACAATCACGTGCCCACGTTCCCAGACGTCTTCCACGTCGGCATCTATGTTCGGTGTGTGCGAGGGGTTCCAGATCTGGTGGTGCAGGAACCACAAGAGCGGGTTGCAGAAGACGTTGTAATGCCTGTGATACGCCGCATGCAGCATCGAGGCGTCCATCGTATTTGAACTGCGGTGTCCGCAGCGTTTCCACTTTGAATCCACTCTCCTCGTTAGGGGTGCCCACTGATGATGGGTTGGGGTGAGTATCAAACTCAGGATGAAGCACTGCCACGCAGACCGTTTACATTCACACCAGAACGGATGCGAACGTTAGAATCCGAACATCGAAACGCTTCGCCACGCACGGGGGACACATGCCGCAGCACCAGCCGAACTCTACAGGCCAGCCAAAGACCGCAGATCAGCTCCGCGAAGCCTTCCTCAGCTTCTTCGAAGCGCGTGGCCACCTACGCATGCAGGCGGCGTCCCTGATCCCGGCCAACGACCCCACACTCCTCCTCACCAACTCCGGCATGGCCCAGTTCAAGCAGTACTTCTCCGGCGAACTGGAGCCGCCACAGCCGCGCATCACCACGTCACAAAAGTCATTCCGCACCACGGACATCGAGTCCGTCGGCGACGCCACGCACCTCACCCTCTTCGAAATGCTCGGCAACTTCTCCTTCGGCGACTACTTCAAGAAGGAGGCCTGTGCATGGGCGCTTGAGTTCATGACACATACGCTCAAGCTCGACCCCGAACGCCTCTACATGACCGTCTTTCAGGACGACGATGAGGCCGTCGCCATATGGCGCAACCTGGGAGTGCCAGCCGAGCGCATCTACCGCTTTGGCGCAAGGGACAATTTCTGGGGGCCCGCTGGCGATGAGGGGCCGTGCGGCCCGTGCAGCGAACTCCACTACTACAACGGGGATTTGAACAAAGTCCCCAGCATGGACGACCCCATCCGCAAGAAGGACTGGGGCCCCAACCTCCACAAAGACTTCGTTGAGCTTTACAACCTGGTCTTCACGCAGCTGTACCACCACGCAGATGGTCGTCGCACGGAACTGCCCAAGATGAACATTGATACCGGGATGGGGCTTGAACGCGTCCTTGTGGTGCTTCAGGGGACGAAGAACATCTATGAGACCGACCTCTTCACGCCGCTCATCAAGAAGGCCATGCAACTCAGTGGCAGGGAGTGGGGCACAGACCACGACACCAACCGCGCCCTCAGCGTCGTAGCCGAACACGGGCGGTCGGCTTCGTTCCTAATCGGTGATGGCGTCATCCCCGGCAACACAGGCCGCGGCTACGTCCTGCGCCGTTTGATACGCCGCGGCATGCTCTTCGGGCGCCAACTTGGCCTGAAAGAGACTTTTCTGCCTGAATTATCAACGGTCGCTTCCGAGGTCATGGGCGGAGCCTACCCGGAACTGGTCAAAAACGGCCCCTTCATCAAACGGGTGCTTGAGCTCGAAGAAGAGCGGTTCTCGCGGACGCTTGAATTCGGCAGTACCGTCCTCGATGGCATGATCGAATACCGCAGGCGTTACGCCGCGTCCATGCACGGCCTGGTCTCGGACATGCGCGCCGCCACGGCTGCCGCCCTCTCAGACCCCGTCTCTATCATTGGTAAACGCAACATAGAACAGCCAACTGGCGATGATGCCCGCGCCGTGGGACGCCGTGCCGCCGCAGAGGCTCTGTCAGGCCACGCCGCCGGATTCGCAAGAGCGCTGTCTATGGGCGGAGGCGTAGGCTCGCCCACCACCAGCCATGAAGTCCAGGCTGCTGAACAGTCGCTCGTTCAGTGGGCTTCGTCTATCTCCGGACGCGAAGCCTTCTTGCTTTACGACACCTACGGCTTCCCCATCGAGGTCACCCGCGAATTCCTTCAGGATCACCAGTTCACTGTTGACGGCAAGGGTTTCGAGTCCGAAATGCAGGCCCAGCGCGAGCGGGGCAGGGCGGCGGGCCAGAAATTCGGCGGGGACATGTCAACACGCCACATATATGAAGAGCTTGGCGTGGACGAAACACCCTTCCTCGGCTACCACGCCACATCGGCGGCATCCGTCATCATCGGCATCGTACGGGACGGCGAAGCCGTCCAGTCGGCGCTCCCTGGTGAAAAAGTCGAAGTCGTCCTGCGCGAGACGCCGTTCTATGCCGAGAAAGGAGGACAGGTGGGCGATACGGGCATCATCAGCGGCGAAGGCCTCCTTTTGGAGGTCACAGATACGCTGAACCCCTATGGCCACGTCAATGTCCACCACTGCGTCGTGAAGCAGGGGGTAGTCAAGCCCGGGCTTGCCGTGCGGGCAGACGTGGACACCGCTCGCCGTGACCGTATTCGCCGTAATCACACCGCCACCCACCTGCTGCACGCCGCACTGCGAGAGGTCGTAGGGCAGCATGTCAGGCAGGCCGGCTCACTCGTTGCGCCCGATCGTCTACGCTTCGATTTCACCCACATGGCCCCGCTCACACAGGCGGAACTAAAGGCCGTACAGGACCGCGTGAACGAGCAGATCAGAGCCAACACAGACGTCAGCGTAGAGCACACGACGTACTCTGCGGCCGTCAAGAAGGGTGCTCTCGCCTTTTTCGGCGATAAATATGAGAACGATGTGCGGACCATCTGCATCACGGGTGTTTACGAACATTCGCACGATGGTCACACACACACTCCCGCAGGCTCAAAGCCAACGAGGAACGAATGCTGGTCATATGAACTCTGCGGCGGCACGCATATGGACCGCACAGGCGGCATCGGCTCCTGCATCATCATTTCGGAGACGGGCATCGGGGCGGGCATGCGCCGCCTGGAAGCCCTCACCGGCGCAGGCGCGGACGAGGCCATCTGGGACAGGTTCAGCGCTCTCAACCGCCTTTCGGCCTGCCTGCACGCCCCTGTGAACGAGCTTGAGTCCCGTGCAGAGATGCTCCAGCGCGATCTGGACGCTGCCCGAAAGAAGATTGCAGGACTTGAAGACTTGGCGCTCAGGGCCAGTCTGGAAGGCGGCCCGTCGCATCAATCGCAGATGCTTCGGGTCGAAATGGACGGAGCCTCTGCGCAGGTCCAGGTGAGCCGGATCGAGGCTGCCAACGCAGATACCCTGCGTCGTGCCGGCGACCATATGCGTGACAGGCTCGGCAGTGGCGTCCTCGTCCTTGGCGCTGTGATAGACGGGCAGCCTGCGGTGGTTGTCATGGTCACGAAGGACCTGAACGAAAAGGGCTTCCACGCGGGGAACATCGCACGCGGGCTTGCGAACATCCTCGGTGGTGGCGGCGGAGGCAGGCCCGACCTTGCGCAAGCCGGGGGAAAAGACCCGGCGAGGCTCGACGAGGCCCTGTCCGCCATCGAACGCATCATAATCGAGTCTGCATCAGCGAAGCCGGGAGGTCGAAAATAGACGCCAGGCAGCAACAGCCGTCCCGCCGCATGCTTGGCCTTGATCTGGGCGAGGTGCGCATTGGCATAGCCATCTCTGACCCCACCGGTATCCTCTGCACACCACTTTCTGCGATCAGTCGGGCGGCGGACGCCAGCGACATCCGCCTGATCGTTGATCTGGCACATAAAGAGGGTGCGGTTGGCATCGTCGTCGGTCTGCCTGTCACAATGGAGGGCAGGCGCGGCACACAGGCGCAGGCAGCGCTGAGGTACTGCGATGCCTTGAAGAAAGCTACAACCCTACCCATCGCCACGTGGGATGAACGGCTCTCATCCGTAGAGGCGCAAGCGCTGCTCAGGGATGCAGGCCGCAAGCCCAGCCGGAACAAGGGATCGATAGACTCAGCCGCGGCCGCTCTGATCTTGGAGGCGTTCCTGACGAAGCGCAGGTAACCCGGTCACTGTCCGATCCTTCTCCTAGGAAGGGATCGGATGCCCGCCCATGCAGGTGGCTGGATTTGGTTCGGGTTACTACGACGGTGGTCTGCCTGACACCGCGGTCGGGCCTGCTCCTTTCAAACAATGGTGCACCATGAGCTTGGACTGGTAGTCACCAAAGGTGGATGTTGAGGGAGATGTATTGATCTCACCTAAACGCCAATCATCCCCTCGCCATTTCCCATCTCCCATTGAGGGAGAGGGGATGAACCGGAGATCAACAGCAGTATGACTAAACGCATGGGAATCATCGGCTACCCGCTCGGACACACTCTGTCGCCCGCTTTTCAGGGCGCGGCACTCAGGCACCTCGGCATCGACGCCACCTTCGAGTCATGGCCCACCGCTCCAGAGTCGCTGGCCGAGAAGGTAGCCTCCTTTCGCGCTGGGGACGTGCTCGGAGCATGCGTCACGCTTCCGCATAAGCAGGCCGTAATCCCCATGCTCGACTCCGTCCACGACACTGCGAAGTCCATCGGCGCGGTCAACTGGATCGTTAACAAGGGCGGCAAGCTCACCGGCCACAATACTGACGCTCCTGGGTTCCTTAGATCGATCCAGGAGGAAGCGAAGTTCGACCCCAGAGGAGCAAATGCAGTCGTCTTCGGTGCTGGCGGCGCGGCGCGTGCCGTCATCTACGCGCTGCGCACTGCGGGTGTGGCCCGCCTCACCATCGCCAACCGCACCCTGGAGAAAGCGCAGGAACTGGCATCTGCCATGTCCGAGCGCCGTTTCAAGCCGCTCGCCATCAGTCTGTCTCGCGAAGACCTGACGGACGCCGTTCCGTATGCCACTCTTCTTGTCAATACCACGTCGATGGGCATGGCAGGTGGACCCGCTCCGGACGCCTCGCCCGTCACCGCCGATCTGATCTCCGCTGACGCGCTGGGCTACGATGCGGTCTATGCCCCGCTCGAAACTCCGTTCTTGCGCGAGGTCGAAATTGCGGGCGGACGCACCGCCAGCGGCATCACGATGCTCATCTACCAGGGGGCAGAAGGCTTCGAACTGTGCACCGGCCAGAAGGCCCCGATCAAAGTGATGATGAACGCCCTGATGAAAGCCAGGGCGGGGCGCAAATAGAGTCACTGGCAAACAGTAGCGCGCCCTGAACGCGTCGCAGGGCTCCAATCAGCATCTGGCGCAAAGAACGAGGATCAATGTCCACATTCCGCTGGCTCACAGCAGGTGAATCGCACGGCCCCGGCCTCACCGTAATGGTCGAGGGTGTACCCGCAGGCCTCGCCCTCGACGAGTCGTACATCGAAGCGCAGATGGCACGACGCCAGAAGGGATACGGCTCGGGCGGCCGCATGAAGATCGAAAAGGACAGGGCAGAGGTCAGGTCAGGTCTCCGCCACGGCGTCACGCTCGGCTCGCCGATCGCCATGTGGATCGAAAACCTTGACTTCCCCAACTGGCGCGACGCCATGTCCGCGACTCCTGTGCCTGACGGCGTGGACAAGAAAACACACACACACGTCGTCCCCGGACACGCAGATTTCGCTGGCGCGCTCAAATACTCGCAGCATGACCTCCGCAACATCCTGGAACGGGCAAGCGCGAGAGAGACCGCCGCCCGCGTCGCCGCAGGAGCAGTGGCACGAAAATTTCTGGAGGAGTTCGGCATAGATCTCCGCAGCCGCGTCGTCTCCATCGGCAACGCCGAAGCCCCCGATGCGACTTCTACCAACGTTGACTGGGAAGCAGCCGAAGCATCAGATGTGCGCGCCGCAGACTCGGACTCGGACCGCAATTTCAAAGCGCAGGTTGACCAGGCCAAAGACAGCCGCACAACCATTGGCGGAGTTTTCCAGACGGTCGCCTTCAACGTCCCCGTCGGACTCGGCAGCCACATCCAGTGGGATCGCAAGCTCGACGCTCGCATCGCACAGGCCATGATCAGCATCAACGCCGTCAAGGGAGTTGAAATAGGGCGCGCCTTCGCCAACACGCGTCGGCCAGGCAGGGAAGTGCAGGATGTGATCGCAGCCGACCCACGCGACCGCCGCCGCTTCCGCAGGCTGTCTAACGAAGCGGGCGGCATCGAGGGCGGCATGTCCAACGGCGAGCCCATCGTCGTTTACGTGGCCGTCAAGCCAATCGCCACCATGACGAAACCTCTCCCATCCGTTGACATCAACACAGGCGAGTCGGTCGAAGCGGCGTACCACCGCTCAGATATCTGCCAGGTGCCGCGGGCGACGCCGATTGGCGAGGCGATGCTCGCGCTCGTCCTGGCTGACGCGATGCTTGAAAAGTTCGGCGGCGACCACATGGAAGAGACGCGCCGGAACTACGTTGGCTACATAGGTAGCCACCAGCAGTTCGCCACTGGCGTCACCGCCGGGTACGAGCACCCCGCGCCGAAGGCATGACTCGTTCAGACCAGACCCCGGAATTCCCACTCCCCATGGGAGGTGGCGGATACCCGCCGTATATCGGTGATGGGGGCTTGACCCACAAGGCTGATGCCACGGCCAGCGCAAACGATCGCCGTAACATTTACCTCACGGGCTTTTCAGGCACAGGGAAGTCCCATTCCGGACGCATCGCCGCCGAAAAGCTCGGCATGAAGTTCGTTGACACTGACGAACTAATCGAACAGAAGTCAGGCAAACCGATCCCGGAGATATTTGAAGAAGACGGCGAGGCGAAATTCCGTGACATTGAAAGCGCGACACTCGCAGAAGCGGCAGCGTCGGTAAACACGGTCATATCAACGGGCGGCGGCATGCCTATGCGTCCTGAAAACCGTGAACTTATGTCTCGCACCGGGCTCGTCATCAGACTCAAGGCGTCACCCGAGTCCATTAACATGAGGCTAACGCGTTCTGAAGGAGCGCGCGGGCGCACATTGAGGCCCCTGCTGGGTGGCGACGCACCGGTCGAGAAGATACGCAGACTGCTCGCAGACCGCGAGGAGGCGTACTCCGCCGCTCACATCACAATTGACACAGAAAACAAAATCCCCAGAGATGTGGCAAATGAGATCATTCAGGCATGGCGCGACATCACGGGTGGTGGCTGACCACTCCCAGGACCCCTCCTATCCCTCTCGGATGCCCTGTGGACGAGAGATGTTCATGGCGTGAGTCGGCTAGTCCCATCTACCATGGAAGAGAGAGGGTTGGGGTGAGAACTGAAGCTAGCAGAAACGATCTTGCTCACCAATCAGTTTGACATGCGAAGTCTTGGCCCATCCTGCGATGAAACATATGCTCTCAACCAGTGATAACAATCTCGCCGCCGTCATCAAGACGACGCAAGGCGCGTATCGCGTCATGGTCGGCCGTGGCATCATCGAGAGCATTGGATTGGAAATGGCCGCCGCGGACCTCCATGGACGCGCCTTCATCGTCGCCGATCAGGCTCTCTTCCCCGCAGGCGTGCGCCGCTGTCAGGAAGCCCTCGAAGCCGGTGGCTACCCGGCAAACGTTCTCACCATCCCGTCGGGCGAGCCAGCCAAGAGCCTCGACACCGCCCGGCAGATTTATGAATGGCTGGGGGGGCAGCGAGCGGAGCGGAGTGACGTCATCGTCGCCCTTGGCGGTGGCGTCACAGGCGACCTTGTGGGGTTTGTTGCAGCTACGTGGCTACGAGGCGTCGCATTCGTGCAGGCGCCTACGAGCCTCGCTGCCATGGTGGATGCGTCAATCGGGGGCAAGGTCGCCGTCAACCTGCCCATCGGAAAGAACCTCGTCGGCGCGTTCCATCAGCCGAAGCTAGTCATGGCGGAGGTTGATTACCTTCAGTCCCTGTCGCGCCGCGAGCTAGCTTCCGGCTGGGCCGAGGCCATCAAGCACGGACTAATCGCGGACGCCAGCCTCCTGGACACGTTTGAAACGCACGCGGGGGAGATGATGTCCCTCTCGGGGGAGGCCGCGGTGAAGGCCATCCGCCGCAGTGTCGCCATCAAGGCTGAGGTCGTCTCTGCGGACGAGTTCGAGACCGGCGATACCCGTGTCCTGCTGAACTATGGCCATACCGTCGGCCACGCGCTTGAGGCAGTCACCGGGTACGGCAAGCTCCTCCATGGCGAAGCAGTCAGCGTTGGCATGATGGCTGCGGCGCGTATCAGCCAGCGCATGGGGATGATCTCAGGCGAACTCGTCGACCGCCAGAGGGCGATTCTCGAACGCTACGGCCTGCCCGTCCGAGCCTCTGGCGTGTCCGTGGACGCTGTGCTTGAAGCCACTCGCTCGGATAAGAAGACGCGAGGCGGCGCCATCCGCTGGGTACTGTTGGACGGTGTAGGTAAGGCTACAACTCGCCGTGACGTGCCCGAAAACACAGTGTTTGAGGCCGTCGGAGAATTATTGCGGTAATTTCCAACTCGTTCAGGCACCAATAATCCGAGCCGAACGAGGAGTGCTGCAGGCGGGAATGACATCGCCAGCTCCGACCCCTGACCGCTCACAGTTGCTCCACGGTCTGCCGGGAGTTGGTCAATCACGGCATGGCTGAACCATGGGAACAGGGGAGCAATCAAAACGCCCGCCAATACTGGCGGGCGTTTGCATGGATGATCCAACTTCCCCGAACTCGCCTACTCGCCGCCAGCGACCGCAGGCACGATACTCACCTCGTCGCCGGTCTTGAGCTTCGTCGTCACACCACCCAGGTAGCGGATGTCCTCGCCATTCACATAAATGTTCACGAAGTGTCGTAGAGCGCCCGTCTCATCGCACAGGCGGTCCCTGATACCCGGATGAGCCTTGTCAAGCGATTCGATCAGGAGTTTCACATCTTCACCCTCTACCGCAACCTTGTCCTTGCCCTGTGTGAGCCGCCGGAGCGGCGTCGGGATCTTCACCGTGACTGACATTCTGATGCCCTCTGAGTCGCCTTGTTGGCCCGTAGTGCGGCCGTGCGTTTCACATTCCGTCACGCTAGTTTAGACGCTCTGAACCTGCTGGGGGAGACGAGAGACCGCCTCGGGGAGCGTCCATATGCTTGTCGAAGGACTCTACCGTCGGCTCTATGTGCACCGGCCTCGCGTACTGCGTCACCACTTCCTGCGTCTTCAGGCCGTTACCTGTGACCAGCGCTACTACCTGCTCATCAGGCTTGATCACGCCCTCCCTCGCCAGGTGCCGCAGAGTCGAGATCACTACTCCGCCCGCTGTCTCCGTGAAAATACCCTCGGTCTGCGCGAGCAGGCGCATGCCCTCGGCCACCTCGCTCTCAGGCACTGCGAATGCCGACCCATTCGACTCTTTAAGGATCTTTATGGCGTAGTACCCGTCCGCAGGGTTGCCAATCGCAAGCGACTTCGCAACCGTCTTGGGCATCACCGGCTTCGTGTGAGTCTGGCCTGAATTAAACGCGTTCGCCACAGGCGCGCAACCATGGGCCTGCGCCACGTGCATGTGTGTCTTTACCTCGCCGATGAGCCCGAGCGCAGCGAACTCGTGCATGCCCTTCCACACCTTGGTCAGGAGCGATCCTGACGCCACCGGGACGATCACGTGATCCGGCGCCTTCCACCCCAACTGCTCCGCGACTTCATACCCCAGTGTCTTCGACCCCTCAGAATAGTACGGACGCATGTTGATGTTCACGAACGCCCAGTGGCGCGAGTCTGAAAGCTCCGAGCACAGGCGGTTTACATCGTCATAGTTCCCGTTCACCGCCACAACGGTCGGCCCGTACACGGCCGCGCCCACAATCTTGCCCGCCTCCAGGTCCGCTGGGATGAACACCAGCGTCCGCATGCGCGCCTTCGCCCCGTGCGCCGCCACCGCACCCGCCAGATTGCCCGTCGAGGCACAAGCCAGCGTGTCAAATCCGAACTCAAGCGCCTTCGTTGCAGCCACTGACACCACGCGGTCCTTGAACGAGTACGTGGGGTTCACGGCGTCGTTCTTGATCCAGAGGTTGCGCAGCCCAAGCTCGCGGCCGAGGTTGTCCGCCTTGAGGAGAGGCGTCATGCCCGCACCGATGTCAATCGCCTTATCCCGGCTCACGGGCAGGAGGTCGTCATAACGCCAGATGGTGGGGGGGCCGTCCTGGATCTTCTTGCGCGAGATGACCTTCTTGATCGCCTCGTAGTCATACTTCACTTCGAGCGGACCGAAGCAGAAGTCACAGGCGTAAATCGGTTCAACCGGGTATGTGCGACCACACTCGCGGCACGCAAGGCCTGAAATGAAAGGCACGGGGGCACCCCTCTGTACGGGCTGCCTTCCCCTCGGTTTCCGGGGGGGGGAGCAGGCAGTGAGGAACAGCAGCAGCCATGTGGCTCGCTGATTCACCGCCCGCCAGCCGCGTTATGGGGCGCGACAGAGCGGGACAGTTCGGAACGAACCCCCTCAGGATACCAGCAACGCGAACGGCCGTGGGCAACGGCGCTCCGGGCCGGTGCTATGCTCGCACACGGATGGGGACATACGTCTACACCACTGGCCGCGCCTAAAGGTTCCTGCGAACTCAATTCTCAAATGGCCCTGCAACAACAATCCCCCGAACGCGACGAAGGTCCTTCTGAAGGCGATATCGCCCGGGCCGAGCGCGTCGCTCATCTCGCGGACAGATCGCCGTCATTTCTATCGCGCACATGGAAACCACTCGGCATAGCAGGAGGACTCATCATTGCGGCCCTCCTTATCACGCAGACTTTCATCATCCCGAACAACCGGGACGAGGATCAGCGCGTGCAACTTGTTGCTGCCACCGTTACTCGCGTACTGGACGGGCGTACGCTAGAGGTCGAAGTCGGCGGCAAGATCGAGATTGTGCGTTACATAGGCGTTGGCACGCCAGAGATCGGCCGGGATAATGCCGGCCTCGCACTTGAGCTAAACCGCCTGTGGGCAGCTGGCAAGAACGTCAGACTCGAGGAAGACCGACAGGACAGGGACGCCGAGGGCAATCTCCTGCGATATGTGTATGTTGACGATGCCATGATCAACGCGGCCCTTATTGCGGCGGGCTTCGCAAGCGCCGAGGACCCCGGCAGGAACGACCGCTACAAACAGGGTTTCTCTGAACTCGAAGCACAGGCCAGATCAGACCAGCGCGGCCTGTGGGCGACGCCCGGTGCGCTGAAGAGCAACGCGCTTCTACCGCGGCCAGACAGCAGCCCGGCAGCCGCTTGACCAGCCGCTCCGAACCCAATCCAGCCACGTCACAGGCGGGCAGGCAGGCGCCTGCTGGCCGTTTCTCGGTCTTCGCCGACGCTGCCTATCGCCGCCTGTGGGGCATTGGAGCGATCAACTCCATCATGCGCTGGATTGAGACCGTTGCCGTCTCGGTCTATGTCTATGACCTAACAGGCTCGGCCTGGTCGCTCGCCCTCGTCAGCTTCTTCCGCGCCCTCCCCATGCTCGTCTTTGGGATAGTTCTGGGAGCCATAGCCGACCGCGTGAACCGCAGGGCCATGCTCATCTTCTTCATGGCACTCATAGCAGTCACCTACGCCGTCCTAGGCGCCCTCGTTGTCACAGACCGCATCCAGCTTTGGCACATATACGTCGGCACATTCATCGTCGGCATGTCCTGGGCAACCGACTTCCCCGTCCGTCGGAACATGGTCACCGACGTTGTGGGCCGCCAACGCATCGCAGCCGCCATCGGTATCGACCAGGCCACCATGAACATCGCCAGGATCGTCGGCCCCACCATCTCGGGAGCATTCGTCCAGTGGATCGGCGTCCAGGCTGCCTACTTCACAGGAGCCATCATGTACGGCGGGGCTGTCCTCATCGCGGCCTCGTTGTCATATCGTCAGGCCCCACGAGCTACAGAAATCGTCAGCCCGCTCAAGAACATCGCTGAGGGCATGCGTTACGTCAGGGCCAGCGATCTGATCGTCCCAGTCCTGATCATCACGGTCATAGTCAATGTCTTCGCATTCCCGTACACATTCGTCGTCCCAGCCATAGCCAAGGAAAACCTGCACATAGGCCCTGTCATGCTCGGCGTCCTCACAAGTGTCGAGGGAATCGGCGCCACACTCGGGTCCGTCCTCATCGCCACGCGCTCCCTGCCCAGCCACTACACGCGGATATACATCTTCGGCGCCTGCATCTTCGCCGCCATGGTCTTGGCATTCTCACTGGCCGACTGGCTCGCGCTGGCCATGCCGTTGGTTTTCCTTGCCGGGCTCGGCATGTCCGGGTTCGGGTCAATGCAGAGCATCATCACACTGAATGCCACGCCACCAGAGATGCGCGGTCGCGTCCTGGGCGTGCTGACCGTATGCATAGGGTCTGGCCCCATAGGAGCGCTCCAGATTGGGTGGCTGGCGGAACAGTTCGGAGCACAGACAGGCGTCGCCATCATCGGGGCCGCCGCCCTCGTCTTGATGCTCCTGACGATGCTCCTCTACCCGCGCTTTTTACGCGCGCGGGAGATCGAACCAGAACAAGCGAAATCCGGCCCAAACCTCATTCCCAACAGGTGATGGAATGTTGATGATCCCTACTTACCGCTCGACGCAACAATAAGAACGCAGACCACCGTGAAGAGGAAGATGGCCATGATGATTAGACGCGGGGTGAACTTGAATAGCCGCATGGCGCACAAAGATACCCCGGAGTGACCCGGATAACCACGCCTCCTGACCGAAGTCTTGCGGCGGTTGTTCCCGCATCAGCCAGAATCCCATGTCCCCTCAATGGAGAAGGCGAGGGTCGGGGGTCGGTTCCTCTCAGACCCCGAGGTGTCCAGAAGCGCGGGCGGGTGATGAGAAAGAGGTATTGGCCATCAATGAGATAGTTTCTAAGTACTCAGTCATCGTCATGGACGTTGACGGGACGATGGTCGGCCCGGACTTCACTGTCTCGGCCCGCCTGCGCCGCGCCGTCCGTTCCGCTAGAGACACGGGCGCCATAGTCTCCATTGCCACGGGCCGAATGATGCGTTCAGCGCGACGCTTCGCCATGGACTCCGGCGCGGACGGTCCCGTGATTTGCTATCAGGGGGCGCTCACTTTCTCAGCGCAGACCCGCGATGTCCTGCGCCACGAACGCATCTCTCCGGACGCCGCCGGCGACGCTCTCCGCCTCTTCAAGTCCACAGGCGCGCACGTCAATTTCTATCTGGACGACGAGGTGTATGTCGAGGCGGTCACGCCCTGGGCCGAACGCTACGCCTCTCGCATGGAACTCCAGTTGAACATCGTCCCATCACTCCTGGACTTGGCAGGGCGCGGCCCGACGCTCATTCTGGCCGTGGACGAAACGGAACGGACGGAAACACTTGTGATCAGCGCCACGCGTCTGCTCGCGGATCGCGCCCGTGTCACGCACTCCCTCGCCCATTTTTGCGAGGTCGGCAGTCACAACGCAGGCAAGGAACGCGCTCTTGACCATCTGACCGGCATCTTGGACATCCCGCAGGAAAGATTCATCGCCTTCGGTGATGGCAAGGGCGACGCCGACATGCTTCAATGGGCCGGCCTCGGAGTGGCGATGAAAGACAGCCACCCTGAAACACTCGCTGCAGCAGACCGCATCGCACCCGGGCCGGAGGAGGACGGAGTGGCGCAGATCATGGAAGAGCTTCTTCAACAGGGGAGGATTGGCAGGTGACAACCCGGGTGAACTCGCGGCAGGGCAGGACCGTTGTCCTTGGCGGACTCAACATGGACCTGATCGCCGACCTCCCCCGTCCCGCAGGCCCCGGTGAAACTGTAGAGGGCACCCGCTTCTACACCACGCCAGGTGGAAAGGGCGGCAACCAGGCCGTAGCAGCAGGGCGGCTGTCGGCACCCGGAGCAGTCGAATTCGTCGGGCGCGTCGGCAATGACTCGTACGGAGGCGAGATGGCGGCATACTTGCGCGCCGCCAACGTCGGTACAAATTATCTCCAGACCGATGTTGGTGCCGCCTCAGGCGTGGCCATCATATTCATAGACGCCACCGGCCAAAACTACGTCAATGCCATCTACGGCGCGAATGCCCGCTGCGACACCATGCAGGTACGGGATGCAGCGACAGCCCTGACAGGGGCCTCGGTCCTCCTCGCGCAGCAGGAAATCCCTCTGGACACGACGTTCGCCGTGATGAAAGAGGCCAAGGCGAAGGGAGTGACTGTGATACTCGACCCCGCCCCCGCCCGCGTGCAACTCCCGGACGGCTTCCTACAGCTTGCAGATGTCCTTACCCCCAATCAGGGTGAGGCCGAAGCCCTCACCGGCATCACCGTAAATGACGCCGCTTCTGCCAGGCGCGCTGCTTTGGAGATCAAACGGATGGGCGTGAAGGGTGTGATCATCAAAATGGCTGAATCAGGCGCGTATATCGAAATGGATGGCATGTCGAGGCACTTTGCGCCCTTCAAGGTGCCAGTCGTCGCAACTGTCGGCGCGGGGGACGCGTTCAACGGTGGCTTGGCTGCGGGGATCGCATCAGGCTTGTCTCTTGAGGAAGCCATCTGGCTGGCGATGGCCACGGGAGCGATGTCTGTTACGAAACCCGGCGCACAGGAGTCCATGCCATCCCGCTCCGAAGTGGACCGGCTTCTGCGGACCCAACGCCCGGCCTGAATGGTGCCGTCCCTGCATACGTGCCTCGGCCAGGTCTGACGGACGCGTTACCTGCTACAGCAGATCACGAGGTTTGGGTGGCGGATCCCGTCTCTCACGGCAGGTTGGGCGACGGGCACGACGAGGTTAATGGCAGGAACAGATACCTCAACTGGATTAACAGGTATGGCCGACCGAAGGAGCGATACATGGCGGACCGACGGAGCGTATGGGCATGGGGGATGGAATCAAGAGAACCGTCCCATGAGCATCTGCGTGATGCGGCGAGGAACCTCTCCGCTAGGTACGGCCTGTCCCTCGAAGCGGCGAAGCCCACGAAAAGCGGGTCCCTCTCGCTGCGAAGGCCGCGCCTGAGCATCCCCAAGGCACTGGGAACGTTGTGCTCGACTGATACCTACGATCGTGCCTTCCACGCCTACGGCCACAGTTTCCGTGACCGCGTCCGGAAATTCCGAGGCCAATACCCCAATCCTCCGGACGCCGTCGCGTATCCGCGGGAGGAAGCAGATGTCACGACGCTTCTGGACTGGTGTTCATCCAAGGGCTACGCAGCCATTCCCTTCGGCGGTGGCTCATCCGTAGTTGGAGGGGTGGAACCTCCCGAGGGATACTCCGGAATCGTCACGATAGACATGGCCCGCATGGACCGCGTCATCGAGATAGACAAGACCTCCCGTGCTGCACGTATTCAAGCGGGAGCGCTCGGGCCGCAGATCGAGTCGCAACTGAAACCTGACGGCCTCACCCTCCGCCACTTCCCGCAGAGTTTCGAGTTTTCGACCCTCGGGGGCTGGATCGCCACGCGCTCTGCCGGCCATTACGCCACAAACCACACCCATATTGACGACTTCCTAGAGTCCGCCCGAATGATCACGCCAGCGGGGGCATGGGAAACTTTCCGGCTCCCCGGCAGCGGTGCAGGGCCTAGCGCCGACCGCCTGGTGCTGGGCAGCGAGGGCATTCTCGGTGTAATCACAGAGGCGTGGGTTAGGGTTCAGGCCGCGCCGAGGCATCGCGCCGCCGCATCGGTAATGTTCCGCTCGCTAACTTCCGCCTCCGACGCGGCGAGAGCGATCGCGCAGGCAAAGCTCTGGCCCGCCAACTGCCGAGTGTTGGACGAAGGCGAATCACAGGCCGCTGCGGGCATGGACGGTGGACACGCCCTCTTGGTCATCGCTTTCGAATCTGCAGATGTGCCGCAAGTTGACCTGATGCGACAGGCCATAGCCATAGCCAGAGATGCAGGCGGTCGCGTGGACGAAAGCGACATCATGCTTGCCGGGGGCGAAAAGGATCAGGCAGGCAGGCCCGGCCCCGCATCGATATGGAGGCAGTCGTTCATCGACATGCCCTACACATGGAACACGCTCCTCGGCCTAGGGCTCATCAACGATACGTTCGAGACGGCCATCACCTGGGACCGTTGGCCCGATTTCGATCACCGTGTCCGCGGGGCGGTGCAGGACGCCCTCAACCGTGTTTGCGGAGGTGGCACGGTCACTTGCCGCATCACACATGTTTACCCTGACGGCCCGGCACCGTATTACACGTTCACAGGGATGGGCAGGCCCGGCTCGGAACTGGAAATGTGGGCCGAAATAAAGCAGGCCGCGGGGGACGCTGTGAATTCCGCTGGCGGGACCATCACCCACCACCACGCTGTCGGGCGCGACCACCGACCCTGGTATGACAAAGAACGTCCTGACCTATTCGCATCCGCGCTCAGGGCCACAAAGAAAACCCTGGATCCGCGGGGCATCCTCAACCCCGGCGTACTCATAGACCCGTAGTTTCTGCACTGAAAGCCACTCTCGTTGCCTCGTGGTTACGAGGCACTGGTCAGGTTTTGAGTCTTGCCTCCACTCCCTGCGATGGAGAGTATTTGCCTTGATCCGTGGAGTGCGGATTGCAACGACGTGACATTTGCCAACCGCCGGTACAGACAGACCGCTTCGGTATCCGCTCCGGCTCATACTCGGAAGCCAGCAGGTACGTATCGGCCGGTTAGAGACAGAGGGTCTTCAGCATGGCTCAATACCCCAGACGTTCAATTGCATAAGCATGGACATCGCTCAGGCCCAGACATCTGTTGCTGCGGTCAGCCTCATCTATGGATCCCCAAAACCTACGAGATGCCTGCGACGGGAGCGGCGCAGCCTGACAGGCGAAGCTGGACGCCAAAATACCCCTGCGCCTGTATCAACCCAGACCGCGCACCGCGCCATCAGCAGGACGCATTCACGCCTAACAGGCTACTTCGAACGCCAAACGCCCGCTAACAACGGCGTACAGCGGTTCAGCCAGACCGCAAAACCCCTCTAAATGTGGCTGGGCAATGGACGCCGCCGACAGGCTGTGGAGCATCCTGGAAAGATCAGCAGCAACTGACATGCCTGCCGGGGATATGGCCCCGGTTCAGGGCTGCTGCCCCCAAATTCATCCCCAAATGCGCCGTTCGCACATCTGTTCCGTGGGGGCAGTGTTGAAGTTAGCCTGAGGTGGTGCCCCCGGTGGGATTCGAACCCACGACCTTCTGCTTAGAAGGCAGCTGCTCTGTCCGCTGAGCTACGGGGGCCAAGTTTCGAAGTCTAGCGCACCGAGTGTGCAGATGCTTGCGGCGCAGGAAGCAGCCACCCTCGTTTAGCGCGGGTTGTGGTCGATGTGTTTTGAAGCCCTGGATTCTGCGCGTAGTTCCTTCACCTTGTGCCTGACAAACCACGCTGCCAGCAAAAGGATGGCGCCAATGATGGGCCAGTCGAAAGCTCGCCCCTTCGATCGCAAGTCCTCCCAGTTCTCGCCTAGGAGGTAGCCGCCCCAGGCCAGGCCCGCCGACCATATGAACGCCCCGGCGAACGTGTATGCGCTGAATTTCCAGATGTTCATACGCGCAACTCCCGCAGGTACGCTGATGAACGTGCGGACAACGGGGAGCAGGCGAGTGACAAAGACAGTCAACTCACCCCTCTTCGCAAACCAGGTATCGGCCCTGTCGAGGTCACGCCTCGTGACCAGGACATATTTTCCGTACTTTTCCAGAAGGGGCCGGCCTCCGAGTGCGCCGGCCCAGTACGCAATGAGCGACCCCAGCAAGTTGCCCGCTGCCCCTACGAGTCCGGCGAAAAGGACATACCACTCGGAATGACCTTGATCGAGGATCAGCTTCCACCCGGCGAGAGGCATGATGATCTCGCTAGGGAACGGGATTGCAGCGCTCTCGACCGCCATCAGAACCAGCACGCCGCCCCATCCGATTGCGCCGTAGAGGTCTGTGGTGAAATTGAGAAGGGCTTCTTCGATAGCGTGGATCATGTGCTCGTCCGTTCAAATTACCTGAGATCACGTCTGAACTCCTCCTCTCGGCCACGAACGTTTGCAGAGAAAGCCGTACCAGGAGGCCCATAGAGTTTAACAGGGCCGATTTCATCCGCCTCGTGCAGCGTTCCCACAAGTATTGAGAAATGCGTGGAGAGGCGGTTCCCATTTGCCGGATCCCGGGATACCCGGAATTCTCCCAAGGCGCCCAACTTCCTAGGAGGTCATACATACCGATGCCTCCTGCAAGGCCCGCACAGCGCACGCAGTTCAGGCGCGGCACCCAACCTCCGCGATTCTCGACAGGGGCCAGTCCCTGAGAAGTGATGTCAAACACCCTCACCCAGCGGGTTGGATACCGGGCGACAGTTGGGCTCCTGGTTACAGGAGCCTTCGGGACCCTGACTAGGGTTTCGGGAAGTCCCAGACTCTATTAGCCCCGCGGACGATCCAGTTGCGCCGCGGCAGGGGGACGCTGCGACGTATGGATGCTCTATTTGTGACCACGAGCAAGCCGACAGGGACGTCGACAGCGCACTCTGAAGGTCCAGATCAACCCATTCTCATCGAACAGCGCATTGTTATCCGTAGTATAAGACTATTCTTATGTATGTATTAGCTATGCACAATACATATTCGCGACTCCATATTGACACTGTCTGGCACTTTGGATATGCTCTGAGCACATCGGTCAATCGGGGCTGAGATGCCGTCGGCCAGCACCTTCAACCAACCTGAGGGTGGGCGGGCAACGACCAAGCAGCACCACACACGTGGCCAGGACCCCTCTAAAGAACCCGCAACCCGCATGCCCGCACCTATGAACTCCTCTTGTGCGGTCTACATACTGACAACATGGAAGGGTTCAGGCCGGGAGGAACCAAGAATGGTAAAAAAGACTGTCAAGATGCTTGAGGCAGAGAAGAAGCTCAAACGCCCTCTTGAAAAGGCACTGCCTGAGCTTGTCAACGAACTGGGGCTTACTGGAGCGGCGAAACGAATCGGAGTGAGCAAAGCGACCCTCGCCTACTGGCTCCTGAAGTTCCAGATCCAGGTTCGGCGTGTCGCGCTAGCGCCGGGCGAGCATCTCGAGGTCAAACGAGTAAGCGGCACCGGTACGTAAAGGCCATCCGACTCAGGCTGCGTCCCATCCCACCCATCTCGCCCTCTGGCCAGCGAACGGCGCCATACACACTGTCAATAATGGATTGCCCGGCCCACACCGCCACCGGCGGCAATGCTGTCCCCGTTGATGGCAACCGATTTGGGCGATGCCAGGAAAGCCACCACGCGGGCGATGTCCTGAGCATCTATAAGCCGACGCACCGAGTTCCCCTCCGCCATCCTCCGCTCAACCTCGGCAGGAGGCGTACCCTCCGCCAAGGCCCGCCGAGCGATCACCCCTGGCGTCGCTTCGGTCCGAGTCAATCCGGGATGTACGCAGGTCACGTTCGTTCCATGCGGCCCAAGCTCGTCCGCGAGGTTCTTTGTCAGAGCAGCCACGGCTACATTTCGCATGCTGCCGATCGTTGATCCGGAGTTGCGGGCGGCGAGGCCGCTGATGTTGATGATGCGGCCCCAGCCTTGACGGCGCATGTGCGGTGCAGCCTCGCGGGCGCAGCGCAGATAGCCCATGACCTTGACGTTCATGTCTTCGAAGAACGCCACTTCAGTTATCTCGGAGAGCGACGGCACGACACCCTGTCCGCCAGGACGGGCGGCGCAGTTGACCAGGATGTCCAATCTCCCGAAAGCTGTGACGGTTGTTTCGACCATCGCCCTAACGGAGGCATCGCTGCCCGTGTCTACATGGACGGGCAGGGCCTTGCGGCCTGTTAGTTGTGAGATCTCTCGGGCAGCAGCTTCCAGTGCGTCCTGCCCGCGGGACGCCACGGCAACGTCGCAGCCTTCGAGCGCCAGTTCGCGGGCGATGGCCTTGCCTATGCCGCGGCTGCCCCCGGTTACCAGCGCCACCTTGCCCCCAAGTTCAAGATCCACTTCATGCCTTTCAGGAGCCGGGAACTTGTGATGCAATCACATAAACACTGGCATGGGTCAAGACTCGTCCCATCCCCACAGCCGAGAGCAGGAAGTAGGCGATCAGTGGGCGTCAGTGTCCTGGTGAGGACTGCGCGCCGCCGCGCAGCGCACGGTGAGTCAATATCCGCAGGCGGTCGGTGTCAGTCAGGTACTTCTCGATCTTCTTCGCAAAGTCGGACGCTGTCGCCTGCACCGGTCCGGCGGAGGTGTCCACGACAATCTTGCGGGTAATCGTCGATCGCGCGACGGCGTCTTCGAACAGTTGGAGCACGCGTGGGATGTCCTTTTCCTTCACCAACGAGGGAGTTTGGGGCCTCTCCTTCATTCGGCGGGCGATTACGTCTGCAGGGGCTTTGACGTGCACCAGCACGACGTCCGGCGCGAACCTCAGGACGGCACTTTCGACCTGCCGCGAGACAATCTTGCGGTCGTGAGGCTGGCCATCGCCGCCATAGCCGAAGTAAAGCGGGCCGTACACTGAGTCATCGATGTGCAAGCCGATCACGAGCCAATCCGGCACGTCGTAGCTGGCCGGCTGGACGTGGTAGTAGAGCGAGTGACGCTGGACCATTTCCTTGATCTTGGGGCTAAGCGCCATGATCTGCGCCTGTTCCTCATGCGTCGTGTCGTCGGGGTGGCCGGACGTATGGGGCAGCTTGTAGTGATCATGGAGCAGGTTGAAGCGCCCACCCATCGTCGCTTCCATCCAGTCGTCTATCGCGTGGGCAAGAGTTGAAGTGCCGGAATTTTCACAACCGGCAATGATTAGCCGCATTCAAGACCTCCGTGAGTTGGTTGCGCCGAGAAAAATAGTCTCAGCAGAGGGCAGCGTCAATAGGCGGGTCGCCGGGATAGGACCAATGATCCCTGCCGAGCGCCCTTCCGCTGATTGACTCGCCATTATGGCCGACTGTATTTTTAGTGAAACTATTCACAAGGACGAGTCTGCTACCGGGCCGAATGTGAATGGCAGGCCGCCTGGGGCGCGTGCGCTGGGTGGGCCAGGTTGAGCAGGAGGTTTCGCAAATTGTCTCGACGAGCATTCACTGGCGTCATGATCGCCTTAACCGCCATGACCACCGTCCTTGTCGCATGTCAAGAGACGCAAGTGCCGACAGCGGTTCCGATAAAGTTCGAACCTACTCCCGCGCCAGTGAACACCACCGGGCCGGGTTCAACCAGCGGGCCGCAGGGAACCAGCGCCTCCGCTCCCGCCGTAGCACCCGTGGTGGGCGATGCCAAAAGAGGGCAGGCACTGTTTTCTCACCACGGCTGCAGCGCCTGTCACAAGACGGACACGACCACGCTCGTCGGCCCTGGGCTGGGCGGAATCGGAGCGCTGGCAGGGTCGCGGGTCGCCGGTCTTTCGGCAGAGGCGTACATCGATCAGTCCATCCGGGTGCCTGACAAGTTCCTGGTGCCGACGTTTGCCAACCTGATGCCCGCCACATTCAAGGACATGCCCGCAGCCGAAATTGCGGACCTGTTCGCGTACCTGAACACTCTCAAATAGACGTTTCCCGGATCTGACTTCATCGCCTGTAATCCATCCACTCTCCGCTTGCGGAAGGGGTGTCAGCGAAAAGCGGTCACCAAGGTGAGAGGCGCCAACTCAAATCTTGGCGTGTGATTTCTGGAGCTCCGCTGTAAACACTGTGTGCATCTGGGCTGAGGTTGACGCGACCCACCGCGTAGACCCTCACAATTGCAGGTAGATTGGATTCCGGGCTTGCCCTCTAGCCCCGCCCGCCTGTGGCTCCTGCGATGACCGCCGCGAGGTAGCCTGCGCCAAAGCCGTTGTCTATGTTGACCACCGCCACCCCCGGCGCACAGGAATTGACCATTGCCAACAGGGCGGCCAGCCCGCCAAAACTGGCCCCGTAGCCGACGCTAGTGGGCACAGCGATGACGGGGGACCGCACGAGTCCGGCGATGACGCTCGGCAGCGCACCCTCCATGCCAGCGGCGACAACGAGTACCCTGGCTTTCCTGAGCCTCTCTACATGTGCGAGAAGCCGGTGCAGGCCAGCAACTCCGACGTCCGTGATCCGGTCAACCTTGCACCCCATTAGGCCAGCGGTGACGGCAGCCTCGTCTGCGACGGGCAGGTCCGACGTGCCGCCTGTGACTACTGCGACACCGTCAATGAGAGGGCGGGCAGGGCGGCGGTCAGCCCACACGAGGCGCGCATGAGAGTTTTCCTGTGCCCCCGGGAGAAGGCGTAGCACTTCAGCGCGCGCTGCATCGTCCGCCCTGGTCACCAGCACAACACCTGACCGGTCAAACAGCCGTATGGCGATCTCACCGATCTGATGAACCGTCTTACCTGTCCCAAACACGACTTCCGGGAATCCTTTGCGCGTCTCGCGGCCGTGGTCAAGAGTCGCATAGCCCAGTTCCTCTGACGGTTGCGCCCGCAGCATTCGAGCCGCCTCTTCCGGGGCCAGCCTCCCGCCTGCGACCTGCTCCATGATCTCTAATGTCCGCCTGTCCTCCATTTCATCACTCCCCGGTCACTGGGACCGTGCGCGCCGTGAACCATCCGATTTTGCATTCAAGCTGCAATTGTCCGTTATTCCGACGCCACCTGCCTTTACGCCCTGCGTCCCGGCGTTCTCGATTGACGATAGGTTGTGGCCGAACCTATACTCGGCCCTTCACAATGTAGAAACGCGTCTATCATCACCCGGTCCTCAATCAACATGCGATAGTCCCAAATGAGCCGGGCAACAGAGGTATCGTCGAATGTGGGTCACCTGCCTCCAGGAAAACCTTAGCAAGGGCCTCTCAACCGTGGGCCGTGCCGTGGCGGCGAGGGCGACCCTGCCGGTCACACAGAACGTTCTGATCCGGACGGAAAACTCCCGTCTGCTCCTGACCGCGACGAACCTTGAGATCGCCATCGCGACGTGGATCGGAGCACAAGTCGAACACGAGGGCGCGGTAACAGTGCCGGCGCGCATGCTGACTGAGTGGGTGAACTCCCTGCCGAACGACAAGGTCGAGATCGAACTTCTAAAGGAGCAGCGCGGCATCAAGATGAAGTGCAAGAACTTCACTGCCACGTTCAACGGCACTGATGCAGAGGAGTTTCCGCCGATCCCGACGGTCAAGGGCGGCGTCACGGTGCACATCCCCGCAGACCAGTTGCGCGGCGCGCTTCAGCGCGTCGTATTCGCCGCGGCGACAGATGACTCCCGCCCCGTGCTCACGGGCGTTAAGGTAGACCTTTCCGAATCTGAATTCGCTCTGGCTGCCGCTGACGGATTCAGGCTGGCCACAGAAAAGGGGACTCTCAAAGAACCGGTCTCAGCCGAGGTTGGCGTAATCGTTCCGGCGCGCACCATGGCAGAAGTGGTCCGGCTCATCGGCGACCAGACGGCGGACGTAGAGTTTTCCATCAATGGCCAGCGCAGCCAGGTGTTGTTCAAGCTGGACAATGCCGAGATTTCCACTCAGCTCGTGCAGGGCACGTTCCCGGACTACGAGAAGCTAATCCCCACAAGCCACGGGACGCGCGTGAAGTTGAACCTGCTGCATTTCCAGCAGGCGAGCAAGGCGGCGTCCATCTTCGCACGTGACGGCTCTGGCATAATCCGCCTGATAGTGACGCCGGGTGACAAGGGCGCGTCAGGAACGGTGAAGATACAGGCCAGGGCGGAAGAGCTTGGTGACAACGAGAGCACGGTGGAGGCACATGTGGAGGGAGAGGCGTCAAAGGTGGCCTTCAACTCCCGGTTCCTGACGGACGTGCTGAACGCCGTGCAGGGCGATAGCATCATGATCGAGATGGCGACGCCTTCAAGTCCAGGCGTCTTCCGCGCTCCCAAGCACCCCGGCTACACTCATGTCGTGATGCCAATGTTCGTTCAGTGGCCGTGAACGAATGGCCTGACGTCAGACGCCTGTACTTCCTGTAGGTATCTGAAGGGTCAATGGTTCCTGCCATGTCGTCCTGACCCCGAGCGCATAGCGTGGGAAACACACCTCCTCGCGGCACTGAACCTTCACGCTGACCCGCTCACGCCCAAAGGACGCCCGAGGGAGTGGCGTGGCGTCCCCCATCACCTCACGCAAGGGGACAATTGGTCCAGCAGACGGACTGATTTGGCGCCTATGCCAGGCGCGTCACAGCATGGCGCCACGCAATACATCAAGGACGGGGGCGTGCGCGCCTGGTGAGGTCAGATAACAGCCAGCCCAGCCGTCCCTCCGCACGCGCTGTACCTGCCCAATAGCGAGCTCGATACCGGCACTGGCCTGATCCTCAGGCTTCTCGAAGCGGGCAATCCGCTCGATCACAGAATGCGGCATGACGACTCCGGGGACCTGTGCGAGGCGTTTCGCATGGTCCAGACTGTCAAGGACCATGACCCCCACACATATTCGAACTTGGGCCCGGAATGCCTCCACGTTCCGCAGCGCATCCTCTTGGAACACCGGCTGCGTGAAGATGTAGTCGACGCCGGCCTCCACCTTGCGCTGCAGTTTTTCCATTTCACGTTCCATGTTGACGGCCTCGGGTTCCACTCCAGAGCCGATCGTAAATCGCGTTCGTGGGTCGGAGTGACGGCCCAGCGGCTGCCCGCCGAAGTCAAGGCCGGAGTTCAAGAAGGAATGGGCGTAACGAACCATGGTGACCGAGTCGAGGTCGAACACAGCAGTTGAGCGCGGGTAAGTGGGCGACATCTTTGGGGGATCGCCGGTGATAAAGAGCACGTTGTGTATGCCGCGGGCGTGATATCCAATGAGTCGACTTTGAAGACCCATCGTGTTCAGGTCACGGGCGGCGAAATGCGGGATGATCTCGAGGCGATCGCCGGCCTGGGCCGTCCAGCCGAGTTTTTCCCGGACTATGGCCGCGAAATCACCAGGGGGCATGAGCGGTATGCCTCGAGAGCCGTCAGTGAAATCTACGGCATCTGCGAGACCCGAGTCCGCGACCAGCCTGACGAACTCGACCTTGTCATCTAAAGAGCGAGGGCCTGTGCCACGAGGCGGAAGGACCTCCACGCTAACCACGAACTCGCCCCGGAACAGCTTGTTTGAGAAGCGGCCGTTTTCGCGCTTTTCACCCTGCGCGGCAGGAGCACGGCCACGAGCGCTGACTGTCGCTCCAGCAACAGTTCCGGCGCGGGCCGGCTGGAGGAAGTTGCGCATCTCAGCGATGTGCTGGGGGTGGACTTCACAGCAGCCGCCAATGAGGCGGACGCCCTTTTCCGACATGGTCCTAGCCTGCCTGCCCATGAACTCGGGGTTGACGCGGCTGAGGTAGCGGTGACCAATACGTTCGGATCCGCCTGCATTTGGCATAACCGAAAGCAGCACCTGTTCCGTACGTACTTCGGGCAGGTCTTTAACCGCGTCCACAAATGCGTTGGCCTCCCAGGGGGCGCAGCAATTTACTCCGACAACCCTGACTCCCAGAGCACTCGCTTCAGTTATGAGCTGCGTTGGCTCGACCGTCCATGCGCCGCCGCGTTGCTGGAGCGCAAGATGGAGGATGATGGGCGGGCAGCGTGTGACAGACTTCGCGGCGTCAAGCGCCGGCATCACCTGAGAGAGGGACTGGAACGTTTCTAATAGGATGGCATCCACGCCTGCAGTTGAGAGGGCTTCGATCTGCTCCGCATATGACACGCGTTGTTCTGCGGCGGTCCATGGCCCGGCAGGCGCCGGCCCGATAGAACCTAGAACGAAGAAGTCACCAGTGACGTCGGCCTGAGCCTTAAAGTCCTCGATGGCTTGCCGTGCGAGCCTGACACCTGCGCTGTTGAGTTCGGCAGTCATTGTTTCCAACCCGCCGGCGGCGAGGCTGAGGCGGTTGGCTTCGAAGGTGTTCGAGGCAAGGCACTGCGCCCCGGCTTGCAGATAGGCGAGGTGAACGCCCTTAATGAGCTCCGGGTTTGAGAGGTTCAGGCCCTCGTAGACAAAGCGGCCCTCTGAGAGCCGTCCCGTAAGTTCGAAGATGTAGGAGCCCGTCGCCCCGTCGGCCAGGACGGTGCCGGATTTGAGGGCAGCAATGAGATCAGACATAGTCACAAGTTACCATCGGCCGCGGCAGAGTGTTGGAGCGCAGCCGCCTCAACCTCACTCACGCTCATAGCAGCTACGACTGTGGACGGCAGGACGCGCCTACTTATTCACCGCGTATTTTTTTAGCTGTTTCTCGATAAGGTCAGACCCCAACCCCGGCCGTTCAGGGACCTTGAGGCGCCCTTCTTTCACAATGAGCGGGTGCGTCATCAGGTCATCCCGCCACGGCGGGTCGTCCTGGTCAAACTCCAGGATGTAGAAGTTCGAGCAGGTGGACGCTATGCTGGCCGAGACGAGGGTGTTGATTGGGCTGTGGCAGTTGTGCGGGGCGATGAGGGTGTCATAGGCCATGGCGAGGTCACATATCTTTTTGCCCATCGTCACCCCGTTCCATGCGAAGTCCGGCATGATTATGTCCGCGGCGTACTTTTCGAGGAAGGGGCGGTAACCTTCCTGGCCGTATAGGCTTTCGCCGGTGCAAATGGTCGTGGTGGTCGAGTCTCGGACGGTTTTCAAAGAACCAGGATCAAATGTCTCCGTCTCGTACCACATGAGGTTGTAAGGTTCCATGGACCGGGCGAGTTTGATGGCGGACCCCAGCCTGAAGTTAAGCCCCGTGTCCAGCGCTATGCCCACGTCCGGGCCGAGAGATTTTCGGAATGTGCTGACGATGGCGACTGCGTTTTTTATCTGTGCGGTTGAAATATCCATGCCGACTTTGGAGCTTGTCATGCGTCCGGGGTTGGGGATGTCTTCCAGTGCCATCATGTTCGTCTTAATGGCTGTGAACCCAGCCTCAAGCACCTCTTCGGATAGACGGGCAAGGTCAGCCAAACGGCGGACAGGGCGTTTCTTGAGCCGCTCCGCCCATCGGAACCGGAATGTGCCGCAGTGGGACCAGTAGAGGCGCAGGTCTTCGTTTATCCGCCCGCCGAGGAGCTGCCAGACGGGCGCGCCCAAGGCTTTTCCGCGGATGTCCCAACAGGCGGAATCTATGCCGGCCATTGCCTTCCAGGCCAGGCCACCGTTGTGGCGTATGTTGTACGCCGTGAGTTCAGCCCACATTCGTTCGACGTTCATCGGGTCCTTGCCAATGACCATCGGAGTCAGATGATTGAGCATGCCAACGACACCAGGGTAAGCATCCCACTCAGTGCAGTCGCCCCAACCGACGATGCCCTCGTCCGTCTCTACCTTGACGAAGGTCCATACCCTTGCACCACCGTCAACGGTGAAGGGTGTCACGCCGGTGATCTTCATTTCTGATTCCCTCCTGAGACGGTGTGTTGTGTCGGATTGGGCGACGCCGCAGGCGGCCCATGCGCGGGAATCGGCTGGGCAGCTTGCACACCGCCACGGCCATCTCCTCCGTATGCCAGCGATTCGACGTAGCGATACTTGCGGACACCGGGCATCCGGTTCCAGATAATTGCGACCACAAGCACTGAAACCACGCCACCGATGACCATGGTGGTCCCTGCGCCGACTGATGCGGACATGAATGCGACCTCGACCTTGCCAAGCTGGTTCGCTCCCATTGCGGCGAAGGAGTGAGCGCTCGAGGCGCGGCCAAGCATGGCGTCGGGCGTGGTCAACTGAACTATGGCCTGACGCATGGTCATGGTGACTGCGTCCGACATGCCGAGGGCAACGACGATCAGCATGCCCAACCACAAATTGTGGTTGAACCCGAACGCGAAGAGCAGCAGACCGTATGCGAGCGAGGCCCAGATCACGAGCAGGCCCTTGCGCTGGATGCGGCTGGTGAAGAACACAAGGAGGCTGCCTATGAGAGCGCCCATGCCGTTGACCGAACCGAGCCAGCTTACCTGCGCCGCACATTTCTTGAAGTACGCTGAAGCCTCCGGGGTGCAGCCGTAAAGCTGGCTGGCGAAGATGGGGAACAACTCCCGGTAGAAGCTGACGACCGTAACACCGATGTCCAGCAGGTAAAGTCCAGGCAGGATGGGATGCTTCAAAACGAACCCCCAACCCTGGACTAGTACCTGAGGCGATATGCGCCGAGCCCCACCATCAGGCGCGCCGCTGGCCCTGATCAGCATGGGTGTGATGACGCTGGCGAAAGTGAGCGCGGTGGCTAATGCCAGCGTCACAGTCACACCGAAAAACGAATAAACAATGCCGAAGAGGAGCGGCGCCATGATGCCTGCCACCTGCATGGTGGAGGAGTTCATCGTGACGGCGTGAGGGATGTCGGACTTCGGTACGACCCGAGACACCATCGCAGGCCGAGCTGCGTTGCCCAGAGCGCCCACAACACCCGTCACACCCGTTACGGCGAAGATCTGCCACGATGCCAAAGCGCCGGCCGCTGCCGCCGCGGTCAGGCCGGCGAGCGCCACCAGGAAAACGCTCTGGGTGATCACCATGAGCTTCTTGCGATCCATGGTGTCCGCGAGAGCACCGCCGAAGAGCGTGATTGGAATTGGGAGGAGCTGGAAGATGCCCAGGATGCCAAGCTGCGCGGCGGAGCCTGTGGAGTCGAACAGCCACTGCGCTGTCGCAAGGTTGCGCAGCTGCATGCTGACCTGCATCGTGACGCCGCTGGACCACAGCATCGTGTAGTCGCGGTGAGCGAAGACCTGCCAGGGCCTGACCTTCCCGGAGGGGCTCGATTGCGGACGTATGGGAGCGACTGCTTCTTTTTCGGCCAAGAGTTATTTCCGTTCCGATGATGATCCAAAATTGCGGATGTTAGCACCAGAGGGCGTCCCGCTATTCGCGTCTGGGGAACGCGCTGGCCTCCGCACCGGGCGTGATATCGTTCCGCCGCCGGTAAAGTTCCGATAACAAGGAGTCAAATTACATGGGTGAGTTCACAGGCAAGACGGTCATCGTCACGGGTGCGGCGCTGGGCATGGGCAGGGCAGCGGCCATCGCATTTGCGAACGCAGGCGCGAATGTGACGCTGGCGGACATTAACCGCAAGGCCGCAGAGGAGGCTGTCGCAGAGATCAAGCGCGGCCGCAAGGGCAAGGGGCTGTTTGTGGAGGCGGATGTTTCGAAGTCGGACGCATGTGCGCGGGTGGTCAAGGAGACTGTGCAGGCCTTCGGCGGCGTAAACGTGCTGTTCAACAACGTTGGCATCCAGCCACCTTCGTCCTACAAGCCCGCGCACGAACTTTCGGAGGAGGACTGGGACAGGATCATCGCCGTCAACCTGAAGTCACGCTTTCTCATGGCGAAGTATGCCATCCCTGAGATGAAGAAGCGGGGCGGGGGGGTGATCATCAACAACGCGTCTGTGCAGGGCGTCCAGTCCATGAGGGGCGTTTCGGCATACGCAGCATCGAAGGGCGGCGATCTATCGCTCACGCGGCAACTTGCGCTGGACTACGCGGCGGACAACATCCGCGTGCTGGCGGTGTGCCCCGGCGCGATGGATACACCGATGGTCCGGGCGACGTTCCCGAAGGGCTCGAACCTCAAAAAGCAGCTAGAGAAGACCGGGAAGCTGCACCCGCTCGGGCGCATAGGGCAGGCGGAGGACGTGGCCAACGCGGTGCTGTTCCTGGCGTCTGAGAAGGCGTCGTTCATGACGGGGTCTTATCTGGCTGTGGACGGTGGGCTACTGGCGCTGGGCGCATGGGCAGGCGGGCCGGGGAGCGACGTCGAAGTGAATGTGCCTCCAATGGCGGCGAAGAGAGCAAAGCGCTAACCCTGGTCTGGGACAGACCTCACCCCGATCGCGGCAAGCCAAGATGGAACCACGTCCTCGTATAACGCCCTCTTTTGGTGGGATACGGGTTCTGGGTCATCAGATGTACGCGATTGCCCCGTCGGGGTACGTGCGGTCGCCGCGGTGCCAGTTGCGCTTCATCGGACGGGCCTCGACGGCGGAGTCGACGATGTCCACGCCCCAGCCGGGGCCATCGGGCAGGGGGAAGTAACCGTCCACGGGCTTCGGCGACTTCACTACGGTCGCTGCCTCACTCTCGGATGGCGTGCGGTACTCCTGAATGAGGAAGTTCGTCGTGGCAGCGTCGAAGTGCAGGTTCACCACAGTAGCCAGCGGGCCTAGTGGGTTGTGCGGCGCGACAGTTAGGTCGTGCGCCTCCGCGTTGAAGGCGATCTTCCGCAGTTCGGTCATGCCGCCGACGATACAGACGTCAGGTTGGAGGATGTCCACGGCCTCCTCGCGGATGAGTTCGCCTAGTTCGAATTTTGTGTAGAGGCACTCACCGGTAGCAAGGGCGAATGGCATCTTCCGGCGGAGCAGGCCCATTTCGCGGCGGTTTTCCATCCGCAACGGCTCTTCCATGAAAAACGGCTTGAACTCTACAAGGGCGTCAGAGAGTTCGAGAGCGCGTGCCGGTTCCCAGACGGCGGCGTGGGCGTCAAGGCCGATATCTATGTCGTCTCCGACGGCCCGGCGCAGGGCTTCAATGAATCTCTTGCCGCCATCCACCGCCTGGTTCCAGGTGAGATCGCGCCAGTTTTCGGGTAGGGGAGAGGTTTTAAGCGCGGTGAAGCCATCGCCTTGAACAAGTTTCCGCCCGGCCTCGGCCAGCTTCTGGGGCGAGTCTGCATGGACACCGTGGTAGGCGCGGAGGCGATCCCGGACGCGCCCGCCGAGGAGTTCGTAGACGGGCATGTTGACGGCCTTGCCAGCGATGTCCCAGAGGGACTGGTCGATGCCGGAAAGGGCGGCGAGCGCGGACGACCCGAGAGGGAAGCGCGTGCCCTGGTAGCAGAGGGCCCAGTTGCGCTCGATCTCGGTCGGGTCGCGGCCGGCAAGCTGCTCTGAGAAGTAAGAGACCCATTCGGCGGTGGCCCTGTCTGGACCGACCCGGTAGGCTTCGCCGACCCCGTGAATTCCGGCGTCAGTGTGCGTGCGGACGTAGACGATATTGTTGTTGCCGTTGTCCGCGATGAGGGTCTCGATGCGGGTGATTTTCATGGAGTCCTCTCCAGATTCCTGTAGCCCCGGTTGGGAGACGGGTTTCAGTTGCGCCCTGACGTCATCAAATGTTGCCGGGGGCGCCGTCAGGGCCGACCGGAAAGCCGCGGTTCCAATGCTTCGCAGGGTGTTTGTTTATGGCGTCCAAGTTCAATTCGATGCCGAGCCCAGGCGACTGTGGCAGCTCGAAATATCCGTTCACGGGCTTCCACATTGGGGTGACAAACTCCTGCTTCTGGCGCTTGTCATCGCCGTGCCACTCAAGGATCAGGAAATTGTTGATGCTGGCTGCGAAATGGACAGAGGCGGCAGTCGAGATGAGGCCGAGGGGGTTGTGCGGCGCGACAGTGACATAGTGGGCCTCGGCGATGGCGGCAATCTTCTTCGCTTCGAGCAGGCCACCGCAGCACAGCACATCCGGCTGGATGATGTCCACCGCATCGGCGTCCATGAGTTCGGCGTAACGTGCCGCGCCGTACAGGTTCTCGCCTGTGGCGAGCGCGACGCGGAACTCGCGGCGCAGGCGGGCGGTGGTTGCGATGAACTCTGCCCCGGCAGGCTCTTCGACGAACATGAGCCTGTACTGGACGAGAGCCTTAACAAGTTCGACTGCCTTAGACGGCTCCCTGATTACAGTGTGGATGTCTATGCCGATATCAGGGCCGTCGCCCACTGCTATTCGGAGCGTCTCCATACGCTTGGCCGACTCGCGTACGACGGCCTGCCAGGGCATGGTGCGGTAGCCGGGCGGGAAGGGGGTGGTCTTGAAGGCGGTGTAACCCTCGGCAAGGAGGGCCTGTGCATTTTCGCCAAGTCTGATGGGGTCTGGATCGTAGATGGCGTGGTAGACGCGGACTCTATCGCGTGTAGGGCCGCCAAGGAGCTTGTAGACGGGGACGCCTGCTGCCTTGCCCATGATGTCCCAGAGGGCGAGGTCCAGGCCGGACAGGGCAGACCACGCGACCTGCCCCAGGGGGAAACGCATGGTGTTCCGGGCACGCCGCAGGAGCCATTCGATGCGTCCGGGATCCTGTCCGATGAACCACGGTTTCATGTTTTCGATGACGCCGATGATGCCCTCGTCCGGCCCAATCGAGTAGGGCTCACCGACGCCGGTGATGCCCTCGTCGGTAAAGACTTGAAGGAAGAGGTTATTGCGGCTGCCGTCGTATGCGTGGATGGTGCGTATGTCCGTGATTTTCAAGATTGGCCTCTCACGCTCGTCCCTCATTAACACGCCAAACAAGACACCAGACAGAGTATTGCTAGTCGCCTTATTCCGAAGCGGCGAGGCTCGGCGGGCGACCACGGACTCGGCAACAGCACAGAGCCATTTTGCGGCGGAAGTATAGCCGCTCGCCCGACAACAGAGAACGCACATAGCCCATGGGCTGCAAGCCAGGCGGTTTCGGGTGAAAGTGGCGGCCCGGCGTATGGGCGGCGCACGGGAGGATATACGCTGCTATATAGACCGGCTTGCGCTGCGCCATCCGGCAGATAAGCGTAGGATGGTAATGCGTCCTCGGGCGCAGCCGGTGGATCCGGCGCGTATAATCCAGCGCATAGGCGGAATTTCCCCGGCTTCGCAGCCCTGTTGATCTCAGAAAGGGTCTCAGATCTCGCCGTTGCCCCTCTGTCCACTCCTGGGGTGTCCCGGGAGGGTCAACCCTGCCAGACACGCCCTAATAGCGCCTCAGACCCTGTAGAGGACATCTCATGCCAAAGCTCGGTACGTATGAGTACCCAGAGTTCACGTTGTCTGAGACGGTCGCCCTTGGGCAGCGCATCGCGAGAGAGTTCACGGGCGAGGTGTCACGCCACGGCCTCGCTTCCGCGCTGGGTATGAGCGAGCGAGGCGGGGCGTTCTCTTCTCGTCTAGGCGCGCTCAGAGTGTGGGGGGTGGCGACTGGCCGCAGCCGGATCCGGGTAACGCGCGACGGGATGCGCGCCGCCACACCGTTGTCGCCTCAAGAGGCGGAAGCTGCCCGTAAGACACTCGCCGCGCTCGTCCCTCTCTTCGCCGAGCTTGCCGCCCGTTCAGGAGCCGCTCCGCTCGACCATTCCCGCCTTGCCATATTGCTTGAGGACATTACAGGCGCGAACCGGCAGGAAATCCTCGCCCGCCTCTCGATCATTGACCGCGTGTTCTCCGATGCGCGGCCATACCTGTCCGATGCCACCCGGCCCACGGAACCCAGCGCAACGACCGCTCCCAGTGCCCACGCACCGCCAGGGGCAGGAACCACGACGATGTACTCAACATCTGCTGCTTCAGATTCGACAGGAAGAGAAATCGGCGCAACTACAGCACCCAGTGGTACGAATCAGCCGGATTCCTCCATTAGAACCATTGCTGGAGAACCCGCGGCTAGATTCGCCCAATCTAATTTCACTGGGGTAGTCCTGGCTGAACCACGGCCCGGCCGCATCGAACTGATACTGCCCGAAGGTACCCTTTCGTTGCCAGAGACGGTAACGAACATCGACGCAGCATTGACGGTATTGTGGGCGTACAGACAACGTGTAGCAGAGCGTGATGCCAGAGAGGGCAATACCACCCTAACGGCGGGTGCGCCGCATTTTGTACTGCGGTGGGAGACACCACCGGTCAAGCCTGTGCAGTAGACGAGCCTGGGTCAGGGCTTGAGCAGAACCTTCATCACTGCCGGGCCGCGCGAGACGGCCTGCGCATAGGCTTCGCGCGCCTCCTCAAGGGGCACGACGTGGGAGACGACTGGCATCAGGTCCAATTTCCTGATGTGGATGAGGGTGGCGAGCTTCGCGGCCTGCTCCTGCGACGCCCAGTCTGCCACGATAAGTCGCACATCCCTTTGCACGGGCATGTTTAGCTCTCGCCATTTTTCGATACCATCCGGCTCGGTGAAAACAATAGTGCCTCCGGCGTTGACCGCGCTAGCAATCCAGATTGCGCTGGTGCTGTCCGAGATTTCGCCAGCGATGACAACGTCTGCAGGCTGTATCAACTTCGCTGCTCCAGGCTCTCGCACATTGACGGGCGCCGCCCCGTAGCGGCCCGCAATGGTCAGACGGGCAGGGCTGGAGTCCAGCGCAGTGGTGTGCACAAACGCTCCGGTCTTGTTCAGGGCTGCCAGAGCGGACATGCCCATCGCGTCGCACCCGGCGACAATCAGCGAACCCCCGAAGTGGCGGGATCTGGCGATTTCCGCTGCGCACGCTCCCAGAGCAAATGTCCCCCCAGCGAGAAGCGACCGTTCCTCAGCCCCCGCGGTGGTTTTTACCAAAAGGCGATCTGCATGAGGAACAAGGACGTAGTCGGCGTGTCCGCCGTCAAGGCCATCCGCTCCGAACATCCGCAGCCTGCCGTCCGCTTCCCTCCACGCAGAAATTGCGAAGACCAGGTCGTTGATCCGGAGGGTTCTGACCGCCGACCCCACCTCAACGACGTTTCCGGCGAACTCTCCGCCCGGGATGGTGGCATCGCCACTTTCGGTTCGTGTGAGGGGTCGTGCCTTGCCTTTAGAAAAGGTCTGAGGAAAGATAAATGCGGATGGGCCGAACGGGTCCTCGCACCGCGCTATGTCCCACGCAGTCAGTCCTGCCGTAGTCACCATTATTACCGCATCATCCGGCTCGACGACATGAGGGCGCGGACGTTCGACAATCTCGGCCCGGTTTGGTTCGGTGAAGCGTACGGCGCGCATTGACTGGCCTCGGCAGGTACATGTCGACTGGATGAGAGTAGCGATGGCCCTGGCCTGTCTATACGTTCAGACGTGAGCTTCCATCCGACCGCAATTGGAGCGGAGGGAAGAATCTGGGGAAACAGTGCCATGTAGCCCCTACTGCTTATTCCTCGGACAACCGCTTTCGGCGTTACGCCCAGTGGGGCATGAAATATGGGTGGCGCCTCTACTATAGGTATTGCTTGATTTTGTCGGCGAGTTTGGCGGTCATGCCGGGCACCGCGGCCAGATCCACGCTTGGTGCCTCCCTGATGCCCTTAACCGAGCCGAATCTTTTTATGAGCGCCCTTTTTCTTTTTGGCCCGATGCCGGGCACCAGGTCAAGCGCGGACTGCACGGACGATTTCTGGCGTCTCTCCCTGTGAAAAGTGACGGCAAACCTGTGCGCCTCATCGCGCGCACGCTGCACTAGAAAGAGGGCCTGTGAGTTGCGTGGCAGTACCACAGGGTCTGCGTTGTGAGGCAGGTAAATCTCTTCCTGTTTTTTGGCGAGGCTTGCGAGGGGAATGTCCTTGAGCCCGAGTTGTAGGAAGACCTCGATCGCGGAGTTGAGTTGGCCTTTGCCGCCATCTATTAGCACGAGGTCGGGGATCTCACCGAAACTCTCTTGAGTGGCGTCTCCATCAGGGGCTTCAGGAACCACAGGATTATCGGATGCGCCTTCCAGCGCACCCTCGCTCGACGGAGGGCGAGGGGCGGATCCAACGCGGGCCTGTTGGAGACGTTTGAAACGGCGGGTAAGAACCTCTCTCATCGACGCGAAGTCATCATTTCCCTGGACAGTCTTTATCTTGAAACGTCGGTAATGCGAATTCTTTGGGCGACCATCTTCAAACACCGCCATGCTCGCCACCATATTCGTGCCCTGGATGTGAGAGATGTCGTAGCACTCGATGCGCCGTGGCAGGCGCGGCAAGGAAAGCTGCTCCTGAATTTCGGACATTGCTGTAGCCATGAGGTCAGTGTCTGAGAGCCATCTGATTTTGAGTTGTTCCAGCCCCTGCGCAGCGTTTTCGCGCACCATTTCAAGGAGCCTGTGTTTCGACCCTCGCTGTGGCACGGTAATTTCTACGGGTCCGTTGCGTTTCGATGCGAGCCAGGTTGAGATCAGATTCCTATCTTCAATTTCCTCACCGATGAGCACAGTACGTGGGATGTGGACCGCTGAGTCATAAAACTGTTTGATGAACTGAGCAACGATCTCGCTTTCCGAATCGTCCTGGGTGCCTTCCATGAGGAAATTGTCGCGTCCGGCAAGGTTGCCCTGTCGGATGAAGAAGACCTCGACCCAGGCTTCATTTCGGCCGCGGGCCACTGACACGGCGTCAAGGTCTTCGTCACTGAGGCCGATGACCTTCTGGCCCTCGTACACACGCTCTATGGCGCGCAGCCTGTCTCTTAGGGCGGCGGCCCGTTCGAATTTGAGGGCATCGGCCGCGTCGGTCATCTCGACCTTCAACTCTGAAACCACCTGTTTCGTGTTGCCTTCGAGGAACAACACCACCTGGTTGATGACGCCCATGTATTCGTCTCTGGAGGCGTAACCGGTACAGGGCGCTATGCAGCGCTTGATGTGGTATTCAAGGCAGGGCCTGTCGTCCGTGCCTGTGATGGCCTTTGTGCAGGAACGGTAAGGGAAGAGGCGGTTGAGGAGGTCAAGGGTCTTGCGCACGCTGCCTGCGCTGGCGAAAGGGCCGAAATAGCGCGAACCGTCGTTTTCAGATCGCCTGGTGACGTAGATACGCGGGAAGGGATCAGTAAGGTCAACCTTGATGAACGGGTATGTCTTGTCGTCCTTGAGCCGGGCGTTATAGCGCGGCTTGTGGCGCTTGATGAAACTGTTTTCTAGGAGCAGGGCTTCCTGCTCTGACTCTGTGACGATATATTCGAAGTCGGTTATGTGGCTGACAAGATCTGCCGTCTTGCCCGAAAGCGAGCCGGGGTTGCTGAAGTAGGATCGTAGCCTGTTACGGAGCGCGGAGGACTTGCCGACGTAAAGGACCTCGCCAGTCGCCCCGCGCATCATGTAAATGCCTGGCCTGAGGGGCACGGCGGCAAGGCGTTCCGGGAACAGGGTTTTCGCAGGGGGAGTCACGGAGGCGGATGCATCAGCAATGAAACCTCTGACTCAAGCGACTGGTTCAGTACGATACCCGTACCGAGTTCCCTGACCGACACTTCCAGCGTGCGAATAGCGGCATACCATGAAAACAGTCCGCGACTGAAATCGGCGCGTCGTCTGCCGTCTAAGGGGACGACTACATACAGGCACGCTTCCGCCAGAGAGCCGCGTGATGGCAGGCGCCTATGTCAGGACGAACTTCAGGACGATGACGGCGACGACCGACAGGGTGGTGAGAATAACAAGCTGTTTGAGTTCTCTATCAAGCGTCCGAGTGAAGATGTCCGCCCTCGCCGTACCCACCCGTACCCGGCCCGCAGGCCGGACAGCGACAATATCCGCGCCGACAGAGCCATCAGCCCTTCCGCCTACCGCTGGGGCGATCACCGACTGCGCCTCGTTACCGTCTGCCTTCTCCGGCTGAATGAATACATTAGGTCTGCTTTCGCGTCGGCCGCGGCCATGTGAAGGCTGTGGGGCGAACTTCCGGGAGATTCTCTTACTTGGCATGCAATCCTGCTACGCACTGTGTGCCGGGGACTCACTCGATCCTTGCGACCGATCCGTCCACGGGGTTCACAGGCTCTGCGAACTTGAGGCCACGGTCCGCCATGATTCTGGCGGCGTCTATGATCACCTGTGCGGCGTACTCGACGCTCACGTCAGACGTGTTCACAACGAAATGATACAGGAAGGGGTCGAGCGGATTGGTCTTGAATGCCTTCTCGAAGTAGCGTTGCTGCGCGGCATCCGAGTGGGTGATGAACTCCCTGGCAGCGGGATTGTTGAGCCGCTCACGGGCCATAATGCGGCGTACCCTGTCGTCCATACGTGCGAAGACGCCGACGCGTAACACGCCGGGGTTGCCCTTAAGAATGGCCGCCCCGCCACGGCTCAGGATGACACAGTTGCCGGTTTCCGCAAGATCCTTGATGACCTCGGCTGTTGTCGCGATGAAGTGTTGCTCGTCTATCTCCTCAGCAGTGGTGGCGGGGGCCCCTTCGAGGTCGCGGTACGGGCGGGCGAGGAGTGTTTCAATCCCGGGACCGAAGTAAGGGTCGCCGCCCATGCCCGCCACGGCTGACCTGTGGAGCATCCGCTGCACTGCCTGGGCCATCCTGCTCCCCACCGTGGGCACTCGCCTCTCGGAGTCTGCGAGCGCCCCAACGGTGGAGCCGACGCGCTTTGCGATATCTGCCAACAATAAACGGTCAACAAAGTCCAAATTCAGCTCGCGAGCAACGATCCTGCCAGCGTCCGGCGCTCCACCACCTGCGCGTCCTTCGATGGTGATGGTCATAGACCGCATGAGACTCCTCCTTGATTCCCCTGTCCTGGTCTGTGTGCCGTCTAAATGGAATTCGTAAATGCCATCCCAGAGATAGGTCGGTCATTTCGACAGTGAGCGGAGCGATGGGGGAGGGAAGACGGCCGGCCCCTAGCTCGCCCTGGGGTGCGCCTTTTCATACTCCCTCCTCACGTGGTCGCTCGTGAGATGCGTATACACCTGCGTCGTCGCGATGCTTGCGTGCCCCAGAAGTTCCTGAACATGCCGGAGGGACGCTCCCCCATGCAGGAGGTGAGTCGCGAATGAGTGCCTGAGGGTGTGGGGAGTTATGTGCGATGTGATACCGGTCAATGCAGCCACCCTGCGGAGCCTGAGCCATACGCCCTGACGCGTTATCCGGCGACCGCGGACGTCGAGGAATAGTGCTTCAGTTTCGCCGTGCCTGCCTGCGGAAACGGGACGGCCGCGTGCGAGATAGTTGCGTGACGCTTCGACTGCCGTTTCGTGCAGGGGTATGACGCGTTCCTTCGACCCTTTGCCGAAGGCGCGCACCGTGGCGGCATTCAGATCCACGTCCTTCACATCCAGCCCGGTGACTTCGCTCACGCGCATGCCAGACGCGTACATCAGTTCAAGTATGGCGTAATCACGCAGGCCCTCAGGAGATGTGTCCCGCGCCGCGGAATCAAGCAACCTGCCCGCGTCCTCAACGTTCATCGCCTTCGGCAGCCTGCGCCCGATCCGAGGGGATCGGACGTGCGCGACGGGATTGTCATTGATGAGGCCCTCGGCCTTCATGAACCCCATGAATGACTTGAGGGAGGCGACCTTGCGGGCACGGGTCGCTGTTGAATATCCCCGTTCGTCCATGTCAGCCATGAAACGGGCGATGTCGTCCCGCGTAACTGCCTGCCAAGCCTGAGCCTGATTCCTCAACACTGTTGCAGACGAGAGGAACTCGACGAGTGACCTTAGGTCATTGGAATACGCCGCGATGGTGTGGCGGGACAGCCCGCGCTCCACTGCGACATAATCTAGGAATGTGTGTACGGCTTCGAGCATCTGACCCCTGCACGGCGGATGGACAAGGCGTACAAGCCGGTTAATTGGCCGGATTCTAGCATGGCCGCCAGTTCCAGCTCAGATGCAGTCCCGCGCAGTCCGCGTAATTTGTGCGAGGGATCGGTGCGGATGCCTTTCAACCCCGATCCACACTCCAATTGGTGCAGGCGCGATTGAGGGAAAACGCGCTGTGTGGGTCGCGTAATGTTCGTCTCCCTCGACGGGCGAGAGTCATTCAAATCGGCGCCGGTTTGACGCTGCCGAATCTCGATACATAGAATTCGTCGGCGCTTCCTAATTCCGGATCCCTCATCCCCCACTCACTGGAGCCGCATGACACAACTCGGCCTGCTCTCCATCAGAATCCCATTCAACCCAAACATCATCTCGTCAGGCAGCTTCACTCTCAGCTGGCACGGGCTGCTTAGCTTCGTGGGCGTGGCGGTTGCCGTCTACCTGATCGCACGCTGGGCGCGCAAGCGAGACCTGGACCCTGACATGGTCTACAACACTGCCATCTGGGCGATCCTGGGAGGAATAGTCGGCGCGCGCATCGTCCACGTAGCTGACAACTGGGATGTATACAGGCACAACCCCGGCGACATCTTCGCCCTCTGGGCAGGCGGGATTGGGCTTTGGGGAGCGATCCTGGGCGGGTGGGCGGCCGGGATGATCTACGCCCGCATCTCGCGCTACCCCGTCGGCAAGCTTATGGACCTTGCGGCGCCTGCCATGCTCATCGCACAGACCATAGGCCGCGTGGGAGACATCATCAACGGAGAACACTGGTCTAGGGCCACGTCTCTCCCCTGGGGCTGGTACTTCTCGCATGTGGACAACCCCGGGCGCGACGGGGCGCAGAGGTTCTTTGGTGACCCAGAAAAGCCCGTGCACCCGGCTGTCGTTTACGAGATGATCTGGAACATGCTCGTCCTCGCCGTCATCTTTCGCTTCAGAGACCGGCTGAAACCGGACGGTTCGCTCTGGATGGTGTATCTGGCGCTTTACGCGGCAGGACGGTTCATGATCCAGTTCGTACGGCTGGACAGTGTCAAATTCTGGGGCCTGCAAGAGGCGCACTTGATCGCACTTCTAGTCCTGCTCGTGACAGTGCCGTTCATCGTCTGGAAGACACGGTTTAAAAAGCCGGGTGAGAATGGTGGCACACCAGGGCCCCAGGGGTCGACTCGCACAGAGCGCCGACGCAAGCTACGCTCGGCGAAGATCTGAATTTTGCCCCGGACATCCGGCCATGAAGAACACCCTCTCCCATTCGTGGAGAGGGTGTTCTAGATAATCACTCACGCGCTGGGGCGGATAGCCTTGAGGTCGAGCTCCCGGCGGAGTCGGCCAGCCCAGAGGTTAGTCCGCAGCCGGTAGGCGATGTCAACCCGCCCTATGCCCAACGTTGTGCCTCCGAGACCGAAACCCACGGCATCAATGGCACGCCCGTTGTCCTCGATCGTTAACCGCAGGTGTTTACCTGTTGACCCCATCGTCTTGACCGATACGGGCTGGACACTGCGGGAGATCAATAATGGAGCGGGGTTCCCTTCGCCGAAGGGTGACATGGCCTCGACGAAGTCCCACATGGACACGCCCAGCTCTTCGAGCCTCGTTTCGCAGTCGGCCTCTATTTCGGGCGCATGATCGGCATTCATAGACGCCCAGGCGGCATGCCTTTCGATGCCAGCCAGAACCGCGCCAACGTTTTCGGGCCGCACTGTGAAGCCGGCAGCTCTTGCGTGTCCGCCAAACCTTTCGAGCAGTGCAGACTGTGATGCTATCGCGGCATGGATATCGAACCCCGGCACACTGCGCGCGCTCGCCCGCATAGCGCCGCCTGTCATGGTCATGGCAATGGCCGGCCGGCGGTGCAGTTCGCACAGCTTGCCTGCAAGCGGCCCCAGCAGACCAGGTTGGACGGATTCGCACTTGACGACGATGACACCAGAGAGACGGTCTATGGACTTCATCTGAACTTCGGCCTGTTGCCAGGCCATCTCTCCGAGGCGCTGCCGTTCCGAATTGAGCGCATCGAGGGAGGAGGCAAGGGCTTCTGCCTCGCCAAGGTCTTCACTAATGAGGAGGCGCAGGCTCGGCCCTGCATCGCCTAGCCTGCCCGCGCTGTTGAGACGGGGACCAAGGTAGAAAGAGACGAGTTCGGTGTCAGGCCTGCCATTTGCGGCCGGAGCGCGGGAGTGGTCGAGCAAGGCTCTCAGGCCAGGGTGTTTCGTCTTGCCTAGCTGTTCAAGTCCGAACCGCACGATGATGCGATTGTCATCACGGAGGGGCGCCGAGTCTGCAATGGTGCCGAGAGCGGCGAGGGCGAGAGCGTCCGCGGGCACAGGGATCCCGGCGATTGTGCATGCGGCCTGCGCGAGCTTGAAGGCGACTCCGGAACCGCTCAGGGGTTGCTCAGGTGTAACCCGGTGGGGGTTCACGATCGCCACAGCAGGGGGCAGGCCAATTGAACCCGGCCCGGCTATGTGATGGTCGGTGATGATCGTCGCGATACCCATGACCTTCGCCGCGGCAATCACATCCACGTCCGATGTGCCAGTATCCACTGTGACCATGAGTCTGGCCCCCGCCTCTCGGAAGGCGTGGACAGCGGTGAGGGAGACTCCGTGGCCCTCCTGCTCGCGGTGCGGGATGAAGGGCAGTGGCGTGCCGCCAAGGGAGCGAATGGTCTGGACGACGACTGCTGTCCCTGATAACCCGTCCACGTCGAAGTCACCACAGATGCCTATCGACTCTCCGGCACGGCACGCCTCGAGGAGCGTGTTCACTGCGATCTCCATATCCGGCAGGGTGAACGGATCCTTAAGGTGGGATGTCTCCGGATTTAGGAACAAACGGGCAGCAGCAACTGCCTTGATGCCGCGGTTGAAGAGGAGCCTTGATGGCAACCAACCAGGCGAGATTAAGCCAGGCGGCCGCGAGGGTTGCGCTTCAGATCCGCTGGCCGCGGGGAAGAGTTCACGGGGATCAATGTGGAAGCTGGCGGGCGGCGGCGGTGAAACCCGCCACTGCTTCGAACGCGAAGGGGATGTTGATGTCATTAGTAGGAGAAGTAAGGCATTGGAGAAGGTGTGGTGGGCAGATTGGGTCGACACCCGAAACAAGTTGGCCCTGTCGGTTTCTTTGATCGGCGCCGGATTCGTCCTGAGCGCCGTCCAGATGTATCAGGAACCAGTGACGAACCCAGATCCATGTATCCAGGCTGATCCCATTGAGATGGATTCCTTGTTCGCGGTTTCGATGGAACTCAGGAAGACAGGTCGCCGATGTGTGATATCGGCAAAGCCGAACCCCTCCGGCGGGCTTAGGGCGGTCAAGGCCCGGATGTAGGGCCGACGGTCGTCAGTTAATGAATTCGCGGAATATAAGGCTGCAGTTGTGCCCGCCGAACCCCAGCGAGTTGCTCATCGCAGAAGCGACTCGCCCGCGGCGCGCTGTATGCGGAGTGTAGTCCATGTCGCAGTCAGGGTCGGGAAACTCAAGGTTGATGGTGGGCGGTATGGCGGATTCTGCGATCGCCATGACGGAGAACGCCGCTTCAATGCCACCTGCCGCTCCCAGCAGGTGCCCGGTCATTGACTTGGTTGAGGAGACCGGAACTCTGTGCGCCTGCGGACCGAACACCCGCCTCATCGATAGTGTTTCCAGCTTGTCGTTCAGTGGTGTGGATGTCCCGTGGGCGTTGATGTAGTCAATCTGTTCCGGACGCATCCCGGCTTCGTCCAGAGCGTGCCGCATGGCTCGTGCAGCGCCCTCGCCCTCCGGGTCGGGCTGGGTGACGTGATGGGCGTCGCTCGTCGCGCCATAACCGGCCATTTCAGCCAGGACCTTGGCGCCCCTCTTCTCCGCATGTTCGAGAGATTCCAGGACGATGAGACCAGCGCCTTCTCCCAGGACGAATCCGTCTCGCTCGAAGTCAAATGGGCGCGAAGCCTTCTTCGGATCATCGTTGCGCTTGGAAAGAGCCTGACAGGAGTTGAATCCAGCTATAGCTATGGGGCAGATCGCCGCCTCGCTGCCTCCTGCGAACGCGACGTCTATGCGACCTCGGCGGATCATCTCGAACGCCTCACCAATGGCATCACCCCCCGAGGCGCACGCTGAGACCGTGGCAAAGTTGGGCCCCTTTGCGCCTATGAGCATCGAGACCTGGCCGGATGCCATGTCACCAAGCATCATGGGCACCAAGAACGGGTTGACGCGGGTTGGGCCCTTCGTCTCCAATACCTTGAACTGTTCGGAAAGAGTCTGGATGCCACCTACTCCGCTCCCGACCATGACCGCGACCCTGTCCCGGTTTTCGCGATCCATCTGTATGCCCGCGTGTTGCACGGCTTCTAGCGAGGCCGCACAGGCGAGTTGAGCGAAGCGGTCCATGCGGCGCGCCGCCTTTGGGTTGAGCATTGCGTCCGGGTTGAAACCCTTGACCTCAGCGGCGATGCGGGTGTCAAAACCCTCCGAATTAAAGGACGCGATGTGGTCAACACCGCAGACGCCGGCGAGGAGACTTTTCCACGTCGCTTCCCGCCCTATTCCAACAGGCGTGACAAGCCCGATGCCCGTAACTACAACTCTTCTCGCCATTTGATTCGATTCCTCAGTCACATCGCGGCCTGCCATGGCGCGGACTTGTAAGCTTTCCCGGTGAACGCCCGTCCGGACGGGCGAGGTGCCTTGCCAAACCTGCCAGCGTGGAAGGAGACCGCCACTGTCTCCGTGTGCATGGTCGCCAGCGAGCATCAGAGAGCATGTACGGCAGCGGGCGGATTATAACAGTCTGCGCGAGTTCAGCCCGAACGTGGGAAACGTCTTTCCGGATCCACCGGGAAACAGAGCCCGTGCAGCGGCCACGATCGTCATCATGGCCATAGAATTGAAGCTCGGAAATTCTGGGTCAGGGATGTCCTTCCACGCGCTGTTCCCTATTTGACGCAGCTCCAGTCCACATACAGGGAATGAACTCCATCACAACATGAAAGTCCTGATCGAAACACACGGGTGCAAACTTAACTCTGCTGACAGTCAGAAGCTGGCGCAAGAGTTCGTCGCGGCAGGGTATTCCGTAATTCCAGCCGGGAACACACCGGACGTATATGTGTTGAACACATGCACCGTGACGCACGTGGCGGACCGCAAAGCGAGGCAGGCCACGGCGTCTGCACGCCGCAGGTTTCCTTCAGCTCTGACAGTTGTGACCGGTTGCTATGCAGAACGGGCCGAGGATGCCGTGGCGGCGCTGGCATGCGTTGATATGGCGGTGACCAACAGAGCCAAGGCAACCATAGTCGCCCGCGTGACAGAACACCTGCGCGCGCGCCTGACGCCCTGCGCCGACGGCGCAGCGATCGCGGCCGCGCCCATCCTTCTGGGCAGGACAAGGGCCTCGGTCAAGATTCAGGAGGGGTGCGATCAGGTCTGCGCCTACTGCATCGTGCCGAAGGTGCGAGGACGGGAGCGAAGTATCCCGGAAGGGCAGATCGTCGCCGAAGTACGGTCGCTCGCCGCGGCCGGCATCCCGGAAGTAGTGCTGACAGGTACGCAATTGGGATCTTATGGATGTGACCTTGAAGGCACTGATCTGGCGCAGATGGTTGCGAGAACTCTGCGCGAGACACCTGTGAGCCGCCTGCGGGTGTCGTCACTGCAGCCGATGGAGGTGACGGACGCGTTACTAGATGTATGGACGGGCGCAGGCCGTGGCAGACTGTGCCCCCACTTTCATCTCCCCCTACAAAGCGGGAGTGACCCTGTTCTCAAGCGCATGCGCCGCCGGTACAGCCCCGAGGCGTTCATCCGCACGGTCGAGCGGGTGCGGGCCGCCATACCGGATTGCTCGGTCACGACGGATGTCATCTCCGGATTTCCAGGAGAGACGGACGCTGACCATGCGGCGACGGTCGCGATCATGGAGGTGGCGCTCTTCGCCGACGCCCATATTTTCCCGTATTCGGCCCGCCCCGGAACGAGCGCCGCGCATTTCACAGACTCTGTACCAATTGAGGTACGGGTGGCGCGGGCATCGGAGTTGCGAAAAGTTGCCCGCAGGCATTCCGTTCAGCACAGGGAGAAGTTTCTGGGCACGGTGCGGCAAGTTCTGTGGGAACTCAGACGCGGCTCCGAGGGGTTGACGGACAACTACCTCAGGGTAAGGCTCGCTGGAGCGGCAGATGGGAAGGAACCTGCACAGGAGCGTAGTCCGGGTAGTCTGATCGAGGATGTGCGCCTGACAGGCCTCGACGGCGACATGATGACCGGTACTCCAATAGGAGCCAAGTGACGTCTTCCGGCCTGGGTGACTTCATAAACATCACAGCGGCGTCCGTGGTGTAAACGGAACGCCGCTGTGAAGGAAACTCAGACTGGTCTCGCGGGGCAGGTTAGATGGCGACCGGCTTGAGAGCCAGGACTTTGCCCCGGCGTTCAATGTACCCGGCCCGCTCGACGAGGCCGTGCGCGAAGACCATCAGCCAGCCCTCTTTCTCTGTGCGGGCAAGCATCTCCCTCTTCGCACTCAGGGTCTGGTCAGGGTATCGATCGAAAGCGGTGATGTAGGGCAGCGGCAGATGGTGGGGCGTCGGGACGAGGTCAGCCAGGAATACCAGGCGCTCGCTGCCGGAGTTGACTGTGATTAGCTGGTGGCCGTCGGCGTGGCCGTTGGTAACTATGGCCCGCACCCCGGGGGCAAGCTCAACGTCACCGTCGAGCAGATCCAGCTGGCCACGCTGCTTGATGACGTCCAACTCTGCGGGGCCGTGTGCGTAAACAGGATAGGCGCGCTCATTGGGGCTGCACCCTTCTTCCCAAGCCTTGCGTTGGACGAGGTAGCGGGCCTTGGGGAAGGTAGGGACGATGTTGCCCTCGCGGTCAAGGCGAGTTGCGCCGCCGCAGTGGTCGAAGTGAAGGTGGGTGAGGACGACGAAATTAATGTCCCGTGGGCTCAGGCCAAGAGCGCGCAGGTTGCGGACGAGCTTCGAGGTGGTGTGGCCATAAATGTCCTTGGTGAATTCTGGGGACTTATTGCCTATGCCCGCGTCAACAAGGATGTTGGCAGTAGGGGTGCGGATCAGCAGGCAGTTGAGGCCAAGGCGGACGCGGTTTTTCCGATCTGGCTTGGAGTGGTTTTCCCAGAGGATTTTCGGGACTGCCCCGAAGACCGGACCGCCGTCGAGGAGGAATGAACCGTCGGAGATGACGTTGATGTTGATGCCTGAACCCATCGGATTAGCCTTTGCCCCGGCAAGCGGAGGCTGATCGAAAAGTCCCTGTCGGGACTGCTCAGTGGCGCGCCGCCCACGGCGGACGGTGCGTGTTAGGCCCCGGCTGTTAGGGGCCGGTCGTTCTTTTTGCGGCCCGCCATGCCCCATTACCGATGGGCCACCAGTGCATTGGGCCTGTGTGTGCGACGCAGAGCATTATTTGGTGCGCCCAGACTGGTTCCCAGAGTACCAAAGTACTATCTTTCATATAAGCATTATTCCGAATAAGTATAAAATTATCGTGCATCTCTGGGCATGGCGGTGAGTCTAGCTCTCCATGCCTCCGGATGCAACACGTGCCAGCCAACGCAGGAGCCCTTATACTCCGCCCGTTTGAACACCCTTCCCCCGCTCGCCCTGGACGGCGGGGCCCCACGGAGGCTCTCCACCGAATGGACATTTCAGTCGCGAATGGCAACGTCGCCGAACACCGCACGGACGCGCTTATCGTCAACCTGTTCCAGGGGGTCACATCACCCGGAGGAGCTACTGGTGCCGTTGACCACTCGCTAGGCGGCCTCATCTCCCATCTCATCTCCGAAGGAGAGATCAAAGGCAAGGCAGGCGAACTGACGCTCATCCACACACCCGACACCGCGTACCGAAACTTCGGCCCCAGCCGCGTCCTGATCGCGGGGCTGGGCGAGGCCGGGGTTTTTGACTTAGCGTCAATACGCGCTCTAAGCGCGGAGGTGGTACGGCGACTGGAACGCTCCGGCGTCAGGCGGGCGGCCACCATCCTGCACGGAGCGGGTGTAGCCGGCCTCGAGCCAACCGCTTGCGCCGAGGCCATTGCGGAAGGAGCGGTGCTTGGCGGTTATCGCTTCGACAAGTACAAGACCACGTCTAATGAGGATGCCGACCCACGACTTCAGAAACTGGAGATAGTTGAAGGGGACGTGGCGAAGATCGGCGCTATCAAAACAGGCATACGACGCGGCGTCACTTTCGCAGGGGCCGCTTGTCTTGCCCGCGACATGGTGAACGAACCTGCCAATATGTTCCCGCCTTCCAGAATGGCGGCGGTCGCCACGGACGTCGCGTCCAACGGTGGCATGAAGATCAAGGTGTTTGAAAAGGACGAGGTCCAGGCGATGGGCATGGGCGCTTACCTTGGCGTGGCGGCGGGAAGCGCGCAACCGCTCAAGTTCATCCACATCACTTACGACGGCGACCCGGCCAACGCCGATAACCACATCTGGTTCCTAGGTAAGGGCGTCACCTTTGACTCCGGCGGTATTTCGATCAAGCCAGCTGACGGCATGGGCGACATGAAGGGCGACATGGGTGGCGGCGCGGCGGTGATCGGGGCCATGCAGGCCATCGCCTCGTTCAAGCCTAAGATCAACGTCCATGCAGTCGTCGCCGCGACCGAGAATATGCCCGGCGGAGCAGCACAGCGTCCGGGAGACGTGGTCCGCGCCATGAACGGCAGGTACATAGAGGTGGAGAACACTGATGCCGAAGGCCGGTTGACCCTCGCTGACGCCATCTGCTACGCAAAATCTAAAGGCGCGAACCGTATCGTGGACGTGGCGACGCTGACTGGAGCGGCCCGCATTGCCCTCGGCAACGGCAATGCAGCGGCGTTCAGTAACGACGACATGCTCATGGAACAACTCCTTGCGGCGGCAAGGAAGCGCGGCGAACATTTCTGGCGGCTGCCGTTGGACCCTGTCTCGAAACGACAGAACCACAGCAAGGTTGCCGACATGAAAAACACAGGGGGCCGACCGGCAGGCTCGATCACGGGGGCACACTTCATAGGTGAATTTGCGGGCAATACTCCGTGGGTGCACCTGGACATCGCCGCTCTCAATCTCGTGGATTCAGCCCGAGGGGTCAATGTCCCAGGCGCGACAGGTGTTTCGACACGTACCCTCGTGCAGCTCGCAATGGACCTGGCGGGATAGAAGCTCCCTTCGCATGGCGCAGACTTCTCCCTGGCCCAAGCATCTCCCGCTGTGGGAGAGCTTCACAGCAACTTAGCGCAGAGACGGGGCGGGTGACGCTCCAGCACGATCAAATAGGAGCAGTACGATGCCAGAACGCAGCTTTAAACCGGTTGATGTCTCACAGAAGACCCTAGATAGATTCAAAAAGGTCCCGGTCGCCACGGTGTGGAGCGCTGTCTACAGCAAGGCCGGCGTACCGCTGCCATTCATGGAGGGCGTGGAAGCGTTCACGAAGGGGCGTCGACTGGCGGCACGGGCACGCACCCTGCGCTTCCTGCCGCCTCGAGCCGACCTCGACGCTCAGGTCAAGGTGGGCGAAGACTCGCCTGAGTACCGTGCGATGGCCCGCTGCGGCCGTGGCGACGTACTGGTGGCGGACATCATGGGCAAGAAGCTCGCGGCCATCGCGGGCGATGTGAAACTGCTCCAGCTAAAGATGAATGGCGCTGACGGGCTCGTGACGGACGGGGCAATCCGCGACATGAGCGTGCTTGAGGACGAGAATTACGGGTTCATCGTGTATGCAGGCGGGCGCACCCCGTACGGCGGACGTCCATGGGCGGATCCAGCGGAGGAAAACGTGGACATTCAGTGCGGCGGCGCGCTTGTGCGCCCCGGCGATGTGATCGTGGGCGATGATGACGGCTGCGTCGTCGTGCCATCGTGGTTCGCAGAGGAGTGCATCGAGTGGGTGGAGGAGACGGAGGAGGTAGAGAAGTACATTAAGGAGAGGATCGTCAAGGAGCGTGTGCGGCCTGGCAAGTATTACCCACCAACCGAAGCGATGCGCGAGGAGTGGCGGAAACTGCAGGTGAGGAAGTAGGGGACATGTCTCGAAGGTGGCTGGCCATGGAGATGGTGGACGTCGCGATTCATCCCAAGCTGGGCACAGAAGGGAGAGGGAAGAACAGGAATGGGTCCCTCGCGGCCGATCGGCATGACATGGGACGGTCGTAAAGGTTGTGTAGGGTGAGGGCTGAAAAACCGCGATCTGTGGCCCCTCCCTTTATTCCGAAGCACACCAATCTCCGCGAGTTTGACCCGTTAACTGTCGGGTGCTACGGTGATTAGTCACATGGTGAGCGTCGCTCAGCGGCCTAGGGCGTCAGGCTGTGAACCTGAAGGTCGAGGGTTCGAATCCCTCCGCTCACCCCAACCCAGACCAGTCTCAACAGGCCACCGGATCCGGTGGCCTGTTGTTTTGTAGGACAACAGAGCCTTCCGGCAGGCTCGGACCGAACAGATGCAGACGAATCAAGCTGGGGTCGCAGGCTCAGAGACCACCCCAACGACACTGCGATAAGCACTAAGGGATGAGATAGCCGCCCACAACGGCCCCGAGGGAGAATCCCTGACTCAAGCAACCGACTCTGGAACGCTTGAGGTTTGGTGTTTACAGGTTCGTTGGAGTCGGTGGCATGTCTGGTCTGCCACATGCTGCGCCGCTCGACTAGACTGATGGTGTCAGTCTCACTGCGCCCGTAGCTCAACGGATAGAGCATCAGGCTTCGAACCTGGGGGTTGAGAGTTCGAGTCTCTCCGGGCGCACCATTTCAAACAGGCAATTTTGCCACAACCCTGTCACGGATCTCTCATCTGCCCGCGCTGTCCGCGCCATGGCCGGAACACTCCGCGGCATGGGAAACATCAAGAACACAGGGCGCCCACGGCGGTCAGGCCGAGGGCGAGTCACAGGGGGGAGGGTAGAGATCGTTCAGCGTGAAGTGACCGTTAGTGAGCCGCAGGACATTTAGCGTTGCAAATAGCACGACAGGATTGCCCGGTTTGGCGTTGCGAATGGCCTGTCAACCCGAAAACTGACTGGAAGATCATCGCAGGAATGGATGCTTCAGGCCATCGTCCGAATGTGGCCCGCCGGGCCTGAGCATGCCCACTGTGATGATTTTCAGGTTGACTTAAGTGGAGTGGAATTCAGGCGGGCATCAGGTCCCTCCGCTCCATTCCGGCTTGCGAGATCTCGGTCGGGATGGCGGTGGTGGTTAACTACTTCTCACGTTGGAGATGCACCCACTCCAATACCCTACCGATGATGGGGCAGGAACGAGACCTCCAACTTGGCTCATGGCGGGCCTCAGTTGGTTGATCAAGTCCCGACGGGAGGTAGCAATCCCACAGCGCAGGCGGTTGAACGGGTATTATTGCGCCGGCCTTTCGGAAGTGCCCCGCAGCCTGCCTTTATTGTCGGCTCGCCGCACATGCCTCCCTCACGGCCGGAGTCTGTTCATGCCAAACGCTTACCCGAGCACGATACGAGGCCGCATCGCGAGCAATGACCTGCTCCTGAGTGCCTCGATGTATACGCGGATGCCACACATCGCCGCGGCGGTCTACCAGACAGGGCCTGACTGGGTCTGGATAGACCAGGAACACTCGCCATGGGGCACGGAGTCGATAGGCACCATTGCAGTTATGGGACGGCAGATGGGTGTGGCGCCGGTAATCCGCGTCGCATGGAACGACCCGGCGCAAATCAAAAAGGCATACGACGTGGGCGCCGTGGGTGTGATGGTGCCGCAGGTGGACAACGAGAAGGAGGCGGCGGACGCCATCCGCTACGCCAAGTACCCGCCGATCGGCGAGCGCGGCATCGCACCGTTCTTCGCCACCTACATGGGCCTGACCGGGGACGAAGTGCTTGAGAACGCCAACAACGAGACTGTGCTCATCATCCAGATGGAAAGCGTGGAGGCGTACGAGCGGATCGACGAGACGTTGAAACTGAAGGACTTCGAGGTGCTGCTCGTCGGCCCGGCTGACCTTTCGGCGTCGCTCGGGATACCGGGGAAAATGTCACATCCCAGGGTCGAGAACATCATGGTGGATGTGGCACAGAAGATGAAGAAGCAGGGTAGGGGGAAGGCCCTTTCGACTACGTGGAATGACCCTGTGTTGGCGCGCAAGTGGATCGCCGAGGGCTACCGGATGATGAATGTGTCTAGCACGCTGGCGGAGGGGACGGTTGGGATGAAGCGGATTTTCACCGAACTGCGGGAAGAGTTCGGTAAGCCGAAAAAGGCCGTGGTTGCATCAGGCTCAAAGGCCCGCTCGGCGGCCGGGAGGAAGGGTTAGCCATGCCCGCATATCCAAGCACGATCAGGCAGAAAATCGCAAAAGATGATGTGGTCTTGGGCACGGCCCTGTTTGGGCAGGAGGCCCACATCGCAGCCGCCATCTACAACCAGTGCGGCGTTGACTGGGTCTGGATTGACCACGAGCATGAACCGTGGGGCACGGAATCCGTAGGCACAGTGTGCGTGATGGCCAGACAGGCAGGGATAGCACCAGTTATTCGTGTCGCATGGAATGACCCGTCCCTCATCAAGAAGGCGTATGACGTGGGAGCGGTGGGCGTAATGGTGCCGCAGGTGGACAACCCTGCGGAGGCGCGTCAGGCGGTGAAGTACGCCAAGTACCCGCCGATTGGCGAGCGCGGCATCGCCCCGTTCTTCGCGACATTCCTTGGCATTTCTGGTGATGAGGTCCTGAAGACCGCCAACAGCGAGACTGTGCTCATTCTCCAGATCGAAAGTGCAGAGGCGCTGGAAAAACTGGACGAGACGCTAAAGGTGAAGAATTACGAAGTGCTGCTCTTCGGGCCTACTGACATGTCTGCTTCGCTCGGCGTGCCGGGCAAGATCCACCACCCTAAGGTGGAGAACGCCATGCTGGACATCGCGAAGAAGGCCAAGAAGGCGGGCATGATGCTGGGCTGCACCTTTGGGGATCCGGAAGACTGCCGCCGCTGGATTGGCGAGGGCTACCGCTTCATGAACGTTTCCAGTCCAATATTCTTGGGCACGACCGCTGTGAAGAAATGGGTGACCGAGTTCCGGGAGCAGTTCGGGAGAAAGTAGCGGAGGGGGGCTGGCACACGGCCAGCGACGGGTGCCCAACACCAGAGATCAGTAGTAGAAAGAGCGGGCCGAATGGCCCGCTCTTTTCATCCATGAATTGGTCGGTCAAATCTGGATTGTCTGGTCCCGGTCATGCCAAGCCTTCGGAATAACAGCGGCGGGCTAGCCGGTCGTGGCGGGAACCTGACCGGCGGCGGCAAGTAGTTTCCTGGCTTCGGCGTACACATTGGGGGGTAGCGGACCGCGGCTTGCAGCCTCGGCGTTTGCCTTGAGGTGTTCGGGGTTGAGTGTGCCTACGATGGTTGTGTGTACGTCAGGATGGCTCAGGGTGAACCTGAGCATGAACGATGTCCGTGACTCTGTCTGCGGCTTGACCACATCGAGTTTCGCCTGCTCATAGACCGCCCAGGCGTCGGGCCTGTTCACTCCGGATTGGCCTGGCTCGCCCTTGGCGACACCGCCTCGAATCACGGTGCCGATGTCCTTCATGGAAGCGGCGGTGATCCACTGCTCGTTCTGCCGTTCGAGGGCCGAGTAGGGGATTTGCAGGACCTTGAACGCACCCATCGAGATGTGCTCGGCGAGTTCGGGCAGCACTCCAGACATGCCAATGAAACGGACCTTGCCCTGACGCTGGAGATCATGGAGCGCGGCGAGAGCGCCGTGTTCATTCAGTTCGGCCTTTGACGGACTGGCATGGAATTGCACAACGTCGAGGTGGTCGGTCTTCATGCGCTTCAAGCTCTGGTTGACGCCAGCGACGATGTTTTCCTTTGTGAAGATATGGGGGCTGCGCTGTCCGGCGGGGGCTTGCGCCGCGCCGACCTGGCACCCGCATTTTGTGGCCAGATAGAACTCGGAACGGCGGTGGGAGAGGAACTGGCCGATGAACTCTTCGCTCTGGCCGTAGTCGATCGACGTGTCGATGTAGTTAATGCCCGAATCCAGGACGGCATTCAGGATCATTTCGGCCTGTTTCGGAGTGACATCTCGGCCGCGGGGAGCACCCCTGATTTCCATGGCACCGTAGCTTAATCGGGTGACCTTGAGGCCGGTGCCTCCGAGGGTGGCCGTGGGCAGAGTTACGAGCATTTGACGCCTCCTAAATGTGAACCGGCGAGTGCGGCCAGATGCTAACAGCCGTGGAAGTGGGAGGCGATCTACGGTCTTTGTCACCATCAACAACCGCTGTGGCGGGTATCGACCCGCATCCACAAGGCGGCCGTCAATGGGGGAGCAGAACCGGGTCCTGGGACCGCGTAAAACAGAAGAGAGGGGCGGGCCGTCATTACCCACCCCTCTCAGATGCCAAGGGATCCCTCACTTCGTTCGGGACGATCGGCAAGAGCGTCGCCTATGCTTTCACGAACGAATGCCGAGTCAGTCGCTCATGTGACATCGTCCTTCATGCCTTCACCCGTACCCTCCCTCAGTGGGAAAGGAACTAGGGTTTGAGGATGACGCGAGTGGCGGCGGTGCCAGTGTTTTTGCCTTGCCATTCGGCGAACTCGAAGGCCTTGTTGATGTCCTTTAGCGCGAAGCTGTGCGATACGACCTTCGAAAGTGGGTACTTGTCCTGCGTGCGCACGAGCATATCCAGCGCGACAGGGATGATCCACGGGTCATAATGCGTCACGCCGTGCCACTTGATCTGCTGAGATATGACCTTCGTGGCCGGGAGGGTAATGGTCGTGGGGATGATGTTGCCGATGTCAACGTATTTGCCGTTGATGCGGACCATGTCCAGACCTTCAATGGTGGCGGCTGCGATGCCAACGACTTCGACTACGACATCCGCGCCGATACCGTTGGTGAGCTCTTTCACGCGGGCGATGCGGTCTGCCGGAGTCTTATATTGCTTCATGTCTATTACGTCTGTCGCTCCGCACTTGAGTGCCAGTTCAAGACGCGGGGTCTGTCCATCTATCGAAATGACCTTTGACGCGCCCTTTTCGCGTGCTACCGCCGCGGCATAGATGCCGAGGCCGCCTGCGCCTTGAATGACTATGGTGTCTCCGAAGCGCGGCTCTGCTTGCTCGATGCCGTATAGCACCTGGCACAATGCACAGTTCACTGGCGGTATGGCGTCGTCAGGCAGGACGTCCGGCACCTTGAATACATAGTGTCCGGGCGGGAGGAAGTAGTAGTCGGCATAGCCGCCATCACAGTACGGGTACTGCTCGACGGTGAACTGGTTATTGCGGCGCTGGCGGTACGGGCAGGCGTGGTGTTCGCCTCGGATGCACCAATAGCAGCGGTTGCAGGGGTTGAAGAAAGGGAAGGCGACACGGTCGCCCTCTTTGAGCGGCTGTCTCAGCGAATCAAACGTGACACCCTTGCCGAGGGAGTGGACGACGCCAGTGAACTCGTGTCCAGGGACGCGGCGGAGGTCCGGACCCTGATAGTGGCCGTCATCGCGCCAGTAATGGAGATCAGAGCCGCAAATGGCGGCGGCAGTGTTCTTGATAAGTATGCCTCCCGGCTCGACCTCGGGCGTGGGAAGCATTTCTAGTTCCAGGGGTTTGCCTGGCCGGACGAGTATCGCAGTCAGGCCTTTTAAAGTTCCGGTAGCCAACGCTGTTCTCCTGAGATTTTCAGATCCCGGCTAGCCGGGACCGGCATCCTGCCGCCTCACTCGTTAGAAAGGGGCAGGGGTGTGGTGTACTCAACGGCCAATCATGGCCAACAGGCAATCCTACTACCGTTCAATCATGGGCGGAGGGACAGAGCCGCCGAGCTATACTCGGCGGTTCGGGGCGGCGATGGAAGAGCCTGAAAAGTTCGTTCCCGCCTCGTCATCTCGTGGGCGAGTGTGATCTTGGCGGCCCGATCAATTGAAACTGCTCTCACCCTGTACCCTGTTCCACTGGGATCCCGTCCAACCGGGACGGGGAGGGGATCGGAACCATTCGCTTCGCCCAGTCGAGGGTGACGCTTGTTAATTAAGCAGGGAAAGAAAGGAACAGGATTTGCTAGAGAGATTCCATGTACCGCATGACATTGAGGTACGGGTCAAGTACTCAGACCTCAAGGACACGGTCACTAACATCTTCCTGAAGATGGGCTTGTCCAAGGCAGATGCCTCGCAAGCATCGGACGGACTCGTATATGCCGATGTGCGCGGCATTGAGACGCACGGCGTGAGCAACATGCTTCGCCGGTACGTGGAGGGCTACAACAAGGGTGCCATAAATGCACGCCCGAACATAAAGATTCTCCGCGAGAGCGCGTCTGCAGCGAGCGTTGATTGTGACCGCGGCCTGGGCCTGCACGTGGGCCCGTGGTGCATGAGACTGGCCATTGAGAAGGCGAAGAAGACGGGCATGGGCGCGGTGTCCGCCATTAACGGCCGACACTACGGCGCGGCGGCCTACCACGCGCAACTTGCGCTCGAACACAACATGATCGGCCTTTCCATGACCGTTGGGGGGAACATCGTCGCGCCGACTTTCGGCAGCAAGGCGATGATCGGGTTGAACCCGATAGCCGTCGCCGTTCCAGCAAGCAAAGAGGCACCGTTTGTCTTTGACGCCTCGATGAGCGGAGTTGCGGGAAACAAGGTGGCACTGGCCAAGCGCCTCGGGGTGAAGCTGGCGCCGGGATGGGTGGCGAAGCCAGACGGCACGCCGATCATGGAGGAGACGGAACCTCTAGACAACATGCTCATGTTGCCCCTGGGCAGCACTCGCGAGGGTGGCTCACACAAGGGCTACAGCCTGGCGATGATGGTGGACATACTGTCATCGCTGCTGGGTGGCGGGCAGCCGGGGTTCGTTTCGAAGGGCACGGCGTGCCACCACTTCATCGCATACAACATCGAATCGTTCACGGATGTGGCCGGGTTCAAGGAACAGATGGACGTATATCTGAAAGGTTTGCGCGAATGCCCGCCCGCACCAGGAGAGAAGCGTGTGTATTACGCCGGCCTGCCTGAGCACGAAGAGGAGATTTTCCGCCGAAATCAGGGGATACCGCTGCACCCGGAGGTGATCGAGTGGTTCCGGGGTGTCACCTCCGAACTTGGCATCGGGTGGACGCTGACGAAGAACTGAACCCCTTCACAGGAGAAACAGGTCAGCTTGAGATGAATGGATGCCTTCTATTTCCGACAGAGCGCGCCTCGTTTATGCCCTTATCTCAACCCTCTCTCACCGGGAAGGAGATCTGCGCTGGCCGTTTGTGAGGCTCGGCAGGATTAAGTAAAATCCCGCTTCATGACGCTGTGATTCCATAAAACCCGTGAAACGGGCTGCAACACCACCAGACCAAATAAGTCGCATGGCAAGGAGCACAACATGGCAGTGAAAAAGGCGCGGAAGCGGTTGAACCGCGTAATCGAACTCTGGGAGCAGGGACAACCCGTGTACTACACAGGGGCCGGCCCCCTGACCTATGAGAACGGCAAAAAGATGGCGAAAACATGGGCTGACTTCATCAACGTGGACTTCGAGCACCATGCCTTCGATATCGCTGGCCTTGACCTTTTCATGAAGGGTCTGGTTGATGGCGGCCCTACGAAGTCCGGCCACCGCATCCCAACCGTCATCACCACCCTGCCCTCAAACGCCCGAACTAAGGAAGAGGTCTGGGCGAATGCCTGGCAGATCAGGCACGTCCTGTCGGCAGGAGTCCACGGGATCCTGCACACGCACGCACGCCAGCCCGATGCCGTGCGAGCGTTTGTCGAAACATGCCGCTACCCCTTCCAGACCATCGGTGTGGGAAAGGGCCTCGGTGAAGGCCAGCGCGGCGCTGGCGGTCAGGCCCACCCGGCGGAAGTCTGGGGCGTGGACGCTCGAACCTACACAAACATCGCGGATCCATGGCCGCTGAACCCGGACGGCGAACTCATCCTGGGCCTCAAACTTGAAGACCGGGAGTGTGTAGCCAACGCTGACCTGTCCGCAGGCGTCCCCGGCCTGTCGTTCGCAGAGTGGGGCCCCGGAGACATGGGGATGTCGTATGGGTTGCCTGATGCCCATGACCCACCTTACCCCCCAATCATGGAACAGGCCCGCCAGACGATCAAGGCGGCATGCGACAAGCACGGGCTGAAGTTCCTGAGCTCATGGAACGACAAGAAGTTGTCGGTTGACCAGCAGGTCCGCAAGCTCATAAAGGAGCAGGGCGTGATGGTCATGTCCGGAGGCGGCGAACCGATGGCGAAAGCAGGACGTGCGCTGACGAAGCGGACGATGCCTGTATAGCTAGTTCATCTCACCTTTCTAGGCGGAGAGGTTGCCTGAGATAAACCTAGACAGGGGCACGATGCCTGTCCTGAGACACAGGAGGGCATCGTGCCCCTGTGTTCGTGGAGACAGAAATGAAAGTCCTAGTCACAGGCGGGTCTGGCATCGTAGGCCACTACGTCATTGACGAACTTTACAAGCGAGGCCATGAGGTAATAAACGCTGATCGGTCCCGCATGGGGGATTTGTCCCATTCCGGGACGACCGGCCGCCTCGCCAGCGCTAACACGGCAATTGAGTTGCGCAAGGGCTGGCCACAACTACCGAAGTTCTTCGAGGTCGAAATATCTGATTACGGCCAAGTGGTTTCGGCGATGGACGGCTGCGAGGCGGTGATCTCATTGGCTTCCCGCCCGAGCGCAGCAAATTACGTCGAAGAGGATGTGGTCCGCACGAATACGATGTCCATGTGGAACGTTTGCCGCGCCGCTGAGCAGCTGAAGGTGAGGCGGGTCGCTCTAGGTTCGTCGTATAACGCGGTCGGTGCGATGGGCACTGCGGCGCGCTGGAAGCAGCGCGAGGTGAAGCCGCCGGAGTATTTCCCACTTGACGATAGGGTCTACACGCGTTCGGAAGACCCGTACTCGATCGCGAAATGGCTGGGCGAGGAGATTGGACAAGCGTTCGCCCGCAGGTCGCCGTGGATGTCCATCGCGAGCATGCGGTTCAACGGAATGTGGGACGACGGCTATTTTCGAGAACTGGCGAAGGCGCCGATTTCAGATGTGTGGAACCGCTGTCAGGCGTTTTGGACATATCTGCACATAAGGGATGCCGCCAGCGCCTGCGTGATGTCCGTGGAATCAGAAGGCTGGACGGGACACTACCGGCTGTTTCTGAACGCTATCGATACGATGATCACCGTGCCGACTATGGACGCCATTCGCGCCGTATACCCGAACGTGCAGGTGAAGGAGCGGCTTGAAGGATTCCGTGCGCCGATTTCGACTGAGCTTGCGAAGAAGTTGATCGGTTGGCAACCGCTGTTTTCGTGGCGTGATTCACAGTTCCAGCCGAAGTAGGCCCCTGGTTCAGAAACTTCCCACTGGATCTCTTCAGTCATGGCGCAAGCGCGATGGCGACGGCCCCGCAGGCGATAACGGCGGCCCCTGCCAGCCTTGGCCGCGTGACCCGCTCCTTAAGCACAAGTGCTCCCATTATGACGCCAAAGACGACGCCAACCTCACGGAACGGGCCGACGTAACTGACAGGCGAGACCCGCAGAGCGAAGAGCACCAGCCCGTAGGCGATGGTCTGGAGGACTCCTGCGATGGCGATGGCCCGCCAGTGCAGGCGCAGTTCTTTCTGGAAGGCGGACCGTGGATATTGCCGGCTCAGGGTCAAGAGCATGCCGGTACCTCCACCGGCGGTGATGAGTATGACGTAAAGCAAGGGATAGACGTGCTTGACGCCCTGCTTGTCCACGATTGAGTACCCAGCGATGGTGAGACCGGTAAGCAGGGCGTAAACGAATCCGGGCGTCCGGAGCAGGCCCCGCAATGACCCTGCCACCGACTGTCCCCCTGCCCCCACCCCATGGCCCCACGAGATCACGCTGAAGATTCCGACGACAGTGAGGCCGATACCTAGTCCGGCTGGCCAGGATACGCTCTCGCCTATCGTCAGGAATGCGATGGCTGGTATGAGAGCAATGCCGAGGCCCCGGGCGACTGGATAGACGATGGACAGGTCGCCGGTACGGTAGGCCCTGCCCAAGAACGTGAAGTATCCGGTATGGAGAATTATTGTGCCGCCCACAAAGGCCCACCCCATGGCGTCAGGTGGATCCGTGACTAACAGATACACAAGTGCGGGCGCGCCGAGAATGGTGGCAGCCATCGCCATCCACCATGTGAACAGTTCCGGGGTGGTGGCGCGCCTGACGAGTAGGTTCCAGCTGGAGTGCGCAACAGCAGAAATCAGGACGAGGGTGATAGCAAGACCAGTCACGCTGCAAACGATACGCTGACTTGATGCGTCCCGTGGGCGTCTGAGCGACAAATGGCAGGGTGTGGCTGTAGTTGCCCTGGCCCGCTTGACCTGCTCCCACTTCCACTGGCGCCGCCAGACATTCAGATGTGAAAACTGAACGTTGGAGTATCGCGAGGGCGGTACGCTGCTCGGCCGGGAGCGAGAGCCCTAAGAGACTTGCTGGAAAATAAGTACGTCCGGTGCTCTATACTGCCGCTCCAAGTTCACCTGCAGGGTCACGGATTTGCAACGCGTGGGTCACAGGACTGACTCTGCCGGTTTACGATAGCGACACTCGCGTTTCGGAGAGAGCGGGCTTCGGGGTCTGCCCCGGAATCACAGGCCCAAGTCTCGGTTAATTTTCCCCAACCCTTCTCGCATGAGAGTGGATTCCAAGTCTCGCACGCGATGGTTGGGGACATATGTGAGGTCTCGACATGCACTACCAGATGGAACGCACTTACGGCTGCCGCATCTCGGACGCGTGGACGTTTCGCGGCCTGAAGACGGTGATCATGGAGAACGATCAGATCCGAGTGACGGTTCTTGCGGACAAGGGCGCAGACATTTATGAATTCGTCCACAAGTCGTCGGACACGGACTTCATGTGGCGGACGCCATGGGGCGTGCGCGACCCGTCGAAGTGGGTGCCCACGTCGGGCTGGGGAAACGGCCTCTGGCATGACGTTTACGAGGGCGGGTGGCAGACCATTGCGCCAACGGGCGGATCGCCGATGAACTACAGGGGCGCGGAGATCGGCCAGCACAATGAGTCCGCGATCATGCCATGGGACTGTCAGGTATTGGAGGACACACCGGATCGCGTCTCTGCCAAGTTCTGGGTGCGGACGTACCGAACGCCGTTTTATATAGAGAAGACGCTCACGATAGTACGCGGGAACCCGACGCTGCACATCGAAGAATCGGTCGTGAACGAGGCTGAGGAGGCGGCGGAGTGCGTCTGGGGGCAGCACATCGCGCTGGGATCGCCGTTCCTCTCGCCTTCATGTCGGCTGGACGTTCCCGCGGCCAAGTTCTTTGTGCCGGGGAACGAAGATGAGGGACAGGGCGGCGAGCACAGGTTGAAGCCTGGCCAGTCAGGCACGTTCCCAAAAGCCGTGGATCCAAAGGGCAAGGCAGTGGATCTCCACAATTTCCCGCCGAAGTCAGCTCGCCTTGCAGATTATTGCGTGATGACCGGGCTTGCCGAGGGATGGTATGCAGTGACCAATCAGGAGCGTGGTGTGGGGTTCGCGTTCGTGTATCCGAAGGAGGTCTACCCGTACCTTTGGTTCTGGCAGGTCTTTGGCGGTGGGACGGGCTGGCCGTGGTACCGCCGGAACTACAACATCGGATTGGAACCGTTCTCGAGCCTTGCGAACGGGAAGCCGCTGCCGGGATCAAACAAGCCCACGTCCGTGTTGATGAAGGCAGGCGAGAAGCGGACGATCTCGATGAAGGCGGTCGCCTATGAGTCTAAGAAGGGCGTGTCGCGCGTCACGTCCGCTGGCGTGGTTACGTTTAGGCGGTAAAAAGTCTCGGCCCTCGCTCTCTCCCATCGTGAGGAGGGATGTGGACCACCGGCTGTTATCACTTCTTCTCAGCTAGAACCCCGTGGTCTATCTGATGGGCCTTGATCCATTCCCAGTCGAGGGGGACGCCGATACCCGGGCCTTCAGGGGCGTAGACGCAGCCTTTCTTGTCGACGGCGTCAAGGTCGTCGGAGTAGCCCTGATACGTGGGGTTGCGTGAGGATTTTACGAGCGGGTGGACGAGGCCGAGTTCGTAAAAGTTGGTGTTGCGAATGGACGACATGAGGTGGCGGTGGACGGGGCCGGGACCGTGTAGCTCGACGTCAAGGCCAAACCCTTCCGAAGCGTGGGCGATCTTCATCGCCCCTGTTACCCCGCCATCCTCGTGCGCCCCGGCGCGGACATAGTCCGTACCCTCGGCAATGATGAAGTCCACGTGCATCTCAAGCAAGCGGACGTGCTCGGTCTGAAGAATGGGCGTCTTGATCATCTGGCGCAGCTTGCGGTGGGCAAAGGCGGAGACGCCGCCGTCCTTGAACGTATCCTCCAGCCAGAAGAAACCCGCCTCATCGCAGGCCCGTCCCAGCGCCAGGGCCTGGCCGAAGTTTTCGACCTCACATGCCGGATCTATCAGGAGAGACATCTTGCCGCCCATCCGCCTGCCCATGTGCAGGACGTTTTCTATCTCGCGCCTGGGGTTTTGAGCGGCGAGGCCCCAGCCGTGGATCTTGAAGGCTGGGTAACCCATCTCGTAGCACTGCTGGGCGAATTCTGCGAACTGCTGGGGCGTCGAGAGGCCGCCATTCTCGTCGCCGTGGAGAGTCGAGGCGTAGGCAGGCAGAGGCCTGCGAGTGCCGCCCAAGAGTTTGTACAGCGGGGCGTTGTAGAGCTTGCCCGCGATGTCCCACAGGCAGATGTCCACAACTCCAACACCGGTCATGTCGTAATGGCGCAAGCCGCGCTTGATGTCGTTGTATATCTTCTCGCGGCCGAGGGCCTCCTTGCCGATTAGGTACTCGGCAACCATTCGCACCTGTGCGAGCGTTGGACCACCTACGCCCGGGTATTCGCCCACGATTCCGGCGTCGGTGTGTACGGACAGGACATTGCCGCGTGCCTTAATGCGGCCGCCTTTCTCATAGACAGTGTTGAAGGTGTTGTAGTCCTTGCCGAGGTTGTCGAGTGTGTGTTCGAAGCTGGTGACTTCAACTTTCGTGATGATGGGGTTGGTGTCTGACACTGTTGGCCTCCGGGAGGGCGAGCCGCGAGAGCGCGGCACTGAGTTCGAATAGAAACGCTGATCGAAAGTAGTGCGGGCCGGATGGTAGCACGGGCGCGTGGGGTAAGATTCTGGCGCGAAATACCGGACGGCCCAACGAATGTATCCGTTATCCCGAGCCCTGTGGTTGTTGAGGGGCAAGGGGGCCGAGGAGGGGCAGTTTCGCATGGGTTGCCCCACTCCCCAGATCTCTCACTACCGTGCGGGATCACAAAGTACAGCGCACAACCCACACCCTTACCCTCTTCCAACCAGGGATAGGGAACAAAGGCACACTCGATGCAAGCTCTCGTGTACTACGGCAACAAGGACTTGAGGCTCGATGAAATCCCTGAGCCGAAGCCGAAGCCCAACGAGGTTAAGCTGCGGATCACGAACACGGGCATCTGCGCCACGGACATCGAAGAGTGGCAGTACGGCCCGCTTTGGGTGCAGACGGGCAAGCCGAACTCCATCACCGGCCGCATGGCGCCGCTGGTGTTGGGCCATGAGACGACCGGACACGTCGTCACCGTAGGCGCAGGCGTGTCGAATATCAAGGTCGGCATGCGTGTGGCGGTGGCCGATGTGATGACGTGCGGCAAGTGCCACTGGTGCCAGAACGGCAGGCAGGCTGTGTGCCCGAACATGGGCATCGCCGGGCTTTCCGGCGACGGCGGCCTGGCCGAGTTCATGACGTGGCCAGCGAACTACGTTGTCCCGTTGCCGGACGCGGTCTCCGACGAAGAGGCCGCTCTGTGCGAGACGACGATGGTGGGTGTGCATGCGGTGCGCCGGTCCGGGGTGAAGACCGGCGACACGGTGGCTGTCATAGGTTGCGGTACGGTGGGCCAGATAACGTTACAGGCGTTCAAGGCGGCGGGAGCGCGAGTGATCGCGCTGGACATGCGCGAGATAAGCCTGACCATGGCGAAGCGGAACGGCGCAGACGAAACAGTGAACTCGTCGTCGCCGGACCTCGAAAAGCGGCTGTTCGAACTGACGAACGGCATCGGACCGGACATCACGGTCGAAACGGCGGGCGCGGCGGAGACGCCGAAGTTGGCCGTCAGCCTGGCAAAACGCGGCGGGACAGTCGTGCTGGTGGGCATCTACTCTTCGAAGCCTCAGTTCGACTTTAACCACATCGTAGGGGTGGAAAAGACGGTGATCGGGTCCGTCGCAGCCAACCCCGGAGACCTTGAGATCGCGGTGCGGCTGATCGCGGAGGGCCGTATCAAGGTCAAGGAGCTGATTTCGGCCAGGGTGCCGCTCTCGCGGGCACTTGAGGACGGGTTCAACCGTATGCTCATGCCGAAGAAGGATTTCTTCAAGATATTGATCCAGCCGGGAAGATAGGGACGCCAGACGTCATCGACAGCCCTCATCCTGATCTAGGCGCGCCGGCATTGGACCTGAAATTCACTGCGCTCCACGTCTTACCATGGCCAGCCGAGTGTCATGTTCATCGGCTCTCTCCCATTCGCGCAGGCGCTACCCTCGGAACGAAGGTCGCTGGAGGCGAGAGCAATCCACTACGCCCGGAGGCAATATGCACTATCAAGACGAACGTACGAGCGGGTGCCGAATCTCAGACGCATGGACGTACCGCGGGCACAAGGCCGTGGTACTCGAAAACGAACTCATCAGGGTGATAGTGCTGGCGGATAAAGGCGCAGACGTTTACTCGTTTGTGCACAAGCCCTCAGACACAGACTTCATGTGGCGCACTCCGTGGGGGGTGCGCGACCCGTCGAAATTCGTGCCCACGACGGGAACGGCTGGGTCGCTCTGGCTGGACCAGTACGAGGGTGGTTGGCAGACGGTGGTACCGCACGGCGGGTACACGGACACGGTTTACGGCGCGGACATGGGGTTGCATGGAGAACTGAACACGATGCCGTGGGACTGCACAGTAATAGAGGACACGCCAAAGCGGGTGGCCGTACGCTTCCGAGCGAAGGGCGTCCGCATGCCCTTCTCGGCTGAAAAGACACTGTCCATCGAGGCTGGCAACGCCGTGCTGACTGTGGATGAATCTGTGACGAACGAGTCGGAGGAGGCGTGCGAGTGCGTATGGCTGGAGCACATAGCACTAGGCGGGGCGTTCCTGTCAGACAAATGCAGGCTGTACCTGCCGCCGAGCAGGGTCATCAACCACCCCGTCGACGTGGCGCCTACGTCAAAACTGAAGCCCGGATACGAGGGGCAGTGGCCGAAATCGAAGCTGAAGAGCGGGCTCGACATTGACTTTTCCCGCGTCCCGCCGAAGTCAGACCGCTCGCTGGACATGGCGTACTTCACGGATATGGACGAGGCATGGTACGCGATGACGAACGAGGAGTTGGGCGTGGGCTTTGCGGTGAGTTTCCCGTCGAAGGTGTTCAAGTACCTTTGGTACTGGCGGAATTTCGCCGGTGGCTGGGGCTACCCCTGGTACGGACGGTGCTACAACGTGGGCCTCGAGCCTTGCACGAGTTTCCACAATGGGGGGTTGAGGCAGGCGATGGAAAACGGGACAGCGTTGAAGTTCAAGGCGGGTGAGACGGTCCGGGCGACGTTACAGGCCGTGGCTTACACTGGCGTACGCCCTGTGAAGCGGGTGACGCCGCAGGGCCAAATCGTGTTCAGCTAAACAGCGACGTTTTTGAAGGGTGGATCATGCGGACAAGAGAGTTCGGCAAGTCAGGGCTCCAGACAAGCGTAATTGGGTTCGGCGGCTGGCCGATGGGCCGGGGCCAGTACGGCGCGTTCGATGATCAGCAGGCCATCGCCGCTGCACAAGCGGCTTACGACGGCGGCGTGACGCTTTTTGACGGGGCCGCAGTGTATGGCTGGGGCTACGGCGAGGAGCTGCTCGGCAAGGCGATCAAGCCGTTCCGCAAAAACATCGTCCTCGTGACGAAGGGCGGCCGCAGATGGTTGAAAGACAACCCTGACCGCACACGCGCCGCTGTAAGCGACTCGTCGCCCGAATACCTCAACGAGGGCATAGACGAGAGCCTTAAACGGCTGGATGTCGAGTACATAGACCTTTTCCTCATCCACTGGCCTGACCCGAGCCGCCCGTACGAGGTGCCTATGCGGGCGCTGGAGGCAGCGAAGAAGTCAGGGAAGATCAGGCACTACGGAGTGTCGAACTTCCACACCGACATGCTGGCCGAATGCCTGAAACACGGCCACCCGGTGTGTGACCAGGTCGGCTATCACATGTTCGACCGGCGGCCAGAGGCGGGCACCTTCCCGTTTGTGCAGAAGAATGGCATGGGCATCATGGCCTACGGCTCGATGGCTCACGGCCTGCTCGCGGGCGCGTGGAAGCCTGGGCACACCTTCTCGGAGGACGACTGGCGACGCAACGGCAAGAATTTCGGGCTGACGATTTGGGCTCCGGAGAACCTGCCTGCTAACCTCGCCGTTGTCGATCAGTTGAAGAAGATCGCTTCAGACCACAAAAAGACGATGGCCCAGCTAGCGGTGGCGTGGGTGCTCGCGGATCCGGCCGTGACCGTAGCGCTATGCGGGGCGAAGAGGCCTGCCGAGATAAAGGAAGACCTCGGTGGCGACTGGGTAATGTCTGGTTCACTCCGCGACGAGATCAATAAACTCGTGCTGAGCGAAGGTAAGGGCAACGGCAAGGTCGGCGACCCTGGCCCACCATAGGGGCGCGTAGGTCTGACATTTCGCCTTGATAGATCAGGAGTGCAGCCCCATGAGCCCGACGATCAACCTGCCAGAAAGTGTCCACTCTAAACTGCAGAAGCTGGGCGGCTCACTGTTTACGGTAGCCGAGGTCATCGAGAGATTGGTCAGTGATCTCGAACAGCATGGCAATAATGTATCGGCGGCGTCACCCGCCGTGATAACCCGTCCAACTAATGAGGTACCCATCCGTTCGGAGCCTAGGAATATTCAGGAAATCACCGAGCGCGAACCACGCCAAAGAGGGATCACAGTCGAAGTTGATGGGCAGCGGATCGTAGGATCCACCGTCAAGGATCTGTACGATCAAGTGTTGCGGCTATTGGTAGACAGCGATCAGATACAGCGCCTCCGGCCTTACGTGCCATTCCGCACCAGTAGGGCTCGATACTTGATCGCCCTGAACCCGGTACATCCGCGAGGCAACGAGTTCTTCTCGCCAATTCAGTATTCAGGCTTCTTCATGGAAACCCATAAGAGCTACGCGAACGCCGTCTCGTGTTTGTCGCAGTTCTTGGCCAAAGCGCAGATCAAGGTTCGTGTATTGGGCTAAACGGGCCGCACAGATGGAAACGAAAGGCGTCGAACATGCTCATCATTGACACGCACACGCACGCAGGGCTGAACTGGTTCCAGCCTGTCGAGACGCTGCTGAACGAGATGAACCTGAACGGCGTGACGGGCGCAGTCCTCGTCCAGCACGCCGGGTCGTATGACAACACGTACCTGTTCGAGTGCGAGAGGCGGTTCCCGGGCCGGTTCAAGGTGGCAGTGCAAGTTGACCCACAGGACCCGAAACCTGAGGCGACGCTTGAAAAGCTGAAAAAGCAGGGCGCTGCCGGCATCCGCCTCTATACGGCGTCGAAGTTCAAGACGAAGGACCCGTATGCGATGTGGAAGAGGGCGGGCGAACTCGACATCGTCGTCACGACGGGCGGCTCAGGTGGGGCCGAGGAGTTCGGAAACGCGTTCAAGAAAATCCTAGACACCTGCCCGATGACACATGTTCAAATAGAGCACCTAGCCGGAGTGGGCTTTTCCGACCCTCCCTACGAAGCCTACAAATCTGCGCTGGAGTGCGCGAAGTGGCCGAACACTAGCCTGAAGGTGCCCGGACTCGGCGAGGTAATAAAGCGGCCTTCCGTGCTACCAGTGGCCTACCCATTCGACAAATACCCACCGCTGTTTGATATGGCGCTAGCAGCGTTCGGTGCGAAGCGAATGGCGTGGGGGTCTGACTTCCCGCCTTCGGCTGGCCGCGAGGGTTATAGGAACTGCCTGGAGGGAGTGCGGAGCTACCCGGCCTTCCAGAAGGGCGGCGCGCTCGACTGGATCTTGGGCAAGACGGCGGCAAGGGTATGGGGGTTCAAAGGGTAGGACGGTATGGGAAAATAGGGCAGGAACCCGCCCCCTGACATTCCGGCCCTGAGCACAGAGCAACTGAGTATCTGGGGGGGCTTGTGTTTGACCGTTTCCAGATACCTCTCAGGGTGCGCTGGGATCATGACAACAGCCATCTACTCGGCCCAGTAGGCCAGGCCAACGAGGCCGGGGCCAGTGTGTGCTCCCATGAAGGGGTGGAACTGCGTCAGAAACAGTTCGGCGCAGTCAAACTCAGAGCGCATGCTCTCCAACAGAGAGCGGGCATCATCCTCGGCATCGGCGTGCATGACGTTGATATGGGCCTTCCTCACGCCCAGGTCATTGCGCGCCTCTTTCATGAGTCTGCTGAATGCTCCTTTGCGGTTGCGGGGGCGTGCGACGACGCCGACCCGCGCCGCTGAATACTCCATGACCGGCTTAATATTCAAAAGTTGCGAAGCCCACACGGCGGCACGGGGCACGCGCCCGCCGCGCCAGATGTATTCAAGAGTATCTAGGAACGCGACGAGCCGGACCTTTCCGGCGACGGACTGTGCGGAGGCGGCGACCGCATCCAAGCTTGCCCCTTGTTGGGCATGCCTGGCTGCTTCGAGGGCGACCAGAGCCTGCGAACCTGCTGCGGCCCTAGAATCGAAGAGCCTGATGTGGACGCTAGGGAGTTCTTGCTGCGCCAGTTCAACAGCGACGCGGGCGGCATCATGTGACGCGCTCAAAGTGGCGGAGAGGGTGACGCAGAATACGGTGTCACCCTTCTGAGCGGCTTCTCTGAAAACTCCCAGCCAGGCAGCGGGATTCGGAGCGGAGGTCGTAGGCAGTTTCTCTGAATCGCGGAGTAGGTTGTAAAAATCACTTGCGGAACCATCTGGGCCATCCACGAAAGTAGTGCCGCCGATGGTGACCTCCATACTGGCGACAGAAATGCTCAAGGCGCATGCCATATCGTGCGGAAGGGCGGATGCAGAGTCGGTGGCGACTGCAACAGGCTGTTTTTTCGTGATAGCGGCAGGAGGCTGGCGGAGAGGAGATGGCATGGCGGGTGATTATCGAGGCGGTGAGCAGGGTGGTCAAAGGGTGTGGGTGGCCAGGTGGATCACCCACTGTCAGATTGCCTCCCGACATTCATTCTCCCGCCGAAAGAGGCCAAGAGTGATGGCATCTATTCGAACTAATGCCTGTGATTCCTAGTCAAGGGGCAGGAATGCATTCCGGACATTAACCAGCACACGTACAATTGACGCCTGCGACGATTTCCGACGCTCTACAAGTGGGGAAATCATCGCACAAGATACCCTCTCTCCTCTCCAACCCCTCCCCAATAGTGGGGGAAGGGAAAGTGGCGGTCATGCAGAAATTCTGCAGCGATGAGCAAAATGGGTTCTAGTCTTCTCCCTCATCCTCACCCGCTCCCGCTTGGAGGGAGATTTTCTGGATATTCTCTAGCTCGGGCTCAATAAACACGGGGATTTGGAATTGCCAGGTTCAAAAGTCATACGGCGCTTGCCGGAATTGCGAGACCTAGCGGATGCAGATTTGGAAGGGGTCGAATCTGCAGCGTCAGTGTGCCGCGAGTATTTCGCGCGGCGGGGCTACGTCCGCATCGAAACGCCACTACTTGAAGAGACCGAACTTTTCCTGAGAAAGTCAGGCGGCGAACTGGCCAGCCGTCTTTATAGCTTCACCGAGCCGGGCGGATACCCGGTGTCACTGCGGCCCGAATACACCGCGCCCGCCCTGCGGTGGGCCATTGAGACGGGAGCACTCTCATCGCTACCGCTCCGGGTGCAGTATTGCGGACCTGTCTTCCGCCACACACCTCCACTCATGGGCGTTGGTGCCGTCACAGGCCAGTTCACCCAGCTTGGCGCCGAGATCATGGGCGCAGGCGAGCCGCGAGCCGACGGTGAAATCATCTCGATGGCATGGAGCGGGTTGAACTCGCTCGGCCTCAAGTCACCGCGTGTGGAGATCGGACACGTCGGGCTGTTATGGGAACTTCTAAAGCAATACGGCCTTTCCGAGCGGGCGCGGCTTTTCCTTGTCAACAGCGTGGGTGCTCTGCGCGACGGTGATGCTGGTGTTGAAAAGGTGTGCAAAGCTGCTGGCAAACTGGGCCTTGCGCCCGGCGGCGACACACGCCGTGGCCAGATGGCTACAGCTCGCAAAATTGCTCAGACGTTGGCACCGGACAATGAGAAGTCGCTCGCGCTTGTTGAGTCTGTGCTGGGCGAGACGCTTGGCGAGCCGTTGGATCGCTACTCCGGGATCCGAACAGCCGAGGAGATTGTCACCCGGCTCTCACGCAAGCTCACAGCCACGGACGAACCTGAGAAATTCAATGCTGCGCTCGCCCTGCTGGCGGAGTTGGCAGTGATCAGCGGGCCCGTGGCTAAGACGCTGGCGCAAGGCAGGAGGGTAGCCCGCCGCGCCGCGCAGGACGGCGCGGTGTTCGACCGCTTAGAGGCTGTCGTGTCCGCGGCAGTGGACGAGGGCGTGCCGGAGGAAGCGATTACGGCCGACCTTGGACTAGCGCGTGGCATCGCCTATTACACGGGCATGGTGTTCGACTTGACGGCCGGGAGCGGCGCAGGGAAAAAGGCGCTAGGCGGTGGCGGACGGTACGACGGCCTCCCCCGTGCGCTCGGGGCGGACAAGGACGCTCCTGCGCTGGGCTTTGCCTACAACATGGATGCAATCGCCGCAGCATTGCCCACACGAGTGGCCAAAACCTTACGCGCTCTGCTCGTGGTGCCCGCCGATGAGGCCGCGTGGAAGGCCGCCGCTGGGCACGCAGCGCGCCTGCGCGAGCGCGGAGAGACGGCCATCCTTGAAGTGGACAAGCGGAGCAAAGCAGACCGCGACCGTTTCGCCCGGTCAAGGGGCGTCCGAACAATTATCAGAGTCTCTACGAACGGCCACATTTCCGAGGAGGCGGTCGGATGAGCGCTCTCAGGCTAGCCCTACCTTCGGAGGGTGCGCTTTACGAAGGCACCGAGGGATTCATGCGGTCCTGCGGGCTAACGGTTCGCCGCGCCAGTTCCCGCCGTTACACGGCTGAGATTCCATCGTTGCCGGGCATAGAGGCTCTCTATCAGAGACAGACTGACATCACGCCCGAAGTAGATACCGCTAGCGCAGATGTGGGCATCGCGGGGCTGGACCGTTACTACGAGTCCCGCCGCGAGGGTGGCGACACGCTCCTCGTAATGGACAATCTGGGGTACGGAGTGTCTCGACTCAAGATCGCAGTGCCTGACTCGTGGCTTGACGTAACGTCGGTGGCTGACTTGGCCGACCTCGCTCTCGAGTTCCGGGAAAAAGGCCGGGAGTTCAGGATCGCGACGAAGTACCCGCGGCTCGTCGGACGTTTTCTCACAGAACGTGGCGTGAACTACTACACGCTTGTGTACGCCAGCGGGGGCCTTGAAGCGGCGCCGGTCATGGGCTATGCGGACATGATCGCCGACATTGTGGACACCGGCACGACGCTACGAGAAAACCGCCTGAGACCTCTAGCGGACGGGACGGTCGTAGAGTCGCAGGCGGCACTTGTCGCGAACGGCAGGCAGCTTGCCTCGGATCCAGAGAAGCTACGCGTATTGCGTGAAATGCTAGAGCGTATCGAAGCGTCGCTACGGGCACGCGACTTTCAGCGCATCACCGCGAACATTCAGGGCGAGTCCGCCAGGGACGTTGCCCGACTAGTCATGTCTGAGCGTCGCTACGGCGGCCTTCAGGGGCCGTCAGTTTCCGATGTGTATTCCGATGACGGGAAGAGGTGGTTCGCTGCACAGGTCGTCGTGGCCAGGAAGGACCTCATCGCGGCGATTGACCACTTTCGCAGGCTGGGCGGCAGCGGGATCACTGTGAACGAGGCGTCATATGTGTTTCGCAAAGACTGCGAGGCATACGAGCGACTCATTGAGAATCTTGCTCCGTTCATGGCCGACGCGATGCACGCCGCGGCGAGACAAGCGCGGCCCGCAGCGCGAGGCGTCCGCAGGAGTCGCAAAGCGTGAAGCGCATCGTCGGGGTAAAGGCAGGTATAGAGCATTTCCGGTATGTCAGAGGAATCGGCGGCGCGCTCAACATTAAGGTCAAGGCCAGTGGGCGGTCCCTGTATGACGAAGACCTGTCGCCACTCGAGATAGCCGCCAGGGTCATCCGTGAAGTCCGAGCCGGGGGCGACAGTGCTCTGAAACGTATTTCGGGCGCGATTGACGGTGCGCCGCTTGCCTTCATCGAAGTGCCACCAGCTGAGGTCGAAGGCGCGCTCAAGCGCATCTCTTCATCAGCACGTGAGGCGCTGGAGACCGCAGCGAAGCGCGTCCGTGCTTTTCAGCAGGCAGCGAAGCCAAAAGGTTGGTCGGATCCGTCCGGCCAGTTCGGAGAAACGATCACGCCGGTTGATCGCGTTGGTGCATACGTGCCGGGGGGCACTGCGCCGCTGGCCTCGACCGTGATCATGACGGTCGTTCCGGCAAGGGTTGCCGGAGTGCGGGAGGTCATTCTGACTACGCCTGCGCCGGGCGATGCGATGCCGCACCCGGCTGTGCTTGCGGCCGCGGCGATCGCAGGGGCGGATCGGGTGTTCAAGGTCGGCGGGGCGCATGCCATCGCCGCGATGGCGTACGGCACTGAGACGGTGCCGAAAGTGGACCTGGTCTGCGGGCCGGGCAACATATTCGTGACTGCGGCGAAGAAGCTTGTCTACGGCGACGTGGGAATTGACGGGCTTTACGGTCCCACCGAGACCCTCGTGGTGGCAGATGAGTGGGCTGACCCGGAGTACTGTGCGGCAGACCTGATCGCCCAGGCGGAGCACGACCACATGGCGATGCCGGTGCTTGTGGCGACTTCCGAGGCCGTGGCGGAGAGGATCGAAGCGGCACTGGAGAGGAGGCTGTCGAAGCTTGCCAGGCAAGCGATAGCGCGGGGGTCGATCGAGGCTAACGGCGCGACTGTGATCGTGAAGAGCGTCGAAGATGCCATCGAGTTAGCAAACGCCATGGCGCCGGAGCACCTGTGCCTGAGCGTGAAGGATCCGTCGAAATACGCCGGGCTGGTCAAGTCCGCAGGCGGGCTGTTTCTCGGGGAGTCGTCGGCAGAGGTGATGGCGGACTATGTGGCCGGACCTAGCCATGTGATGCCGACGGGCGGCACAGCGCGCTTCGCATCGGCGTTGAGCGTGCGGCATTTCCTGCGGGTGACGCCGTTCCTAAACCTCAGCGAAAAGAGTTTCTTGGAAATTGCGCCAAAGGCCGCCGAACTTGCTCGACTGGAAGGGTTGGGAGGCCATGCCGAAGCTGCCGAGACGCGCCTGAAACGCATGCTCGGCGAATAGCGGGTAGGATTTAGGAACTATCCCCGAATATGGCAGAGAAGACGCACGCTTCAACGTGGCCACGATCTTCCAGCATCCAGAGGGCACCCGATCGACAGGTAACTCTTGTCATCACGGCCCTTCGCGAAGTGAAGTGGATGAGTCTGTCCGCGATTAGATATAAAAGTTGGGAACATGCCTGACATTGAACGGCTAGTACGCCCACACCTCAGAAAAGTGGCAACCTACGCCGGGGTCGACCCGTCGGATGAGCTTGCGCGGCAGGCGGGGATCCGGCCCGAAGATGTCATCCGACTGAATGCGAACGAGAACCCCTTCGGTGCGCCGGATGAAGTCCTGCATGCCATCAAGGACATCCCTCTACACCTGTACCCGGACCCGGACCAGCGCAAAGTGCGGGCCGCTCTCTCGGAATACACAGGACAACCTGTGGAGCGCGTGATGGCAGGGGCAGGGGGCGACGAGATTATTGACCTGCTGATGCGCCTTTTTCTTGAACCGGGGGATCGCTGCCTCGACTGTGACCCCACGTTTGGCATGTATTCATTTTGTGCCCGCCTTGCCGCGGCGGAAGTGGTATCTGTCCCGCGCGGCGATGGCTGGGAAGTAGATGTGGCGGCGGTGAAAAAAGCGGTCACGCCAGGGACGAAGCTCCTGTTCCTTGCTTCGCCCAATAATCCGACGGGAAACTCCGTCCCGGAAAAGGATGCACGGGCACTCCTCGACACCGGCCTTGTGCTGGCGATAGACGAAACGTACTTCGAATTCTCTGGCACTTCTCTCGCGCACCTGACCGCGGAGTACAAGAATCTGGTGGTTATCCGCTCGTTCAGCAAGTGGGCGGGCATCGCCGGGCTGCGGATTGGTTACATGATCGGCAGCGAGGAGATGGTCAGGCACCTAATGGACATCAAGCAGCCATACAACATCAACGTCGTGGCGGAGGCGGCTGCAATAGTCGCGCTGAAGAACAGGAAACATCTGCTCGCGCGTGCCCATGCGCTGGTAGGGCAGAGGAAGCGGCTGGAGACCGAGTTGAAGAAGATGCAGGGTGTGACTTTCTTCCCCTCGGACGGTAACTTTCTCTTGTGCAAGTTCTCGCGCCGGTCAGCCAGAGAGGCGTATGAGGGGCTGGCCCAGCAAGGGATATTCGTACGCTATTTCTCGCACCCGAGGCTGCAAGAGTCACTTCGTATCAGCGCGGGCACACCTGAACAGACGGACCGGCTGATCGCCGCGTTGCACAAGGTCACCTGAGCAGTGCGGCGCAGTTAGTTTCCAAGAATCCCCCCTCCTAGTGGGAGAGGGTCAGGGTGAGGGGCACATCCCAACATGGATCCATCTGCAAGAAAAATTGGTGCCCGCACCGCCACCATTGAGCGGGAGACGGGTGAAAGCAAAATCAGCATCACCGTGGGTCTGGACGGCACCGGCATGGCGGACATCGACACGCCGGTGGGGTTCCTGAACCACATGCTGTCCCAGATCGCCAGGCATGGGCTTGTTGACCTGACTGTGCGGGTGAAGGGCGACACAGAAACCGGAACTCACCACACGATCGAGGACACAGCGATAGTGCTTGGCCGCGCCATAGACAAGGCTTTGGGTGAGCGTCGTGGGGTAGTGCGCATGGCGAGCGCGCTGGTGCCATTGGACGAAGCCCTGGCGCAGGTGGCGCTTGACCTTTCTGGACGCGGCTATGCCGTCGTGAACATGGGGATGTCGAACAATGCCGGCGAGTTCCCATCCGATATGGCGCGGCATTTTTTCGAGGCGATGGCGATCGAAGGCAGATTCAACCTTCACATCCGCATGCTTTCAGGCCTGAATGAGCACCACGTGATCGAGGCGGCATTCAAGGGGTTTGCACGTTCTCTGCGTGCCGCTGCGGCCTTTGACGAACGCGCCAAGGATGCCATCCCCAGCACCAAGGGCCAGTTGTAGGTTGGCGTCGCTAACGCGACGAAGAAATGGGGTGGCCAGCCGAACCGCCGCTCCCCATAGCCATGGGAGGCCTACGCAGGCTCCAGATCGAAGCTGAAGCGTTCGATGACCGGGTTGGCGAGCAACTTTTCACACATCTCGCGGACCTTCTTTTCAGCGACGGCACGCTCGGGCTCATTGATCTTGAGTTCGAAGTATTTGCCTGCGCGGACACTGTCGACAGTATCGAAACCGAGTCGCCCCAGAGCGCGGCCTATCGTGATGCCCTGTGGGTCATTGACAGCTGGTTTGAGTGTGACTTTTACTTTGGCTAAGTACATGGGCAGGTTTTCACATTCAGTCGCTAAGAGATTCAGGATGTGGATGAATTGCAAGCAGTTGAGGGCGGGTTGAATGCCCTCACCCTATCCCTCTCCCGGCGGGAGAGGGGACACCGTCAGAACATATTTCCCGGCACGTCTTCGGGCGCCTGGCGTTTGTACTGCCTGATGAACTGGAGGATGGCATCGGCATCTACAACATCTAGGTATAACACTCGCCGCCACGCCGTGACTGCAACCTTCGGCTTCATGCCGTGGTAGGGGGAGACAATGAACTGGGACGAGTTGGACGAGACGAAACCCTCTAGCGCATCAACAGTGTCCGGGCAGCCGACCGGACAGTTGTAGTGCAGCCCTATTCCGCCGTGCTCAAGGTTGTGGACAAGTACTTCGTCAGGCAGGGCTTCCCCATAGACTCCCCAGCGGGCGGGCGCACCCAGAGGGGCCCCGGCTACCGGAGCCGTCAACCAGTGCGGGCCTGAGGTGGCTGGCATGGTGCTGTACGGCGCATGGGAGGCGCCGACCGCCACGTGGAGCCTTCCGTCATCACGGGTGAGGGGCGCTAGTTCTGAAGATGGCGTGGCAGCACGCGGGGTGGCTAAGGCGGCTGGCTGGCTGTCATCTGACGAGCAGGAACCCGCCAAAGCAGTGACAAACAGGCTGGCACAGATCAACCAAGTCCGTACGTCTGTGGTCAATTTTGGCGTCCTGAAGTTGTCCCAAGCTACCCTCGCCCTTTAGGGAAGGGACGGATAGCCATCCGACAGGTGGTTAAGGCGTGAACAGGCACCCCGCCCGAAAATATGGACGGGTCCTAAAACTGGTTGTTTGGCAAGCTCTCAGGCGCCCGGTCCTGGTATTCACGGATGAACTCGATAATCTTTTCCTGATCGAACGCGTCCATGTACATCACGTGCCGCCATGCTGTGATGGCGATCTTCTTCGGCATCCCGAGGTAGGGAGACACGATGAACTGCGACTTGCTGGTGGTCACGAGGTCCTTGATCCGGTTCACGAGGTCATCACAGCCATCTGGGCAGTCATAATGCATGCCAATCCCACCGTGTTCCAAATTATGGATGAGCACTTCATCAGGCAGGACTTCATCGTAAATGCCCCAACGGGCCGGCGCTCCGTAGGGAGCGAGGGTGACAGGCGGGGTGAACCAGTGGTCACCAGAAGTTGCAGGCTTCGTCATGTAGGGCGCGTGAGATTGGCCAGCCGCGACGTGCTCTCTGCCTTCATCCTCAGCTATTGAAACTGGGCCGCCCTTGTTCAGGCCGGCTCGGGTGTTCTGGCGGCTATTAAAAACACCCGGCAGCACCAAGCCAGCGATGAATATGCCCGCGAAGATCGCTGCGCCGACGGTGATCAACATCCGCCGACGGCCTTTGCGGCCGCGAGAACGTTCGCGCTTGATCTCGCGGAGATCGGTCTTGGACATGCCGCGGTGGTCTTCCGGGCGCTGGGTAGCGACCCGCGCAGGGACGATGACGGCTTCTTCTTTCTTCCGGGAGAACATCTTCATTCGAGCCAGACTCTTTCCATTGCTATGAGTTAGTGACTGCGTCTATTACCCAAGGATAGGGCAGTAGTGTAACGGTGCAACCAGCGCAGATGGACGCACTGACCGGAGACATATCTCCTGTTTACAGCAGATCGGAGTCCCCCCGGCTGTGCGGGTCAGAGCATTAGCGTCCGACCGGTAAGGCGTTCATAAGCCTGCACGTAGCGTTCGCTCGTCCTTTGGATTATGTCTGATGGAAGAGCAGGAGCGGGCGGCTCTTTGTTCCACCCTGACTGGATCAGCCAGTTCCGGACGAACTGCTTGTCATAGGCATGAGGCGATGACCCCGGCTTCCAGTCATTCTCGTCCCAGAACCGGGAAGAGTCTGGCGTGAGGATCTCGTCTATGAGGGCTAGTTCGCCGTCTATGAACCCGAACTCCATCTTTGTGTCCGCGATGATCATTCCACGGCTGCGGGCATGGTCATGCGCGGCGCTGAAGACGTCCAGACTGGCCCGCTCCAGCAAGGCGTAAAGATCCCTGCCGACCAGGTCTTCACCCTCTTTTCTGGTCAGTGGCATGTCATGACCAGCCTCTGCCTTGGTCGAGGGCGTGAACATGAGATGGGGCAGGCGTTCCGCCTCACGGAGGCCCTTCGTCAGAGGCGCGCCGTTGAGCGTGCCGTGCTGCCGGTACTCAGCCCAGGCGGAGCCTGCCAGATAAGCCCGGACTACGCACTCCATGTCTACGCGTCTTGCCTTGCGCACCACCATGGCGCGCTTTTCTAGTTCAGGTTTGAGTTCAGCCAGAGCACCTGTGCGGGCGACACCCGCCAGCGCAGCGTGGTCGTCTCCCATGCCAACAAGGTGGTTCTTGATGACGGGCCTTGTCAGGTTGAACCAAAAGGCGGACATCTGAGCCAGAACAGCGCCCTTGCCGGGGACAGGCGTTGGCAGGACGACGTCAAAGGCGGAGATGCGGTCGGAGGCGACCATGAGCAGTAGTCCGCCGCCTATGTCGTATGTATCCCTGACCTTGCCTCGGTGGATCAAGCCGGTCAGGTTTGTCTCGAAGATGGCCGCGGTCATCCGCGACCCGCCGGAGCTGCGCCCTTGGCGGAGCGCGCTTTTCCCACCGGTTTTCCGGCCCTCGGCTTTGCGCTGCGTGACTTCGTAGCAAACCCCAGCCGATTGAACGTGTGGTCCGTGTAACGCAGGAAGTAGGCATAGTCGAAGAGAGTCATCAATTCGCCCTGCTGGATAAGGTTTGTTACATGAGAGTCAGCAGCGACGCGCTCGCGGAAGTCGCCGCCTGATTCCCAAGTCTGCATGGAGTGCGCCTGCACGAGTTCATACGCCTGTTTGCGGTCCATCCCGGCTTCTACAAGGGCCAGCATCACTCTAGGCGAGAAGACGAGCCCGCGGGTCAACTCCATGTTGTGCGCCATGCGGTCTGTGTGAACTCTCATACCGTCAACAATTCCGGTGAACAGATCGAGCATGTAGTCCACGGCGAGGGAGGAGTCGGGAAGGATCATGCGCTCCGCCGACGAGTGGGAGATATCCCGCTCATGCCAGAGAGCAACGTTTTCCAGCGCTGAGATGGAGTATCCACGCACGAGCCGGGCGAGGCCGCAGATGCGTTCGGAGAGCTCGGGGTTGCGCTTGTGGGGCATTGACGACGAGCCTGTGCTGACGAATCCGGGAGTGCCGAACGGTTCCTCTACCTCACGAACTTCTGTGCGCTGCAGGCCACGGATTTCAGTGGCGAACTTTTCAAGTGAGGCGGCAATGAGGGCAAGGCGTTGCACGAACTCTGCGTGGCGGTCTCGCTGGATGACCTGGTTGGAGACGGGTGCTGGCGCAAGACCGAGCTGACTGCAGACGGACTCTTCGATTTCAGGTGGCACGCTGGCGTATGTGCCCACTGGACCGGAGACCTTGCCCACGGCCACGCGCCCGCGTGTCTCTGCGATGCGCTCACTGTGGCGGCGCATCTCGTCCCACCAGAGGGCGAGTTTCAGGCCAAAGCTCATCGGTTCGGCGTGTACGCCGTGAGAGCGACCGATGCAGGGAGTGTCGCGGAACTCCTCGGCCCGGCGCTTGAGCACGCCCATGAGCTTTGAAATGTCATGGGCAATGATGTCCAGCGACTCAGCCATTTGCATGGAAAGGGCGGTGTCTTTGACGTCATTGGAGGTCAGACCGTGGTGGACCCAGCGGCTCTCCGGGCCAAGGCTTTCGGACACGGCTCGCGTGAAGGACACCACATCGTGCTTCGTCGACTGAAAGTGGCGGTCATAGGCAGCCTGGTCGAACTTTGCCCGGCGGATCTTCTCCATGTCGGCGGGAGGGATGACGCCCAGCCTGGTCCAGGCCTGACAGGCGGCGATCTCCACCTTGAGCCACAGCTCAAAGGCGTGACCGTCAGACCAGACCTTCTTCATTTCGGGGAGTGAGTAGCGATCGATCATGGCTGTTTGTCATTCCGGGAATGGGTGGAGCCAAATTGGACGGAGATGGTGAATCGCATTTTGTTGGTTCCCGTCACCGAATGAACTGTCTCAAGAACTCTGCAAGAGGAAGGAAGTCATCAAATGGCGTCGCCTTGATTCCGTTGGTCGTGCAATGTTCGAGGAGCTTCGCTCGCGCGAAAACCTTGTCAGCCTTACCAGCAGCGCAGGCGTCGGAGCGTATCCCGTCGCCAACGAAGATCACGGTTCCACCCTCCCCCTGCGCCTTCTGGACAACCTTGCACTTGCAGACCGCCCAGTCACCCTCGCAGCCTTCGCGGGAGACAGGGTAATCGTATCTGATGGGGTCAGCCGAACCATGGGCAGCCTGTGTTGCCTTTACAGCGACGATGGGCAACGCTCCGTGGCCCTCACGTTCAAGCAGAGGACGGATATAGAACTCAATACCGGCGGATGCGATGGCGAAACCAGCGCCGGCCTGCCGGGCCGCTGCGACGGCTTCTGCAAACCCTGTCCGGAGGGAGGCGTTATTCCGGACGTGGGCCTCCATCTCAGAAATCGGCACATGAATCTCGTTGAAACTGCGCTCCTGATACTCGCGGAAAGTGATCCGCCCTGCGCGAAAATCTTCAACGTGCCTTTTGTCACGGCCCTCTGCGAAGCGGTCAAGGAGGAGGCGAGCAACGTTCTGTGAAGCCGCGGTGTCATCGAAGTCGCAGATGACGGTTAGAGGGCGGGGTTTGGAGACTATCTCAGTAATGGCGGAGGCTTCTCCCTCACACTGCCCTCTCCTGACGGGAGTGGGACCCACTGGCCGCGGACCGCGCCGCGATGTCCATGCGGTAGTGAGCGCCTTCAAACTTGATCTTAGCGGTTGACCGGTAGGCGCTGCCACGCGCAGATGCGACGCTCTTGCCTGAGCCGACGGCCATCACGACACGTCCGCCATTTGTCAGGACTTCGGAGCCGGGGCCGATCTTCGTCCCGGCGTGGAAAATTAGGGCATCGTTGGCAGCCTCCGCCAGCCCGGAAATCAGGTAACCCGTCGGGTATTTGCCGGGATATCCGCCTGAGGCGAGGACGACGCCGACGTGCGGGTCACCTCCCCAACGAACGGCTGTCTTGGAAAGCGTGCCGCTCGCCATTGCCAGACAAATATCCACAAGGTCGGACTCCAGGCGGGGCAGTATGACCTGAGCCTCGGGGTCGCCGAGACGGCAGTTGAACTCAACTACCCTCGGGCCTTCGCTGGTAAGCATCAGCCCCGCGTATAGGACGCCGTTGAATGGACAACCCTCTTTGACCATCGCCCGTGCCACAGGTTCAAGGACTTCCCGGCGGACGCGTGCAGCAAGCTCAGGCGTCCAGAACTCGGGCGGGGAGTAGGCGCCCATGCCGCCTGTGTTGGGGCCGGTGTCGCCATCGTTCACGCGCTTATAGTCGCACGCCGCTATTTCGTCGGACACGAAACTGCCACAGACAAAAGCGAAGACGCTGACTTCTGGGCCGCTCATCCGCTCTTCGACAAGGATTCTGCGTCCCGCATTTCCGAAAACAAGCTCCTCCATCATCGAGCGCACCGCGGCGACAGCTTCCTGTCGCGTGGCTGGCACAACGACGCCTTTGCCCTGTGCGAGGCCATCGACCTTGATGACGATCGATCCCTCCGGGGCGCGCTCTATGTGCGACAGGGCAGCGGAGGCGTTGTCGAAAACGTCCACCCGAGCCGTCGGTATGCCGTTGCGAATCATCAGTTGCTTGGCCCAAACCTTCGACGATTCGATGCGTGCAGCCGCGGCGGTGGGGCCAAACGCCATGATCCCGGCCTTCTGCATCTCGTCAACCATGCCCGCGGCCAGCGGGTCGTCCGGCGCTACGAAGACAAAATCGACGCCGCGCGCTTTCGCCAGCTTCACCATGCCGGGGAGGTCCATCGCTTTGACAGGGACATTCTCGCCCAGCGCAGCCGTGCCGGCGTTGCCGGGGGCGATGATTAGATTGGGAACATGGCGGCTCCGGGCGAGCTTCCATGCGATGGCGTGCTCGCGACCGCCTGAGCCTACGAGAAGGATTTTCACAGTGTCATCTGCCTGTCTTTTCAGGCAAGGAACGCGATCCCCTCTCCCAGCGGGAGAGGGTCAGGGTGAGAGAGAAGTCTCGCCATCATCCGGATCTCAGGTTCAAATCTCCGAGAAGGAAAAGAGTAAACGAAAAGAGGCGAAGCCTCACTCCCACTCGATGGTGCCAGGGGGCTTCGAAGTCACGTCGTAAACGACACGGTTCACGCCCGCCACTTCATTCACGATTCGGGACGATATGCGGGCGAGCGTTTCGTAGGGTAGCCGAGCCCAGTCAGCTGTCATGGCGTCGTTGCTAGTCACGGCCCTGATCGCCACCACATACGAGTAAGTGCGGAGGTCTCCCATGACACCCACGGACCGCGTGTCTGTGAGGACGGCGAAACTCTGCCAAAGTTTGTCGTAGAGATTGTCCCGTTTAATCTCGTCTATGACGATCCAATCCGCAGCCCGCAGTATTTCCAACCTTTCGTGCGTGATCTCACCGATGACCCTGATGGCGAGCCCCGGGCCTGGGAAGGGTTGGCGGTTCAACACCTCTGAAGGCATGCCGAGTTCCCGTCCGGCCAGCCGCACCTCGTCCTTGAACAGAAAACGCAGCGGCTCTATGAGGCGCAGTTTCATATGTTCCGGCAGGCCACCAACGTTATGGTGCGTCTTGATCTTGTGCGCCGCCTTCGACTCTGAAGTGGCGCTTTCGATCACGTCGGGGTAGAGCGTGCCCTGCGCCAGGAAGTCCACCTTGCCGAGAGCGTTCGCCTGTTCTTCGAATACGTTGATGAATTCCGCGCCTATGCGTTTACGCTTGACCTCCGGGTCTGTGACGCCTTTTAACGAAGCCAGAAATCGCTCCGATGCGTCCACATACACCAGCTTGAGGCCGATGTTGCGGGCAAACATGTCCCGCACGCGCTCCGGCTCACCACGGCGCATGAGTCCGTTGTTGACAAAAATGCAGGTCAGGCGGTCGCCGATGGCCTGATGGATAAGCACAGCGGCGACAGCGGAGTCTACGCCGCCGGAAAGGGCGCAGATCACCCGGCCGTCTGGACCAACTTGACCTTGGATGCGGGTGACGGCGTCGGTCACGAAATTTGTCGGCGTCCAAGATGCGGAGCAGCCGCATATCCGGTACAGGAAGTTCCTAATGATCTCAGCGCCTTGAGGCGTGTGAGCGACTTCAGGATGGAATTGGATACCGTAGAGGCCTCGGCCGTTCCCCATGACCGCGACGGGCGAGTTTTCCGAGTGGGCGAGTGCCCTGAACCCCGGCGGCATAATGTCTATTCGGTCTCCGTGGCTCATCCAGACCGGCACAGCGGAGTCCAGACCGGAAAGCAGAGGGTTGTCGCCTTCCTGCTTGTTGATGGTAGCGAAGCCGTATTCGCGAGCGGCACCGGGAGCGACCTTGCCACCGAGTTGGTGCGCAAGGAGTTGCATCCCGTAGCAGATGCCCAACACAGGCACTCCAGCGTCAAAGACCCAGCCTGGTGCCTGAGGAGCGCCTGCCTCGTATACGCTGGCGGGGCCACCCGAGAGGATGATCCCCATCACGTTCTGCGAGCGTAGTGTTGCTGGCCCGGCTGTGTGCGGGATGATCTCGCAGTAAACGTTGGCCTCTCTGACGCGGCGGGCGATGAGGCGGCTGTATTGTGATCCGAAGTCTAGGATGAGGATCGTTTCAGGTTTGGCGGTCCGTCCTGCAGGGCTCGCAGCGGGCTGGGAAGAGACCGGACTGGGTGCGGCCTTCGTCTTATCGCCCTGAGCGATTTCAAGATAGGTTGCCACCTCTATGTCATCCGAGGTTGCGACCCTGTGCGAGGCCTTGTCTGGCTTCTGGGAGGTCATGGAAAAGGCCGGCTCCTGAGAGTGGTATTACAAGAGTGGCGGTGGAGCGGGTATGGGAACGTTCAGAGTAGCATCTGTCATATAGTGCGGCAAACTCACATTGAACTCAGCGAGGCAGCGTTGGTCCACAGTAGCGAAGAACAGATAATTGCTCGTGCCGCGGACATTCTGGCCGCAGGCGGACTGGTGGCGTTTCCCACCGATACGTTTTACGCTCTCGGAGCGGACGCTCTGAACCCAGCGGCTGTGCGAAAGGTGTTTGAGGCAAAGGGCAGGGCAGAAACCCGCCCGATGCCTTTGCTCGTTGCAGGTCCGGAAGACACGCTCAAAATCGCACGATCATTCTCTGAGCAAGCGCAGAGGCTAGCGGAGAAGTTCTGGCCCGGAGCGCTAACGATTGTGCTGCCTAAACGGCCCGAAGTGCCCAGCGAGATTGCTGCCGGGGGCGACGGCGTCGGCGTACGAGTACCAGACCATGTCCTCGCTCTGCGGCTCATCCGAGCTTTCGGAGGCCCGGTCTGTGGTACAAGCGCGAACTCCTCCGGCGGTCAGCCTCACAAGAATGCCGCCGGTGTCGAACAAGAACTTGGCGCGAAGATGGGATTGATCGTGCAAGGGGAGTGCGGCACGCATAGCGCACCCTCAACGGTGATTGACTTCACCAAATCGCCGCCGGTGATAGTCCGGGAGGGAGCGATTGGTTTCAAGGACATTGCAGCGTTTGTGCCGAACGTCGTTCGGGCACGGGCTTAAGGCCGCTGATGGCCACCATTTGGTAATCTGCGAGACCATTCCTTGGAATCCCGTCGCCCAGTCGGGAGAGGGCACGAGAGCGAGGGTTTAGAGACTATCTCAATAACCCGTTGAGGAACCTCTTGGCGGCGTAGAGCGGGGAACCCGAGTGTGGCTTCCATGCAAGGAGGCTGCACATGGACAAGCGAGATGAACTGGCCACGATCTGGGAGGTCCCGGACGACTTGTGGGCGGAGGTCAAGAGGGTGCTCGACGAGGTTGACCCTGATCCAAATGGAAGACATGGCCGGCCCAGGATAGACCCGCGGCGCGCTCTGAACGGGATCATCTTCCGCATGCGCACAAGCTGCCACTGGAACCACCTGCCCAGGGAGTTTGGCGACGACTCGTCAGTACACCGGACGTTCCAGCGGTGGGTGAACAGAGGCGTTTTCGAGAGGGTCTGGGCGCTGCTCATTGAGCGCTGCGACGATCTTGGCGCCGTGCATTGGGAATGGCAGGCAGTGGACGGCGTCATGGGCAAGGCCCGCACGGGGGGGACCTCATCGGTCCGAACCCGACGGACAGAGCCAAAGCTGGGAGCAAGAAGAGCATCCTCGTTGATGGCGACGGCGGGCCGCTGAGCGTCGTGGTAGCCGGGGCGAACGTGAATGACTTCAAGCTCTTGCGAGCCACGATCGAGGCTGTGGTCGTCAAACGTCCAGAGGGCACCGTGCAGAACCTGTGTCTGGACAAAGGCTATGACAACGCCGAAGGAGAGTTGGAGGCGCTCTTCAACGGCTACATCCCGCACATAAGGAGAATAGGCGAGGGAAAGCTCGACGAGCATGGAGAGAAGAGGTTCCCTGCTCGCAGGTGGGTAGTGGAGCGGACGATAGGCTGGCTCTCAAAGTGCCGCGCTCTCCTGGTTCGCTTCGACAAGAAAGCCCGCAACTACCTCGACCTTATCCAGCTGGACTGCATGCTCATCTGGTACAGGCGGTGCTGGCGGCTGGGGTTATTGAGATAGTCTCTTAGTCGCTGCCCTGAATCTGTGATCTCTGGCCCGCTATTCGCCGTACACGGGTGTTGCGTGTCCTGCCCCGTGCCATGAAGGGGACCCTGGCTTTGGAGATGCCCGGCCTGCCAGTAATGGCCAATGTTGAACTTGAGAACGCCCTGCGCAAACTCATCGCTGAGCGCGGGCTGCCGCTTTACCGGATGATGGGTTTTCAACTCGGTTGGGTGGACGAGAAGGGCGAGCCGCTTAATCACCCGTCACCAGATCGCACCCATGGTGCGCTCGCTCTCGCATCGGCACAGGCTGTTAGCGGTGACTTCAGACCAGCGATCAGATACGCCGTTGCGGTCGAGCTGGTTGAGAATTTTTCGGAAATCCATGTTGACGTCGAAGACGGGAACACCGAAAGGGCAGGGCGTTCCTCCATCTGGTGGACCTGGGGCCCGGCGCAGGCAATCAACGCGGGAGACGGCATGCATGCCATGGCGCGGCTGGCGCTCTATGATCTCCGCCTTGATGGAACGACGCCTGACCGGGTGGCCGCAGCCCTGAAGACGCTGGACGAAGCGACGCTCCGCCTGTGCGAAGGTGAATATCTGGACATCGCCTACCAGGAGCGGCTCGCCTTATCTGTGAACGACTTCCTGGAGATGGCAGAGGCGCGTTCGGGCGCGCTATTTGGTTGTGCGGCCCGGCTCGGAGCCATGGCCAGCCCGCAGGGCACGCCGCAGGCCGCCGACAGCCTGGCCGAATTCGGTTCGAAACTGGGCACCGCAAGACAGGTGGCTGGAGACATCGCTGCCTTCTGGGGCGAACACGAACGTGACCAGGTGCAGCAGGGCCGACTCATAGCCAAGAAGAAGAACCTGCCGGTCGTGCACGCGATGGCAACTGCGGACGCGACAACGCGGCGGCGGCTTGGCGACCTTTACGTTCAACGCGTGTTGGATCCGTCGGCAATCAAAACTGTCGCCGGAATGCTGGAAGCGAGCGGAAGCCGCCGCTTCGCTCAGGACACGCTTGCCCGGCTCCTTGCTGAGGCTGACTCAGCGCTTGCTTCGGCTGGACTGGATCAGAAGGGCACTGAGATGTTGCGCATGGCGGCCCGGCAGATCGCTGGCGCGACAGGATAATCCCGCGCCAGGTCGAGCAATTGTCCCAAAGTCCCCTCTCTGATCTGGAGAGGGCCGGTGTGAGGGAGAAGTCTCCGCCATTACTGAGATCGTTCCCAAGAAGACAATCAAAGACGTGGACATGCGCGGGAAGCGCGTGCTGGTGCGCGTTGACTTCAACGTGCCTGTGAATGAGGCAGGCGAGATCACAGACGACTCACGCATCCGCCTATCGCTCCCCACGATCAACTACCTGCGAGAACAGGGGGCAGCGGTGATCGCCTGCTCCCACTTTGGCCGCCCAGGCGGCAAGGTGGTTGACAAGGAACGTCTGACACCCATGCGGCGGCGGCTCGGCGAACTCCTCGGAGCGGAAGTGCTTGACGCCGGAGGCCCGGCTGGCCCGCAGCCTGCGAGGGTGGCAACGGCGATGAAGGCGGGACAGGTCGCGTTGCTGGAAAACCTGCGCTTCGACCCCGGCGAAGAGAAGAACGACGACGTCTTCGCGGCATCACTGGCTTCGCTCGCGGATATTTATGTGGACGATGCATTCGCCGCCGCGCACCGCGCGCACGCGTCGGTCGTGGGCGTGGCGAATCGCCTGCCTGCGGTCGCAGGCCTGCTGATGGCGCGAGAGATCGAAATGCTCAGCGCAGCGCTGAATGCGTCGGCCCGCCCGGCGATCGCGATCGTGGGCGGAGCGAAGGTGGCGGACAAGATACAAGTGCTGACGCACATCGCGCCTCGCATGGACGCACTGTTGATAGGCGGAGGAATGGTGGCGGCGTTCTTCAAGGCAAAAGGGATGGGCAGCGGCAAGACGGACGTGACGCCCGCAGAGGTTGAAGCCGCAGAGCGGCTGCTGGCAGCGTCGAAGCCTGCCGTGCTGCTGCCAGCAGACGTGCTGGTTGCGACGGTGTTCTCGGCGGATGCGAAGGCGCAGACCGTCGCCGCGTCTGCCGTGCCCGCGGATGCGCTGATACTCGACATCGGCCCGCAGGCGCGCAAGGCCTACGCGGCGGAGATCGCAAGATCACGGGCTGTAATCTGGAACGGGCCGATGGGCGTCTTCGAGTGGCCGCAGTTCGCCGAAGGCACGAAGGCGGTAGCGCAGGCCGTGGCCGCGAACCGGGCTGCCACGACGGTTGTCGGTGGCGGCTCGACCGCTGAGGTCGTGGAGCGGATGGGCCTGCGCGACCGTTTCACGCACGTTTCGACCGGCGGCGGAGCGTCGCTGGAGTTCCTAGAGGGCAAGGTCCTGCCGGGCGTGGCCGCTCTGCTGGACAGGAGTTAGACACGCATGAAGAAGGGCAGGACGCCGATCATCGCTGGCAACTGGAAGATGAACACGACGCCCACGGTCGCGGTCGAGCTCGCGAAGGCCGTCGTTGAGAAGACAGCCGGAGTCAAGGGTGTGATCAGGGTCGTCTGCCCGCCGTTCGTCTCGGTCCATGCGGTGCGGCAGGCGGTTGCCGGCAGTGGCATCCTGATCGGCGCGCAAAACGTCCACTCGAAGGATTCGGGAGCGTTCACCGGCGAGGTCTCCGCGCCCATGCTCGATGGCCTTGTTGAATTCGCAATCGTCGGCCACTCTGAGCGGCGCAAGATTTTCGGGGAGACTGACGCGGACGTTGCGGCCAAGGCAAAGGCGGTCGCGGCGAGGCGCATCAGGGCGGTGCTGTGCGTGGGCGAGTCGCTCGAAATCAGGGAGTCGGGCAGGGCGGAGCAGGCCGTGAGGGCGCAACTCAAAGCCAGCCTGGAAGGGTTTGACGCCTGGGGCTATCTGGCCGTGGCCTACGAGCCGGTCTGGGCGATCGGGACGGGCAAGGCGGCGACGCCTGAGCAGGCCGGAGACATGGCAGGTGCGATCAGGCAGGAGTTGAAGTCGATCGCAGGCCGTGAGCCGGTTGACGGGTTCGCGATTTTGTACGGCGGCAGCGTGACTGGGGAAAATGCCGGGCCGTTCGTTGACCGGCCTGATATTGACGGCGCGCTAGTGGGCGGGGCCAGCCTGAAGGCGGACGACTTCGCGAAGATCGTGCAAGTGACGGCGAGCATCGCTGCGAGCGCGAAGTAGCCGGTCGGCATGTTCGGACCTGCGCCATGCGGGCGCCGTCGCCTTCGGTCCGTACGTAAAGTGTATTGCTCAACCTTTCTGGGCTTGATGACATGATCACCGTCATTCCGAACCCGAATGGTGAGGGATCTGAGCCGTGCCACTCCTCGGGGTGTTAACTATTCGTAATCTCTAGCTGAACTCTCTTCTCAGAATGACAGCTTCCAAAACTGGTCTGATCGCTGTTGTCGGCCCGACTGCAACGGGTAAGAGCGCGCTCGCCGTCGAACTGGCGCTGGCGTTTCAAGGCGAGATCATCAACGCAGACTCGCGCCTCTTCTACCGCGGCTTTAACATCGGGACGGCCAAGCCTTCGTTCCAGGAGCGCAGGGGTGTCACCCACCACCTGATCGACTGCCTCGGGCCGGATGAATCATTCAACCTGGCTTCGTTCTTGGACGCGACCAGGGCGCTGATCGGCGAAATCACGGGCCGCGGCGGGCTGCCGATCCTCGCCGGTGGGACGGGGCAGTATGTCTGGGGCCTGCTCGAAGGCTGGGACGTGCCAAAAGTCGCTCCAGATGAGGCGCTGCGCAGTGAACTGGAGAGGCAGCTTGCGGAACAGGGCGTCGCATCGCTGCACGCACGGCTGCACGAGGCGGATCCCGCGGCTGCGGCGGCTGTTGACGCGAAGAACCCGCGACGGGTGATACGCGCTCTGGAACGGGCCGCAGCCGGGCTGGAGGGCGGGAGCGCGCAACGCCGGGCGGCAGAACCGCCTTACGACGCGCTGGTGATCGGCCTGACGATTCCCCGACCAGCGTTGTACGGTATGGTTGACCGGCGCATCGATGCGATGGCGGACGCGGGGTGGGTTGAGGAGGTACGCGGTTTGATCGGAGCGGGCGTGCCAACGGACGCGCCTGCGATGTCGGGCATTGGCTACCGGGAAATGACGGCACACGTCGCCGGCGAGTTAACTCTGGCCCAGGCAGTGGCGGCGGCGAAGAAGGCGACGCGCCGCCTTGTGCGCCACCAGTACAACTGGTTTAAGCTGTCCGACCCGCGGGTGAAGTGGCTAGAATCTGGGCCGGACCTGGCGAGCAGAGCGAAGGCGGCCGTTCAAGACTGGCTCCTGACGGACTGTCAATAACGTCAAAACTGACAGCCACCCGGCAGCCGTTCTGACCAATGCGCTCACCATGCGCCTTCTTCCTATATAAGGGGGGGGGAAATCTCAGGTGGCCCTACAATGGCACACCGGTTTCATGCCCGCCATTAAGCGTTATTCCATACGGCCCCTCTCCGGGGCGCTGCAATGTTCAAAGACCAGGGAGCATCCTTTGCCACTTCCCTTCGCCAAGCTGCAAGGCGCAGGCAACGACTACATAGCCATCGACGGCCGGGAGACGGACCGGGACTGGTCGACGCTATCGGTGGATATGAGCAAGCCTGCGTTCGGCGTCGGTTCCGACGGGATCGTCGTGGTCCAGAAGTCCCGCAAGGCGCAGGTGCGGATGCGCGTGTTCAACCCTGACGGTTCCGAAGCCGAGATGAGCGGGAACGGCATCCGCCTCTTTGCGAAGTTCGTGATCGACCGCAAGATAGCGCTGCCGGGGCCGGACGGCGGGATGGTGATCGAGACGGGTGGCGGCGTGCGCACACTGTGGCCTCGCATGAAGGGCGACAAAATGGAGGCGGCGCGCGTGGGGATGGGTGCGCCTACATTTATGCCTGAGGAGATCCCCGTTGACTCCGCCGCTGTGGGTAGCCCCGAGCGTGTGTTTGACTATCCCCTGAAGGTGGGCAACCGGACGCTGAAGATCACCTGCCTGGCCATAGGCAACCCGCATTGCGTGGTATTCCCGGACGAGCCTGTCGAGCAGTTCCCGCTGCTTGAGATCGGCCCATTGGTCGAGAGGCACAAGATCTTCCCGAACCGGGTCAACTTCGAGATCGTGAATGTGCTATCGAAGTCCCAGATCAGGGCACGCATCTTCGAGCGCGGGGCAGGGGAGACGCTATCGTCGGGGACGGGCAGCACGGCATCGTTTATCGCGTCGCGCATCCACAACTTTGTGGGGGACGAGGCCGAGGTGCTCCTGCCGGGCGGCATCTTGAAAATAGCGTGGCCGGGCAAGGGCGAGGCATTCCTCGAAGGGCCGGCCGTCGAGGTCTTCACCGGCGTGTGGCCGGACTGAGCTGCGAAACAGGGATTTCGCAGATTGCGTACATTCCGGCATGAAAACCGAGCGACATAGCGGGAAGAGGCGGGTACCGGGCCCAGGCTGTACTTTCCAGACGACTTGTGTAATCTGTGCCATCCTTCGGCGAGTTCAGGACGGGTTCTGTGGATGAACCCGGCGGGGCAGGGGAGCGCCCTGCCCTGCTGACACTAGCTTTGGGATTTTTCGGCCCTGCGCGGCATCAGAACCACATGTCCGGGGGTAGTGTCCGACCTGTTTCTGGAAGAGAGCCTTCGTCCCTCAAATCTGTGTAATCTGCGAAATCGTTGTTTCGTTTCGTCTGAGGTGTCTCAATGCAACTGGCAAAGCGTGTGCAGCAACTCCCTCCGTACCTGTTCGTCGGCATTTCGAGGGCCATCGCCGAGAAAAGGGCAAAGGGCATAGACGTGATCTCGTTCGGGATAGGCGACCCTGACATCCCGACGCCTGACCCTGTGCTCGACGCGCTCGAAAAGGGCGCACACAAGCCCGCGAACCACCGCTACCCGGAATCGGAAGGCCTTCCGGAGTTCCGCAAGGCTGTGTGCGACTTCTACATGCGCCGCTTCGGCGTGAAGCTGGACCCGGCCACCGAGGCGATCAACCTCATCGGCGCCAAGGAGGGGATAGGCCACGCCGCGCTCTGCTTTATCGACCCCGGCGACACAGCCATCGTGCCGGACCCGGCTTACCCGGTTTACAACATCGGCACGATGTTCGCCGGAGGCATCACGCACTACGTCCCTCTGAAGGAGAAGAACGGCTTCCTAATGGACTTCGCCGACATCCCGACGGACGTTGCGAAGCGTGCGAAGGTGCTATGGCTGAACTACCCAAACAACCCCACGGGCGCAGTCGCCAACCTGGAATTCTTTGAGGAGGCGGTGCGCTACTGCAAGGAGTTCGACCTCTATCTCCTGCACGACGCCTGTTACACGGAGGTGACGTACGAGGGCTACGTGGCCCCGAGCGCGCTCCAGGCGAAGGGCGCGATGGACATCTGCATGGAGTTTCACTCGCTGTCCAAGACGGCGAATATGACGGGCTGGCGCGTGGGCATGGCGGTCGGCAACTCAGCGATGGTGAACGCGCTGATGCGGGTAAAGTCCAACATAGACTCTGGGCTGTCGCAGGCGATTCAGGAGATGGGTATCGCCGCCATCAACCTCCCGCAGAGATGGCTGGACGGTAACAACGCAATCTACAGACGGCGGCGCGATAGGGTAGTGCGCGGGCTGCGGGACATCGGTCTGGACGCGGTCGCGCCAAAGGCTGGACTATACATCTGGACCAAAACGCCCCCGGGGTACACTTCGGCTGACTTCGCCAGGGTGTTGCTGGACGAAAAGGACATAGTAGTGACACCCGGCCGCGGGTACGGTCCAGCCGGAGAGGGTTACGTCAGGCTCTCTCTGACAACACCGGATGAGAGAATAGAAGAGGGCTTCCGCCGCCTGAAGGGGTGGATTGTCCCGCCGCCACCAATAAAATGAATGCCCCATCGAGTCGTCTCAGCAACGCCTTGATTCGTCTTCACTCCCCTTCGCTCCGCTCAGGATCGGGATCTGGGGTGCGGCGTAAAGTGAATTTAAACCCCGCATCCAAAGATTCCTCGCTCCACTCGGTATGACAAAGGGACTACATGACATCTGCCAGGACCCACTCCACTGGCCCCCGACGCGAGCGCGCTCTGCTGGTGGCCGTGAGTGTGCGCGGCCAAAAGGAACTATGGTCACTCGATGATTCGTTGAATGAGCTTGCTGAACTGGCCGGCGCCGGCGGAGCGGAAGTTGTGGGCCGGTTCACCCAGGTGCTGCCAAGACCTTCGCCAACCTATCTGGGCAAGGGCAAGATCGATGAGCTGCTGCAGGTCGTCCAGGAGGATGGCATAGAAACAGTCATCTTTGACGATGAACTTGATCCCGGCCAGCAGCGCACTCTGGAAGAAAAGCTCGCTGTAAAGGTAATAGACCGGACGGCGCTGATCCTTGACGTTTTTGCGCGGCGCGCCCGCACCCGCGAAGGGCACCTCCAAGTGGAGGCGGCGCAGGCCAAATACCTCCTCCCAAGGCTGGCCGGCCAGTGGTCGCACCTTGAGCGATTGGGAGGCGGCATAGGCACCAGAGGGCCTGGCGAAAGCCAGTTAGAGACTGACCGGCGCATCGTGCGGGCCCGGATGGCGCGCCTGAAACTTGAGATCGAGCAGGTTAGGTCAGCGCGGGCCCAGCAACGCGGCCAACGCGCACGTGGAGCGACAAAGGTCGTCTCACTTGTGGGTTATACCAACGCAGGCAAAAGCGCTCTCTTCAACCGGCTGACATCTTCTGGAGTGCTCTCCAAGGATCAGCTTTTCTCGACTCTTGACACCACGACCCGGCGCCTCTTCCTGCCCTCAACTCAGCCAGCGACGCTTTCGGACACGGTCGGCTTCGTCCACAAGTTACCTCCGGTGCTCGTGGAGGCTTTCCAGGCGACACTTGAGGAGTTGCACGAGGCAGACCTGATGCTGCACGTTGTGGACATGAGTAGCCAGCACGCAGCCGAGCAGGCGCAGATCGTTGATGAGGTCTTGACGGGACTGGGGCTTGGCGACAAACCAAGAGTCCTGGTCCTGAACAAATTGGATCTGATCTCCCAGGGGCCTGGCAAGCCGGAACCCGACACGGCACGGGCAGGTATGACAAGCGGGGCGCGCCGCGCCGTCATGACTTCGGCACTGAAGGGGTGGGGCGTCGATGAACTGCGGCTGATTATTGACGAGGAACTGTCCCTGCCCGTGGCAGTGGGAGCCGGAAGAGCGCCGCCACATGGGAACGGACACTAGAAACCCCTAACATCGCTTCGCACTATCATTGTTATGTAAAGTCCGAGGCGGTATTCACGAATGGAAGCGGTACCTCTAAGCGGGTGCGCGCTTAAACTCTGTATCCCCGCCTGAAACAGCCGCCCGGATTTTGTGCCTCGGGCATGGCTCAATGCTCTCTAGCCGTATCCACTATCTGGCTGGCCGCCCGGTCTTGGCGGTATTTTCTGGTGGTACTCTGGCCCCAATCTAGGGCGACATTTGAGACCCCTCATTTAGTCGGCGCATGCAACGCTCGGTCCATCGTTGCGCCATTTATTAAGGACTCCAGACTTTGAAACTCTGCCGGACTCCTCTTTTCACCTGCCTGTCACTCATGATGATCGTGGTGGCCACCACTGCGGCTATCTCCTGCGGAGGAGAAAAACCGGCGCTGGCCCCTGTTACACGCACTGCAGACATCCTCGCCGACGGTGCAATAGCCACCTCGACCGCGTTGCCAAGAATCCCGCCGCCAGACGCTGTCCCGGACGGCCTGGAACCGGTCTGGGAGGCGTACACAATCATGGTGAGGGAGTACGTCGAGCGGAACAAGGTCGACCCGGCGAAGCTCACCGAGGGTGCCATCAAAGGAATGATCGATGCGCTCGGCGATACCCACACGGCTTACATAGACCCCGCCAACATGAAAGTTGAACAGTCGGGCTTCCAGGGCGAATTCGATGGCATAGGCGCCCACGTGGACCAGTCGAAGGACGGTCGCCACATCATCATCGTCGCGCCCATCGAAGGTTCGCCTGCTGACAAGGCGGGCGTAAAGTCAGGGGACATCATCCTGGCGGTTGACGGCGCAGACGCGGAGGGATGGAGCGTGGTAGAGGGCGTCAACAAGATCCGGGGCCGCAAGGGGACGACTGTTGAATTGAAATTAGACCGCATCGGAGAGTCGCTACCCATCATAGTGAAAATTGTTCGCGGCACTATAGAAACGCCCAGCGTGAGAGGCCGCATGCTGGAAGATGAGCAGTATGGCGTCGTAAAGATCAACACCTTCACCGCTCGCACACACGAAGAGACCCGCGTCACAATCGACAAACTTGTCAATGCCGGGGCCAAAGGCATCGTCATTGACCTGCGCCAGAACCCCGGTGGCCTGCTGTCGTCGGTTGTCGACATCGCCAGCGACTTCCTCAAGGACGGCCTTGTGACGTACGAAGTGGATAGTCGCGGCAACCGGACGGAATGGCCCGTGAAAAAAGGCGGCAGGTATCAGGACATTCCCATCGTGATACTCGTGGACGGGTTTTCAGCAAGCGGCAGCGAAGTGCTTTCCGGCGCGCTGCAGGACCACGGGCGCTCTATCGTCATCGGAACAACAACGTTCGGCAAGGGCAGCGTTAACTTCCTGCGTGAACTTTCAAATGGCGGCGGGCTATACCTGACCGTGGCCCGGTGGTACACGCCCAATGGGCGCACTATCGAGGCCAAGGGCGTCACGCCGGATGTGACAGTGACCTTCCCCGAAGGTGCATCGGCCAAGACGATCACCGAAGACGTGCAGATGTCGGCGGCAATCAAGCAGTTGAATTTCCAGACGGGGCAGGCGGCAGCAGCGATGCCAGCAAAGTAGAGGTGTCGCGAAAACCCCTCACCTTCCCAGTGAATCGTGCCTCCACCTGTCCCGTGTTTCTCTCCATAATGGCGGAATGACTCAGGAAGATGGTTCAAAATCCATCGCCGTCAACCGCCGTGCACGTGCCGACTACGACATCCTCGAAAGTTACGAGGCAGGGATCGCTCTGACCGGGGGCGAGATCAAGTCGGTCCGAGACCGGCATGTGAGCCTGGCCGAGGCCTACGCCCAGGTGCGCAACGGCGAACTCTGGCTCTACAACTGCAATATCTCGCAGTACAAGGCTGCCGGGCACTACGGCCAGCTCGACCCGGCGCGCCCTCGAAAACTCCTGATGCATCGGTCACAAATCGCGCACCTGGGGTTAGAGGCGAACCGCCAGCGGCTGACAATCGTCCCTTTGCGCATGTACATCAAGGGTCACGTCGCAAAGGTTGAAGTTGGCCTGGCGAAGGGACGGCGCACGTATGAAAAACGTGACGTGATCCAGAAGCGTGAGGCCGACCGCGAAATGGGCCGGGCGATGAGAGACCGGCGATAGCGCCATCCCGAACCGGATCCATGGTTCTGTCCGTCCCAGGATCTCTTGTGTGCATTCTCCCAACGGAACCTCTTTGGGCTGAACTGCCGCCCTACTGTCCTCCGCAGCCTCGGCCGATCTCTGATTACGATTAGCGCAGCTCTTGAGGGCAGGTCACAAGCCACCCCTCCGACAATCACGCCCGGCCTGAGAAAGGTATCGCGCATGCCGGAATTCCCTGGCTGGAGTTAGAATCGAACCTGTCATGGGGACGCGTGGTCTCGACAGGGAGGCGACTGGAAGATTGCGAGCCGAGGTGCCATCACCCTCGTAAATCAGGTGGCAAAACAAAAAAATCCCGAGCAACAGCTCGCCCTCGCTGCTTAACTGACAGCGACGTCCTACTGGTCCCAACCCTGGAGGGGTCAGCAAGGGCGCAATTAATCCAGGGTGCGGCACCGGCGACGCCGATAGCGCGGGCCTAAGACACTTCGGCTGGCCGTCGTGATGCCTGGCTGGAAAGGTATGCTCGCCGGCGAGAACTCAAGTCCCAGCTACGCTCGTAGACGTTCCACAGAACCCTTTCTGGACGGGGAGTTCGACTCTCCCCCGTCTCCACCATAGACACCGCTCGCCAGCCCCCGGCTCTCCCTCCGGGGGCTGTGTGTTTCTCAAGAGTCCGACTGTTCGCGTGCCGCGCTCGTCCCAAAGCAATTTAGGGTATATTCGCACCTGCAAATGCCTCCGACCAGTATGGGCCGACCGCGCATCCCGGCATGCGCGCCTGGACGACTGGCCGAATGGTTTAGTGATCGTTTTCTGAACCCTAGCGTGGTACTCCATGCCTGGCGCCGGGCCGAATGTTACAGACCTGACTTTCTGACCGGCGAGAAAAGGTGATCTATTGAGCGTCGCTGTCATTTACACCCTCCCATCCTGTCCAGCCTGCCTGAAATTGAAAGAGGACTGGACGCAGGAGGGGATCAAGTTCGAAGAGCGGCAAGTCAGCGGGAACCAGGACGTGCTCGATGAGGCGCTCAAATTGGGCGACATGGTGCCGATCATCGTCCACCCTGATGGGCGCGTCGAGGTCGGCTACAAGAACATGATCGGCTGACACATTGGTTAGGGGCGGCGTGTCCGCCCGAACAACCAGTGACAGGATGAATCCCGAGGGAGGAATCACACCATGGCTGGAACTACAACAGCAGTCACTCCGGCTCGCTTTGCTTCAGGCCTGACCTATAAGGACTTCCTGGCGCAGGCAAAGGTCAACGTTGACAAGTTCGAGGAGTATTACGGCACGGCGCACGTATCCGCCGAGGATGCTGCATTCTTCAAGAAGCTGGCATCAATGCCTGGCGGCCCCGCAAAGATGATCGCCATCGGCGAAGACTGGTGCCCGGATGTGTACCGGGGACTGCCGGTCATGGTGAAGATCGCCGAAGCATCAGGGATGGAATTGCGGGTGTTCCCGAGGGACAGCAACGTCGACATCATGAACGAGTTCCTCAATCAAGGCCTGCACCAGTCGATACCGGTGGCGGTCTTCTATACCCGGGACGTCAAGTACATCGCCCACTGGACCGAGCGACCCGTGTTTGCCAATGAAGAGCGCACCCGGATCACTGAGCAGGCCAAGAAGGACCTGCCCGCGGCCAACGATCAGGACTTCCGTGCAGAAATGCGCAAACGGACTTCGGTGCGGTACCCCGTCTGGCAGCAAGAGACGGTGAAGGAGATGCGGCATCTCCTCGCCACGGCAACAGGCGTTTCTTAGCAACTATCCCAACAAGGTTTTCGGCCGTGCCGCCTGCAGCCAACGAGGCAGCAGGGGATCTGAACGACGCCTGATGAAGCCGGGCAGAGCCTGCCGCCCCAGAGTTGCCTTGGACACCTGAAAGGGGTAGGGAGTCCCGCGCAGGAAGCGTCCATGACAACGTAACGGACTGATGATGGGGCCGGTCATTTGGGTTGACTGCGCTTCTACACCCTCTCGGCGTGTTCAACCTGTTGGCCACATAGTGTTGGTCACAATAAGTCCCGAGTTGGAGTTAAATACAGACGGCATGCAGATTGACTGCATGCCGTCTAATTATTTCTCCGTTATTCCGCGGTTGCCTTTCCATGATATGTGAATGTGTTCTTGCCTGTGCGCTTGAACTCCGGCATGGAACGCAAGATCGCCCCGACCATCGTCGCTGGTCTAGCCATACCCAAAGACACCCCGTCCGCGTCGAAAGCTTTGAGCACGTCTTCTGCAGTTAAGGACCTGCGGGCGCCCTTGCCCAACTGCAAAGCCTTCTGCTGAACCAGGCGCTTGCGGTCCGCTGCGCCACTCTTGACTGCAACCCCGCGTCGCCCGCCCTTCAGGGCAAAGAGGATGCGATTTTCCTCTTTGACCACCCGAAGTTTCACACCGGCAGCGCGAGCGGCATACGAAAGTTTTGTCCGAAGTTTAACGACCGTTTCCCCGCGCTCCGGGACGAGGGCTTTGGCCTTGCCCGGCCCAAGTTCCTGGATTGCCTTGATGATTTGCTGGATATCTTTGGCCCGCACCCGGCCAATTCGAGAGGCGTGTTTGAGGTGTTGTATATCGGCATCAACAATCTGTATCGGCATCCAAAGTGTCCTTCCCGGCACAGCCGGTATTTGGCAAAGAACGTCTAAAGAATATCTTCAGCATGATCCCCGCTTGCTGCATGTATATGTTGACAGCATTTGGAGGAACATTGCAAACGCGGCGCGCCCAACCCCTTCAGCACACTGCCCGTAGATGTTACTTTGAATGGTGCCCAAAAGTGATGGAGCGACTGTCGCGCCTGCGGAATGAATATCCCTGCGTGTGATTACAGTTCGCAAACTGGACGGTTTCGGGACTGGCGGGATACCTGTTGATAGTACGTGTTCATTGCTTTCAGGATTCCATTTCCTGCACGCCGGAGGCCATCACACATGAACAGATCGAGATACAGGGGCGCGATAGGCCCGGCGCTTGGGTTGCGAGAATCGCCGGTGACATGGGCGATCATCGCAGTAAACATTTTGCTGTGGATCGGACTCACCATCACAGGCGGATCGGAGAACACGATCAACCTGTATCACTGGGGAGCCAAGTATGGCGGTGGGCCCGATAGCCTTCTCAGCGGCATCCTTGACGGCGAGTGGTGGAGGTTGATCGTGCCTGTCTTCCTGCATGCTGGCATCTTTCACCTTGTTGCCAACACGTTCGGTCTGGTTGCGTTCGGCGGCACTATCGAGAGGATCTTCGGCAGCGTCTCTTTCGCAGCGATTTACCTCCTCTCGGGCGTACTGGGCAACGTAGCCAGCCTCTGGTGGGGCCCGGATCTTGGAGTGGGTGCCAGCGGTGCCGTGTTTGGCATGATCGGAGCGTTCGGAGCATACCTCCTGCTGAACCGGCAGCACCTTGGGCAGATCGGGAGGCAGTCGCTGACGACGGTCGGGTTCCTAATTGTCATCAACGTGCTATTCGGACTTCTCATCACTGGCGTGGACAACGCAGCTCACGTGGGAGGTCTGCTGGGTGGAACCCTGATAGGTTTTGCGCTCGCACCACAGGAAAGTCTGGCGGTTCCTTCCGGGCCTATTCACATGGGGCCAGTGATCAAGCGGGTGAAGGCGCGTCCGGGTGTTGCACAGATAGCGGTAGTAGTCGCGGTGGCGTGTGCCCTGGCGGCTCTCATCGCATATTGGGCCACGCAGTTCCGCGGCCCTGCATGGCCTTGAACGCACAGTAAGGACAAAGAGTCGCAGAGTTGATTGAGGCCGGACTTACTGATATTGTGTCTCATATTTTCCGCTTATTCAGGACACACCGATGACACTGGCGCCCGCACGTCGTGACCTCCAGGCGGCCCTTCAGGACAGAGGATACCGACTGACCGGCCCGCGCAAGCGAGTGGCGGAGGCGGTCGGGCGTAAACAAGAGGACGGGTTCACGGCAGAGTCGCTGTGCGCGGAGGTTCAGGACACCGGACGCGCCACCGTCTACCGGACGCTGAAGCTGCTCCTCGAAGCAGGGGTGGTATGCAAGCTGCCGATGCCTGACGGAGCTCCCAGATACATGCTGGCGCAGCTTGAACATCACCACCACACCGTCTGTGTGCGTTGCGGGGCCGTGGGCGAATTCAGGGACACAACAGTTGAACGGGTGGTCCGCTCAATGGGCAAAGAGATAACCGGCGAGATCGTGGGACACCGGATGGAGTTTTACATCATCTGCACTTCATGCAAGGCAGCCCGAAAGGCGTAACGCCATTTTTAACACCGTGGCCTTCGCCACGGTGAAGTGATACGGAATCTCATGCCCCTAACAATGCAGTCCAGAGACGCAAACGCCGCAGTCACGGGGACTCCGGTCACTGACACGCCTCCGCTTGAGTACAAACACGTCTGGTACGCGTACGGCGCAGAACCTGTAGTTGAAGACATCACCTTCGCCGTGAAGCGCGGCGAGTTCATGGCTATCCTCGGTCCTAACGGCAGCGGTAAAACGACACTCCTTAAACTCGCTCTCGGCCTCCTGCGGCCAACGCGCGGAGATGTGCTCCTGTTCGGCCAGCCGCCCTCGCACTTCAGGGACTGGCTGAAGGTGGGGTATGTGCCGCAGCGCACAGAAGCGCTTCAGAACCGCTTCCCGGCTACGGTTCGCGAGGTGGTCGCCTTCGGTTTATATCGCGGCCCCGGCCTGCCGTCGATCTCCGGACGCTCTGCAGCAAGAGCACAGGTAAGCGGGGCGATTGAGTCAGCAGGCATCGCAGCTCTCGCGGACCGGCGGGTTTCAGAGTTGTCAGTGGGGCAGCAGCAGCGGATGTTGCTGGCTCGTGCGCTAGTACGGAAACCGGAGTTGCTGTTCTTGGACGAGCCTGTCGCCGGGGTTGACGCAGCTGGTCAGGAGCAGTTCCACTCGCTGATGCGGCGCCTCAACCGCGAGATGGGTCTCACAGTGGTGATCGTCTCGCACGACATTGGCGCCGTGATGCGCGAGGCAAGTACATGCGCGTGCATTAATTGCGCCATGGTCTTCCACGGTCCGGTGCATCAGCTTACGTCGAGGGAGCTTTCGGATCTCTACGGGTTCCCTGTGGATGTGCTTGTCCATGATGCTGGCCACGAACACTCGCACGATGCCCTGCAGGAGCACCGGTGAAAACCACGCTGGCGGGCCGCAGAACCTCCGCCCTCCCCTCCTCGCGTGGCTGTTGTAGTGCAAGAGCCCACGGCCGGCATGTCGAAATTCAGGGCGAGCGACCAGAAAGTACTGGCATTAGGGATGGGAAGATCGAGGCGCTCATGTCCTTGCACATTCCCTCTCCCGCCTGGAGAGAGGGTAACCCGGATTCAGCGCGAGCAGACAGTAGATAGATGCCAGACATATTTGAATATGGTTTCATGGTGCGGGCGCTCATAGGGGCGCTCATGGTGGGAGCACTCGCTCCTGCCTTCGGCGTTTTCATGGTGCTGAGGCGGCTATCCCTCATAGCTGACACTCTCTCTCACGTGGCCCTCACGGGAGTTGCCATAGGTGTGCTCTCACGCACTTACCCACCATTGGTCGCCCTTTGCGCGACCTCGGTCGCTGCTGCCTCGATAGAGGAGATGCGCGCAAGGAGGCTTCTGCCGGGCGACGCCGCTCTGGCCGTCTTTCTTTACGGCGCCCTTGCGACAGCCGTCGTTATTTTCAGCCTGGCGAACGGATTCAACTCTTCCCTGTTCGGATACCTGTTCGGATCGGTGCTGACGATCACTGCGGGTGACCTGTGGATGGTTGGCGGACTGATGGTCATAGCAGCCGGATTCTTCACATGGTTCTACTCGGACTTGGCGCAGACCTCATTTGATACTGACCTGGCGCGCATCAACGGTGTGCGGGTGCATCTGGTGAACGTGGGCCTTGCGGTGCTCACAGGCGCAGTCATCACCGTGTCCATGCGCATTGTCGGCATCCTTCTTGTGGGAGCGCTGATAGTCGTGCCTGCACTGATCGCTCTGCGGCTAGCGACGGGGCTGGCGAAGACGGTGGGCGTTGCGGTTGCCGCCGGGATAGCGATGTCGATAGCCGGGACTTTGATTTCTTACTACGTGGACATCGCGCCCGGCGGCGCAGTCGTGCTGACAGGCGTGGCGGGGTTGGCGGCTGTCGAGACCGGGCACTGGTTCATCCGTCGCCGCAAACCTGCCGCTGTCACGGCGGATATTCACCGCCACCGCGCTGCACGCTGGCCCAGCCCAGCACCCGTCCAGCTTGAGTTGCTGATGCCTCCAACACAAGGTGGCGAAGTGACAGACGCCACTGCCCGGCCTCCTGACGACAAGAGTTGACGGTCAACCAAAGGCTGCTTCCGGCCTCCGGGGCCGAAATACAGATACGGGCGTTTCGGAACAAGCGCATAATCTCCCCGCCAAACAATTCAGCCGTGATCTGGAGCCTCAAACATGAGCAATGTGAAGATCAGAGATGTGCGGGTCATCATGGCCCAGCCGGACCGCAGCGCCCAGTTCACGGTCGTGAAGATTGAGACGACCGAGCCGGGGCTGTACGGCGTGGGAGACGCCTCATCCAGGACCCGGCCGCTGGCTGTGAAGACCGCAATCGAGGAATACCTCCGTCCGTTCCTGATAGGCAAGGACGTGGCGAACATAGAGGACATCTGGCAATCGGCATACGTTTCTGCATACTGGCGCAACGGCCCTATCCTGAACAACGCCCTTGGCGGGGTGGATGAGGCGTTGTGGGACATCAAGGGCAAGATGGCTGGGATGCCTGTGTATGACCTGCTAGGCGGTAAGGCGCGGGAAGCAGCGGCCACATATGCTCACGCCTCTGGCCGTGATATCAAAGAAGTCGAGGACAAGGCGCGCGCCTTCATGGCCGAGGGGTTTCATCACATCCGCGTCCAGGTGGCTACGCCGGGGTTCGCCACTTACGGTGTATCAGGAGGGGCCGGATCGGCACGTGACCCCCAGGACGGTCCGAAATGGATCACAACCCAGGCAGAGGCCGCGGATCCTCAGCACGCCTGGGCACAGAAGGCTGGGGTGTTCGAACCGAAACCGTACATGCGATCCGCCATCGGGCTCCTCGAGCACATGAGAGGCGCTCTCGGGTGGAAGGTGGAATTGCTGCACGATGTCCACGAACGGCTGCCCGCCCCGCTCGCGGTTGATTTCGCCAAGGAAGTTGAAAAGTTCAAACTTTTCTTCCTGGAAGACTTGTTCTCTCCCAATGACATCGAATGGTTCAGGCGTGTGCGGGAACAGTGCGCCACCCCGCTCTCGATAGGCGAGATCTTCAATCACCCACACGAGATCGTCCCGCTCCTAAAGGACCGCCTCATAGACTACCTGCGGTTGCGGGTTGCTCACATCGGCGGGATCACGCCCGCCCGCAAGTACGCCACTGTCGCAGAGACCTTCGGCGTGAAGACGGCATGGCAGGGGCCCGGCAACATTTCGCCTGTGGGCCACGCCGCTCACTTGATGCTGGACCTGGCGGTGTCTAATTTCGGCGTCCAAGAAGGGCCCGAGTTCAACAACCACACCGTTGAGATGTTCCCTGGCACCCCTGAAGTCAGGGACGGTTACATGTGGTCGAACGGCAGGCCCGGTCTTGGAATCGACATAGACGAGAAGTTGGCCGCGAGCCACCCGCACAAGCTGCACCCCACAAGCGCGTTTGACAACGTCCGCCGCGCTGACGGAACGGTCGTGACACCGTAGGGCTTGACCCGAAATCATTGGGACAGTAATGATGGAAACGCCGTCACCAAGCCCAAACGTTGCGAAAAGAAGCAGATCAGTACGTCAAATTCTTCTGACTGTGCCACGACGCGGGACACTTTCGCGCTATCAGGGAGACCATCGAGCTTATTCTTGAATGCATCAGGCGCGTTCACAAGCCCGACACTCTATCCCGGCTTGATTCCGAACTTTTCGCGAGCGGGGTCCCTGAATAGCCATCCACCGCCCTGCTCCATCGCCGTTTGGTTAAGGGCTTGATGTTACCGGGGGGGTGTCAAGTCGCTGACGGGAGAACTGGAAGATGTTCCTCGTGATGCCCGGAATGACGTCGTGTCAGTGGGAGATGCGACTTCGCTGATCACGCCGGGCCATCCGATCCCGGCATTCCGGAGCTGACAGGGCTTTCAAGACGAGGGTGGGAATGCCACCTCTTCGGATTGGAAATCGCGGCCTTTCCCTCACACCCTCTCCCTATGGGAGAGGAACCGCCAAGCAGGGCTACTTCGCCTGAACGAAGTCGAGCTTCGGCGAAGCAGGGATGATCCCGCGTTCTGCGGCGAGGCGGTAAAGCATCTCCAACGCACGGCGGCCCTCCCCGCCCATGTCCACAGTGTCATCGTTCACATACATGCGCACGAATTTGCGAGCATCCTCTTTCGCTATGCCCCGCCCGTACGCCAGAGCATAGTCGAGAGCGTCGTCCTCGTGCGACCGCGCATAGACCACGCTCGCTCGCAGCGCATCGGCAGCGGCCTGGGAGACCTTGTCGCCAAGGCGGCGGTGTACACAGTCAAGGCCAAGCGGTATTGGCAGTTCCGTCGTCTCGAACCACTTCTTGCCCAGGTCCAGTACACCATGCAACCCCTGCCGCTGGTACAGGATCTGCCCCTCGTGAAGAAGGATGCCTGCGTCTACCCTGCCCTCCAGCACCGCTGGACCGACGGAATCAAAGTTCAGGAACACTGGCGTAATGGGCTCTCTGACGAATATCTGAAATAGCATCCACGAAGTCGTATGTTCGCCCGGTATGCCGATCTTCTTGCCTGCAAGCTGGCCTGCCGTCATCGGTTTCCTGCTTACGACGACAGGGCCGTAATTGCGGCCAACGCTCGCCCCGCAGGACATGATGCGGTAATGTTGCGCCACTTTCGGGTACACGGCGGCTGAAATCGCCGTGATATCCAATTCGCCCGTCGCTGCTCGCACATTAAGGGACTGTATGTCTTCAAGCCGGTGCCCGATCTCGTATCCGGGGACCTTCACATGGCCCTTTGCCAGCGCGTAGAACATGAAGGCGTCGTCCGAGTCCGGGCTGTGTCCGAAAATGATGTGCTTTGTCTTGGTGGTCAAGCTGCGTCCCCTACCCCGCGCTCACTGGCACTGCAAGCGGCTTAATCGGTGCGTCCTTCTCGAAGACCTCAAGGATCCTGTAGCTGGTTGTACGCTGCGACGGAATGAATCCCGCCTCCGAGATCAGCGACTTTGCTTCGTCAATTGTTGTGCGATTGTAGAACCCCGCGGCAAGCATCACGTTCTCATCGAACAGTGTCCCGCCGAAGTCGTCCGCGCCGAACTGTAGCGCGACCTGACCCGTCTTGCGCCCCTCCGAGAACCACGAAGCCTGGATGTGTGGGACGTTGTCGAGATAGATGCGGGACAGGGCAATGATCCGCAGGTACTTGTTCGGCCCTGCCTCTTCCAACACCTTCTTCGCCAGTGCTGTGTTCGACCGCTTATAGGACCACGGGATGAAAGCCGTAAATCCGCCCGGGCCGCCCTTCGCCTGATCCTCGACCTTGCGGATGTGATCAAGGCTCTCGACGATCTCCTCGTCCGTTTCAACGTGGCCGTACATCATCGTCGCCGTCGTCACAAAACCGATCTTGTGCGCTTCTACGTGCACCTGCGTCCACTGGTCAACGGTGTCCTTGGGCTTGAACCGGCTGATAATGGCCTTGGCGCGGTTAGAGAGGATTTCGGATCCACCCCCCGGCATTGTGCGCTGGCCGGCGTCCCAGAGTGCCTGCAAGACATAGTGGACGGACTCTCCTGAGACTTGGGACATTTTCATTATTTCGGGCGCAGACCAGTAATGCGGCGTCACGGTCGGAAAGCGGCGCTTCGTCTCGCGCACCATCTCGACGTAGTAGCTGAGCGGCAGCGCGTCGTTCAACCCGCCCTGCATGAGCACTGTGGTGACACCCTTTTCGACCGACTTGCCGATCTTTTCCATGATCTGCTCGACGGTGTATGTGTAAGCCGAAGGGTCGGACGGATCCGTCCGGTAGAACGCGCAAAACGAGCAGTAGGCGTCGCAAATATTGGTGTAGTTGAGGTTCGTGTCCACGACGAACGAAACGTGCGGCGCAGGGTTGTGCCGCCAACGCCACGTCTGGGCAAGTGGAGCGAGATCGAGCAGATCAGCCTTTGACAGGAGGAACAGTCCCTCCTCTGGTGTGATCCGTTCGCCAGCCTCTACCTTGTTCCTAATCTGAGACAACATAACGGTCATCCTCCTTGCCTGTGTTTCGCTTCTATCGGCATGCCGCTTCGGCGCAGGGGTTTTGAACTCCCTCTCACTTTGCTTGAGAAGGTTGAGTGGGAGGTCTACACCTGCCGAACCAGCGCGGGACGCCATGCGGGCAACCGGGAGAGGCGTGCCTTGAACTCGTCCATGGCCCGGTACTCTTCCGGGCCGAGCCTATAGGTGAAGCTGCGGACATATTCAGCGACTTCTGCCTCGGTGAGATACGAGGTCTTGCGCTCGCGGGAGATGGCGTCAACCTGCGTGAGACTGATATTTATGCTCCGTTCGAGCGCACTTGCCAGCCCGGCCGAGGACTGCGCCTCACACCCAGTTCTCATTGCCCACACCGCGAACACAAACGGCAATCCGGTCAGGCTCTGCCACTCCTCACCCAGGTCGTAGACGTGGCCATAGCCGGGGTGGTCTTTGCGATACCTGAGAGCCTCGTCCCCAATGATGAGCTTCGCCTCATGTGGCTCGTTAATTTCGACGTAACTGCCAGGATGGACGTGCCATCGTTCGGCAAACAGCACCCTCAAAAGCTGGATGGATGTAGCTGTATGGGACGTGACGGCGACAGGCATGCCGCCTAGCTGGCCGACGGGAACTTTTGTGAGAAGCAGGACGCTCTTGACCCGCCCGGACGTGGCAATGCAGAAGTCGCCGACAGGCCGCAGCATTTCCCCCAGCCGAACCACTTCTGCGAGTGGGAGCGGCCCAGCGTCGAGTTCACCCCGTTCTACTGCCGCGGCCATGGCGCGTGGAGGCAGCGACACAAGCACGGTGCGCTCTGCCGGAAGGTTCCGATAGAAGACCTCGGAGTTCAGGTACGGCATGAGGCCGACCCTGAGGTTCTTCACCTGTTCGTTATGCGCCAAGCATTGCCTTCCTCACTGCCTTCTCTGTCAGTTCGTGCCTGTCATGCCGGGCACCGTCCCGGGTACATCTGAGCGGGGCATAACCCTCACTCTCGTCCATTTCCCTCCATGGGAGAAGGGTCTTTCCAAGCATCCTGTACCAGTCGGAAAACCTAAGGGAGATCCCCGAGGCGCTCCCTGTCAGTTCGCGTACACCTTGATCTCGTTGTAAAGGGCGTCACGTTCAACCGGGATGCGCCCACCCTCCTTGATGATCCGCACGATACGGTCCCGCGCCAGCCCGCCTGGTGATGCCGCCAGCGCGGCATGGGCGATACGCTCCTTGCCTATCGTGCCGTCCATGTCGTTCGCTCCGAAGTTCAGTCCAATTGAGGCCGTAGCTTCACCCAGCATCACCCAGTAACTCTTGATGTAAGGAATGTTGTCCAACATCAGGCGCGACGCTGCGATCATCTTCAGGTCATCCATTGGCGGAGTGTGCCGTGGTCGCAGTTTCGTGTGCCCCACCTGGTATTCGAGCGGGATGAACGCCAGAAAACCTCCGGTCTCGTCTTGTATCTCCCGCAGCTTTATCAGGTGGACGATGCGCTCTTCTAACGTTTCTATGTGGCCGTATAGGAGCGTGCAGTTGGACTTGATGCCCATCCTGTGTGCGGTTTTGTGTATCTCCGCCCACCGGGCCCCATTGGCCTTCGCTGGTAGGAGCAACCTGTGAACGCGCTCGGAGAAGACCTCTGCGCCTCCACCGGGCATCGAGTCCAGCCCTGCGGCCTTGAAACGGGCCAGTGACTCCTCAGGCGGTATCTTCCACCTCCGCCAGAAGTAATCGATCTCGGACGCCGTGAACGCCTTGATTTGAAGAGTCGGGTTCTTCTGACGGATGGCCTTGATCATGTCCTCGTAGAACTCGAACGGCCAGGTCGGGTGGTGCCCGCCGACGATATGGACCTCCCTGATCTCATCATCAATATGAGACAGGATGTCATCCATGCTCATTTCGTAGGCGTCGGCGTCACCCTTCTTCTTTGCAAAGTCGCAGAACTTGCATGACAGCACGCATATGTTCGTAGGGTTGATATGGCGGTTCAGTACGAAGTAGACCTTTTCCCCCGATACCTGCTGTTTCTTCCAGCTGGCCATCTTCCCTGCCGCGGCGAAATCTTCTGTCTCCAGCAGCGCCATACCGTCCGCAAGCGACAATCGTCCGCCGTCAAGCACTTTCTCCCATATCGGGACGAGGCGGCTGTCAACGAACTGAACGCCTTCTACTTCCAGTACTCGGCCCATCTCTGGTCCACCTTTCTGATGATGTCAGGGTCCATCTGCAGGGGCGCCTGGTAGCCCTGCTTCCATGTCGCGTCTATTCCCATTACGCCCCTGTACACCGGGGCGATGCCCTTGAATCCCACGTCCGTGAATACGACATCTCGCGCCGGATCGAACCGGGTGAAGATGCCCCACAGGAGCTGCTCATCATCTCCAATGTCAACGTCCTCGGACACAGCGACGACGATCTTGATGCGGCTGAGGCCTGGGTGTTTGATAAGAGTTTCGATAACTCCCCTGCCCTGGCCCTGGCCAGAGACTTGGACAGCAAGGAGGGCGCCTGCGAACAGCCGTTGCTTTGAGATATAGGGCGAAGCAGTGCGCAGGTCAACAGGGATGCCGGTGAGCTCCTGCTCCTTTGCTGCATCATTGAGGCCGGTGGCGTCCAGCACCATTTTCGAGCCACGATGCGTGGCTTCTCCCGTGAAGTCGAGCGTATCGATGGCAGTTCGGGCGATTAGTTGAAAGTCCTCGGGCGCATCAAAGTTGCGGCGGATGGCCCCGAGCACGGCCTTGAAGTCCCCCGGATCAACGTCAGGGCCGACCAAGACCATGCACTTTGTGAGCGAAAGCTGGCCCTCGCCAAGTAGGCCCAGCGCGGTCTTGATCGGCTCACGGGCGTAGCGAGTCTCGACAGAAACTACGAGCAGGTTGTGGAACCCCGCCTCGTAGTATGCCCAGAGGTCTTTGACCTCTTTCCGCAACAACCGAATGAAAGGTTTCAAGAGCATTTGCGTGGCGTCGCCCATGAAACGGTCTTCCTGAGGTGGTCTGCCCACGACTGTCGCCGGGTACACGGCGTTCCTGCGGTGCGTGATGGCCTTCACCTCGAAAACGGGGAACTCCGCTGCTCCGGAGTAGTGGCCGAAGTGATCGCCGAATGGGCCTTCGAGTCGGCGCACTCCGGGCCTGACCACGCCTTCCAGCACAAACTCGGCATTCGCCGGTACGCGCAGATCGACCGTGCGAGCTTTCACCAGGGGCGTCCGCGCTCCCCGGACAATGCCAGCGAAGCCCATCTCGTCGATGCCTTCTGGCAGGGCCATGATCGCCGACAGGATTAGAGCAGGGTCGCCACCTAGAGCCACGGCCATCTCAAGCGGCTTGCCCTCTTTCTCGGCCTTCCAATGATGGAACCCGCCACCTTTTTGAATCTGCATATGCATCCCCGCCTCTGCCGCGCCGAAGACCTGCATACGGTAGATGCCGAGGTTGCCCACGCCAGTCTCTGGGTCGCGAGAGTGGACGAGAGGAAGTGTGATGAACCGGCCAGCGTCGCCGGGCCAGCACTTGAGTGCCGGCATGGTCAGGAGGTCCGGGCTCTGTTCGATGACCTGTTGGACAGGTGCGCTGCGTATGTGCCTCGGTCTGATGTTGGACAAACGCATGAGCTCCTTACGGCCATGCCAGAGTTTGCCCAGACTGGGTGGGTTCATGCGCTCTACAAACGAAACAAGCTCCTCTCCAATCTCGTCAGGGGGGCGACCGAGGGCGATTTCTATGCGTTTTCGAGAAGCCAGTGTGTTGATCACCAGCGGGAATTGTGAGCCGCGCACGTTTTCAAAAAGGAGCGCGGGCCTACCCTCACGCACCGAGCGCGTGGCGATCTCAGTGATTTCCAGTTCGGGGTCTACCTCCGTCGTCACCCGGTGGAGCTCCCCGACCGCCTCCAGGCGCTGCATGAAGGATTGGAGATCAAGGAATGGCACTTATTTCTGCCTCGCAACCCCCCTCCCCCACCGGGAGAGGGTTGGGATTAGGGCATGGCTAAGCACGGGCAGGTTGTTCACCCTTTTCGCTCCTGCCGGACCAAGTCCGAATCATCGAGAACGTCGGCATCCGGGCCGGTCCAATTTTTGTGGAAACTCGCCTCTACGCCAAGGTGCGCCAGAACTCTTCCGGCTATGAAATCCACGATGTCCTGTACGGTCTGTGGGCGGTGGTAAAAACCGGGCATGGCTGGCAGGACTATCGCCCCGGCCTCGGTGACTGCGGTCATATTCCTAAGGTGGACAAGGTTGAGGGGCGTTTCGCGCGGCACAAGGATCAGTCTGCGACGTTCTTTGAGGCAGACGTCTGCGGCGCGTTCCAAAAGCCCGCTTGAGATGCCGTGAGCGATGCGAGCGAGAGTGCCTGTCGAACACGGTACGACCGCCATTCCAGCAATGGGATACGAACCGGATGCGATGGGGGCAGAAACGTCCCGCTCGTCCACAAGTTCAAGGTTAGAAACATCCCCGCCTACCCATGCTTTCAATATGGGAAGGTCGGCGGTCGGGACACCGGTTAGGCGGACGCCCTCTTCAACCTCAAGAACGCGTCGACCAGCATCGGTGATGACGGCCTTCACGTCATGATGAGCGGCGAGGAGCCCCTGGATGACGCGCTTTGCATAAGGGGCACCGCTTGCGCCCGCGATGCCTATGACGTAAATGGGCATTTACCCCTCACACGTGAGCCGGCCGACGGACCGGCTCGATTGCACTCGATGCTTCACACTGGGCCCCTTCTTACAGGCTCGGAGAGCACTGGGACTTCGACTTCGCCCAGTCCGACATTGATGGCGTGCATCAAAAGATCACCGCATCAAGGGACGCGAATGTCCCGAATATCACGGCGATGATGCCGTTCATCGTGAAAAAGGCCATGTTGAGCTTCGATAGGTTGTTGGGCCGGACAAGGTTGTTTTCATAGGCAAGCAGCAATGCAGCTGCGGCCGCCCCTACGAAATAAAGTGGACCTGCACCGAGCATTGCACCCGCCACTACGATAAGGGCCGCCGCTCCTGCATGGAAACAACGCGCAACCCACAACGCAGCCGAGATGCCAAACCGCGCGGGGATCGAGTAGATGCCCTGCTCAGTGTCGATCTTGTAGTCGAACGTCGAATATAGAACATCGAACCCGGTGACCCAAAACATCGCCCCAAAACCCAGGACCACGATGCCTGGATCCAGCTCGCCGCTCATTGCGATCCACACCGCGGGCGGAACGATGAGGTAGACGACGCCTAGCGCGATGTGGCAGAGCCAGGTAAAGCGCTTGGTGTACGGGTAAAAGATCAGGACGGCCAGGACAATGGGAGCGAGATACCAGGCCAGCCTGTCAAGCCGGGACACGGACAGACCAAAGGCTGCCGCTGAGATCGTCAGGTAGACCCACACCTCGCCCTTCCTGATTACGCCGGCGGGCACGGCGCGGCCAACGGTGCGAGGGTTACGAGCGTCGATCTCGGCGTCAATGAGCCTGTTCGCGCCCATGCCAAACGTACGCATACCGACCATTGCCAGGACGATCCAGCCGAGTTTACCCATGGCAGGAACGCCTTCCGCGAGAATGAAGGCGCTGAGAATGGCGAAGGGTAGTGCGAACACTGAGTGCTCGAATTTGATGGTTTCGAGAAAGAGGGCGACGCGACCCCAGGGTGTTGTTGGACGCCCGCCGCGACCGGGCGAAGACTTGGACTGTGATGTGGCATGGGCTGCCATCGCTACTGCCCTTCCCTTTCTGGCGCGATGCCCGCGGAGAGCAGCCGTTTGATGGTTGGCATACTCTGAACCGGGGAATCGCCACCTTCATAGAGCCAGTGGATGATGACTTCGTTCATGGCCCCGAGCCAGACCCGAGCGGCGATATGGGTGTCCACGGGCCTGACCTCGCCTGATGAGACAGCTCTGTCGAGATGGTCTCTAATGATGGCGGCGAAGCGGTCGAAAACTTCAACCCGCTTGCGTTCGAAGGAGTTGCCCATTGAATAGCCCTGCACGATCAGGAGCCGGGCAATCCTCCGGCGTTTAGACAAGGACGTGAGCACGGCTTCGAGGGCCGCTTCTGCGCTTGCCAATGGTGAAGTCTGGGCAGCCGCAGCCATTTCGGCCTTTTGGACAAGCCGGTCAGCGAGACGGTCCATAACCGCAAAAAAGAGAACCTCTTTTTTGGGGAAATGGAAGTAAAGGCCACCCTTGGAGATTGAGGTGGCGCGACCGATGTCATCCACGATGGCATCGTGGTAACCCTTGTCGCCGAAGACGGTCTCGGCGGCTTCAAGGATCCGTTCGCGTGTGGCGTCTGAGGCTGTGGTCATTGGAGGTTGATGAGACCCTGTTACGGACTCGTCCTGAGTTCTCCATACTGGAAACGGAGCCATGTCAACCGACTGGCCGGTCGGTGTCAACTGATGATTTTAGGCCAGTTCGAGAGGGTGGTCAAAAGGGGTCGCTGGAGATCAGCCACGACCTCGCTCCGCGCCCGGGGACACTCCCAAACGAGGGTTGTTAACGGCGACCAAACTCGCGTTCGAGGTGACCGGAGTTGAGGTGGAGCATGGTCGGGCGGCCATGCGGGCAGGTGTGAGGTTGCTCAACCTGTTCGAGCTGGCGGATCAGTTCGCGGCATTCGTCGTTGGTGAGCTTCTGCCCTGCCCTGACCGAAGCGTGACAGGCCATCGTGTAGAGCAGCCTGTCCTGCCACGAATCTGTGCGTCCACGCTCTGCCGATTCATCGATAAGCCGCAGAAGCCACTCGCCTGCTTTTCCTCCGCCATGCCCGCGGTCGACAAGAAGTTTCGGGATGGCGCGCACGAGCGCGGTTTTCGGGCCGAAGGGTTCCACGACGAAGCCAAGGGTAGACAGAGTTTCTAAGTGTGATTCGATAAAGGATGCGTGCGCAGGGCCAAGGTCAAAAGCCTCTGGTTCGAGCAATGGCTGGGACTCAACCGACCTTGCCGCTGAGCGGCGTTTAATGTCTTCGTAAAGCACGCGTTCGTGCGCTGCATGCTGATCAATGAGATAAACACCGTCCGGGCCTTCGCAAAGGATGTAGGTCTCCTGCGCCTGACCTACGACGCGCAACACCGGCAGGACCTGTCGTTGTGGAATGGGCTTTCCCGCTGGTGCACCCCCAGTCTGGGATGAGAGCGGGTGGCCAATCTCAGAGGCCGGATGCACGGCTGGACCGGTTGTCGGTGTCTGCTGAGTAGGGCCGGAGGCAGGCGAAAGCAATGGCTGACCGCGAATGGGCCATGTGGCCTCGGTCGCGAATAGGCGTTGTTCGGGAGTCGTTGCCGGGTCGCCGGGGACAGCATTCGTTGTTGCGCTACGCCGGGCTGCCCCATCATCCTGATGGTGGGCCTTCCCGCCTATGCCTGGGTTCGCTGACGGGGCGCGCAAAGGCCGGACGTGCGCACCTTCGGTAAGTGTTCGCCTGATGGCGCGCTGGATCTCAGCGAATACGATGTCTTCTCTTAGGAACCGCACCTCCGCTTTGGCCGGATGGACGTTGACGTCAATGTCCTCGAATGGGGCTCTGACATCAAGCACCGCGACAGGGTAACGTCGCTCTGGTAGAAAGCCCAAATATGCCTGCTCGACGGCAAACTGCAAACGTCTGCTCTGCACCCACCGGCCATTGACTGAGAGGGTGATGTATGTCCGGTTACCGCGGGCAAGTTCGGGGCTGCCAGCGAGGCCGCTGACGGAGAAAGCTGCAGTGGAGTCGCCCTCTACGGCGAGCATGGCCTGCGCGGCCTTGCTGCCATAGACGGCGGCGATGGCCGCCAGACGGTCCCCACCGCCTGGTGATGTGAGGCGCACTGCGCCGTCTGAGGCGAGCCTGAATGCGACGTGGGGATAAACGAGGGCAAGGATGCTTGCCAGATGCTGGATTCTAGCCAGTTCAGTCCCGGGGGAACTCAGGAACTTGAGGCGCGCAGGGACGTTGCGGAAGATGTCGCTCACCCGAACAGTGGTGCCGGGGGGAGCGGCGGCAGGCTCCTGTATGACGACGCGCCCGTAATTCAGGACAATCCTGACCCCGCTGTCCCTGATGGGCACCCGACTAACAGCTTCGACGTGCGCGACAGAGGCGACGCTGGGGAGGGCCTCACCACGGAAGCCTAGGGTGCGGATGCCGGTGAGTTCTGAGTCGTCAGCAATCTTGCTGGTGGCGAAACGCTCGAAGGCGAGGGCGATTTCATCGGGCCGGATACCTGTGCCGTTATCTGTAATGGAAATGAGGCGCATGCCGCCGTCGCGCACCTCTATGTCGATGCGAGTCGCACCGGCGTCGAGCGAGTTTTCGACAAGTTCCTTGACGACGGACGCTGGGCGTTCGATGACTTCCCCGGCTGCGATGCGGGATGCAGTGGCCTCGCTAAGGCGTCTTATGGACATGGCGTTCAGCACTTTTTTGACTGCATGCGAGGTTTCTGTTGGCGATCACCGGGAAGCATGGCGGCGCCATCTCACGTGAGGGGATCAACGACGTCAGGATATGTGGCCGGTGCGTGTGCGCAATCGTGTGATGGCAGAGGTGCTGCCAACCCTCGCCTGCGCTACTCGCTCCTAGGGCAGCCGCCTAAGTTTTGGTTGGAAGAAGATGAAGTACATGCAGAATACGAGGAGGAGCCCGCCCATAAACAGGACAGGAGGCCTCGCTCCTATGGTGTCGTAGGCGATGCCCAGAGGCAGCACGGCCAGGGGCATAAGGCCGAAGGTCATCATCATGACGCTCATTACCCTGGCCCGGTAAGCACTATCAGTGTTCTCGATGACTAGTGACTGGCCGAGGGCCATCCGGCCAGACTCTCCGAGGCCAGCCAGAACCATCGCCCCCATCCCGGCGGCCAGCCATGGCAACCCGCCGGCCATTACCAGTGCGATTCCCCCAAGGACCGAGGTGCCTAGGAGCGTTGCGCCACGCCCCTGTCCGGGACGCAGCCCTGCTATCCACAGTGCTCCCACCACAGCGCCTATCCCGGCCACGGCGCCGAGCAGGCCAATCTGAGATGCACTTGACCCATACACCTCTGTAGCGAACACCTGTATGAGCATCCGGAACGGCATGGCGAGCAGAGTTATTACCAGGCCTTGGAGCAACAGGAGCCTGACCATCGGCGCGCTGTTGATGTAGCGCAGGCCATCGGCTATTTCAGCGAATGCGGAACGGCGCGGGCCCGTCTTTTTCTCGGGATACATCTTGGGCAGCTGCATGGTGAACCACACGGCCGTGACGGTCATGACCGATGCCGTAACGTACGACCCGCCTGGGCCGATCACGTCATACAGCACCCCCCCAAACGCCTGCCCCGCAATATTCATCAGCCCCATCGCCGACGCGTTCAACGCCAGGGCGTTACTGACCCGCTCTTTGCCGACGATCTCTGGGATGATCGCCTGCCGGGCAGGCATCATCGTGGCGAACATGATCCCCTGCACCAGAGAAGCCGCGCACAGGTGCCACCAGTGGACCACGCCCGTGAAGCTGAGGACAGCGAGGATAGCCGGTATTACGGCGTTGCCAATCTGCGCAAATTGGATAAGCGATCGCCGTTCCAACCGTTCTCCAAGCACACCGCCGTACAGGGAGAAGGCAAGCATGGTCGGGGCCCAACCCATTGAGACCAGGGCGGTGATTACGGCGCTCCCTGTGATGTCATACGCCTGCAGGCCTCGGGTGAACATCTGCATGTTCATCCCGCCCATCGTCAGGAGCATGCCGATCCAGAGCAATCGGAAGTCGCGAACTTGTAGCGAGTCAAAAGTGCGTGCAGTCCAGCCGGAAACGCCTGACACCGCTGTTGCTGGTGAGTCGGGACGGGCGGGCTGCGGTGTCGCCAGCGGGCCATGCAACGCATCCGGCACGGAACGCGCGCCAACATCGGCGCCGCCGGATGGGGGAACCGCGCTGGTGGGGGTAGTGGACTGGGGCCCCGGGCCCTTGTGGCGGTTGGTCAGCAATTCAAATAGGCCGTCCGGGGAGTATATACCGGGCCGTTTCTGGTTCCCCGCGCTCCGCACTGCCGGGCGGGTCACACATAGAATCGGAAAGATGGAAGATGGCTTTTCTACCATAAAGATTGAGGTCAGGAATGCAAGAACCCTCTTTCGCAGACGTGCTGGACGCCCGGCGCATGATTTCCCCCTACGTCACCCGTACACCGCTGCGGCGTTACCCGGTGCTGTGCGACCTGATCGGCGCAGACGTGTGGGTAAAGCACGAGAATTTCCAGATACTCGGCTCGTTCAAAGTGCGCGGCGGGCTGAACCTGATCAGCCGCACGACGCAGGACGAGAGGGCTAAGGGTTTCATCACGGCGTCAACAGGCAACCACGGCCAGTCGATCGCCTTCGCAGCGAAGACGTTCGGTGCAGCATGCACGATAGTGGTGCCAAGCGGCGCCAACGCGGTGAAGGTGAAGGCCATGGAGGCGCTGGGAGCGAAGGTCCTCTCCCACGGCAACGTTTTCGAGGCCGCCCGGGAGCGGGCGGAGGAGTTGGCAAAGGAGAGCGGAGCCCGTTATGTCCACCCGGCGAACGAACCGCCATTGATCGCAGGCGTGGCTACGTACACACTCGAGGCGCATGAGGACTTGGGAGGAGTTGACTTCATCATCGTGCCCATGGGCGCGGGGAGTGGGGCGTCGGGCGCGTGCATCGTCACGGACGTTGTGTCGCCACACACGAAGGTGGTCGCGGTGCAGTCGGCGCAGGCACCGGCGGGATACAGGTCTTGGAAAGAAGGAAAGGTGACTACTGGACCGATGGACACGTTCGCGGAGGGGCTGGGGACTTCTCAGGGATATGAGCTGCCACAGAGCATATTGCGGAAGCGGCTTGATGATTTTGTAGTTGTGAAGGACGAAAGGATACGCGAGGCGATGTTCCACTTCGTCGAAGGCACGAGGACGCTAGTGGAAGGCGCCGGTGCTGCATCGCTTGCCGCCGCGATGGACATGCGCGACAGGTTGAAGGGGAAGCGAGTGGTGCTTATCGCAAGCGGCGCAAACACTTCACCTCAACAGCTCAGGGCAGCTCTTGATTACGGAGACATACGATCGGCAGTAGGGACGCGCAGGTTCTGAACGCCTGTCTCAGAGATCTGGCGTGGAAGGCGGTTGGGGTGAATAGCCACATAAATGGCCAACCCCATTGGACTCCGGCCAGGGGATTTCTTACACAGACCACCAACGAAACATTGGCGGTCGCCTTACCCTGCCTCTGTCTGTGCAATCTGCTTTTCGATGCCCTTGACCCGCAAATAATCTTCCCGGTAGAGAGCGTAGGCGCGCTCGACATGAAGTTGAGCGAGCAGCGAGGCCTTCGGCGATGGTTCCTTAGCAATCTCTGCCAGACGGGAAATACGGCGGTTTTCCGGCAGGCGCCGACCTAACGCTCTGATCTTGCCCTCGGTCTCCGAAGCTGCGGCCTTGTCGCCGCCTTCGACTGCGTACCTGAGACGGCCAATAAGCGTAGTCAGTTCGGTCAAAAGGTCGGCCTCGTTCATCAAGCTGTAGAGGACGTCTTCGACCGGCGCGGAGGGAAGGCCACCCTGCGCGTCCGCAAGGCTCTTTTCCCCCGCAAGCCCTCGGGATGTGTAAAGGCGTCGGTATTCGGCAACGATCTCGCCTACCTTACCCATGAGCATGGCTGTGTCATTCGCGCTGCCGCCGGGGCCGGCGTAGAGAAGGTCATCACCTCGTGCCTCGGCAATAGCGCGTACCCAGGCTGCGCCTTGGACGGGTTCGGGGACGGGTGGAAAGGCGAAGGCCGTCATGTCGGCGGCGCTCATGCCTTCAATCTGCCCAGCCAAAAACGGTGGGACGTATTTTTTTATGTCCACCAACACAGGTAGGAGGATGACGTACGTGGCAGATGCGGAATCAGGGGCAGGGCCGGAGAAGTATATGAGCGCATGGCCACACGGGCGGGCAGGGTCACCCCGTTCGAAGGTGAGATCCATGCTGTGGTTTGTGCCTTTCGGTATGGTGAGCGTCTGTGGGCGTCCTTTATCCTATGCCACGAAGCTGCTCTCATGGTGGCAGGCCCGTTCCTGCCACCGGCTTCATACCTGGAATGGGGTGGGGTAAATCATCTACAAGGCTGTCATACGTCCGTTGCTTTTCACTCTGCCAGCTGAACGAGCTAGCAAACTAGGGGAAATCGCTCTACGCGCACCTGGGTTATGGGGCGCGATGCGGTCGGGACAGCCAACACAAAGTGTGCGGTTGAGAACGATGGTGGCCGGTCTTGAGTTGCCGTCGCCCGTCGGCGCGGCTGCGGGGTTGGATAAGGACTGCAAGTTTCTGAAGCCGCTCCTGGACCTCGGCTTTGGATTTGCGACAGGCGGGACAGTGACACTTTCGGCCAGGCCAGGAAACCCCAAGCCGCGGCTGATCCGCGACGTGCAACGCAGGGCTGTCATAAACGCCATGGGGTTTCCGGGGGCTGGTCTTGATGCTGCAGAGCGGAGGCTACGCTCGCTCGCCGTGTTCAGTTCGCAACTTCTGGCGAGTGTATCGGGCACGATAGAGGAAGAGGTCCTGGAGTGCCATGCCCGACTGCAGCCGCTAGTAGCCGCAGTCGAGTTGAACATTTCCAGTCCGAATACGGCCGGGCTGCGGATATTCCACGAGCCTGCGAGGCTGAGAGGGCTGGTGGAGGCCATTGCAAGAGTGAAGGACAGGCCACTGTTTGTGAAGCTGCCGCCATGGTCGCGCGATGCCGAGGCGAGGCGCGTTGCTCTCCTCATTGCAGACACGGCAGTGAGCGCAGGCGCGGACGGGTTTATTGTCTCGAATACGCACCCTGTCGAAGACGCACGGCTGAAGGTGGGACGAGGTGGGCTTTCAGGTGCGCCGATTTTCGAGCACACGGTGCGCATGGTGGCGGAGGCGCGGTCGGCTTTGCCGGGCGTGGCGATCATCGGCTGCGGGGGCGTGTGTTCGGCACGGGACGTATGGGAACTTATGAGCGTGGGAGCGGACGCGGTACAGCTTTATACGGCGCTGATATATGAGGGCCCGAGTTTTCCGATGCGGATCAACCGTGACCTGCTGGAGATGATGGAACAGACCGGCGCGAAATCGGTCAGGGAGATCAGCGGCTGGCCGCCTGGATAGGGAGACGGGCTGGCCTGGGGGGCTTTGCGTTCGACGCTGTCACCCCCAACCCGTGTGCAGACCAAGCCGGGACCAATTAGAAGGGTGCAGGGACAACCGCCCTGACTATCAACGACGGTGGATTACCCTCGTCCTGTGAGTGGGTCGCGATCAAGCGGATTGCCCCGCAACGATGTGTGCGCCCTGACCGTTTGCCGCCGCCAGCGTCCGAAAAGGGAATGGAACCAACCTCCCTTTCCAAATGCGAAGTGCGGTCAGGCCCAGGGCGTTGACGTCACGGTTGTTCCTGAGCCTTGTGCGTCTGGGCTTGACCGTGGCATTTACTGATTTGTATAGGACTGTCCCGCCGGAATTGATGGTGTCTGAGTCGGGTATGTTCCTTCCCTTCTCCTCCACCTGTTTGACCATTGTGGCAACTGTTACGGAGGCGTCCTGCGCAGCAAGTACTGGAGTGCCTCGTGTGTATGCCCATCAACGCGGCAACAATGCACACTCAGCCCATGGTTGGGCATTAGGTTATCCCGGTCTCCACAAGATCTCTTGAAAACTCAGGGCGATACTGTCGAACGTCCTATTCGGGATATTTGCGTGGAGGGCCCTGCCGATGAAGTACAGATGGCTTGTCATTCCTGCGGCCGCCGCTTCCGTTATCGCAGAGGTCATGGGAGGAGTGTCCTTCGCATCTTCCAGGCAGCTGGAGCCTTCCTCTTTCTTGGTGACAGAGCAGCAGACTGCCCCCTCGGCTGGCGGGGGCGCGTAGTACATCCATGCTTCAGCCGATGCCGGGGACAAAGGAGCATCGTCTATGCTGGCACCACTTACAACCCTATCCCGCCCTACAGGTCAAAGAGCAATGACTGAAGCGGCCTCCGGACAGACAATCCTCATCATTGAAGATGACGCCACCGTCGCCCAGTTGATAAGGCTGTACCTTGTGCGCGATGGCTTTGAAGTCCTCACTGCTACCGACGGTGTGGATGGCCTGCGTCTGGCTCAGGGTCGCCGCCCCGATCTGGTGTTATTAGATCTGAACCTGCCCAAAATGGACGGGATTGAGGTATGCCGGAGGCTCAAGGCTGACCAGAATTTCTCGCATATACCAATTGTCATGGTGACGGCGAGAGTAGATGAGAACGACCGGCTGACGGGCCTCGACATGGGCGCGGACGACTACATTGCCAAGCCCTTCAGCCCACGAGAACTGACAGCCCGTGTGCGGGCAGTGCTGCGCCGAATGGAGCGCTCTCCCGCCATGGCCACGGCCGGCATCCCTTCTCAACAGACGCTCACGTCAGCGAACCTGACCATAGACATGGACGCGCAGTCGTGTTCAGTGAACGGTAAGCTGCTTTCTCTCACGCCTACCGAATACCGGATCCTTGTCGGCTTCTTGCGCTCTCCTGGACGTGTGCTCACCCGGGATCAGATCATTGAGTCGGTCTTCGGATACGACTTCGAAGGCCTTGACCGGACGGTTGACACCCACATTTCGAACCTGCGCAAGAAGGTCGAATCGGCGGGCGGAGAGAACAGGATCAAGACGATTTACGGAACTGGCTACCGGTTCGACACATGACGCACACCCACAGGGTGTGGCGTCTTTCTGGCCCTGAGTCCAATCCCATTTACCGGGATCCGAATGAAAGCCAACAGTATCTCTCGCGAAGAATAGGCAACAAGAGTCAAGACTATGATCCGCTGGTTCCATACCATCCAATTCCGCCTGATCGCGGGCTTTGCCGCTGTGTTGGCGCTCGTCATCGCCGCTGTCAGCGCCTACGCAACGGTCGCGACGCGCACCGAAACAGAGCGTTTCGCCAAAGAGCAGGAGGAGGCGCGCGCCGAACGCATTGGGCGTTTGGTTCAACAGGCGTATCAGGCGAACCAAGACTGGGACCAGGTGAGGTACACGATTGAGCAGGCGGCGAACCTGCTCGGCTGGCGCGTGGTCATTCATGACGATAGTGGCGGCGTGATTGCCGACTCACACCAAACCGCGGTACGGACAACTGACCTCTTCGCGCAGTTGGATGGCCCGTTCCGGCTCCGGCAGCGTGTGTACCAGCGTCCGGTGATCATGGGCGACGAAGTAGTGGGCTTGTTGCTTGTTGTTGATCAGGAGCCTGACTTCGCGCCCGGGAGTGCTTTCAATCCCAGGTTCCGCAGGCCGGCTGCTACAGCGCTGGCACAGCTTGCGCCTGAATCTAGGGGCCCGCCCGTTCTGGTGGCCCCATTGTCCCAACCCAGACGGCGCGCCGGGCCATCCACACCGTTCGAAGTAGACGCGCTCATTGCTGACCAGCTCGCTCCGGAGCCGCGACTAGCTCGGTTGGAAGCATCGTTCCGTCAATCTCTAATCATGGCGGGGGCAGCGGCAGGCGCGGCGGGCGTCTTGGTGATCGGTCTGCTCACAAGACAGGCGCTCGCACCCGTACGCGGCCTTACCAACGCAGCGCGCAGGCTTGGCAAAGGCGACCTGTCGTACCGCGTGCCTCAGGTCCGCAGGGATGAGGTGGGCCAGCTGGCGGCGACGTTCAACGAAATGGCGGTCGGCCTCGAAGAGGCTGCCCACCTGCGCAAGGCGATGACGGCGGACATAGCGCACGAACTCCGGACTCCACTGACGAACATTCAGGGCTATTTGGAGGCAATCAAGGACGGCGTCGTCCAGCCGGACACCCAGACGATTGGCGTCCTGCACGAGCAGACGGTGCACCTGGCACACCTGGTGGATGACCTGCGCCTGCTGGCATTAGCCGACGCGGGCAGGCTGAACCTGGACAAGCGGCCCCTACGTCTGGATCTGCTGGCTGCGGACGCGGTTGCGGCATTCAAACCGCGTGCTGTGGATAAGAAAATCAACCTGGCAGTAGTCGCTTCAATGGCAACACCACTTGCCGACCTCGACCGGACTCGGATCACACAAGTGATCGCCAACCTTGTAGAGAATGCTCTGCGGCACACGCCTGAGAACGGAAGTGTGAATGTGATGGTTGGGACATTGAACCCGTACGTTCTAATGCTGGTCATTGAGGATAGTGGCCCTGGCATTCCGGCCGATCAGTTGGCAAGGGTTTTTGACCAGTTTTACCGGGTTGACCCATCGCGGAGCCGGACCACTGGTGGCGCTGGACTGGGCCTCACGATTGTCAAGAAGCTCGTGGAGGCGCACGGCGGCAGCGTACGGGCGGAGAGCGAACCAGGCCGTGGAGCGCGCTTCATCATCGAACTACCCGTCTCGCTGGCCCATCAGATCACCGATTAGAGCGGCGCCGCCCACCACACGAGTTAACTACACAACTACAACAAGGAGACTTTTGCATGTCCGATTCCAGCCCTACAGCGCCCGATGCCAAATTGGCCAAGGGGAAACTCTTGGGCCTGACGCCCGTCCAGTGGGTCATCCTGGCCATCATCCTGGGAGGGGCAGGCTACCTGAGCTTCTGGGGCTTCGGGCAGATTTTCGGCAAGGAAGAGGCGAGCGCCAGCCGCCAGTTATTCCCGGTCCGCCGCGGAGACATAGCCGAAACTGTCTCCACGAACGGCTCAGTGGCCTATGCGACGCGTGAAACCCTGACCTTCGGCGCACCCGGTACCGTCGGCAATATCGCTGTGACGGAGGGCCAGACGGTGGCGAAGGACGCAGTAATTGCCACTCTGGACAGCGGCACACTATCGACGTTGAACCGCGCAATCAAAGAGGCAGAACTGTCTGCCCGGACGGCGGAAGAGAAGGTCTCAGCCCTGCAGGAGCCTGCGGACGCCCTAGTGATGGCCCAGGCTGACGCGGACCTGATCACGGCTCAGAACGCTCTCAAGGACGCCGAGAAAGCGACGGATGTGGCTCTTGTCCGAGCATTGGCAGACGCCGATGCCGCTCTGAGCGCCGCCCAGACGAAGTTCGATGACCTCTCTGCGCCTTCAGCGGCGGCTATCGCCGTTGCCGTGGCGGAGGTGACGCAGGCCAAAGCAGCTGTGAAGACGGCTGAGGACAATCTCGCCAGTGTGTCCGGCGGTGTGGCGATGACCCGCGCTTCCGACAACCTCAGGACCGCCCAGCAGTCCCTCGCCAACGTACAAGTTGACTACAGCGTCGCCTCAAAGAGCCGGGATGACAAGGTCTCCACTGCCAAGACCTCGCTGGACGACGCACAGACGAAATACCGCTCAACGTTCATGGCGTGGACGGGGGTGCGCCCTGATGCCACGCAAATAGCCAAGGACCCGCAAGAACTCATCGCATCATGGGGCACGACCTATGACTTGCTGATCAAAAACGCGGCCGCAGACTCAGGGCCACTGATCGACAACCCGGCGACGCCATGGAACGAGCAGATCCTTTATCTCTGGACGCACCTGCTCCCCGTACCCGTCGTAGGGGCATGCAGCACGCCTGTCGCGTCCACGATGCGATGCATGCAGGGAGAGATCGAAACGACGTGGAAGGCCGTGGCAACAACCAGCACCGCCTATGACACGGCCGTGAGCCAGCAGGCCACGCTGGTAAACGCCGCCAGGAACGCAGTGACGAAGGCCGAAGACGCACTTGACGCCGCAAAACGGACGGTAGACGAATTGAGCGACGCGACGACGCTTCAGGCCCGAAATGCAGATGTGTCGGTTGCCCGGTCGCGCCTTGTCGTGGCACAGGACAAGCTGACGACCGCCTCAAAGGTGGACACCGTGGCTTTGGCCGCGGCCAAAGCACAGCTTGATGAGATAAAGGCAAAGCTCGCCACGGCCAAGGACTTTCTTGCAAGGGGCGCAGAAGGCCGTAAGACGAACATAGCTCTTGCAAAGGCGCGCATCGCTTCTGCCGTGGATAAGCTTGCGGATCTGCGTGCGGTGGGCAAGGACACCCTCGCCATAGCACTCGCTCAGGCGCAGCTTTCGGAGGCAAATGCCCGCCTTAAGCTGACACAAGACACGCTAGCTGGAGCAACCATACGTGCACCATTCGCAGGAGTGGTCGGGGCCTTCAGCGTGGATGAGGGGCAGAGCGTCGGAGTGAACACCGCTGTGGTAGAGATCGTGGACCGCAGCGTGCTGGTGGTGAACGCGGTGGTGGATGAGATAGACGTGCTTTCGATCGGCGTCAACGCAGCGGCTTCGATAACGATGGACGCCCTCTCTGGCCGGGTGCTACAGGGGACGGTTTCTGAGATCGGGGAGGCGGCAAACAGCCAGAACGGCGTGGTGAACTACCCTATCGAGGTCAAGATCACTGTCCCGCAGGGCCTATCCCTGCGGGAGGGGCTTTCGGCGACAGCCAGTGTGACCATCCGTTCCGAACAGAACGCCCTCCTGGTGCCTGTCCAGGCCGTCGGCGGTTCTTTCACCAGACCCACCGTGATCTTGGTCAGGGGAGGCAAAGAACAGATAACCGAAGTGCAACTCGGTATCAGCGATGAGTCATGGGTGGCAGTCCTGCTTGGTATCCAAGATGGTGATCAGGTAGTCATAGAGAACTCGACGACTGCTGTCGCTGACACCCGTCTACAGCGGCAAGGACAGCTCGGCCAGGGCCAGTTGCTCGGCGGGTCGACCGGTCAAGGGCAGAACCAGATATTCATAGCCCCCGGCGGTGGCCAGTTCGGCGGTCAGGGCGCGGGCGGGCAACGCCAGCAGCCAGGTGGCAGAGCACCACAGCCCGGCGGCACTCAACGGGGCGGGCGGTAAACCGAAATGTCCACACCACTCATAAAGCTTGAAAACGCTACCAGACTTTATCGCATGGGAGATACGGAGGTGCGCGCGCTTGACGGGGCGGACCTCACTGTCCAAGAAGGCGAGATGACGGCAATCATGGGGCCGTCCGGTTCAGGCAAGTCATCGATGATGAACATCCTGGCATGCCTGGACCGTCCGACATCCGGCAGATATCTCCTGAACGGCGAAGATGTCAGTTCGCTGTCCGACGACCGGCTCGCGGAGATACGCAACCTCTACGTGGGGTTTGTCTTCCAGAGCTATAACTTGCTGCCGCGCCTGCGCGCTGTTGAAAATGTGGAGTTACCCATGGTTTATGGCCGAGACACGCGCCAGCGACGCGCAGCGGCCCTAGCCGCGTTAGACCGGGTGGGCCTTGCCCACCGGGCCAACCACCGCCCTGCCGAACTGTCAGGCGGCGAACAGCAGCGCGTGGGGATAGCCCGCGCCCTTGTAAAAAAGCCGCGCCTGATCTTGGCTGACGAGCCGACGGGCAACTTGGACAGCCGCTCCAGCGAGGCGATCATTGCCACGCTCCAGTCGCTCAACAGGGATGATGGCATCACGATAATGCTGGTGACACATGAACTTGATGTAGCAGCGGCTGCGAAGCGGATAGTGGCGATGCGAGACGGGCGCGTTGTGAACGATGAGCGGATCACCCAACGCATAGTCCGCCCGGTTGTCCCAGCATCGCAACCCCTGGCTGCCTCTCCCGCAAGCCTGCCCGGCCTGCGGTCTCAGGTGGAGGGAGCCCAGTGAGCCCGTTGATGACATTCGGGACGGCGCTATCGTCCATAGGATTGAACAAACTGCGAGCCGGGCTGACTTTGCTCGGCGTCGTCATAGGCGTGTCGTCCGTGATCGCACTCATGTCCATCGGCCGTGGCGCGCAGCAGCAGGTTACGGAGCGGATTCAGGGCCTGGGAACCGATCTGTTGTTCGTGCGGCCCGGGGCAACTCAGCAAGGAGGCATATTCCAGGCGCTGGGGAGCGCGGCGACGTTGACGCTGAGTGATGCAGCTGCCCTGGCAGACCCTGTTTACACTCCCTCGGTGTTGCGCACAGCACCTCAGACGCAGGTGGGGTTGCAAGCGGCGGCCCAAGGCAAGAATGCTTTCACGCAAGCGCTTGGCGTCACAACCGAGTACATGGAAGTCCGTAACCTGAAGCTCAAGTACGGCCGCAATATCTCGCCCGCTGACGTGCAGAACCGCAAGGAGTTCGTCGTGCTGGGATCCCGCATCTCAGAGACGCTGTTCGGCGTGCGTGACCCGGTGGGAGAATCCGTGCGACTGCGCGGGCGAAAGTTCATGGTCATAGGGGTGCTCCAGTCGCGCGGTGGCACAGCATTCGGCAACGAGGACGACCAGGTGCTTGTGCCCATCACGACGGCCTATTACCGGCTGAGCGGCTCCCGCACGTCGCAGGGCGATGTAACCGTCCAGACGATCAACGTCCAAGCTGCAAGCGGCGCTTCCCTTGATTCTGCCACGGCCGAGATTTCCATCCTGCTACGAGTCCGGCACCGCATCGAACCAGACGCGGCAGACGACTTCACCGTGACCTCCCAGCAAGAGACAGTGGCGACCCTGAACGAGACGACAAATACGTTCGTAGTGTTCCTTGGGTCGATAGCCGGGATTTCGCTCCTCGTGGGCGGCATCGGAATCATGAACATCATGCTTGTGTCCGTCACCGAACGCACGCGAGAGATAGGGATAAGGCGGGCAGTAGGGGCCAAGCGGCGGGACGTGCTATCGCAGTTCCTCTTGGAGGCGACCCTCCTCAGCGTGGGCGGCGGTCTATTAGGGCTGGCGTCCGGCTGGGGTTTGTCGGTGTTGATCAACGGCAAAAACCTGGGCAATCAGACGTTTCGGACGACAATTTCAGGCGACGTGATGGCGCTGGCCCTGATTGTCTCTGCGGCGATTGGCCTGTTCTTTGGCATCTACCCTGCCCTGCGCGCCTCGCGCATGGACCCGATAGTCGCGCTGAGACATGAGTAGGCGATCCTTGATGAGAAAAGACGCTGAACACTTCATAGCCGGTCGGAGTGGCCATCGCCCCAGGGCACTGGGCTACGCGTTTCCACTGACAAGGCCGCACACACGCGCGGGGAGAGCGACGACGACGTGTACTCGCCCTTTATTCGGATACAGGTTTCTGTGTGAACTGAATTAGCAACGGGAGGGATTTGTGACTGGAAGCTCATTTTTCAAAGTCGTAATTGGAGTCCTCGCGCTCGGTCTGACTTACGGCGCAGCGTTTGGAGGTGGGGCCCTATACGGCCGCTCGTCAGCGCCGAAGTCCGCAGTGGCCTCAGATATCGTTGCACTGCCGACGGCTACGCTGCCGGCAACTGGACAGGGCCAGCCACCGGTGCTGAATTTCACCGTGGACGATGTGGCAAGGCTCCGTGAACAGCTCGCTCAGCGGTTCGGCGGGCAGATCCCTCCCGCGTTGCAGGGCGCGTTGGATGGTTTCCGAGATGGGGGGCAACTTGAACTTCCGATGGGCGGGCTGGGGGCGCCTCCTCCAGGAGGACAGGGCCAGTTCTTCCTCGGCGGCCAGGGAGCTCAGCCTAGAGGCGCTGGTGGAATTGGCGCAGGCGCAGCCGGTGGGCCGGGTGCGGGTGCGACAGACGCCCCGAGTGCCGGAGGAACAGGTGCTGGCGCCACGCAGCGAGCAGCGGGTGTCGAGGGCAAGATCACTTCCATCTCTGACACAAAGATGACAGTTGAGACCGCCCAGGGCACAGTGGTCGTCAGCATTGACGCCACGATCCCGGTGCAAGTTACCTCATCGCTGCCGGTGGGATCTCTGAAGGCAGGCGATGATGTGATGGTTCGCGGCCAGCGCCTGGCAGATGGGACTATCCGCGCCGTCTCCATCACCAAGCCGGTCAGCCCATAAGCGTCAACGGCAAATCGAGGCTTCAACTACCGCCCCGCCCTCCCACCGCGAGTGAAAGAGGATTCAACGCTCCCATGTATGGCGCTGACCTTTTCATAGCCCTCGATCTGGGCAATGTGCTTTCGCTGGTGGACGAAGGCGTCGGCGCCCGCGAGTTCGCGAACATGAGCGGGAAGCAGGAGTGGGAGGCGTTCGACGCTGTGTTCGCCCCAGCGCGCAAGGTTCCCATCGAGACGGGCAACCAGAGCATTGAAGACTTTTCCCGCGAGTGCTGCGAGAGGCTGGGTGTGCAGATCCCTCAAGACAGGTTCCGAACGGTCTATGAATCTGTTCTTACACCAAATTGGGCGGTGTTCCCGCTCGTCGAGAGGCTGATGCGCTCGTACCGAATGGGCCTGTGTAGCAACACGAGCAGCGTCCATTGGGAATTGGAAAGGCGCAGACTGCCCTTCGCCAGGCGGCTCGAGCCGGCCATCGTCTCGTACCAAGTGGGCGTGATGAAACCAGAGCCGGGTATCTTTGCAGCACTCGCGCGGCAGGCCGGCGTGGACGCTGGCCGGATATTGTTTATTGACGACAGGTCTGAGAATGTCGAGGGAGCGGAGCGGGCTGGGCTGAGTGCACTTGAATTCAAGAGCGTCGCCGGGCTGGAGGCAGACCTGAAGCGGCTGGGCGTGATCTAAAGTCATCCGGGCATGAGGAGGCGTGAGTTGCCTGCGAGGTCATCATTCACATTGCTCAAGGCAGCCCGGCTGTGGGATGGCACAGGCGCGCCCGCTGTACGCAACGGCGCTGTCCTTCTTAGGGACGGGCTGATTGTTTCAATCGGTGCCGGGACGCGGGTGCGGGCCCCGGACGGAGGGACGGTGACCGAATCAGACTACGGCGAGGCGACGATTCTGCCAGGCCTTGTTGACGCCCACACGCACCTCATGGCCCCCGGTGATGGCACGCACGGAGACGACGTCGCAAATGAACCGGACGACGTCCTCCTTTTGCAGGCAGTGAAGAACGCCCGGACATTCCTCCACGCAGGAGTAACGACGTGCCGGGAGAACGGCGCGAAGAACGGTGTGGCCTTTTCTTTGAAGGAAGGGATCAGACGCGGGCTGGCTGATGGCCCAAACCTGGTCGTCTGCGGGAGGCCGGTGACGATCACTGGCGGCCACATGTGGTTCTGCGGATCGGAGGCGGACGGTGTAGATGGAGTACGCGCTGAAGTCCGGAAACTGGTCAAAGAAGGTGCAGACTTCATCAAGATTATGGCCACCGGAGGCAGCACGCGCTCATCGTACGGAGGCAGACCGAGCTACACAGTCGAGGAGCTACGCGTGATCGTTGACGAGGCACACCGCTTCGGCAAGCTCACCGCCGCGCACTGCGCCAGCGTTAGGGGCATAGAGAATTCGCTCGCCGCGGGCGTGGACATGATCATCCACTGCGTATTCGAGGACGAAAACGGGACTTATGAGTTCAGGCAGGATATCGCCGATAGTCTGGCCAAGGCGCAGGCATGGGTGAACCCGACGCTCCACGTCGTGCAGGCGGGGATAGAGTTCACGGAGCGTCGCGCCAAAGAACGGGGCCGCATGACGGAAGACGAGAAACGGCAGGTGGACCGGTCAAAGCGGAGCCTGGAAAACCGTATCGGAGCAACACGCAGGATGGCCGGGATGGGCATAAGGATGACTGGTGGCTCCGACTCGCCGTGGGGCGCTTATCCGCCGGGTGAGTTCGTCAAGGAGTTGGAGTTCCTGGCGAGGGCGGGACTTTCCAATGTTCAGGCTCTGCAATCAGGCACCTCGGGAGCTGCGGAGTCCATAGCTGTACACGAGAGGGCGGGGATCCTCGCAAAGGGCCGTCCGGCAGATGTGCTCGTAGTCGGAGGAGATCCCACGAAGGACTTGGGCGCTCTGTGGGACGTGAAAGATGTTTACAGGGCTGGCATACGAGTGAACCGCGGCACGAAGTGAGCCTGCCAGACGTTGTGATCATAGGCGGAGGAGTGATCGGCTGCGCCGCCGGGTACGAACTCGCGTGCGCGGGGATGAAGGTCACAGTCGTCGAGCGAGACGGAATCGCGTCGCACGCGTCGGGGTATTCGTACGGCGGGCTGTACCCGACGTGGGGAGCAGGCATACCGGGCCCCGTCCTGGAGCCTGCCAAACAGGCTCTGGATCTGCACATTGAACTTTACCCACGCTTGAAGGCTGAAACAGGCATTGACTTCGAGTTGCGGCAGGTTGAGTCGATCGCCCTGGCCGCGGACGAAGCAGGCCTCCCGGCGCTGCAGAAGGACTGCGACTGGCAGATATCACAGGGCTTCGACGCGGAAACACTTTCGAGCAGAGATGTGTACGGAATGGAACCTTCACTCGCCCCAGGGCTGGCAGGCGGACTACTCCAGCGTACCCACTACGAACTTGACTCCTACAAGTTCACGTCGGCTTTGGCGCGGGGGATCGAAAAACACGGGGGCAACATCGTCAGAGCAGACGTTATGGCGCTCGCAGGGTCAAGAGACTGTGTCACGGGCGTAAAGACACGAACGGGTTCGGTTATGAGCGGCGGCGCGGTTGTGATGGCGACTGGCCCTTGGGCTGGGTCGACGCCTGAAGCTGCGCCTGCGAGAGAGAGTTCTGCCCTTCCCCTGCCAAGCCTTCCTGTGAAAGCGGTTAAGGGCGAGATCTTGCGTATGCGCCTGCCCGGGATGGATTTTCACCACAGGTGCGGCATGTACGGGCGCAACGTGGGCCGCAAGCCCGACGGCCTTGTGTGGATTGGCACGACCGAGGTCGTGGATAACTTCGATGAACAGACCACGGCGGAAGGCCGAGACTTCATCTTTTCGGGTGCGCTGAAATATGCTCCCAAGCTGGCTGATGCCGAACTTGTACAGCAAACCGCGTGCCTCCGCCCTGTCGCTGTGGACGGCCTGCCAATTGTGGGCCCGCTCGGCAGCGTCGAGGGACTCTTCGCAGCGGTGGCCGCAGGCAAGAAGGGAGTGCTTCTGAGCCTGGTCATGGCGAAGTGGACATCGGCTTTAGTTCTAGGCAAACGGGACGCTTGGCCATTGCCGCCTGAACTTTCGACTGCGCGGTTCGGCCTGTAGCACTCCTGTATTGAGAAACGGACGTTGCTGGGGCAGAACGGTGTTATCCGTATCCCCTACCGCGCAACTTCACCATGTGGATAACACAGCCCTGCGCACCTCCGCTCAGGACGCTTCGAACGACTCCGCCCGCCTAGCACACCGGCTACTGCGCCGTGTACCCCCCGTCCACCGGCAGGCACGCGCCTGTTATGAACGAGGCGTCGTCCGATGCCAGGAAGAGGGCGGCGCGGGCAATCTCGTCCGGCCTGCCGAGGCGGCCCATCGGGTGGCGCTCCTCAAGAAATTTCAGGCGCTCGGCGTCATCGGTAAGTCGCTTTGTTAGCGCGGTATACACGAATCCGGGACACAGTGCGTTCACGCGCACCCCTTGTCTGGCGAAGTGGACTCCCATGTCCCGCGTGAGCTGCGCCACGCCGCCCTTGCTGTGCACGTACGGATCCAGGCCTGAGCCGAGGTCCGCAGGGCGCCCAACGAGGCCATAAATCGAGGAAAGGTTGACTATCGCTCCCCCACCCTGTCTGACCATCTGCTCGACGGCGAACTTGGATACCAGGAAAGTGCCCTTCATGTTGACGGCCATGACGAAGTCCCAGACACGCTCCCAGTCCCAATCCACCGGGGCATTGCGTGGAGCGACACCTGCGCTATTGATGACGGCGTCAACTCTGCCAAAACGTGCTACGACCTCGTGGACGAGCTTCTCGGCATCGGCCCGCTTCGATACATCTGCGGCGAACCCAACGGCCTCACCGCCTGAGTCAACGATCTGCCGGGCAACATGCTGGACTGCTTCCAGTTTGAGGTCAGACGCAAAAACCTTTGCTCCTTCACTTGCAAACAGAGTGGCGCATGCCGCTCCAATGCCGGACCCCGCGCCTGTGATGAGGACGACCTTGTCTTCGAGTCTCCGTGTCATGCGTTGCTCCCTACCAAACGGTTCGGAAATTGTCGCGAAGCCCCTTGTCCCAACGGAAGAGGGCAATGGTGAGGCCTTTACCAGAACTAGAATGCGGCGCATCGTATGGGCGGGCGCGGTTGAGGTCAACTGGGCCAAGGTGCCAGAGGTCTTTGATCAAGTTCTTGCCTCTCTACCCAAGACCCTTTCCGTTTAGAGAAGGGTTGCCTGCCACTTCTCAACTGTTGGACGTATCATCGTGAGCCACCATGCCACCACATAAGACAAAACAGACGCTGCGAGACATAGTGGAGTCTGGATCCGTACGTTCTGAGGATCCCTCACAGGCTGACCTCCCGTCCCCAGTCGAGGAGGCAGGTGGCTCGCCATCCGGACAGATGGTGTCAGTCCGCACCTACAAGAGATATCCGAGGATCCCAGCGTCGCCCCTGAAACGTGTGTACGCGTGGACGATTGACGCCACTGTGCTAGTCCTGCTTGTGATGATGCTGGGCCGGATATTGCAAGGCGCGCTGTTCAGCAAGGGGGCAGCGCCCCAGGACATCTTTCTCTTTCTGGCGTATTTCATCATTCCCACGGGCATCTGGGGCCAGACTCTGGGCAAATGGGCGGCAGGGATTGCCGTTGTGGACGAACAAGGGCGCCCTCCGGGAGTGGCGATGGCAATACCGCGCGAAGTGGCGTGGAAAGTGGTGTCGTACCTTGCAGCCGGCATCGGCCTGTTTTGGATTTTCTTCGACAAGGAACGCCGAGGGTGGCACGACAAGCTGGCGGGGACGTGGGTGGTTCTTATCCCGGATCCTGAAGCACCCATCCTGAGCAAATTGTTCAGGAACATCGGGAGGAAAAAGAAATAGCATGCGTTCGCCGGGGGAGTGGCCGCATCTCCAACGTTCCCATTGGCCCGCAGTCGTGCGCTCCGCCCTTCATGCTCGCCACCGATGTCATTCCGAGTGGATTGCATTGCTCGCCATTAAGAATCCGGATCCCGAGGCAACACTTAATCCTTTGGATCTGAAGCCTTTACTTCAGCAACGCCTCGCCAACGGTGGCGTCCACACCTCTGCTGGTGGAGCTGAGGGGATGAAAGGTAGAACTCACTTCGACCAGTTCAGGCTCATCCACTAATCCGGCTCTACCGTCCACTCGTGGAGTGAGGGTGGGCGCAGGAAGGAAGTGCAGGCCCGGACCATCGAGAACCGCAGGACCACTAACCAGTCCCGCAGGGGTCAGCCATCACCGGCTCTCTATTAGACGAAGTGTCCCATTCTTGCTGACGACGCACAATTAACTTTTCTGCAGCGTGGGCAACTGCCCGCATGGGAAGCACCACGTTCGCTAGGCCGAGAGCGGGAGCGTTTTCAGGGCGCTGCCAGCTGCCAGTCTGTCCCCAGGAAGCCATGGAGGCCGTCTTTTTGTCGCGACAGCAATGAGGCGTACCCACCATCGCCATTTCGATAGACGGCCACCCCCGATTCAGGTAACCGGCCCCTAATGTATCCGCCCTGCCCCATCTGTCGGTCGTAAGGCTCCTTGGTGTGGCTTTCGGAATCCTGTGTGACGAAGTAGCGGTAGCCATTGATGAACCCGAGCAGGCGTTTCATATCATCAGGGATCTCGGCGTCAGATTTGCCAGCGAGTTGCTCTGCGCCGGGATATCGCAGGGTTTCGACGATGTCACCTGTGACCTACTCTATTGCGCTTTTCGGCACGGTTCCCCCAGTGAATATCGCGACTACAGATAGGATGACGATCGCCGCAGCGGCGATGACTACAACCACCAGCACCCATTTCAAGACACCGTGCACGTTTGCCTCCTAGCGTGAAAGATCCGGCCCATAGAGGCATTATCAGGCAGCGCTAGTGGAATCCGCTCGCTTCCGCGGTAAACAGAACAATGTCGGCGTTCAGCAATGCCAGGCCCGCTTCGTGACGCTCCTCAGCCTGTCCCTATAATTGACCGCTACTCAGCGCTAACACCACTTGCAGAGTGTGAGGGCCGCATGGCGATCTCAAAAACGATCCGCGAGCAAATGAAGGAAAGTTCGTGGATACGCCGCATGTTCGAGGAAGGGACCGAGATGCGCCGGAAGCACGGTGCGGACAAGGTGTTCGATCTATCTCTCGGGAACCCGGTTCTCGAACCTCCAACAGAGTTCCGGACTGAGCTAATGCGCATCGCGCAGGATGAGACGCCTGGTACGCACAGGTACATGCCGAACACGGGGTATGCGGAGACGCGCGCTGCCGTGGCGAAGACGCTGGCTGCTGAGACGGGTATGGCCTTCACCGCAGGCGAAATACTCATGACATGCGGCGCTGCGGGTGCGCTGAACGTGACGCTCAGGTCAATCCTCGATCGAGGCGATGAGGTGGTGATCTTCGCCCCGTATTTTGCCGAATATATTTTCTACATTCAGCACAACGGCGGCGTGATGAAGGTGGCGCAGTGTGATAGCGGTTTCCAGCCGGATGTGGCGTCGCTCGCCGCTGCCCTCACAGCTCGGACACGCGCCGTAATCATCAACTCTCCAAACAACCCTACGGGCGTCATCTACCCCGCTTCAATCATCGCTGCGATCGGCCAGGCCATCAGCGCCGCTGAGAAGACATTCGGGACCGAGATTTATCTGATCGCTGATGAACCGTACCGGAAGCTGATCTACTCAGGGCAGGAGTACCCGTTTGTCTACAAATACCACCAGCGGTCGATAGTGGCGACATCGCACTCAAAAGACCTCGGCCTCGCTGGCGAGAGGATCGGATATATCGCGGTGAACCCCGGCTGCCCGGACAAGAGCGAGTTACTGGAAGCAGCTGTATTCGCCAACCGCACCCTGGGATTTGTCAACGCCCCGGCGATAATGCAACGCATTGTTGCCCGGATACAGGGTGCGAGCGTAGACGTGGACGAGTACAGGAAAAAGCGCGATTTCCTTTACGGGGCCCTCACGGGAATCGGCTATGAGTGCGTAAAGCCCGAGGGTGCCTTCTACATGTTCCCGAAGTCTCCCCTACCCGATGACCGGGATTTCATACGCCTTCTTCAGTCTAAGTTCGTCCTCTGCGTGCCAGGAGTCGGGTTCGGTACTCCCGGTTACTTCCGCATTTCGTATTGCGTGGACGACCGGACACTCAAGGGCTGCGTCCCGGGCTTCCGCGAGGCATATGACGAAGCGAAGACTATGCTCCCTTAAGGTTATGGGTGAGTTCCCGCGGTCCGTGTGGCAGGCTGCACAGAGCATTCCTCGGCGCGTTCCCGTACCCGCGACTTAAGATAGGGGCATCCAGATCCTCAGGCCAACTCGCACCGGCCTGCGTGCGAAGCCTCTGGCTTCCACCTGGCGGAGCGCAGGTCCGCCATCTATATGTGAAGAGCGGGATGTGCCTGAAGCGGCTCTTTCAGCCCTGAACCTGTAATGGGGACGAGGACGTCTTCACCGTGCTTGATGGCCCCGGAGAGAATGAGTTTTTCTAATCCAGCGAACGCGGCCGCGGATGTTGGCTCGCAGAAGACCCCTTCCTGCCGGGCCAGTCTGATCTGCCAGGCAAGTGTGGCGTCATCGCTAACTGCTACACCTGAGCCCCCGGTGCCTCGGACCGCGTCAATTGCCTGTTCGATCCTCGGCGGTTTTGAGACAGCGATGCCGGACGCGACGGTCCGCCCTGCCCTATCGAACTGCCAGTCTTCCCCGTTGAGGACGGCGACGAGCGGCCTGACCGCCTCGGCCTGCACGCAGTGAAATTTCGGTCCGACTTCAATTGCAGATGCCTGACGAAGTTCGTCGTAGCCGCGGCTGGCGCCTATCAGCAGAGACCCGTTGCCCACTGGCATGACTATGTGGCGAACATTGGCCGCCGGGCTACGCGTGGCCTCATATGCAAAGGCCTTCATCCCCTCGCTGAAAAACGGACTGTGGTAGTGCGATAGATAAACGAGGCCGCGTTCCTTGACATACGCACGCGCCGCGTCTGTCGCTGCCTGCCTGGGACCTGCCACTGTGTGCAGTTCCGCGCCGAAAACACTGATTTGCTGGAGTTTGCCGGGTGAGGCGCTTGCCGGTGCAAAGACGTGGGCTTTCAGACCGGCCGAGGCGGCAAATGCGGACAGAGACGCCCCGGCATTGCCAGACGAATCCTCTACAAACTCCCTGACCCCGTGCTCGACGGCGACGGACATCAAGACCGCGCTCCCGCGGTCTTTGAATGAGCCCGTAGGAGCTATCTGTTCTAACTTTGCCCACAGCCTGCCAAGGCCCAACTCCGCGGCCAACCGTTTGAGTTCTATTACAGGGGTGTTGCCCTCGCCGAGGGTGAGTTTTTCGTGTGGTCGCACCAGCGGCAGGCGTTGCCCAAGCGCGGATGGAGCGTAGTCGTACTCAACTTCGAATACCCCACCACACACTTCGCACGCCAGTTCACGCACCGTGGAAGCACAGGGCGTCGCACAAGCAACACATTTGAGATGGAAGCCTGAGGGCGGTTGTGAACGTGTCTGCATGGGTCTCCTGGGGAACTACATGTTCAAGACGCCGCCGTGACAATGCCATCCACACGTCCCTCGATGGATGCCCCTTGGGCACCGGTCAGGGTCGGGTGTGTTCGACCGTCCGAACGAGTCCATGATGAGACATATTCTTCATCGTATGGACTCAGAATGCCAAATGGATAGGCAGGCAATAGATTGTAGTTGCAGCAGCCCATCCGGATCTGATGTCCGGCTGGGGATTGCCTGCGCGGAGGAGCGGGCGTACCGTATTCGCCGTCGCTATTGCGGCCTGAGCATCACGTTTGCTGCCATTCCTCCCTGCCGCAGGCACGGAACGAAAGGCGTAAGGAGCTGAGTGTGTCTTTTCTCAATACGAACCGGGTGAAGAAGGCGATGCGCGAAGGCAACATCGCGTACGGCTACAACCTAACGTTCCCGTCACCGTGGGTCATTGAGATCCTCGGCATCCTCGATCTAGACTTTGTCTGGCTAGACGGTGAGCACGGCCCGTTCGGGCTGGATCAGTTAGAGGAGTCCTGCAGGGTGGCTGAACAGGTCGGCATCACACCTGTGGCCCGCGTCCCCAGCATCGAGGCGTCAACGGTGCTGCGCTACCTCGACCGCGGCATCATGGGAATCATGGGGCCGCACATCGGCACCCGTGAGCAGGCGGAGCAGCTTGTGAAGGCGTGCCACTTCGGGCCGCTGGGCGAGCGTTCGTTCGGCGGCAACCGCGGAACCAGGTACACGCTGACACCGGATCCATGGGGTGACAAGCGCGCCTTTTACCGCGAAGCGAACGACAATATGCTCGTCGGCGCTCTTCTTGAAGACCGGGCCTCCGTGGACAACATCGACTCGATCGTCAAAGTAGAGGGCATTGACTATTTCGGGATCGGACCGAACGACTTCGCGCAGGGGATAGGATTCCCCGGCCAGCCAGAACATCCGAAGGTGGTGAAGGCAATCAAGGACTTGACCGAGCGCATCCGCCGTGGCGGAGGCCGCATGAGCGGTGACTTCATGCAGTCTGTCTGGATACACGACATGCTCCTTGATTCTGGCCGCGCTCTGCTCAAGGATAAGAAGGCGATGGCCGGAGCAAAGCGCAAAGTCGCGTCCTTGAAGGCGGGACAACGCTAGGCGTGCCATTCTGAACAGGGTTCCCCAGCCAGCCTTGGGAAGGATTGGAGAATCCTGTTCATTCAAAGGTCGATTGACAACGGGATTCATCGGCCCTTCTGGCATCAGAATGACACCTGCGTCCGGTTGAGTAAGAAGGTATGAACATTGCCTAGGAAAACTGCCTCCATGCAGCACATAACTCCGCCGCCCACTAAGAAACTCGCCTGGGTCATCGGGCCTTACCAAGAGCCGATCGCCACGGTAAATCCAGGCGAGACGTTTCAGGTCAGCACGCTAGACGCCTTCGGCAACAAGATCGAGTCGGCGAAGGCTGACCTGAAGAAGGTCATCACCCTGCCCTACGTGAACCCTTGCACCGGGCCGATCTACGTTGAAAACGCAGAGCCGGGCGACACGCTATCGGTGCGGATCGAGAACATTGCCATCACGCGGGACTACGCAGTGAGCTGCATCATCCCGGAGTTCGGCGGGTTGTGCGGCACGGTGTTCACCCGCGTGCTGAACGAGCCTCTCGATCAACGCATCCTGATCCAGCGCATTACGAAGCAGGGGATCATCCACGACCCGCGGCTGAAGATCCCGCCGATTCCTGTCGAGCCGTTTTACGGGACGATCGGGACTTCACCTGCAGTCGAGGCCATCTCGACGCTTTCGCCGGGGTTCCATGGCGGCAACATGGACGCGGCGGACGTGTGCCCCGGCAATACCGTCTATCTGCCCGTAAACGTCAAGGGCGCTCTCCTATTCATAGGCGACGGTCATGCCGCGCAAGGAGACGCTGAGGTGTGCGGTGTCGCCGCTGAGGTGCCCACCACTGGCACGCTCACCGTTGACCTGATCAAGCGCAAGGCGGTGGGCACACCACGCATCGAGAACAGTGAATTCCTCATGTCGGTGGGCAGCGCAAGGCCCATGGAAGACGCGGCACGCATCGCTTTCTATGATCTGGTGACGTGGTTGGCTGCGGACTACGGCTTCGACCGGATGGCGGCCTATCAACTCTGCTCACAGGTGGCGCGCGTCCGCGTGGCGAACATGGTGGACATCCTGTACACCATCGTCGCAAAGTTTCCCAAGAGATACCTCATCAAGAGATAGAACGGAACGAACCAATCCACAGATGACCTAGACCAACCCAGTTGCGAGAACTAGTCATTGATTGGGAGTATGTTGGCTGCGCTGGATGAAATAGAACTCCACATTGGGTTCGAAAGTGCCCCTAGGTTCTTCGCTGAACTTAAAGATGGTGCAGGCCCGGGATACAAAGGACTCCTGTTTGCCAGATGAACAATTTGGAGCCACCTCAATCGGATTCTGGTGGATTCTGGCCCGGGTAACCAATCGTTCCGTATGCGTGCCATATATGGATTAGTTCCCCCTGGTGGGTGTACTCATGCCGAAGCCCCAGTACATAAAGGACCTTGAGCACGCCGTGGGCGACGCTCGATACGTCGTCTGGCGGCCCGAGGATCTGCTCCTCTACGAGTACGACGGCTCGATCGACAGGGCCATGCCGGGCGCGGTCGTGCTGCCAGGAGACGCAGATCAGGCGGCAGAGTGCGTGCGCATAGCCAATCGCTACGGACTGGACATCGTCCCACGCGGCGCGGGGACGGGCCTTTCGGGCGGCGCGATACCTCTCCGTAACTCACTTGTCATCGCACTGACGCGCCTCAGCCGAATCTTGGAAGTGGACGTCGAAAACAGAGTCGCCATCGTCGAGCCGGGCGTGGTGAACCTGGACCTGACCACCGCCGTCGCCAAGCACGGCCTCTACTACGCGCCGGACCCATCATCGCAGCGCGCCTGCACCATAGGCGGAAATGTGGCCGAAAACGCTGGCGGGCCGCATTGTCTGGCGTACGGCGTCACGACGAACCACGTCATGGGCGTCGAGGTCGTGCTGGCGGATGGCACCATCGTGTGGCTAGGAGGTGACGCACGGGAGTGGCCTGGATACGACCTGCGGGGTGTGTTCATAGGGTCGGAAGGCACGCTGGGCATCGCCACAAAAATCGCGGTCCGGCTGTTGCGAGCGCCCGAGGCCGTGAAGACGCTGCTCGCCGCATTCCGAACGATGGACGATGCGTCGCAGGCGGTGTCGGACATCATCGCCGCCGGGATCATCCCCGCGGCCCTTGAAATGATGGACGCGGTGACGATCAAGGCGTGCGAGGCCGTGTACCACCCCGGCTACCCTGCTGACGCCGAGGCTGTGCTGATCGTGGAGGTTGACGGGTTGCGGGAGCATGTAGCTGAGGAGTCGGAGCAGTGTGAAGCGATCTTGAGACGCAACAGCGCATCGGAGATCCGCGCAGCGACGGACGCAGCAAAACGCGCCGAGTTGTGGGCGACGCGCAAGGGCGCGATCGGGGCGATGGGCACACTCGCGCCGAACTACTACCTGGTGGACGGTGTGTCTCCGCGTACGAAGCTCAAAGAAGTGATGCGGACGGTTCGTGCCGTCGGCGACGAACTTGGCCTGACCATCGCGAACGTGTTCCACGCGGGGGATGGGAACATCCACCCGTGCATCCTGTTCGACGAGCGGAAGCCGGGGGATGTGGAGAAGGTGATCGCAGCAGGACACCGCATCCTAAAGGCATGTGTCGAGGCCGGTGGCGCCCTATCCGGTGAGCACGGTATCGGCATCGAGAAGCAGGCGTATATGGGCATGGTCTTCACGCCGGAGGACCTTGAGGCAATGATGCGGCTCCGGCCCGCCTTCGGGCAGGTTTTGGACAGCCCCTCAGAGGCGGAGGGGCCGGGTGGGGGTCAAGAGTACCCTCTACCCTTACGGCGACGTCCTGAACGGGCCAAAGGAAAGCGGGCCGGTGTGAGAGTCCAGGAAACCCGCCACTCCCGCTTCAACCCCGGAAAGATCTTCCCCGGCGGGGCCGTCCATGGCGGATGGCACGAGCAACCCCCTGCCCAGTCAGTGAGCTTCAAGCCGCAGCGCACAGGTGGGAACGAGATCGTGTAACTCCCAGCCACTGAGCGAGAGAGGGTTTGAAGATAGGACTCTCGCCGCATCCGCTCGCCCCTAGCGCACCGAGGGGGCCGTCGTGTCATTCTGATCACAGGTGAAGAGTCAAATTGATCTGGAAGGGAAAACGGTCCCCATGACCCACCGCATTAACCGGGCCATTGAACTGCTGGAGCAAGACCAGCCGATCTATTACATGGGCCCGCATTCGGGGCATGTACTGACGTATGAGCAGGGGAGGAAGGATGCCCGGACGTGGGCGGACTACATAAACGTGGGCATGGAGCATGGGTCGTTCGACATGGCAGGGCTGGCGGAGTACATCCGCGGCCTGGTGGATGGCGGACCAACGGCGTCGGGGCACCGGACGCCTGCGGTCATCGTCGAGTTGCCAGTGGACGCTATTGATGAGGCCAGTGTCCGGTTCAATGCCTGGCAGATGCGGCAGATCCTTGGCCGCGGGGTACATGGGTTGATGCTGTGCCAGGCGGAGTCGGCGGATGCGGTTCGGGCTTTCGTTGAGTGTTGCAGGTATCCGATCAACATCGCGGGGGTTGACCCGTCGCTGCCGTCGCCGTTGGAACGGATGCGGTATGAGAACAGGGATTACTCTGATGGCGCAGATGCTGTGAAGCGCGGTGGTTCGACAGGTTCAGCACGCGCAGAAGGTGGCGCTCCCCAAAAAGGCTCGGGGCTAACGGCCCGCGCAGACGGGCGGATGTGGCTGGGTGTGGGGGCGAGAGGTAGAGGGTCGGAGGATACGGCGGCGCCGATATGGGGCGTTGACCACATTGATTATGTCGAGCGATGCGATCCGTGGCCTCTGAACCGTAGGGGCGAGTTGTTGTTGGGCGTGAAGATCGAAAGCCCGGAGGGAGTGGCAAGGTGCGACGAAATACTCGCCGTGCCTGGCATCGGGTACGCGGAGATGGGGCCGGGGGACCTGGGACTATCGCTCGGATATTTGAGAGGCGCGCCACGGAACCCATACCCGCCGGAGATGCAGTGGGCGCACGAGAAGATTTTCGCAGCGTGCCGTAGGAACGGCGTGGCGTTCCTGGAAGGGGCCACGCCGGACGATATTGCAAAGAAGATCGACGCCGGGGTTCGTGTGGTGGCCGGTGGTAAAGAGGAGACGGCGCGGGTAGGCCGGGCGCATAGCAGTCGAGTCATGCTTGTGTGACGGCGACATGACGGACTACAGGTGGCTCACATGAACGCAGATCGCGGTCATCCCAGGAACAATCGGAGACGGTGCCAAATGGATCCGTCAGTTTCAGACTTCTGATTCACTCGGGCCCTCTATTGCCGGGAGAGGGACTGAGCACGCCAAAAGAGGGCCGGAGGCATTGCACCCCCGGCCCAAATTAAACAGCGTTTGTGTGTCTCTGTATCTGCGACTGTCTATGCCATACGCGGATTCAGCGACATGATCCACGGCGGGGCAGTGTTACTTCCACTGCCCATAGGCAACTTTGAAGCACTCGTCGGTTTCGAAGTTCTCTTCTTCCTTATGCAAGCATGCTTCACTCGCCCCGGACACTGAACCGAATCCGTCCGCCACAGGTGCATGTCCACCGGCACCACACCGGGCTGGCGGCAATATTTTCAGGTCGCTACTTCTACTTCACGACTTTCTACCTGAAACAGAACCCGGGTTCCAGAATCTGCCGTCCGGACCCGATCGTCACACTCTCCCTTGCCCTGCCCCACCGAGGGGAGAAGACCTAGGTTCGTTTCTTCGACTGCTTCTTCTTCCATGCTTCGTACTCGACATGGGCCTCGTCTGTCAGGGGGTAGTAAGTGCGGAGGTCGCCACCCTGAGACAGGCGCATGCGTGAGAACACCTCCCACTCGACATGTTCTCCGGCTTTCTTGACAAGCTCGGGAGCGGCGGAGATCGGGACTGCCACAACACCGTCATCGTCAGCAATGATGATGTCGCCGGGCATAACGAGAACGCCGCCGCAAGCGATTGGCACGTTCACGGCGTAGGGGTATTGGATGGTCTGCGTGTGGAAGTTCGGCGTGGCGCCTTTGAGCCACAGGCCCATGCCGAGCTTCTTGATTTCAGAGATGTCGCGCAGGCAACCGTCGATGACGACGCCAGCGCCACCGCGACCTTTGAAGTAGGTCATCATCATTTCACCGAACACTCCGCTGGACATTTCACCGCGGGCGTCCACGACTACCACGTCGCCTAGTTCGGCCTGATACAGCACGTGGCGATGGAGCTGTTTGTCGGGGCCTACGTATTCGGCGTCGTTGTAAACGTCCTCGCGTTTGGGCATGAACTGAAGCGTGAGAGCAGGGCCGGCCATGACTATGCCGGGAGACCAGTTGGTGGGGCCGATGATGGTGCAGCGTTTGAATCCGAGGCGGCTGAGTTCGCCACTTGCGGTGGCGCTGCCGATCTTCTTGAGCGCCTCCACCATGCTTTTGGAAGGGCGCTTGATAGTGGGTAGGTTCAAGGGGTTGCTGGGCAGTTTGCCTGCTGGCATGTAGTTGCATCTCCTGTTGTAAGCGTCGAACTCTTGACTATGAGGCGGTTATCGTACTCCCAGCGCGGGAGGCAATGTAAGACCAAGCTTGCTTCGCGGGGCCGCACCTACAGGTGGCAGCTGGTGAAGTAGCAGGGACAGCATCGCTGCGGAGGATGTATCCTGCCTGCGATTTCGGCCTCGGTTGATGAATAGCGTGCCACCGCATGACATGTGATGGGCGAAACCCGATGCACAGCAAGATGGACACCGCGGAATCGTATCTGACGGAATTGCCGCCTGACCGGCGCGACGCAGTTTCAGCCGTGCGTAGGGTCATACTCCAAAATCTGCCGGACGGGTACGAGGAGACGATGCAGTTCGGAATGATCGCCTACGTCATCCCGATCTCCCGGTTTCCAAATACCTATAGCGGACAGGCGTTGCCGATCGCAGCATTGGCGTCTCAGAAGAATTACATGTCGGTGTACTTGATGACCGTATACGGTGACCAGGAGACCAGACATTGGTTCAAAGAGCGGTTCGAGGCGTCCGGCAGGAAACTGGACATGGGGAAATCGTGTGTGCGGTTCAAGAAGCTGGATGACCTGCCGCTAGTTGTGATCGGGAAAACCATCGCAAGAGTCACAGTGGAGCAATACATCAGCCGTTATGAGGCCGTCCGGGCGGTGACAAGACCCAGACGTTGAGAGGCATGTGTCGCTCCACCGATATGTGAGCAGCCAGGTTCTTCGTCGTGTTGCTGTCGACCCGCCGGAGCCGGTATCACCTGGGCACGACATGACATGTTGGAAGGGTTCGCCCCGGATCTGATCCGGGAGTTGTACGAAAGGAAATCCCCATGCCCGCAAAACGATTCGGCGTTGGCAGCTACAAATACGAGGTTGTAACGGGCTGGCCGAAGGTCGAGATACGGGGCGTCGCTGCGGACGTGTGCATGGACCGGAAGGGCCGTGTGTACGTCTGTGTGCGGAACCCGCAGGCTGACGGGATGCCGTCTAGCATCGGCCCAGGCACCGGGACGATGATTGTGCTCGACCGGGACGGCAACCTGAAGGACACATGGGCCGGGAACGTGTTTTCGGCCCCGCACGGCCTGTGGTGCAACGCCGATGGCGAAGTGTTTCACGCTGACACCGGCTTCCACACGGTTACGAAGTACGACTTTAAAGGTCGTGTGTTGCTGGAACTCGGCAAGAAAGGCAAGGCAGGACGCGCTGGCAAGCCCTTCAACATGCCGACACGGGCCAAGCAGGCTCCGAACGGCGACATCTTTGTCTCGGACGGCTACGGCCAGAACCGGGTGCATAGGTTCACGTCAAAGGGCGAGCACATCCTCACGTTCGGCAAGGGCGACCCTGTGTTCTATCAGAAGTGGGCGAAACTGCCGGTGACTGGCAAAACAGGAACAGGGCCCGGAGAGTTCAACCTGCCGCACGATGTCATGATTGATTCGAACAGTCGCGTCTATGTCTGCGACCGTGAGAATGTCCGCATCCAGGTGTTCACTATGGAAGGCAATCACCTGGCAACGTGGGACGATGTGAGAAACCCGAACGATGCGTTCATCGACTCTGAAGGCATCATGCACACCGTGAGCGCGCCGGGGCTGGAGTTGCGTAGGTTGGACGGAAGGCTGGTGGGCCGGTGGGGCGAAAAGGGTGCAGCGCCCGGGCAGTTCCTTGCCTCACCACACGGGTTGTGGATCGAACCGGACGGCACGCTTTACGTGGCCGAGGTAGGCGGCAACAACCGTTTGCAGAAGTTCGTGAGGGTGTAGCTAGAAGTGGCAGCAAGTGAACTTGTATTCAAGACTGCGGTGGAATTGGCGCGGCTCATACGAGAGCGCGAGCTGTCGTGCATCGAAGTGATGCGGGCACACATAGAGCAGATAGAACGTGTGAACCCCAAGGTGAACGCCGTCTGCACGCTTGTCACTGAGAGTGCGTTGAAGCAGGCGGAGGCACTTGACAAGGTTGGAGTTCAGGGCGGCTCTCCCAGATCTCGCTCGAGGGGAGCAAAAGGCGCATCAGTGTCGCCTCTGCTTGGACTGCCGGTGGGCGTGAAGGACCTGCAGGCGACGGCGGGCATAAGGACGACATACGGGTCACGCATCTACAAAGACTTCGTGCCGGAAGATGACTCCCTGATCGTCCAGAGGTACAAGGTGGCCGGCGCGATCGTGATCGGCAAGACAAACACGCCCGAGTTCGGCGCGGGTTCGCATACGTTTAACGAGGTGTTTGGCAAGACGCTGAACCCGTATGACGTGACGAAGACGTGCGGCGGGTCAAGCGGCGGTTCTGCTGTGGGCCTGGCGTGCGGGCTTTTCCCAGTGGCAACCGGCTCGGATCTGGGCGGGTCTCTGCGGAACCCGGCAGCATGGAACAACGTCGTAGGGATCAGGCCTTCGATTGGTCGGATACCGCGCAGGCCCAATGCCCTGGGGTGGAACTCACTCTCCGTTGACGGACCCATGGGGCGGACGGTGGCCGACGTGGCCCTGCAAATGTCAATTGCGGCCGGCCCGGACAGCGCTGCACCTGTGTCATTTGATGATGACCCGACGATGTTCGCTCAAAGGATGGAGTGGGATGCGCAAGCTGGACGTCCGGTAGACGTACTTCGCCAGGTTCGGGGTGCGCGCCGTCGCAGGAGAACGAGAATCGCATGGTCGCGGGATCTGGGCCGGTATCCGATAGACCCGGCGGTGACGAGCGTTGTGGATGGGCAGAGGAAGGTATTCGAATCGCTCGGGTGTGAGGTCGAGGACGCCAGCCCGGACCTGTCAGACGCCGACGAAATATTCCAAGTGTACCGAGCCTACGCCTTCGCCCAACAGCACGAACGACACCTGAGTGAACACCGGGACCTGATGAAGCAGACGGTCGTCTGGAACACAGAGCAGGGGTTGAAACTATCTGCGCTGGATATGGCGCGGGCAGAGGAGAAGCGCACCAGGCTCTACGAACGGGCAGTGAGCTTTTTTGAGAAGTATGACTTCCTCGTGCTGCCCACGACGAGCGTGCCGCCATTCCCCGTCGATCAGGAGTATGTGACCGAGATCAATGGCGTGAAGTTGAAAACATACATCGACTGGTTCGCCATCTGCTATGCCATTTCAGTGACTGGGTTCCCGGCGATTTCCGTTCCAGCGGGTTTCACGGGTCCCCTCAAAGCGAAGCGTCCCACACCCGCACCCAGAGCGAGAAGTCTCTTGAAAGAACCGGCTGTGACGGGAAGAACCAGTGGACTGCCTGTGGGCCTGCAGATCGTCGGCGGGCCGCGGCAGGACCTGCCAGTGCTGCAGATCGCTCACGCATACGAACAGTCGACTCATATCGGCGAGATGCGCCCTGGGATAGCGTGACTGCCACCGTCAACAACGATCGGTCACACCGAATTGCCAACTCACTGCCACTGGAGTAGTCCATGCCAACGAAGACAAGAGGCCCAGTCCGGCTGGGCATAATCGGCGCCGGAGGCTTTGCCAACACGCATATGCAGTTCCTGTCGCAGATGCCGGACGTCCAGGTCGTGGCGCTCTGTCGGCGTGACTCGGTGGCCCTGAAGGCGATGCAGGCGAACTGGAACGTGCCACAGGGCTTCACGGACTATAAAGAGTTGCTGAGGATGGACGGCCTTGACGCCGTGGACATCATCACACCCACAGACTCTCACCACCGCATTACTCTTGACGCCCTGTCCGCCGGCAAGCATGTGCTGTGCGATAAGCCGCTCGCCATGACCGCGGCGCAGTGCAAGGAGATGCTGGAGGCCGCGGAGAGATTGAAGTTGGTGCACTGCACGAACTTCAATCAGCGCGGGCGCACTCCGGTAGGCCGAATGAAGCGGTATATGGATCAGGGGTTCATAGGCAAGACTTACCACTGCAATATCTCTTGGATGATGACGCAGCAGTATGACGCCCGGCCGAACGCGCTTTCCTGGAGGCTCAGGCCTGAAACCGGCGGCGGGACGGTCTATGAACTCATCCACGTGTTTGACATGGCCCGCTTCCTGTGCGGCGAAGTCAAACGGCTTACCGCCGTGCTGAGCACGGCAGAAAAACATAGGAAGTTTGCCGACGCTCCAGAGGGCATGGACGTGAAGGCGCCAGACTCATCGGCCTTTCTTCTCGAGTTCCATAGTGGCGCGTACGGCGTGCTGCACACGAGCTTTGTAACGCGCGGCAGCGACCCGGATGGAGGCACATCTGCACGCATCGAAGTGGTTGGCGAAGCGGGCAGAATCATGAACCACGGACGGTTCGCCATCCTAGGGTTCAGCACCACTCTGGGCGCAGGCCAGGGCCCGTTGCGGGAGTTGGACCCAGGTGACCCATACCCGCAACCTTATGAGCAGTTCATAAAGGCCATACTGACAGGAGAGCCGGTGAAGACAAGTTTCCATGACGGGTACAAGGCTGCACAGCTTGTGGACGCGGCGTATGTGGCCGCTCGGGAAAACAAGTGGGTGGAGATCAACTGACATGCCGGGTTGACTGTGTGTCACCTTGGTGCGCGCGTGTGGTGAAGGCGTCCTTTTGCGGCGTCCCGTTGGAACAAGCCGCACTATGCGGACACGGCACACTCGGAATGGCATGAAGGTCTGTTGAGTGCGCACACATATCTGTCCAGAAACGGATGAATGACATAAGGACACACCCTCTCCCATTGGGGGTTGGAAGGTCCCTGCCAGCGAGTATGGAGTAGTGAATTGGTCCAGTACGTCAAGTTAGGCCGGACGGGCGTAAAGGTCTCGAACATCTGCCTCGGCTCAGACCATTTCGGGTTTCAGGGCGGCGCTGACGAGTCCACTGCGCGCCGCGTCATGGCGCTGGCATTTGACGCTGGCATCAACTTCGTCGATACCGCCGACTCGTACAACGAAGGCAAGTCGGAGGAGATGATCGGCCGCTACCTGAAAGACGCGGGGCGACGCGACCAGGTTGTGCTCGCAACGAAGTGCCGCAGCCGCACGGGGCCTGGCCCAAACGACGCCGGCGCGTCCAGATACCACATCGTCCGCGCCGCCGAGGCTTCACTGAAGCGCCTCCAGACCGACCGAATAGACCTTTACTACATCCACTCTTTCGACCCCACAACACCGCTGGACGAGACAGTAGCCGCTCTTGACCTGCTGGTCAGGCAGGGCAAGGTCCTATACGTCGGCTGCTCTAACTTCTCTGCATGGCACCTCGCGAAGTCACTCTGGATCAGTGATGTCCGGAACCTCTCCCGGTTCGACGCCATCCAGTCCGTATACAACATCGTTCAGCCCGGCCTGGCGCGTGAGGTCATTCCGCTCGCGTTGCAGGAAGGTGTGGCGGTGGTGCCTTACAGCCCGCTCGCCTCCGGGTTCCTATCCGGCAAACACCCGAACGCTGCACCGCGTAAGGACTCCAAAATCTTCCAGCGGGATCAGCTCCGTGGGCCGACGTTGACGACGCGCTATTTCCAGGAGGCGAAGCTGGAGGTTGTTGAGGAACTTCGCGCCGTTTCAGACAAGTTCAATCAGCCCATGATCAGGCTGGCGCTGCACTGGACGCTGCAGTCGCCGGGGGTGACGGCGCCGATCTTCGGCGCGCGCAGTGAGGAGCAGGTGAAGGGCGTGCTGGACGCCTGGCAGAACGAGCCTCCGAAGGAGGCGATGGCCGAGGTTAGGGTGATCGCCGATGCCTTCGCGGCCAGCTCGCCGATGGACTACCCGCCCGCGCCGTCGCCGCTTTAGGGACTCCCCTTCTCCCTCGGGTGCCCCTTGGGCGCGAGAGGGTTCAGGGCAAGGGTTGAAGCTACGGAAAGAGAGTCCTCGCTCCACTTGAAATGACATGGCTGGACGGAATGACACGGTTGGCCTATCGGGCTGCCTCAGCAACCCGTCATTCCGGTCCCGATGAAGTCGGGAGAGGAATCTTGGGAGGGGTTCGTTGAATTCAGAACTTCGCCCACCCCACGTCCCTTTCCAGACTTCATCGGGACCGGGACGACGGAGCGGAGCTAACCCGATAGGCACATGACACGGATCAGACCGGGACGGCGAAACAGGGTCCTTCACTTCACTCAGAACGACACATCCATCAGGGAGAGACTGACCACATGGACTACGTGAAGCTTGGCCGCACAGGGTTGAAGGTCTCGGCGTACTGCGTCGGCGGGGACAACTTTGGCGACCAGACGCCCGAGGCGGAGTCGCTGCTCCTCCTCGGCAGGGCCTTCGGGGCCGGCGTGAACTTCATAGACACCGCCAACTCCTACTGTGGCGGCAAGTCCGAGGAGATCATCTCCAAGTTCATCGCAGGCCGCCGTTCGCAGGTGGTCCTGGCGACGAAGTGCCGCGGCAAGGTTGGCACAGGCCCGAACGACATCGGCGTGTCCCGGAAGGCTGTGATGCAGGCGTGCGACGACTCCCTGCGCCGTCTAAACACCGAGTACATAGACCTTTACTACATCCACTCGTTTGACCCGGACACGCCTCTGGAGGAAACCCTGCGCGCCTTTGACGACCTTGTCCATCAGGGCAAGGTGCGGTACACGGGCTGCTCGAACTTCAACGGGTGGCAGCTCACAAAAGCGCTCTGGACCAGCGACAGGCAGAACCTGGCCCGGTTCGACGCGCTCCAGCCTCGCTACAACCTTCTTTACCGGGACCCGGAGCGCGAGGCGTTCCCTGCGGCGCGGGAACACGGCGTGGGCATCGTGGCGTACTCGCCTATGGCGGGCGGGTTCCTTCTGGGCAAATACTCGAAGGAAACAGTCCCGTCCGGATCGCGCTTCTCAGAGCAGTTCCGGGCGCACCAGTTCTACCGTCGCACGTACTGGAACGACGTGGCCTTTGATGCCTCGGAGAAGTTCGGGGCAGTCGCAAAGAAACACGGAGTGTCAAGGCAGTCACTAGCTCTGACCTGGGTACGGAGCCAGCCAGGGATCACGGCTTGCATCGTGGGGGCAAAGGACCAGAAGCAGCTGATGGAGAACCTTGCGGCGTGGGAGGAGCGGGTCCCTGCCGAAGCGGTGAAAGAGGCGACTGAGGTGGGCGACTGGATGCGCCAGAACGGGCCGTGGGGGGGGTAGGCCCGTGCTTGACTTGCACACCTGGCGCAGTCAAGTCCAGCTCACCTCTTCTTCCTGCAATCCCCGGCCTGCCGGGACAAAGGAAGGGGCTGAGGAGTAGGCCGCGCGAACTCTCTCCCGGCGGGAGAGAGGGTTTGAAATAACCTGGCTCTGTTGCCGGGCGATGTCATTCTGGGCTCCGGAAGGGCCAGCCAGTCTCTTTTGTACCGGTTCAAGAGTGCGAAGAAGAGATCCTTCATCCCGACGCGCCCGGTAGAAGAACGACACAGCCGGAGGACCGGAGGTTTCAACAGAGCCGGAAGGCGGGCTGTAGATCAGCTTTAAACTTGACATCCAGGCACCGGCGATATAGGTTTTCGCCCAAGCTTGGCCGGTTCATGGTGGCTATATCGCCAGATAAACCTTATAGAAGCGGGAAGAACCCAGGAGCGTACGCAAGTGATACCCCGAAGGCATCTATCGAAGGTCCTGCTGCTTGTGGCAGGGGCTATCGCCCTGACCGCAGCAGCCTGCGGAGGCAGCGAGAGCACGCCTGTCCCAGTTCAGCCCACTGCTGCCCCCGCGCCCAAAGCGACGGCCGTACCTGCGACGGCTGCCCCAGCGCCCACCGCGACAAACGTGCCTGCGACTGCCGTCCCTGCGCCGACTAACACGCCCAAACCCGCCGGGCCCGCCGGCAGCCTCGTGATCGCCCGGCAGAACGTCGGCATCCCGGTCGGTATCCCAGAAGCCTGCGTGCCTGGGTGCGAGAACGAGAAGTTCCGCATGGGCGTGACCGAGAACCTGTTCTTCACGGATAAGGACGGTAACGTCATCCCGCGCCTCGGGCTTTCATGGAAGCTCGCCCCCGACACCTCCACCCTGGACATCGTCCTCCAGAAGGGCGTCCAGTTCCACAACGGCTACGGCGAGATGACCGCCGAGGACGTGGCTTGGACCTTCCAGAACGCCAACCCGACCACAAACCCGAAATCAGTGAACGACCAGGCGGGCGAGTGGCGCACGATGCTCAAGAGCGTTGAGGTTTTGGATCAGTACACGGTTCGCATGAACATCAACACCTGGCAGGCGCACGCCATTCGGCACTACCTCACGCCCTACTACCAGTCCATAGGCATGCACTCCAAGAAGGCGTTCGACAAACTTGGCGCCGACGCCATGAAGGCCGATTTCACCGGCACCGGGCCGTACAGGATGGTCTCCTGGGTCAAGGATGACAAGGCGGTCCTCGAGGCGCTGCCCGCGCACTGGCGCAAGGTCGCAGGGGTCAAGGACATTCGGGTGATTTCAGTCCCCGACATAACCGTGCGCCTCTCCATGCTTGAGACCGGCGAGGCGGACATCACGACCGTCGCTGTGAAGGACGTTCCTAACCTCGAAAAGAAGGGCTTCACCAAGGTGCTCGGACGCAGCGTCTCGAACACAACCTTCTTCGGCGGCAACTACTGGGAGAAGGCCCGCGCAGACACCAAGGAAGAGCTCAAAAACCCGGGCTACGACCTCTCCGGCGCGAAGCCCTGGATCGGAAACATAGACAACCAGGTTGACTTCGACCGCGCGGTCAAAGTCCGCAAAGCCATGGCGCTCGTGATCGACCGCGAAACCATCAACAAGACCATCCTGAAGGGCCTGGCCAAGCCCAACTACATCCATGGCCTGTCTGTTGACAACCCTGTCCACAAGAAGGAGTGGGTGATCCCGTACGACACGGCCCAGGCCAAGGCGCTGTTCGCAGAGACAGGCACGAAACCGTTCAAGATCCAGATCTGGACCAGCACCGGCGATCTGGCCGAGATCGCGGCTGCCATTGCCGCCGCCTGGAAGGAAAACCTCGGAATCGACGTTGAGATCTCAACCATTGAGTACGCCGCGCACCGCCCAAGCCTGGTGGCCAGGGAGTGGAACAACGTGGAGCTACGCGGCTGCGCCGACGGGTTCACGCAGTACACCGCAGACCACCCGAAAGGGCTTGAGACCACCAGCCTCTCCGCAGGCGGCACCATCTGCGGCGTCACCGACCCTGTCCGCGCACAACTTACCCTCCAGGCGTTCAAGGAAAACGACATCGGGAAGCGCACGGAGATCGCCAGCAAGTTCTGGCAGCGCCAGTACGAGACCTGGCAGTTCCCAAGCGTGGTCGAGACCCTCGACTGGGTCTGGTACAACCCGAAGAAGATCGCCTCCTGGGACCGGCCGCTTGAAATCGGCGTCGGCGGTGCGGAAATCATCGCGCTTGAGACGATCGTCCTGAAGTAGATGCAAATCCCCTCCCTCTGAGAGGGAGAGGGCCGGGGTGAGGGTTGAAGCTCTTGCCCTCAAAACAAACATCAGGGCCGGGCCGTCCGCGTGGTGCGGGCAGACCCGGCCCCGATGTTTGAAGTCGGCCGGGCAGATTCCCGATCTATCGGGGTTCTGCTCATAGCGACACCTTCGCGTGAGTATGCCATGCCCCGACTGGCAATGTGGCAGGGCAGGAAAGTTGAAAGCGCCACCGCTGGATGCGCAATTTTCTCGTCAGACGCCTCATATACGGGATCGCCGCCGTCCTCGGGGGCACGCTGATCGTTTTCGGCCTGTCGAGGATGTCGGGCGTTGACCCGCGCTACCTCTACTTTTCCGAGAGCGGCTACGGGCTCTCCACAGAGCAGTGGGACCGGCTTGGGAGGGAACTGAACCTCGACAAGCCTGTGCCGGTGCAATATGTGCTCTGGCTGGGGGGCGTGTTGAGAGGGGACATGGGGGAAAGTCTCACCTCTCAAAGGCCGGTCACTGAAATGCTCAGACAGCGGCTCCCCAACACACTCAAGCTTGCGTTCGTCGCATGGACGTTTGGTACGGCTGTCGGGGTCCCGCTGGGAGTGCTCTCCGCAGTCAGGCGGGGCACGGCCTGGGACTACGGCGGACGCGGCTTCGCCCTCCTCGGTCAGACACTGCCCACGTTCTGGGTGGGGATCATGGCGATATTGCTGTTTTCGGTGAGGCTCCGCTGGCTGCCCAGCGGCACCATGGGAGAGGGCTTTTCCGTTCGCAACTATGTCCTGCCCGCGATAGTGCTGGGGTGGCTGCCGGCCGCCGGGTATATGAGGTTGACGCGAACTAGCATGCTTGATGTCATGGACAGTGAGTTCATGAAGCTGGCCCGAGCGAAAGGGGTGGCGTCCTGGAAGGTGGTGTGGAAGCACGGGTTCAGGAACGCAATGCTCGCCCCTGTGACCTTCTCCGCCCTGCTCTTTGTGGGGTTCATCACCGGGACGGTGGTGACAGAGACGATCTTTTCGTGGCCCGGCATGGGCAGGCTGGCGGCGGACGCCGTCTTTGGCAATGACTTCCCAGTGCTCGCCGGCGCCATGCTGGTATCCGTGTTGCTTTATGTGGGGGTGACACTGCTTCTAGACATCATTTATGCGCTAATAGACCCGCGCATCGGGCACGCGTAAGTGACCAGCGCACCAACCGTTGCTCAGCGAAATAGGGAGTAGCTCTGAGGTCAATGGCACCCAATATCGGCCCGCTCCCGCAATGGGATAGGACCGATGAAACCCAGAACACATATCCGTCCAAGATGGTTTAGCAGTTAAGTCCGCCCATCTAGGCACATCGTTCCCAGGGCTGGAACGGCGGCTTCATGGCGGTTCGGTTGAAACTGGATGGAACTGGCAAGAATATGGCTCAAGCACCCAAAACGGCAGAGACACTACGGCCTCCCCAGGCGCGTTCCAGCCCCCGGGGAGCGCTGTGGATACCCGGCGCGGCATGGCGCTTCATCCGCCGCTACCCGGCGCTCCCTTCTGGCGTCCTTCTACTACTTGTAATCACCGCCGTCTTCGCCCCCCTCATCGCGCCGGTGGATCCGTTCAAGTCAGACCTTATGGCCCGCAACACTCCGCCGTGGGGCTTCCCTGAAGGGTCAGCGAAGCACATCCTTGGCGGGGATCAGGTGGGACGTGACATCCTGAGCCGCATCATCTACGGTGCGCGCGTCTCGGCCATGGTCATGGCAGTATCAGTCGTCACCGGAGTAGGCATCGGGACTACGATGGGCCTCATCGCCGGATACTTCGGCGGGCAGGTAGAC
>SHXW01000004.1 GCA_009693115.1 Dehalococcoidia bacterium | reverse complement strand
GCCGAAGAGCAGGAACGCAGCGAGTCCCGCCGATCCCATCGCATACCCCTTGGGCAGAGCCTTCGTCGTATTGCCCACTGCGTCCATCGAGTCGGTCACTTCCCGGACCTTGCCGCCCGTGCCGGACATCTCAACGATGCCGTTGGCGTTGTCCGTTATCGGCCCGAAGGTATCCATGGCCAAGACATACGCGGCAGTCATGAGCAATGACATCGTCGCGACAGCCGTACCAAGTAGGCCCGCGTTCGGGACTACGTCACCAGCGGCACCGGGGAACTTGAGCTGATTTCCGAGTGCGTAGGCGCCCAGGATGCCTATGCCCACAACAAGTGCGGTCGCCACCGTCGAGTTCAACCCAACGGAGAACCCGGCGAGGAAGTTTGTCGCAGGGCCGGTTAGAGACGCCTCGGCGATACTTTTTACAGGCCCGTACTTGTGCTCCGTGTAGTACTGGGTGATGAATACGATGGCGATACCCGCCGCGATGCCAACCAGCCCGGCGGCGAAGATGTATTCCGGGTTCGACACTATGTCACCCATCATCACCCAAGTCGTTACGGCCAGCCCGACAATTGAAAAACCCACTGAGACGAAGTAGCCCATGTTCAGGGCCTTCATCGGGTCGGAACCTTCCTTTGCACGCACCGACAGGATTCCCAGCGCGCAGGCAAACAGGCCGAACGAGCGCAGCACGAGCGGGAAGAGGACCCACACCTCGGGGTTCGCCAACCCGGCCGTGCGTGCTGCCAGGAATGCAGCCACGCCTAGGATCATGGCGCCTATGTTCTCTGCCGCAGTGGACTCAAACAGGTCAGCGCCGCGACCGGCACAGTCACCAACGTTATCGCCCACCAGGTCGGCGATCACGGCGGCGTTGCGCGGGTCGTCTTCAGGGATTCCCTTTTCAACCTTGCCCACCAGATCCGCCCCAACGTCTGCGGCCTTGGTGTAAATCCCGCCGCCAAGTTGGGCGAACAGAGCAACGAATGAAGCGCCAAATCCGAACCCTACGATCAGGAACGGCGCAAGATCAGGGTGTTCATTTCCCCCGTAGGCATAGTAGATGGCTGATACGCCGATCAGGCTGAGCGCGACGATCAGGAAGCCTGATACCCCGCCCGCCCGCATGGCGATCGTCACCGCTTCCGCCAGGCCGCCCTTCGATGCGCCTGCGGCTGTCCGCAGGTTCGCCTTGACGGCGATGATCATCCCTATGAACCCGGCAAGCGCCGAGCAGGACGCACCCACCAGGAACGCCACGGCGGTGCGCCACCCGACGCCCACCTTGCCGTACTCCTTGACAACGTCGCTCCCCTCTTTCGAGAGGATCGACAGGACTATCCCGATCGCCACCGCCGCCGCCACACCCAGCAGGGCGATGGTGATGTACTGCCGCTTAAGGAAGGCCATCGCCCCCTCAAAGATGCGGTCAGCAATGTCCTGCATCTCCTTGGTGCCCCGGTCCCGTTTTAGGACGTCCCATGCCAGCCAGGCGGCGAAGAGCACTGCCGCCGCTCCGGCGATGGGCACAAGCCACATAAGTCCCACTAGAATTACCTCCAAGCGCACCTGCGCTGTATTTGCCAGCGCGTCACTACCCGGCGGGCACAAAACGTCAGTTTATCGTCGGATCCCGCCGCTAGCCACTTTGTACCGCGTGCATCCAGTTTCGTTTGAATTCGCATTAATCGTTTGTCCGCTCGTACACTTCCACCGTGCCAACACCCCGCAGAAACCGGCGAGGCTCCGCCAGCACGCTCTTCGCTCCCCGTCTCGCGGTCAGCGTCCGTGGAAACCGTGGTAAACGGTCCGCATACAGCCCGACAGAGCAAGATATGAACCGCTACTCACAATTTTCAGACGCCCTCTTCACTGACCTGTACGAACTGACAATGGCACAGGCCTACTGGCGCGCTGGTGTGACTGATCAGGCCACGTTCAGCCTGTTCTTCCGCGGCTACCCTAGGAACCGCTCCTATTACGTTTTCGCAGGGCTGGAGGCCATTCTTAATCACCTGGAGGACTTCCAGTTCACAGGCGCGGACATCGACTACCTGCGCACTCTGGATCGCTTCGACGAAGAGTTCATCGAGTACCTGGCGGAACTGCGTTTCACAGGCGACGTCCGGTCGATGAAGGAGGGCACGGTGTGCTTCGGTGATGAACCGGTGCTGGAAGTGCGCGGCCCTATCATCGAGGCACAGATCGCCGAGACCTTTCTCCTCAATCAGGCCACATTTCAGTCAACCGTCGCCACCAAGGCATCGCGCGTCGTCCACGCCGCGGCCGGCAGATCCGTCGTGGATTTCGCTGCGCGCCGAACACAGGGCACTGACGCAGCGATGAAGGTGGCCCGCACCGGCTACCTCGCGGGATATCATGCCACCAGCAATGTGAAGGCCGGGGCTGTCTACGGGATCCCCGTCGTCGGAACGATGGCCCACTCGTTCATAATGGCCTTCGATTCCGAGATCGAGGCCTTCCGCGCTTATACACACGCCTTTCCGGACTACGCCACTCTCCTCGTGGATACATATGACACTCTGCGGGGTGTCCGTAATGCAATCGAGGTTGGCAGGGAACTGGAGTCTGAAGGACACGTCCTGCGGGGTGTCCGCATAGACAGCGGTGACCTCGCTCATCTTGGCCGCGAGGCGCGAAAAATACTGGACGAGGAAGGCTTCAAAGATGTCGGCGTGTTCGCCTCTGGAGGCTTGGACGAGTACGAGGTTGACCGCCTCGTCCGCGATGGGACGCCATTCGAGGGCTATGGCGTCGGCACAAAGGCAGGCACGTCAGCTGATGCCCCGTATCTGGATTCTGCGTACAAACTGGTTGAATACGCTGGCCGGCCGGTACTCAAGCTGAGCTCAAAAAAGCAGTCCCTTCCAGGCTGCAAACAGGTTTACCGGACGTACACAAGCGACGGCTCGTACGATAGGGACACGATCTCCCTCGTAAGTGAAGAAGCGCCGTCCATGAGCGCGAAACCGCTGCTGGAAAACGTGATGACGGAAGGCGCACGCATCAACGGTTCTCCGGCCCTGAACGACCTGCGGGACGAACACGCGCGGGAATTCACACGCGTGCCAGCGCGCTACAAAGCCCTTCAGAGCGCGCCGAGATACCCGGTCGAGGTTAGCCAGCGCCTGAAGGAGCTTCAGCGCGAGGTCGTACGGGAAGTTAGAGACCGGGAACTCGGCGAATAGGCGTGCCATTTCCCTACCCTTTGGTGGGAGGGGGCTGGGCAATTGGGCAGGCAATTACCCAAGATAGGCTCTGAGGGAGAAGTATCTCTCTCGTTTGCACTCGTCGGTCACACCTCGCCCTCGATGGGAAATGGGGCTCTGAAATAGTTCCTACGGCTCTGTCGCCAGCACCATCTCTGTCGTAGTGATCTTTGCTCCGGCCTTCTGCATCTGTTCGAGCGCTGCCTCGCCGTCGCCCGGCTTCACATCTGCCGGTGCCACTGCATCGGAGAGGACATAGGCATCGAATTTCAGCGTCAGCGCGTCGAGGACTGTGTTTAGGACGCAGTAATCGGTCGCCAACCCGCCCACGAAGACCCTCTTCACCCGGTTGCGCTTCAACGACTCCTCTAGGAGTGAATCGAGGAAGCCCGAATAGGCGTCCACCTCAGGGTTCACTCCTTTGCGAATGATCGTCGTCCCAATTGGCAATTTGAGCTCCGGATGAAATAGCGCGCCCATGGTCCCCTGGACGCAGTGCGGCGGCCACGGGCCGCCCTGGTCGAGGAATGACGAGTGGCCCATCGGGTGCCAATCCTGCGTGGCATATACCCGCCCGCCCGCGACTTTGAACCGCGCCGCCACCCCTGACATGAGCCTGGCGACCTGATCACCCCCGGCAACCGGCAACGACCCTCCGGGACAGAAGTCGATCTGCACGTCAACGATGATCAGAGCGTCCGTGTTTTTCAGCTTCATTCATGCACCCCTACCTTGGAAGACTTGAGACAAGGGGGCTATTGTCAAGTGAGGCGACTGATGCAGGTTATCCCGAGTCCCGGTGCGCTGTGGATGAAGAACCTTTACCGGGCGTTGCGGAACAACGACAACGGATGATTCATAACCACGGCTCAGAATGGCTGATAGCGACCGCCTTATCCCTGCAGGTACGGGTTGGAGCGCCGCTCATGGCCAATAGTCGTTGAAGGTCCGTGGCCGGGATGGACCCGCACTGCATCGTCCAGTGTCAGCAGCTTTCCCCGGATACTCGCGAGTTCTTGGCCCCCGTCGCCGCCCGGAAGGTCATATCTGCCGATGTTGCCACGGAATAGCGTATCTCCGGAAAAGACTTCGTCTCCAACCTTGTAGCTCATGCTTCCAGGTGTGTGGCCGGGAGTTGCGATCGCCTCTATGACGGTGTTACCCACATGGAGAACCTCACCGCCATTGAGCAGCAATGAGGGCTGAGGCGGTGCCTGGAACCCGGGCAAAATCGCGGTCAACCACTCCGGCGGAGCGAGGGCCATGTCACGGTCCGCCGCCCCGATGCCAAACTGTCCGCCTGAAAGTGAGACGACCGCAAGCACGCCTCCAGTGTGGTCGGCATGGCCGTGGGTGCTCAGTACGTACTTGGGCACCAGGTTGCGGCGGGCTAGTTCCTCAGCGATGCGCTTTCCCTGATCGCCTGCGTCAATTACGGCGCACTCTGCTGCCACATCATCCACCAAGATGTAGCAGTTTGTTGAGAGGGTTCCCACTGTGAGGGTCAGCAGCTTCACGCAGCCATCGTAACTGCAAAAGCCCTGGTGACGGAAGAGGATTCAAACGAAGGTAGCGATCACTGATAACCCTGTCCCAGCGTGACGGGCAGAGGTGCCGTGGAAATCTTCCCGAGACAGCCTCTGCCAGCGCAGGGACCAGTTCCGCTCGTCTGGCCACGATACGGAGTGGCAGGCACCCATTTGGGAGGCCGGCTGTATCCCGGCGAGCCTGACCCGAACGATTATCTTGGCCATGCCAATACCATCACTGCGGGTTTACCTCCACCGTGTAAGTCACTTCAGAGCGCCTCCACTGCCTGTCTTGCCCTCATTTGCCTGGGCCCGCTCCTGGAGCCTGAACAGTGCATTTAGCGCATCGAGCGGGGTCATGGCATTCACATCCAGTGAAAGAAGATCGTCAAGCACCTCAGGGCCTGCGCCGAACATGGAAAGCTGCGCGGAGGTCGCTGGTACTGCCTTCCTCACAACCGGGCTCCCAATTGTTCCGAGCGTCTCCAATTCCTCAAGCAACTGCCACGCCCGGCTAATGACTGGCTGTGGAAGCCCGGCGAGGCGGGCCACATGGACACCGTAAGACCTGTCAGCGGCACCCGGGACGATCCTATGGAGGAATACGACCTCCCCACCCTCTTCGGACACGGCCACGCGGTAATTCACCGCCCTCGGCAGCACATCTGCCAGTGTGGTCATTTCGTGGTAATGAGTGGCAAACAGCGTCTTGCAGGCGATGCGCGGGTTGTTGTGGATGTGCTCCGCTACGGCGCGGGCAATAGCCAGGCCGTCATACGTACTCGTGCCGCGGCCGATCTCGTCCAACACGGCGAGCGAGCGTGGCATGGCCTGGTTCAATATCGCCGCCGTCTCCACCATCTCCGTCATGAAAGTCGATCGCCCGCCTGAGATGTCGTCCGAGAGGCCAGCGCGCGTGAAAATTCGGTCAACAATTCCAATGCGAGCACTTGCCGCAGGGATAAAACTGCCGGTCTGGGCGAGTAGAACGAGTACGGCCACCTGCCGGATATAGGTGGACTTGCCTGACATGTTCGGCCCGGTAATGACGAGCACCTGCTGCTTTGAATTCGATAGCTCCGTGTCGTTCGGCACGAACTTCCCCGGCCCGAGGGCTTCCTCTACAACTGGGTGACGCCCTGCCTTGATGTCTATGGCATCGCCGTCGTCAAGTACAGGACAAATCCAGCCGTTTGCGACGGCCGCCTCAGCCATGCCCGCCAGAGCGTCCATGTGAGCGATCGACATGGCGGATGCCATGATCCGCTCGCTGTACGACATCACCTCGCCGCATACGCGCCTGAACAGCGACCTTTCGACCTCGCTGATCTGGTCGCGTGCATTGAGGATCTTGGACTCGTACTCCTTCAACGCACGCGTGACATAGCGCTCGCCGTTCACAAGCGTCTGCCGTCTCTCCCATTCCGGGGGCGCCTTCGCTGCGTTGGCCTTGGAAACCTCTATGTAATAGCCGAAGACACGGTTGTAACCGATCTTGAGCGACTTGATGCCAGAGCGTTCCCGCTCTTCGCCTTCAATCCGAGCTATTTGGGAGCGGGCGTCGCCCGCAAGAGAACGCAGTTCATCAAGCTGAACATCGAAGCCCGGGCGGATGGCCGTGCCATCGCCAACTGTGATGGGCGGATCATCCGCGATGGCAGCAGCAATCAGGGCCGCAGCTTCCTCGCACGGTTTCAGCCCGGCGGCCAACTGGCCTGCCTGGGCGCTCGCCGTCACGCCCAGAGTGCTGAGCAGGCCGGGTATTGCGGTCAGTCCTCTCCCCAGGGATGCCACCTCACGCGGGGACGCCAAGAATCCACGGGTGCGGTTGGTGAGGCGTTCAAGGTCGGGGACTTTCGAAAGCGTGTCACGAACAGACGACCGTGCGACAGCGTCCTTCGCAAACAACCCGACGGATCCTTGCCTGACCGATAGCTCTTGCAAATTCAACAGCGGACGGGTCAACCATGACCGCAAGAGACGGCCTCCCATCGCCGTCTTCGTCCTGTCAACTACGGACAGCAGGGATTGTGCGCCGCTACGGCCACCCAGAGGCTCTAGCACTTCAAGGTCGCGCAGCGCCCGCTGATCTAGGCGCATATATGAACCGGTAGCGGTAGTACGGAGGGACGTCACCTGCGGCGCACCGCCCAACTGCGTCCCGGTCAAATAGCGAAGAACTGCGGCGGCGGCCATGATTGCGAGCGGCCTACCCTGGCACCCGAATGCCTCCAGCGTGGCAGTTCGGAAGTGTCCGATCAGTTCCTTCTCGGCGATTTCAAAGTCCAGCATCGACATGTCCAGCGCCCGTACCGCCCTGCCCGTCAGCGCATTCCCAGCAAGGACATCGCGCGCTCTGTCATCCAGCAATAGCTCGGCTGGCTGGAGACGGCCCACCTCGTCGCGCATCTCACCGAGTGAAATCTGCGAAGTAACGAACTCGCTCGTCGTCACATCCAGGTATGCGAACCCCGCTTCCTGCCCGTCAGAAACCCCGGCTGCAAGATAGTTGTTGCGTGTCTGGTGGAGCAACGCAGGCTCGATGACCGTGCCAGGCGTCACGATGCGGATCACGGCTCTGTCAACAATGCCCTTTGATAAAGCCGGGTCGCTGGTCTGCTCACAGATAGCGACCTTGAGTCCGGCCTGAACGAGCTTTCCCAGATAAGACTCGAGCGCGTGCCGAGGTATGCCTGCCAGTGGGGCTTTCTGTCCCCCGCCTACGTCGCGGGAGGTAAGAGCTATATCCAGAACGCGCGCCATCGTCCGGGCGTCCCCGTCGAACGTCTCATAAAAATCGCCCATCCTGAAAAGAAGGAGCGCGTCGGGATGCTGCCGCTTGGTTTCCAGGTACTGTCTACGACCAGGGGAGAGCTTACTCGCCTGTGGTTTCAGCCCTGGCTCGCCCATCGCTGGCTCTATGTTCGGTGCTGTTGGTGCGCTTTCTGACATTGCGCACCGATTCTAGCGGGCATTCGCCTGAATGGCCGGACAGTCTGGCAGTGGGCACCCTGGGGTGAAATGAAGAGGCATCACTCACGCAGGGCTCAAATCAAGACAAGGCGCATCGCTTCATGAAACAGTGGCTACTATCTCGATTCGGAATTGAACCAGCCAAACCCAACCCTGTCCCCCTGACGAAAGCGCGGCTTCGAACGAGGTCTGGCAGTTCAGGCTCTTGACAAATCAGAACCGTACGATAGCGGAGTCCGTGGCATTCCAGCTGAAGTCCCTGAAGGTGCTACCGGCCGGGACCTCAAACACCATGTATCCCTCCACCTGTTCGGTAGCGTTGAGCGTGATGGCCGTTCGGCCCGACCCGTCCGCGCTCGGTTGGGACCACAGTGGCAGGAAACCTGCGATGGCATAACGCGGGTACCAGTCTTCCGTCGGATATGTGCGGATCAGGGGATCGATGGGCCGGTGCGACTGGCTGTCGCCGGTCGTAAGTTTGGCTGCGTCCTCATCAACGATGATCTTGACCGAGCCGGACTGAGCATTTATCAGGGTCACTTTGATGACCGCGAGCTCCGTGCCTGACCCTGCGGGTTTGATCGCCCACCTGTGGACGGTGCCCAAGGTATCCGGACCTTCAAACAACACGAACGGCACGAGCTTCGGTTCGCTCGTTTTCATGTAAAGCGTGCGGCCAGCGACGTAGAGCTTGTCTCCGCCTTCATAGAAAAGTATCAGGGGGATGAGGACCGCCGCTGCCGACAGCGATAGGGCCGCAAGAGCCATCAACACCCAGGGAAGGTCTTCCCTGGGCACACGCGTCACCCGGCGCGCAACCACCGAGCCGTCTGGAGCCACATCCACGTACTCCTCGCCCCACTTGCCTTTGAAAGAAGTCGCGGGCCTGAACCGGATCGACACCCTGACCGAGCCGCGCGAATGCTGTTCGGCCCCGGTCACTTCCCAGGACAGTTCTCCGTCTCGAAGCTTGGGGCCGTAGTCGTACTTGGCATCCGCCACGTAGGACAGAGCCCTTTCGACCTCCTTGGAGAACATCGCCCGCGCCACGTCGCCTGCGGATGGCTGCGACGATGCCGCGTCTTGTGCGGGGATTGCAGGGTTTGCCTGAGTCATCGATCCTCCGTGGCACCCGCCCGTTATGACGGGGCCGGGGGTGACAGCTGTGCGAGCTTCCCCCCTCTCGAACGGGAGCCTTTCTACAGGCAGGGGAGAGAACTAGCCGAGAATTATGTAGAAAAATTCCTACAGAAGGATACGCAAGGCAGCGGCACTTTGGGTTTCCGCTGCCCAGGTTGTCAGGTCAGTTTCTGGATTTCATCGACGCCATGCCCCGTAGCCGTTTTACAACTTCGGTTATCTTTTCCGTTGCCTTTAACGCGTGGGCCTCCGTCGAGTCTTTGCCGATGGTCAAGCGCACGCTGCCGACGGCCGTGTCTGCGTCCAGACCCATCGCGATAAGCACGTGCGACGGCTCTACTGATGCCGAGCTGCACGCGCTTCCCGACGAAGCATAGATACCTTCAAAATCGAGGGCGATCACCACGGGCTCTCCTTCGACCCCAGGGAACGAGAAGTTCACGTTATTCGACAGGCGCTGCGTGGGGTGGCCGTTTAATCTGGCGTCCGGCACGCGCTCGATGACGCCCTCGATAATCATGTCCCGCAAGCGGGTTGACCTTTGGTTGAACGCAGGCCGTTCCATGTCTGCTAATTCAAGAGCGACGCCTGCGCCCACGATCCCCGGCACGTTCTCCGTGCCTGATCTGCGCTGGCGCTCCTGGCCTCCGCCAGCAACCAGTGGCTCCATCGGTGTTCCCTTGCGGACATACAGTACGCCCACGCCCTTGGGGCCGTGCGCCTTATGTGCCGAGAGACTGAGCAGGTCCACGCCGAGCGCGTCGACATCCAGGGGAAGTTTGCCTGGCGCCTGCACAGCATCTGTGTGGAACAGGACCGCCCGATTAAGCTCCTTTGCTTTCCTGCGTATGCGTTGGGAAATGCCCGAGATGTCCTGGACTGTGCCGACTTCATTATTCGCAGTCATGACGCTCACAAGGAAGGTGTCCTTGTTCAAGGCGCGCTCCACTGCCAGAGGATCCACACGACCGTACTCATCCACGGGTAGGTAGGTGACAGAGAAGCCGTCCCTCTCAAGCTGCTCGCAGGAGTGGATGATCGCATGATGCTCGATGGCTGTAGTGATGATGTGCCTGCCCGAGCCGCGCATAGCTGAGGCGACGCCCTTCAGAGCGGTGTTGTCTGACTCTGTTCCCCCGCTGGTGAACACCACCTCGCTATCCCGGCAGTGCAGAATTCGGGCCACCTTTTCGCGTGCTGAATCCACCGCTTCCCTTGATTCCTGCGCGAAACCGTACAGGCTGGAGGGGTTGCCGAACTTTTCTGAAAAATACGGCAGCATCGCCTCCAGAACCTCCGGGCGCACCGGGGTGGTGGCGGCGTGGTCCATGTAGATATGTAAATCGCCGGTTTCTGCTGGGCTGTCAGTGCTTTGAATCAGGAATTCGCTCCCATCTCAGAAAAATCTGCTTTCGAACGGATTCTACTACCGGTCGCGGCCGTCAAGATTCCATCTACAAACAAGGGTGGGTACGTTGCCGCAGACGCCACGGCCAGATAAGATAGCTTGGTTTGAATCCACTGGACGCTGGTTGGCGTACCGTCTGGAAGATCGTTTGACCTTGGGACGGGGATCCTGACGGGCCTGCCCGCCGCGAACCCGGCCTGAATCCCTCTCCTGCTTGGAGGGGGTTTTTTGAGATAGCGAAAGAGACCTTCAGCAATAAATGATCCGTCTCGAACACATGTCAAAGTACTACGGCAGCTACCCTGCCGTGATCGACGTGTCTTTTGAGGTGCTCAAAGGCGAGATCGTCGGCTTTCTTGGGCCGAATGGCGCAGGCAAGACAACTACCATGCGCGTCCTCACCGGGTTTACCCCGCCGACCGAGGGTAGCGCCATGGTCTCCGGATACGACGTCGTGAGCCACTCGCTCGATGTCCGCCGTCACATTGGCTATCTACCCGAAACTGTCCCGCTGTATCTCGACATGACCGTCAGTGACTATCTGTCATACATGGGCCAGTTGCGGGGTATGAACACCAGACACATCGCCGAGAGGTTGCCGAAGGTCATCGACATGGTGCGGCTGGGCGACTACCGCGACACGCTGGTGGGCAAGCTATCGAAGGGCTACAGGCAGCGCACCGGCATCGCTCAGGCCATTCTTCACGAGCCGGATGTGCTCATCATGGACGAGCCGACGATCGGTATTGACCCCGTCCAGGTCGTGGAGACTCGTGAGGTCATAAAAGAGCTCGGGCAGGAGCACACGCTGCTTCTTAGTTCACACATCCTTCCTGAAGTCAGCATGATCTGCAAGCGCGTACTGGTCATCCACGAGGGGCGTATCGTCGCAGATGACACTCCGGCCCACCTGTCTGACCGCCTTCAGCACACGGAGCGCATAGAACTGGGCGTGCGCGGCGCTCAGGCGAAAGACGTCATAAGCCTCATGCGGGATCTGCAGGGAGTCATTGACGCGCGCACTGACGCACGGGCGGAACTTGCAAAGGCGGATCCGGGGCGGATCTCCCTGTTGGTTGACGCGCGGCCAAACACAGGCGCATCGGAGCGGATAGCGCAGGCCGTGATAGGCAAGGGATGGGGCCTCATCACACTTCACCCGCTGCCAATGTCGCTTGAGGAAATCTTCCTCCAGCTCACCACCGATGAAGAGACGGGCAAACAACCTTGAAACAGATCCAGGTCATAGCCCTTAAGGAAATCAAGACCTACTTCGCCTCGCCCATGGCGTACGTCGTGGCGGCGGCATTTCTGGCCATTACAGGGTTCTTTTTTGTGGCGTCGGTCTCAGACGCCTTCTCGGAGGCCACGATACGGGGCTTTCTAGCCGGTGCAGTTTTCTTTCTTATCTTTTTGGCGCCGGCATTGACGATGCGTCTCATTGCGGAAGAGTGGAAGCTCGGCACGCTCGAGTTGTTGCTCACCTCCCCGGTGCGCGAGATTGAGGTCGTGACAGGCAAGTTCCTCGCTGCATTCTCCATGGTCTTCATCATGGCGGTGCTCAGCCTCTTTTTCGTGCTCGTGCTGTACGTCTTCGGCAGGCCTGATGTGGGCCCGCTCCTGACCGGCTACTTTGGGCTGCTCCTATATGCCTCAGCAGCGGTCGCTGTGGGTCTCTTCGCCTCAGCGCTTAGCCCAAACCAGCTTGTGGGATTGATCGTTGGCTCTGGCATCCTGACCACATTCACGGTTATTGATTTCATCTCAGACCGGCTTGGTGGCATGGCGGCCCATGTGCTCAACGGGTTCCAGATGGGTGCTTCATTTTCGGTGTTTGACCTCAAGAGCTTCGGTGTGGCGCAGTCCGGCCACTTCGCTGACTTCGCCCGAGGCATACTGTCGGTTCCTGACGTTGTCTATTACCTTTCCATAACGGGCGTCTTCCTATTCCTCACAGTGCTCGTTTTAGAGATCAGAAGGTGGCGGTAGTCCCGGCATGACATCCCGTAAAGACCAACCAACCCGTCGGCCCATTGAACAGACTGGTGACCGAATTACGATGACAGGCCGACTGCGGACCGCGACCGGTTCCGTGCGCCAGATGCTTGCGCTCGCAGGCGTCGGCACCATCATTATTGGTGCCGTCGTGTATCTGTTCATTCGAGATCTTGAAGGTTTTTCCTTCATTGTCTTGGCCATTGGCGGCGGCCTCCTCCTTGTGGATGCCGTCATTTCATGGCGCACTGTGGGCAGGGCCATATTCGGCAGGCGCGGTCGGTATGGCGTGAATACAGTGATCATCCTCTTCGGCTTCATCGTCATAGCCGTGCTTCTCAACTATGTCCTCTTTTATCTTGTGAACCGCCCCGATCCGATGGGCTGGCTAAGAACAGACACGACTGCCATCAAGCAGTTCTCCCTCGCCGACCAGGCGATCACCGCCCTTGAAAACATCAAGGAACCCGTGGAGGTCACCGCCTTCTTCACGACCAACACCGCGCCGCGCCGCGCCGCATGGAAGAACACACAAGATCTGCTTAGCGAGTTCCAGCGCCGGTCCACGAAACACCCATTTAGCTACAAGCTTGTGGATCCCGAACTCGAGCCGAACCTCGCAGCTGACTTGGGCGTAAGAGAGTACCCCGCGCTTGCGGTCCAGGGCACGGTGTCGAAACGTACTGAGATCATTTATGGCGGTAGCCCTGACGAGTCCCCCGAAGTTGTATCCGAGCAACAGCTAATCACAGCGCTGCTTGTGGTCAACCAGATCAAGCAGAAGACGGTTATGTTCATATCCGGCCATTCTGAACGTGACATCACGGATGGGTCCAGGCCCGAAGGCTACGGGCTGGCTGTGGAAGCGTTGTTGCGCGAAAACTACAGCGTTCTTGATCTGACGCTTCAGGAGCTGGCATCCGTGCTCAGGGAAGGTTCCGAGGAGGATCAGCCGGCGGTGATCGTATTGGCAGACCCGCAGCAGGAATTGCAGGCGGTCGAAGAGGCCGTACTTGTGGAGTACGCCAGGCGGGGCGGAAGCATGGTGGTTCTCGCCGAGCCGGACCGGGTGCCGTCCTCAGTAGCGGGTTTCCTTTCTCGTTACGGGCTGGCGTTTGGCACTGGCCATGTGGCGGACACGGCAAGTTTTGTCGCCCCCAATCCGTTCTTCCTGCAAATCAAGAAGTCGAACGGGCAGATTCCCGCCCACAGGATCACCGACGGGTTTGACGTACTGTATTTCCCCGGTGCAGGCTATTTGGCCACGACAGTCACGCGAGACACTGTCCCTATCACCAGCCAGGGCCGTCCTTATGTGGCCATCGATCTGCTTGCGTCTACCACGTTGAGCAGTTGGTCCGAAACTGACCCTGACACTCTGGGCTTCAATCAGGGAGTTGATCCGCAGGGTCCCTTCCCCGTAGCGATAGCCGCTGAGGCGATCTCCGAACTGGCCGGTACGCCTGAGATCAGAGACGGAAAATTCGTTACCACCAACATCGTAGTCATCGGTGACGCAGACTTTGCAAGCAATCAGTACTTCGCGTCAGCCAAAAATGGAGACATGCTGGTCAACTCGGTCAACTGGGTGGCGCGCGACTATGAACTGATCTCCGTTCGTCCCAAACTCCGGGCGTTCCGCGAACTTGTCCTGACACAAACGGAACGTGACTTCATACGATGGACCGGCTGGCTGCTCATGCCCACGCTCATTGGCATGGCCGGTGTATGGGCGTGGTGGATCAGGCGTTAGCCGCCGCACGACCCACCCGATAGGGAATACAGAGGCACGGCCTCAGCTCCTCCGTTTTGACACCACCTTTATAGATCCGACCTAACATCACCTGATATATGAGCCTTAGACTCTCTCTTGTGCTGATCGTCATCGCCTGTTGGGTGGGGGTAGGCGCGACCTACCTTGTAAAAAACCCGCCCGAGGCATTCAAAGACCCGGAACCGCCATTTTTTTACAACCTGTCATCTGATGACCTGCGCGCCATCACCATCACTGCCATGGACCAAGGCGTGACGTGGGTTTACAACGATGAAGAGCGCCGCTGGTTTTTCAGTGAACCCAAGGATGTGCCTGCAAGCGTGAACAGGTGGGGCGGCATAACAACGTTGCTTGGTGGTCCAAAGACCCAGCGCGTCCTGAACCAGAAAATTGATGATGCCACTAAGTACGGCCTGGACGTTCCTGACCTGAGTATTTCCGTCCTCCTGCGGGACGGCTCCACAGTCTCTCTGGATATCGGAAAGTCCACTCCCAACAAAGGGGCGCACTACGCCCGCGTCGTCGGATACCCGCAGCTCGTGACTATTGATTCCAGCTGGGGCGACGTCCTCAGCCGCTTGGTGAATGAGCCACCGTACCCCGATTGGTGGTACACGATGGATCCCACAAAGGCCACCGAACTTCTTCTTTTCAATAACAACGAAATCATCCGAGGCTATGGGAAGAGCGACGATGACAACAAGTGGTACCTCTGTACCCTTCCGGTAGTTGGAGACCCCTGCAGGGGGACTCAACTCGCAGACGAGAGCGCCGTCTTGGCTGCCCTCCAGACCATATCCGACCGCCATATCACTGGCGTCGCGAAGATCGGCGTCACTGAACAGGCCGGCTATGCACCGTATGGTGCAACCGTTGACGCTCCCTATCTGACAGTCCGCATTGAAAATGTGAAGAAAACCAATGTCACAGAGGTGACTCGGACCACGCTGACCATTGGCGGCCTGACTCCTGACGGCAAGGAACGGTACGCGGTCGCCAACGAAACACAGGACATCATTCGGGCCGAGGTGGGGTGGGCCAGTGAGATCCTCCAGTTCTTCAAGGCCGAACCCTATCTGGCGAAGAACTAGAGATCATCCGGAAGATGTCACGCTGAATTGGATTCAGCACCTCTGCGGCAGTTCACAAAGACGCAGAGTGGGTTGCCTGTAAAGCCCCTTGGCTATTCAAAGCCGGTTCAGGCACGCGCTGGCGGACTAGTCTGGCGCGGTGATGACTGATTGCAAGACCATAAGGGCGCCAGATCCCTTGGCAAAGCTGAGGACAAGGGTCGCCGCTGACTGCAAGTGTTTCTGAAAGTGCAGTCATCTCTGATTTGCACGGGCGTTCATCACCCGGTGTTAGAGATGGTCAGAGGTGGTCCCGGAAATCTGAACAGTGGGGTAAGTGGAATCGCTGCCTGAAAGGGGCATGATGGTGCCCTTCAAGACAGGAGCGAGAGATGACGAGACGTCCCCGCCGTAACCACTCGGCAGAGTTCAAGGCGAAGGCGGCGCTGGCCGCGGTCCGCGGTGAGAAGACACTGTCGGAGCTGGCGAGCCAGTTCGACGTGCACCCGAACCAGATCACTCTGTGGAAGGTGCTGCTGCTGGAGCGGGCGGCGGAGGTGTTCGGCGCCGGGTCGGGGCCGGCGGAGCCTCCGGTGGACCTCAAGGCGCTGCACGCCAAGATCGGGAAGCTCGCGCTAGAGAACGATTTTTTAGAAGCCGCGCTCAGCAAAGCCGGTCTGCTGGACGCAAGGCGATGATCGACCGCAGCCACGGCCTGCCCCTCGCCCGGCAGGCGAGGGCCGTCGGCATCAGCCGCGGGAGCGTCTACTACCGGCCGCGGCCCGTGAGCGAGGCGGACCTCGCCCTGATGCGGCGGATCGACGCTTTGCACCTTGAGCATCCCTTCGCAGGAAGCAGGATGTTGCGCGACATGCTGTGGCAGGACGGCGTCCTCTCCGGACGCCGGCACGTGGCCACGCTGATGCGGCGCATAGGCATCGAAGCGCTCTACCGGAGGCCCAGCACCAGCCGGCGTCACCCTCATCATCCGGTCTATCCGTACCTGCTGCGCGGGATCGCAGTGACCCGGCCGAACCAGGTGTGGGCCATGGACATCACCTACATCCCGATGGCGCGGGGCTTCGTGTACCTGGCCGCCGTGATGGACTGGCATAGCCGCAGAGTGCTGGCCTGGCGGGTATCCATCTCGATGGACCCTGGCTTCTGCGTGGAGGCTGTGGAGGAGGCTCTGGTCCGTTACGGCAGGCCGGAGATCTTCAACACCGACCAGGGGAGCCAGTTCACGAGCGAGGCCTTCACCGGACTGCTCAAGAACCACGGAGGGTCGCAAAAAGCAACGGCGGCCCCTCCCTGAGCGGCCATCTCTTCCTGAAGGGCGGGCAGGCCGCTACCCTCGAGATCGCCACAGACGAGGGTGGCCGGCCCTGCGCGCCATACCTCACCGGCCTGGACGGGCCAGCGGTCGCCTGCGCTGCCATAGAGCCATCGTTTCAAGGCTGATGCTCCGGCACCCGAACCTCGGAGGCCTTCCGGCGGTTCAGCACGAACGGGCCCCCGCCCCTGTACCTCATGTCACGGGGGGCGGGCAGGCCGCCGAAGTAGACATACTCGCCGCAGACCCAGTAGCGCCAGTCGGTGTCCTTGTAGGGTAGTACGAAGCCGTGAGCGAAGATGACGGCGCGGACCCGCGTCACCAGCGACAGGCACTCCGAGCTCCAGTCCGACATGATGTACGCATGAGGCGAAACATACGAGGTCTCTTTCCACGGGGCTTTAGCCAGATCCGCGGCGAGGGCCTCGGTTTCCTGCGCGTTGAGAGTCGTCAAAGGCTTATCCAAAGGTCGGCTTTCCGTTCCACTTCCCGGCACCCGGCCTGAAGAACTCCGGTTCCATGTAGGGCAGGGTGGCGAACTTCAAGCTGAAGGGGTCCCCATTGTAAAGCCGCGTGGCGAGCGCCTTCCATGACCCGAGGTTGCCCGAGCAGAAGTAGCAGGCCCGCATCTCGGGCAGGGGCAGCTGGAAAGATAACGTGTTCGTCGAACGGCTCTGGAAGAGCGTCAAGTACGAGGAGGTGTACCTGAGGGCCTACGAATCGGTGTCAGAGACCAGGGCCGGGCTCGGAGCGTACTTCGAGTTCTACAATGGCCGGCGGCCCCACTCAAGCCTTGGCCGGATGACGCCGGACCAGTCCTACTTCAACCTGCTGCCCGCGCCCGTGGCAGCTTGACCCGACGCAGCGATTCCACCTACCGGACCGGGCTCCGCTGTTCAAACGAACGGGACCACCTCTGTCATATGCCACTTGGAACACGGGCGACGTGTTAATCGTGGCACTGAGATTTTCCGGCCCCGGAATATCATCCTGCGGTCACCTTGTCATGCACCTTTATTCCGGGTTTGAAACCCAATGGAGGGCTACTTGAACGGCGAAGTCATTTCCATAGGCCACGAACTCCTCATGGGCGAGATTCAGGACACCAACTCCGCCTATTTCGCTCAGCGCCTGGCTGAGGCAGGCGTCACCGTGCGCTGGCTTTCGTCCGTTGGCGATGACCTCTCCGACATCTGCGAGGCTCTCGATCGTGCCCTCTCCCGTTCGGACGTGATCATTACCTCAGGCGGACTTGGTCCCACATCTGATGACCTGACACGGGAAGCAGTCGCAAAAATCCTGGGCGAGGAGATGAAGGTTGATCCAGACCAGCTTTCCTGGTTGGAGGGCGTTTTCAAACAGCGGGGCGTCGCCATGCCCAAGACCAACATCAAACAGGCCACGTTGATACCCTCCGCTGTCTCCGTCCCCAACCCGACCGGCACAGCACCCGGCTGGTGGGTCACCAACAAAGGGAGGCACATCGTCCTGACGCCCGGCCCTCCGAGGGAGATCGCCCGTATGTGGGAAGAGACTATCGGCCCGAAACTCGCCGGGCTGACCGGCGGAGGCGTCATCTTCACCCGTACTTTAAAGACCTACGGCATCACCGAAGGTGGCATTGATGAGGTGCTCAGCGACCTCTTCGGCAAGCCGAACCCTTATCTGGGCATCTACGCCCGGACGGATGGCATCCATCTCCGAATCATCTCGACGGCACCCACCCGCGCCGAGGCTGCTCTCTTGGTCGAGCCTATTGAGAGGGAGATTGCCCGCCGCCTCGGCAGTGCCGTCTGGGGAACGGACAATGAGACACCAGCCTCACGCGTCATCTCTCTGCTCTCCTCGCAGGGCCGAACTTTGGCCGTGACGGAAGCGGGGACAGGGGGCGCTTTGTCTGCCCAGCTATCCGGCGTAGAAGGCCAGGGATCGATATTCAAGGGCGCGCTCGTCGTCGGACCGGACGGTGGTTCACTTGATGCCGTCCTTGCCGCTGCTTCTATTGCGCCAGGTGTCGGCGAAGGCACAGCGGCAGGAGGCGAACTCAATGCGCTCGCGCTTGCCGGCGCGGCGCGGGAGGGGCTTGGCGGTGACGTCGGTCTGGCGGTAGTGCGAACTCCTGAAGGCGGCGTCTACTTCGGCGTGGTGTCGGATCGCGGCGCTCACACCGGCGGCGAGACGCGGAAGTGGCCCAGAGATCTGGCCATGAACCGCGCCACCGTAATGTCCCTCATCGGACTCGGCAACGCCCTCGCACGCGGAGACGTCTGACGCCATCCCCGCTGAGAGACGGTTCGGGCACTTCCTGCCGGAGCGACAATCGCATGGCCCGTTTGGGGACTCCGAGAGGACTGAAGTCAGTGGAGGGTTACGGGCGCCCTGCCCTATCTACCTGGGAATCTCGGTGGACGCTTGTCAATGAATGCTCTCGACCCTTCGCGAAAATCCTCGGAGTCGAATATCCGGAACTGCAACGCCCGTTCCTCTTCTGACAGCGTTGCCAGCGCCGGATCCTCAAGTGCCTTCCGCAGGATCGCCTTGTGATCCGCGTGGGCTACAGGTGAGCCGCGGGCGACTTCCGCTGCCAGCCTGTACGTCTCCTCCTCAAGTTGCTGCTCTGGCACAAGCAAAGTCACCAGCCCACAGCGCAATGCCTCATCGTGCCCGATCAGCCGCCCGCCGTAAATCAAATACGCCGTCGCACTCAACCCCGCTATGCGGATGATGCGGCGCACCTCCTGATAACCCGCCACGACGCCGATCTTCTGCACCGGCAAGCCGAATTTGGAGCCTTCTGACGCGACCCTGATGTCCGTGCATGAGGCCAGTTCCAGCCCGCCTCCCACGCAGTATCCGCGCACCAGAGCCAATGTCGGTTGCGGCATCCGCTCGACGGCTTCCATGGCGCTCTCGGCGGCCTCGGCATAGCGCGCAGCGCTTTTAGAGTCGTACCTGTGTTTTGGGAAGTCCTTGATGTCTGCGCCCGCCGAAAAGGCCATGTCCCCCGCTCCCTTGAACACCACACACCGCACTGCCTTGTCCTCGGACAGCCGCGAAGCAGCAGCGCCGATCTCCCGCCACATCTCATACGAAATGGCATTGCGCTGTTCGGGACGGTTCAGCGTCACCGTCGCCACCGGTCCGTCTGTGTTCACGAGGATTAGTGGAGACATGTGTGGGAGCCTATCTCAGTAGTCCCTCTCCCATACCTGCACTGTCGAGGGATGGGGATTTCAGGACGAGGGCTAGAATACGCCCACGCTGACTGTCAGCACAGCCGCCGATTCTTTGGAGAGTCGCAGTGAAAATCGCCGTTACCGGTTCGCACGGGCTCATCGGCTCCCGGCTTGTTGAGGTTCTCACAGGCGCAGGCCACCGTGTCATTCGTATCAACCGCGAGGCCGCTGCCCCTTCGGGCCATGTCCCCTCTGCCATTTCTTCAGCGGGTCGTGTGCAACTCAACACGACGAACCCTGCCGAGTCGACGCGCTCCACACCTGATGACGTTCTCTGGGATCCCGACGCCGGCACGATAGACGCCGATGCCCTTGGAGGCATAGATTCCGTCATCCACCTGGCCGGTGCCCGCATCGGCCTGCGCTGGACATCCGGGAAAAGAGCCATGATCCGCAATAGCCGCGTCCGCGGCACATCTCTCATCGCTCGAACGGTCGCCGAACTCGACCCGAAGCCGAAGTCCCTAATCTGTGCCTCGGCTTACGGTTATTACGGCGACCGCGGTGATGAAGTCCTGACCGAGGACAGTCTGCCCGGCCACGGGTTTCTGGCCGATGCCTGTGAGCAGTGGGAGGCGGCTGCGCAGCTCGCCAGAGACGCAGACCTTAGAGTAATCCACGCCAGGTTCGGCCTCGTGCTTTCGCCTTCCGGCGGAGCTCTGGGCCCGATGACGCGTCTGTTCCGGGTGGGCCTTGGGGGAAGGGTCGGTAGCGGAAGACAGTGGTGGCCGTGGATTGCCATCGAAGATGCCGTCTCTGCTCTTCGTTTCGCGGTTGAGGAGAATGCTCTCTATGGCCCGGCCAACTTCGTTTCCCCCAACATGGTCACAAACGCCGAGTTTGCCCGGACGCTATCACATGTCCTCTCCCGCCCCGCAGTATTGCCCGCGCCATCCTGGGCAGTCGCTACGTTGTTCGCAAGCGCCGGCCGGGAGATGCTCCTGTCCAGTCAACGGATCATCCCAGCGAAGCTTCAGAGCGCAGGTTTTCAGTGGCAGCTCCCCGGACTGGAACCGGCCCTGCGCCGCCAACTTTGCGCTCAGACTGAAGTGAGGCGGCGGTAATTTAGCGGCTATCTCTGGTTCATGCCTGGTGAACCGATACAGAAGAGCTAAACGCGTTGCTGGCTGAGGCGAGTTCGGCCGCAGCTGTTCACAATCGGACTACGGTCAAGATGAGGGTCGTGGCCGTACGGTCGACGGTTCGGATAGTGAGGACTTTCGTCTCTGCGCCGAGCCGGCCGGAGCGTGGCTGAATCCGGAGTGTAAGACACCATCAGCGCAGGCAGCGCAGGTGGTACGCAAGTTGCCCTTGTCCATTACGGCTCTCCCGCGGACATCTGTTCATGCCACGACGTCTGCCACTACCCATCGCACCTTGGATGCACCCCTGCCGTCGTGTTTCGCCGCGAGCCACCCTGCTGTCCACAAGAGTCTGGCCCCGATTGGAGACGGAACAGACCGCTGCGATCACGCGGCCCTTCATCGGCTTTTGCTTTTGCCAGGTGGAAATCCTCAATGGGGCCGTAGAGGAGTCCCTTGAACACAGGATGTCGCTTGAGCGCACGCGGAAGGTCGCCAGCGGAACTGTATTCCCCCATTCGAGGGGCATCGCCCACAGGAATCCCTGGCCTTGCAAGGCCAGGTTTGCCGCGGACACGACGGCGAGTAATCGCGCGCAGACGCGCCGGTAGTTCTCTAAGGAGTAATGTGTGGCCGGTCAGGAACTATGGATGCCGACGATCTGTGATCGTGCAGCAGGCTGAACTTGGGAGGACAGTGAATGAGAGCAGCCGTATATAAGGGTAAGCACCGGTTCGAAATAGCTGACATCCCTACCCCACTCCCCGGACCGTCGCAACTTCTGGTGAAGGTCCACTCTTGCGGCATCTGTGGCACCGATGTGCACGCGGTCATGTATGAAATCGCACCGCCTGGGAGTGTGCTTGGACACGAATTCAGCGGGACGGTGGTAAAGACCGGTCCGATGGTAAACCGCTGGAAGGTTGGGGACAAAGTGGTAGGTGGCGGAGGTGAGCCTCCGGCAGGTGGCGAGCCTGCTGCCCGCGTCCACCCGCGCTATAACTACCGCACGATGGGGTTTCAGGGTGGCCGTACCCGCGCATACGCTGAATATGTGCTCATGGAGGAATGGGAGCCTCTGGCGCTGCCGGAAGGCGTACCTGAAGAAGCTGCCAGCCTGACTGAGCCCTGTGCCGTAGCGGTGCACGCTGTGCGGAACTCGGGTCTCAAGCTAGGCGACACGGTGGGAATCCTGGGTGCCGGACCGATCGGTATGCTCTGCCTTCAGGCCGCCCGGGCCGCAGGTGCTGCAAAGGTGTTCGTCTCCGAGCCGGCGCCTGCCAGGTCTCGGGCTGCTTTGTCACTTGGGGCTGATGCCGTGTTTGACCCGACGAAGGAAGACATCACCGGAAGGATGGTGGACCTGACTGATGGCAAGGGGCCGGATGTCATCTTCGACTGCGCGGGGATCAGGACGACCCTCGACCAGGCGATGAACACGGTCCGCAGGGCAGGTCAAGTGGTGCTTGTGGCCGTCCCATGGGAGCCGCTGCCGCTGCTGCCGGCGGACTGGATGGCGCGCGAAATCCGTTTTCACTCAAGTTGGGGGTCGAGCCCCGGCGAATGGAAGATCTCTCTGGAACTGATGAGGACTGGGAGGATCTCGATGAAGCCGCTCCTATCGGAGTCGAGCTTCATACCTTTGGAGGGCATCGAAAAAGCGTTTGAGGCGCTGATGAAACCCAGCACCCAACTCCAGATGGTGGTCAGGCCCTGAACCGGACAGGCATGGCCAGCAACCCGCTTTGAATCATTCATGGACCATTTGACGGACGTATTTTGGGGCAGGTGTCCATGGGAGGACTCGGCCCACGGCGTTCCGTGTGCTCCAGGGATATAGCGCCCATACGAAACACGGAAACGGGGAAGGAGACCGAAGGCGTGCAGAAGACAGCAGAAGTTGTCATCATCGGCGGCGGAGTGATGGGGGCGAGCATCGCCTATCACCTGGCGATGCGTGGTTGTACCGATGTAATCGTGCTGGAGGCGAAGTCTCTTGCCGCGGAGGGTACGGGCCATTCGGGCGCGCTCGTCAGGCAGCACTACTCGCAGGACGTGGTGACTGAGATCGCGTTGCGCTCAGTGCGGATTTTCGAGGACTTCGAAGAGTTAACAGGACAGCGAAACGTATTTCAGCAGACTGGCTGGATCAAGATTGGTTCTGAGGACATGCGCGTTGAAATGGAGCGGCTCATCGTCCGCCACCGGCGCATTGGGGTCGAAGTCCGGATGCTATCCATGCAGGATCTCCGAGCGATGATTCCAGGCATTAACACTGACGGTGTTGGTTTCGCTCTATTCGAACCGCGGGGCGGTCATGCCGACCCGGTCGCGACCACGCTCGGATTTGCGAATGTCGCCCGCTCAAAGGGCGTTGCGATATGCGAAGGCGTCGCCGCTACAGGGATCCGGCTGAACAAGGGCAGGGTTGCCGCAGTAGAGACTGCTGCGGGGACGATCCAGACATCCTTGGTCGTAAATGCAGCGGGGCCATGGGGCGGCAGGGTAGGGTCATGGGCCGGGGTAGATGTCCCCGTCCAAGTGACACGGGAGCAGGATGTTGTCCTAGCCTGTGATGATGAGTCGCTGATGCCTCGCTACCCGGTATCCAACGGGGTTGACCGCGACTACTGGCGCCGCAAAGACGGTTCGATGCTCCTCGTGGGCGACGGCCACCCGAAACAGTCCGATTACGCCGATCCCGATAACTTCAGCCGCGAGGCGGACCGGCCATTCGGGAAGATGATCATGGAGAGGCTCCACTTTCGGCTACCGGAGTTTGCCAAGCATGCCCGCATCGTCAAAGGTTACGCCAGCCTTTATGACGTGACGCCGGATTGGCACCCCATCTTGGGCCGAGTGGATGCGGTAGAAGGTCTCGTCTTGTGCATCGGGTTCAGTGGACATGGGTTCAAGCTCGGTCCCGCGATAGGCGGCCTCATAGCCGAAGAAATCCTCGACGGAAAGGCGCAATCGCTGGACATTTCAGCGCTCAGGCTGAGTCGGTTCGCTAAGAAGGAATTGCTGCAAGGCGCATATGCCGGAAATCAGGCGTGAAGGCTTGTCCGGTTACCTGTACGAAGCGGTGGCGAGGAAGTTCTGAACATGACTCTGTTGACACCGTGTAGACTCCTGCGACGTGATTTGAGATGCAGCGCCAATGGTTGGGGTGTTTATAAGGACGACAGAAGCCATGTGTGGCATCGCCGGGTACCTCGATAAGAAGTCCGGTCAGGCGCCGGTCGGTAAGAAACTCCTGCTGATGCTCGAAGCGCTTGGCCAGCGGGGCCCTGATTCCGCAGGCCTGGCACTTTTTGGCACCGGCGTCCTTGGGCGCGAAATCTGCTGGGTCAAGCTCCCCGAGCACGGTGACCGTGAAGATGCCGTGGTTGATGCGCTAGAGCTGATTGGCTCCGTGGCCCACGTGCGTGCACACCGGCTCACGGATGGGCTATTGCGGGCGGAAATCGAACGCAGAACTACAGCGGCGGAGTTTTGCGCGAAGGTTGAGTCATCGACCGTGAGCCTCGAGATCATAAGCCTCGGCAGCAGGCTGGAACTGGTCAAGCAGGTTGGCGCGCCATCGAACGTGACACGGCTTTTCGACGCCAACGGATTCCGCGGCAGCCACGGCATTGGCCACACACGTCTGTCTACCGAAAGCAGGGTAGACCTGTCCCATTCACAGCCGTTTTGGGCGCGGGGTGTGCCCGACCTCGCCACTGTGCATAACGGTCACATCACCAATTACCACCGACTGCGCCGTGTTTACGAGCAGCAGGGTGTCAGGTTCTTTACAGAGAACGACTCAGAAGTTATCGGCGTGTATCTGGCCGATCAGTTAGCCCGAGGATTTTCGCTGGAAGATGCCATGAAGCATTCACTGGCAGACCTCGACGGCAGCTTTACGTACCTTGTCGCCACCCCGGACTATTTCGGGTTCGCCCGCGACCCGTTCGCATTGAAGCCGCTCTTGATCGTTGAGACAGACGACTATGTTGCGCTTGCCAACGAGGAGGTTGCCATCCGATACGCGCTCAACAATGCCGGCGTGGCACAGGAACCCAGTGGCAATGTGTATCGTCTCTGGCGGCGTCCTGCCGTGCTCGCGGCGGCGTCCTGACCGATGGACAGAGTTCACCGAATAGACTGTGCTGGCAGGACGGTCAGGGAAATTAACATCGAGATCAGATCCGAGTTGGCCAGGGGCAGCAGTGTCGCTGTTGCCAACTCAGGCGCGAGGCACAACCTGGGGGTTGCGCTGCTCACTTCTGGGCGCGTCACATTCGACGGTAGTGTTGGCTACTACGGGGCGGGAATGAGCGATGGCGCGACCATCGTTATCCACGGTAGCGCGGGATGGGGCGTGGCGGAGGGGATGCTATCGGGCTCAGTGAGTGTTGAAGGCAATGCGGGCAACGGTGCAGCGGCCTCGATAAGAGGAGGCACGGTGGTCGTAAAGGGTGACTGCGGGGCACGCGCCGGGATCAGCATGAAGGGCGGCCTCCTGCTCATCGGCGGAGACGCAGGCTACATGGCGTCGTTCATGATGCAGAAGGGTGTTGTTGTCATATTGGGCAACGCAGGCGACGCGTTGGCCGATTCGATGTACGAGGGAGTGGTATACGTCGGGGGCGAGATCGCCTCTCTCGGAAACGATGCCGTTGTATCTGACGCTTCGCCGGATGACATGAACACACTCAGTGGGCTGATCAGGCAACACGGCCTCAAACAACCACGCCGCCTGCGCAAGGTGGTGTCCGGCCGCAAGCTGTGGAATTTCGATCACGCCGAGCTCGAAACATGGAGGGCGGCATTGTGAACGAAAACCGCCCGCTCCGCCAGAGTCCCATCTACACACCCGACGTCATTGAGGAGATCCAGGAGAAGGCCGCGCTGGGCCGGTATCGCATCCGCGGGTTTGGCACTCTCCGTTCAAAGCCGCTGCCGTCCCTTGATGACCTGACTTTCCTGCCAGCGACGCTAACGCGCATCCCCCTCGAGGGCTATAGAGAGAAGTGCGAGACGAAGACGGTCCTCGGCACGCGGGTTGCCGGGCAGCCGTTGGAACTCGATATCCCGATCATGATCACGGGCATGAGCTTCGGTGCCCTCTCTTTGAACGCCAAGATTGCCCTGGCGAAGGGCGCGGCGGCGGCGGGTACTTCAACCACATCCGGCGACGGAGGGATGCTGCCTGAAGAGCGTCAGTACTCGAAGAAAATGGTCGTCGAGGTGCTGCCCAGCCGGTACGGAGCAAACGTTCACCACATGCGGCAGGCGGACGCCATTGAACTTACTATCGGCCAGGGCGCTAAGCCCGGCACCGGTGGACTATTGCTCGGCAGCAAGATTTCGTCGGAGATAGCAGCCATCCGTGACCTGCCTCCCGGGGTGGACCAGCGGTCGCCGGCCCGTCACCCGGACTTCCTCGGCCCTGACGACATGATCATCAAGATCGAGGAACTTCGTGAGGCGACTGACTGGAAGGTTCCGATATTCGTGAAGATGGGCGCGACGCGTGTATTCGACGACGTGAAACTGGCCGCCAAATGCGGGGCGGACGTAGTCGTGGTCGACGGCATGGAGGGGGGCACCGCCGCATCGCCCGAAATTCTGCAGGATCACACTGGTATCCCGACGCTCGCCGCCATCCCCGAAGCCCGGAGGGCACTGGAGGACCTGGGTCTTTACGGGAAAGTGCAGCTCATCGCCGCGGGCGGCATCCGCAGCGGCGTAGATGTTGCGAAGGCAATGGCCCTCGGCGCGGACGCCTGCTACATAGGAACTGCCGCTCTAATCGCGTTGAACTGCAACAGGCCGTTATTCGTTGACGACTACGCCAGGCTGGGCACGAGGCCGGGCGCATGTCACCACTGCCACACTGGCCGCTGCCCTGTTGGCATAACGACACAGGATCCACAATTGATGGCCAGGTTGCCGGTCGATGAAGCGGCGCAGCGGGTTTCAAACTTCCTCATCGCAATGGCGCTAGAGGTTCAGATGATCGCCCGGTCATGTGGCAAATCCAACGTCCACGACCTTGACCCGGACGACCTGCGTGCGCTGACGATGGAGGCTGCGGCGATTACCAGGATCCCGCTTGTTGGCACCAACTGGGTGCCGGGCCAGCCGTAATGTCGTTCCTGCTGCCGTGCCCGCTTTGCGGTCCAAGGGACGCCTACGAGTTCAGGTATGGTGGCGAGGTCAAGAGCAGGCCCGAGCCAGGTTCTGACCCCGATGTCTGGGCAGGCTATCTTTACTTGAAGACCAACGCAGCGGGCATTGAACGGGCGTGGTGGTTCCATAGTCAGGGTTGCCGCCGCTGGTTTCAGGCTGAGCGCGACACTCGCGACAACCGTGTGACCGGTTCATCTCCATCAAGTAAAGGTGTCGCCCCGGACGTGCATAGGCCGGAGGCGCAGCGTGACTGATCGCAGGCTCCCGCACCATCCGGTTGAAGAAGTGTCTCGCGACCGCGAAGTGAGTTTCACATTCGATGGCCGCAGATACGTCGCCTTTGAGGGGGACACGGTCGGCTCTGCTCTGGCCGCCGCTGGCGCAAAGGTCATGTCCCGCAGTTTCAAATACCACCGGCCACGTGGTCTTGTCTGCTGCTCAGGTAGGTGCCCGAACTGCATGGTCGACGTTGACGGCACGCCGAACGTACGGGCGTGCATCGAACCGGTGCGAGATGGCATGGCTGTCCGCGGCCAAAATGCATGGCCGTCGGTGCGCCGGGATTTCTTGAGCGTCTTCGACCATCTGGACCGGGTACTGCCGGTGGGGTTTTATTACAAGACCTTCATCCGACCGCGCTTCTTGTGGCCGGTATACGAACACGTGTTGCGGCACCTGGCCGGGCTAGGGAAGGTGGACATTGGATCCAAACCGGACCTGCATCAGCGTAAGAGACATGTTCACTGCGATGTTGCTGTCATCGGTGGCGGGCCGGCCGGGTGCCTTGCTGCTATCGAGGCTGCGGCTGCGGGCGCGAAGGTCGTCCTGATTGACGACCAGTCAGAACTGGGCGGCCACTTGCGGATACGGACGGCTCCTGCCACAGGCGACGCGCGTATCGCCGGGTTGCCAGGCTTTGAGGCCGCCGCGAAGTTGACTGCTCTAGTCAGGTCAGACAGGAACATAGAACACTTCGCCAGAGCGACGGCGTTCGGCCTGTATGAAGGCAAGTTGATCGGCGTATCACAGGGCAATGCCATGATCCGGGTGCGAGCGCTCCAAGTGATTGTCGCCACTGGCGCGGAAGAGCGACCGGTGCTCTTTCAGGACAATGATCGTCCCGGCGTGATGCTGGGATCCGCCATCTTGCGGCTCGCCCGGCTCTACGGGGTAAAGGCTGGTGACCGGGCTGTTGTAGTGACCGACGACGACCACGGCTGGCGGCTGGCCGCCGAGATCATTGGGGCGGGCATCAATGTGGTAGCTGTGGTTGATTCTCGAAATTCCATGCCGTCTGCTGATCTAGTGCAAGGGGTTGACACCCCAGGTGCCGTCACTTACTTGGGGGCGCACGTAATAAAGGCCATCGGACGCAGTGCAGTCAGTGGGATCCAGATCTCTACTAATGCCGTGAAACGTTCAATCAAGTGCGACCTGATCGCAATCACCTGTAGACCCGAGCCTGTGATCTCCCTGCTCGCGCAGGAGGGAGTCAGTCCGAAATTCGACCCAGCGCTTGACCAGTTCGTGCCCGGAGTAAGGACCGTTGGTATTCAAGCTGCAGGGCACGTTGAGGGAGTTATCGACGAATCGATCGTCGTCAACCGTGGTGTTGCCGCCGGCCGCGCTGCCGCGGATGCCGCCCTCGGTAGAACGACCGTCCACCTGGCAGCTCATCAGTCTGGATTGAGGCAGCCTGCGGGTCAGCAACCAATTCAGTTCGATCTGCCACCGGCTCGTAAGGCGTTTGTCTGCATGTGCGAGGACGTTACGGTCAAGGACATCAAACAGGCCATCAGGGAAGGGTTCGACAACATCGAGACCCTGAAACGGTACAGCACTGTGACCATGGGTCCGTGCCAGGGCAAGATGTGTCACAGCCTGTCAGCCCGTGTCCACGCCGCGGTGGCCGGGCAGAGCGTCTCAATAACAGGCCTGACCACAGCGCGGCCCCCGTTCCAGCCCGTGACACTGGCTGCGCTGGCAGGGCCGCACATGGCGCCATTCCGCCAGACGGCGATTCACGAGCGCCACGCAAAGCTTGGGCCGAAGTGGATGGATATGGGCGAGTGGAAGCGGCCATTGCTCTACACATCTGTCGAACAGGAATGCAAAGCTGTTCGGGATGCCGTCGGGATCATTGACGTGAGCACGCTCGGCAAGTTGGAATTGCGGGGCGCGGGTGCCGGCGCGTTCCTGGACTGGTTGCATCCGAACCGTTTCAGCGACCTTCGTGCTGGCCGTGTCCGCTACCGGGCTATGTGTGATGACGCCGGCATTGTGCTGGACGACGGCACCGTAGCTCGTCTCGGACCCGACCGCTTCCTCTTGACGACGGCTACGGGCACGATCGAGGCTGTTGAACAATGGTTCACCTGGTGGCTTGCCGGCTCAGGCCGGGATGTCCAGGTGACGAATGTCACATCTGAGTATGCAGCGGTAAACCTCACCGGGCCGCTATCACGCGAAGTCATGACACGTCTGACCCGCTTGGACGTGTCAGCTAAGGCGATGCCCTACCTGTCTGCCCTTGAAGGCGAGGTCGCGGGCGTTCCTGCGATCATCCTGCGCCTCGGGTTTGTAGGAGAGCTTGGGTATGAAATGCACGTGCCCGCTGACTACGGCGCTTATTTGTGGGACGCGATCATTGAGGCCGGGCACGACCTTGGCATTGAACCATTCGGTATCGAAGCGCAGCGCGTGCTTCGCCTTGAAAAGCAGCACTTGATCGTGGGCCAGGACACGGACGCTTTATCCAACCCCATCGAATCAGGCCTGGCGTGGCTCGTGAAGGCCGACAAACCGGATTTCATCGGGCGGGACGCGACCGCCATCGTAGCCGCCCGCGGCATGTTGAACGCCTTGGTGGGGTTCGAGGTTACAGGCGAAGGTGTGCCCGCCGAAGGTTCTGCCATTGTCCGTGACGGACATGCGGTAGGCCGGGTTACTAGTTGCAAATGGAGCCCCACACTGAAGAAGGCGATTGGCATGGGCTGGGTTCCGGCGCAGGACGCCGTGGAAGATCACGGCATTGCCATTCGGCTTGGGGTGGGCACGCACGGTAAAACGACGTCTGGCAAGGTGCGGACAAAGCCGTTCTATGACCCCGAGGGCGCGAGGTTGAGGATGTGACCACCGCACGCGTCAACGCAGGAAACTCTGTGCGATCCAGCCCGCTCGATGCCTTGCACGAGCGCTTGAACGCCCGGTGGCGCGCTCCGTGCCTACGCTGGCCCATTGACTATGGCAACCCTGTTGCGGAAGCAGAGGCGGCGCGCTCAACAGCGGGCCTGATTGACTGGGGTCCATTAAACAAGTTGGTCGTGCAGGGTAAAGGCACGTCCCCGGCATTGAATAGCGCTCAAGTTCAGTTCGTCATCGGCAAAGCCACGGCCTGTACGGTTGGTGGCGCGATGCTCGACGTGTGGAGCGACGCTCCCGACCATTCCATTCTCCTGTCCCGACACGGCACAGCGCTTCCCGACATCACCGGTCAGCTGGTCTCGGCCGTCGACATGAGCTCAGCGTTCACGGCGCTCAGGCTCATCGGTCCCAGCGTAGGAAAGATCTTTGCGGAACTTTGTCCGATAGACCTGGGGCCCGATGTTTTGCATGACGGTCAGATCGTTCACGGGCCGGTCGCCAACGTGCGCGTCACCTTTGCCCGGCAGGACCTGGCCGCCCTCCCCGGCTTCACCATACTCGTCCCGCGGGACTATGCCGCCTACATGTGGAACGCGCTGATTCACACTGGCGACCGATATGGCCTGATACCCGTCGGCAACCATGTGCTGGAAGAGCGGTAGATCATGTTCAGCACGTTACGTAAACTCAAGTTGTTCACGCCCAGGCCTCTCAAGAAGTCCTACGATGTTGTCATCATCGGTGGAGGGGTCCATGGACTGGCAACCGCCTACGAGTTGGCGAAGCGCGGTGTGCGCAACATCGCGGTTCTGGAACGTTTCTACATTGGAGCAGGATCAAGCGGCCGCAACACCGCCATCATCCGCTCGAACTACCGCACGAGCGAAGGCGTGGCGTTTTACGATGAATCGGTAAAGATCTACGAGAAGTTGTCGGTTGAACTTGACATGAACGTCATGTTCAGCCAGCGCGGCCACCTCACCTTCGCACATACCGATCAGGCGATCACTGGCTTGCGGGTGCGGGCCGAGACCAACCAGATCCTGGGAGTCAACAGCCGGGTAATTTTCCACGACGAGATCGCAAAGCTTGTCCCGGCGCTCGACCTGTCAGACTTGCCCAGATATCCAATTCTGGCGGCGCTCTACCACCCGCCGGGCGGGGTGATCAGGCACGATGCTGTGGTCTGGGGCTACGCACGTGCCGCAAACCGTCTGGGTGTTGAAATACACCCTTACACCAATGTGACCGGTATATCAGTGTCCAACGGCGCGGTGAAAGCCGTGCAAACGACGCGGGGCGAAGTCCAGACAGGGATTATCACCAACCAGACAGCCGGATGGGCTTCGACTATTGCGGCCATGGTTGGGTTGAAACTTCCGATAGTCTCGCACCCGTTACAGGCACTTGTGACGGAGCCGTTGAAGCCGTTCCTCGACCCAGTGCTAGTCTCAGCCACACTGAACTGCTACGTGAGCCAGACCGACCGCGGCGAACTGGTCATCGGTGCCGAGATTGACCCTTATGCCTCTTACAGCAATCGCTCTACGCTGCCGTTCATGGAGCAGAGCGCCTCGCACATCCTGGAGTTGCTACCGAGCATCGGCGGCGTTAAGGTGTTGCGCCAATGGGCTGGCGTGTGTGACATGACACCGGACTACAGCCCGATCATGGGTACGGTCCCATACATGAAGGGGTTCGTGCTGGACGTTGGTTGGGGGACATACGGTTTCAAGGCCGGGCCGGTGTCTGGCAAGCGCATCGCAGAGATGATCGCCACAGGGCGCACGCCAGACATCATCAAACCCTTCTCAATAGAGCGTTTTGCTAAGGGCAACCTGCTCGGTGAGAAAGCGGCAGCCGCCGTGTCTCACTGAGAACATTCCTGCCGTCTTTTGGGCAGAGCGTAGTGGGTAGTCTGCGGCAGATAGTGATGATGTCTCGTCCGTCAGGGATGCGTTACATGGGAGGTCGTCATGGACGTAAGGGGACTGAAATCCAAGATCAAGGCTGATGGTGTCAATCTGCTGCTGGCTCAGTGGGTGGACATAAATGGAACGCCACGCTGCAAGGCCATACCCGCAAGTGCCGTTGATCAGTTCCTGGCAGGCAGCGCAGGGTTCGCAGGCGCTGCCACCGTGGGAATGGGCCAGGGGCCGCACAGCCATGACTTGACCGCCCTGCCCGATCTGGATAGTTACACCGTCTTGCCATGGGAGAAGGGCGTAGCCCGGATCGCCTGCAATATCCACGTTGATGGCAAACCGTGGCCGTACTGTTCCCGCGTTGTCCTGAACCGGGCTATCAAGAGGCTGGAGAAGAAGGGTTATCAGCTAAAGGTGGGGGTCGAGCCAGAACACATGCTCGTCACCCGGCGCCCTGATGGTTCCATCGTGCCGTTCGACCCGTCGGGCTTCGATACGATGTCGAAGGTCTGCTACGACTTCAAGAGCCTGTCCGGCTGCCTCGGATACCTGCGGACACTCCTCACGTACATGGAGCAGCTTGGCTGGGAGCCTTACGCCGCCGATCATGAGGACGGCCGGGCGCAATACGAATTGAACTGGAAGTACTCGGACGCACTGACGACAGCGGACCGCTACACCTTCTTCAAGATGATGACAAACCAGGTCGCCGCACAGCACGGGGCCATCGCCACGCACATGCCCAAGCCGTTCGCCAATTTGACAGGCAGCGGCAGCCATATCCACTTTTCGCTGTGGGACGAGTCAGGCCGCAACGTCTTCCTCGATAGCAGCGACAGGCGAGGGCTAGGGCAGTCGCAGATCGCCTACCAGTTTCTCGCCGGGCTGATGACGCATGCCCGGTCGCTGTCCGCAGTCTTCGCTCCGACAGTCAATTGCTACAAGCGTCTTTCCGTTGGCGAATACCTTACCGGCGCCGTATCCGGCTTCACTTGGACGCCTGCGTTCATCACATACGGCGACAACAACCGCACGCACATGTTCCGCACGCCGGAGCCAGGCCGCTTTGAATGCCGCGCCGTATCGGGCGGCGTAAACCTATATCTGATGCTTGCGGCGTTCATAGCTGCGGGAATGGATGGCATCGAACGACAGCTCGACCCTGGCGACCCCTTCTCCGGCAAGAACATGTACGCGATGCAACTCTCCGAGGTGCGTCGTCGCAAGATCCAATTGATACCCCAGAGCCTTCAGGAAGCCCTCGATGAGTTTGAGAAGGACGACGTGGTCAAAGGCTCGCTTGGGCCTGAGCTTGCGGCCGAGTTCCTGACGGTAAAGCGCAAAGAGTGGGTGCGCTTCCACAACCATGTCAGCAGCTGGGAGACAGAGCAGTATCTGACCTTGTTCTAGATTACAGTTTGGCGGACGCGCCACAGGGCGAGTGGAGCAGGACTTGGTCCGCAAGCTAAAGACGCCCAGATGGCGGGCGCACGATCCCTGGACTTCAGTGGGGATCAGTTTCCTCCCGACTGTAAGCCTCGATGATCATGCCCTCATCCCTCGCCATCCCCTAGGGTTTGAGGGGATCTACTTGCCCATCATCTGGCGGAGGACGTAGGGCAGCAGACCGCCGTGGCGGAAGTACTCGTTTTCGATCTCGGTATCTATGCGCGCCATGACCTTGAACGTTCTCTTGGTGGCACCACTTGAGCGCGACCCGCCGGCATGTGCTGCCGCACTACTCCCCTGCCCTGATCCGCCGTCCATCGTCGCCGTGATTGTGACCTCGGAGCCGGGTGCGACGCCGTTGGAAATGCCGGGGATGTCAAACTGCTCTCGGCCCGTCAGGCCCAGGGACGCAAGGTTCTCGCCCGGCTTGAACTGCAAAGGCAGCACGCCCATGCCGATCAGGTTTGAGCGGTGGATTCGTTCAAATGACTCTGCGATGGCCGCACGGACGCCCAAGAGCATCGGGCCTTTCGCCGCCCAGTCACGCGACGATCCTGTCCCATACTCTTTGCCTGCGATGACGATGAGCGGCACCCCTTCATTCCGGTAACGCTCGGCGGCATCAAAAATTCGCATCACCTCACCGGTCGGGAAGTGCTGCGTCCAATCGCCTTCTTTGTCAGGCGTCAGGGCGTTTTTGAGGCGGATGTTGCCAAATGTGCCGCGCACCATCACATCGTGGTTGCCGCGGCGGGAGCCGAACGAGTTGAAGTCGCGCCGTGGCACGTCGTGGCCTATTAGGAACTGTCCTGCGGGCGCGGAGGGCGGGATGGACCCAGCGGGCGAGATGTGGTCCGTAGTGACCGAGTCGCCCAGCGACACGAGGACGCGCGCACCCGCCACGTCTCCTCTTGGGGTCGGATTTGGGCCGAAGTTCTCGAAATAGGGAGGTTTTTGAATATACGTCGACCCTGCGTCCCACTTGAACAACGTGCCCGTTGGAGCGGCCAGCGCCTGCCACTCCTTCGGGCCAGAGAACGCCTCACCGTATTTCGCCCGGAACATATCGGCCTTAAGCGCATTCGCCATGGTGTCCGAGATTTCACGCTGAGAGGGCCAGATGTCCTTGAGGAACACGTCCGCGCCCTGCTGGTCCTGGCCTATCGGCTCTTTCGTCAGGTCAACGTCTACACGCCCGGCGATCGCGTATGCGACGACGAGCATGGGCGATGCCAGGTAGTTCGCCTGCACTTGGGGGTGCACGCGGCCCTCGAAATTGCGGTTGCCCGACAGAACGGCGGCGGCGATGAAGTTGTGGTCTTGGATGGCCGTCGCCACGGGCTGCGGCAGCGGGCCAGAATTGCCGATGCATGTCGTGCAGCCATAGCCGACCAGATTGAACCCGAGCGCGTCCAAGTCCGCCGAGACTCCTGCGGCATTCAGGTATTCGGTAACTACCGTTGAGCCGGGCGCAAGGCTGGATTTGACCCATGCCTTGCGGTTCAGGCCCTTCTGCCGTGCTTTACGCGCCAGCAGTCCTGCTCCGATCATGACGGACGGGTTGGATGTATTTGTGCAGGAGGTGATGGCGGCGATGACGACAGCTCCGTCACCCACCTGCGCCTTGCCACCCTCTACTTCTATCTCGACAGGCTTACGAAATGGGCGTTCCCACATTTTGCCCGCCGCCCTGTCAGGCTGGGGGCCGTCAGGGTAAGCGGCGAAGAAGTTTTTGCTCATGTCCTGCAAGACCACGCGGTCCTGCGGGCGCTTCGGCCCGGCCAGGCTCGGGACGACGCTGGCCAGGTTAAATTCCAGCCTTGTCGAATATTGGGGTTCATCGCCTACGATGTGGAAAAGTCCCTGCGCCTTGCAATAGCGCTCCGTCAGGTCAACGAGCGCGTCCGGGCGGCCCGTGTCTCGCATGTACTTCAGCGTCTGTTCGTCAACAGGGAAGAAGCCGCATGTCGCGCCATACTCCGGAGCCATGTTCCCGATGGTCGCTCTGTCGGCAAGTGGCAGTCCGGGGAGGCCAGGGCCATAAAACTCGACGAACTTTTCCACGACGCCAGTCTTGCGGAGGATCTGCGTCAGCGTCAGCACGAGGTCCGTGGCCGTCGCGCCTTCAGGCAGCGAGCCGGTAAGGCGCACACCGACGACCTCCGGCACAAGCATGTAGTAGGGCTGGCCGAGCATGACGGCCTCGGCTTCGATCCCTCCGACGCCCCAACCAAGGACGCCCAGGCCATTGATCATGGTCGTGTGGGAATCCGTGCCCACGCAGGTGTCCGGATATGCGGTCGTGTCGCTGCCTTTCTTTGCGGTCATCACGACGGGGGCCAGGTATTCCAGGTTGACCTGATGGACGATGCCTGTTCCTGGCGGCACGACGCGCATGTTACTCAAGGCGCCTTGCGCCCATTTCAGGAACTGGTAACGCTCGACGTTGCGCTCGAACTCGCGCTCAATGTTCTGGGCGAGAGCTCCGGCGTTGGCAAAGTAATCCACCTGCACCGAGTGGTCTATCACCAGGTCAGAGCGGACGATGGGGTTGATGATCGAAGGGTCGCCGCCTGCGTCCCGCACGGCGTCGCGCATGGCCGCAAGGTCAACGACGCACGGCACGCCGGTGAAGTCCTGTAGGACGACGCGGGCCGGCATGTATGGGAACTCGCGCTCGGGGCGCTTTTCGGGCCGCCAGGAAGACACGAGGCGCACGTGGTCGACTGTGGCAGGGCCGCCGTCGGCCTGACGCAGCACGTTTTCAAGGAGGATGCGGATGGTGAATGGCGTCTTTGCCAGGTCAATCAGGCCGGCCTTCTGAATGGAGGACAGCGCGTAGTAGTGGACGCGGCCATCGCGCGTATCGAGGGAGGTTTTGGAGCCGAACTGGTCTTTGGAAGCTGGCATTAGGTGTCGGGCCCCCCAAGAATTGCCGTAGTCTGACTCTCGTCTATCAGATGGAAATTGCTCTCAATGTATCAGCCGTGCGCGCTGGCTTGCGAGGGTTACGTAGGCGATATGGTTTGAACAGGGCTGGATGTTAGCATTGCGGCCCCAAGTCCCCTCCACCTTGATGGGGGGATTGGAAGAGGGCGCAGGCAGCATGAAGCACGGGATACTGCGAGCGAGCAGGCTCGTCGAGACATTAAAAGGACAGGGCGTGACACACATCGTCGCCCTGCCCGATTCGGAAACCAGCCACTTTCATAACGCCTTGCGAGCAGGGAAGGCCATTGACCTTGTGCCGGTAAGCAGGGAAGGCGAGTCCATACCCATCGCCGCTGGCCTCTGGATCGCAGGCAAGAAACCTGTCGTGATGATTCAAAACGCGGGGCTTTTCGAATCGGGCGATGCACTCCGCGGCATGGCGCTAGGCATCAACCTGCCGGTCGTCATGTTTATTGGCTATCGGGGCTATAACCGTCACGGTGACACGCCGGATACCGCGGCGCAGTTCCTGGAACCTTTTCTGCATATGTGGCGGGTCAATTACTACATCATCGAAAGCGATGACGATCTTGACCGCATCCCTCTGGCCTTCCAGCGGGCTGAGAAGACGGGCCAGCCCTGGGCCGTGCTTATTGGCAGCGAGTATGCGCCGGGCTAACCTGGCGTCCTGCCTGTCATCCTTGGCGAATAGAAAGACCTCGTTCCAACTTCCCTATGGTCGAGGAAATAGCCCAACACAGAAGAGGACATGCAACACATGATCCGCTACGCAGATTCGGTCGTGACCATCGCGAAACTTCGCGGCGATGCCGTGTGCGTTTCGACGATGACCCAGAGCGGCTATTGGGCAAAGGAATCGAAACGGCCTGACCTCGATGTCTACATTTCGAACGGCATGAGCAAAGCCTCGTCCGTGGCGTTGGGTATCGCCCTGGGCAGGCCCGACCGTAAGGTGCTCACACTCGATGGTGATGGCTCCTTGTTGATGAACCTCGGCAGTCTGGTCACGATAGCAGGCATGGCGCCTGTGAACTTCTACCACTTCGTCTTCGATAACGGCATCTACGCCGTAACAGGTGGCCAGCCGGTCCCGCACCGGGCCGACTTCAAGGCACTCGCCCTGGCGTCCGGCTACCGGGCGGCGTACGACTTCGACGACCTGGAGTCTTTCGTCACCGAGCTACCCCGGATGCTTCGTGAGCCGGGCCCGGTCATGGTCAACCTGAGAACCGTCGCTGAGTCCGCAGCGCACGGCGTTGACCAGACATGGGAGTCAAACGCTCGGATGCCGAAGCAAATGCGTGTGGTGCAGGCTGCGCTGGCGAAAGGGAAGCAATAGCGGCACCGTCCCGGTAATCTACCCTCCCTCACCTGCCCTCATCGGGTGTACGGAAAGTTGGGACCGCTCCGGGTTCAATTGTTCTTCAGCCGTCCACTCTGACATTGCCAGCTCGGGTTACTGGAAGTCGGTCAACGCGCCATCGCCAGTGTTAGGCCCGCCCGCTGAAAGCCGCATGTGAAACGGCACGAATAGCGCTACCGACAGGCAGAAGGGCCCCGACGCCAGAGCGATTCCTGCCCGCCAGCTTGGGTACGGTCTGATTGCTGCATGAAGTGACAGGAATCCAGGTATGTCCCGAGGTTTTGGGACTGCTAACTCTTGGGCACATGCGGTGCGCCCAGGGTTCCGTCAGTGTCCGCTGGCATACGCGTCGGCCTATCCGAAGTGGATGCCAGGTGTAAACGGATCCGCAGGGGCTTTATGGGATCACAGGCAGAATCACATGTGATGGGCGAATTGAGTCGTGGAACACCGTGTTCACAGCTACGACTCCAGTTGCTTCGCGAGAGTTGTCCCCACCTGTGTTCATGTTCCTGTCCCACCGTGGGAAACCGCTACTGGTCACTGCGACACGGATACGGTGCCCCTCTTTGAACAAATAGCTCGTACCCCATAGGTCGACTTCGTACCGTTCGACGTTTCCCGCAAGGAGTCCCGGCTGCGACCGTGAGTTCCTATATCTGGCACGGAGGATGCCATCGCACACAAGGATGGAAGCGCCGTCCGGGTGGACGTCTGTCACTCGAACGACCCAGTCCGTGTCTTTCGCAGACGATAATGCAAATAGGATCGCCTTGACGGGGCCGGTCACCTCCACCGCCTTCAGGAGCGGTTCGCTGGTATAGGTGAGCGCACGTCCCTCGACGGCCCGCTGGTCATAAGGTCCGCTCCTGGCACCGAGATGGCCACCCCCCAGCGAAGGCACAGGGTTGAGCGGGTCATAAACGTAGCTATCCGGCTGCTCTGCCCCTTCTGGCAACGCCTTCGACAAGGTGCCGCCCGATCTACCAGCATGTAGATAGAACGGCGTATATGACGCCTCAGGCGGAGGCCAGTCGTCGGCGTAACGCCAGCGGTTCGCCCCCATTGTGAACAGGCGCACAGGTGGCGTGTCCATCACCCCGTTCTTCATGCCCTTCAGCCAATGGTCGAACCACGGTAGACGGAGTTCATTTAGGATGTGCGCAGCGTCCGGCCCGAATTCGACCTCGCCCACAAGCGACTTGTTGATCGAGTCCGGCCCGTGCACCCACGGCCCAATGAGAAGTCGCTGCGAAGCACGCGCTATTTCAGTCTTCGCACTGCTTCGCATCCCCGAATAGTTCTTTAGGCTTCCGCGCAAGAAGCCATCGAACCATGAGCCCAGGTGATAAACAGGCGTGTCCACCTCGTTGTGCCTCTGGACGATGCTGAATTCGTGCCAGTAGGGTCCGTCGTCAGGATGATCCAGCCAGTCAGTGAACCATCTGTAAAACCCCTCCATGGGCGGCATGGGGTTCAGCGGCAGATGCCCGGTCCACGATTCCATCTGTTGCACCGCTTTTTCGATGCGCACCCGGGCCGCCGCATCCCCAGGGACGAGCCGCGCCGCATGGTTCGCCGTGTTGCGCAGTGTCCATGCAAGGTTGAACTCCAGTTCCAATGCGCCGCTGCGGTACACCCATTCATTGTGATAGTCGGAAGATGACTGCCTCACAAACTGACACACGAGGTGAGGCGGGCGCGTCGCTAGCATGCGGTATTGAGTTGCCCCAGAGTACGACCCGCCTATCGTGCCGACCTTCCCGTTTGACCATGGCTGCGCTGCACACCATTCGACAGTGTCATAACCGTCACGGTTTGCGCCCGCCCCGTCGTCCCGGAACGGATAAAACTCACCCTCCGATGCCCACCTGCCCCGTACGTCCTGGAAAACCGAGACATACCCTCGCGCTGCATAGAACTCCGCCGCTCCCATGCGCGTTTCTGAGGACTGTGTTTTATCGTACGGGGTGCGCTCGAGTATCACCGGGAAGCGGCCAGACGCCTTCGGGCGGTGGACATCCGTCATAAGGCGAGTCCCGTCCCGCATGACCACAGGCACGTTCCGTTCGACAGTTATCGCATAATCGGGTTTCGATGAACTGGTCATTGGGCGAATCCAATCGTTTAGCGAGGTGAAAACACGTCCGGCGGGCTGGGGTTTCAAGCAAATAGGCAGACCCTTCGGACATAACAGTGGTTCACGGCGGGCACATGCTCAGCCACATTGGCATCCAAGTCAAGCGGTCTGCGGTGGATCGAACATGCCAGATCGAGTTCAGGAGACTCAACACGGCGGCCAGCCACGACAGGCGGGGACTCATGGCGCGCAGTTGTCCATCAATCCGGACACCCGCCTAAATCCCGGCGCCTCCGTCCACGGTGATCATTGATCCAGTGATCATCGAGGCTTCGTCAGAAGCAGCGAACATGAAGGCGCTTGCTACGTCCTCCGGTGTGCAAAGGCGGCCGAGTGGCGTGTTGCGGCGGCGGCTCTCGTAGTTCTCCGGGTTGTCGATGCTCGTGGACCAGTCGTTGGGGCTGTGTTCGCTGCTACCGCGGATGAAGTCCGTATCCACGTGGCCCGGTGAGATCAGGACACACCTGATGTGGTCCTTTGCATATGCCGCGGCTGTGCTCCGGGTCAGCCCCACAAGGCCGATCTTGCTCACCCCATAGGCAGGGCTGCCTGCTCCCTGTCTGATCGATCCGAGCGACCCGATGTTCAACACGCACCCGCCCCCGGCGCGGCGCATCGCAGGGACAACGGCTTTCGTGCCCAGGAAGTACGCCGTGAGGTTGGTGTCCATGATCATCCGCCACATGTCTTCAGTCTGTCCGTCAAAATCCACGCGCACGTTGGCCCCAGCGACGTTGCATAGCGTGGTGACCTTGCCAAAGGCCTTCTCCGTCGTGGCGACGCACGCCTGCCACTGCTTCGAGTCGCGCACGTCAATGGTGAATGGGATAGCTTTGTTTCCAGACTTGTTCAGTTCATCGGTTACTTTTTGCGCCGCTTCCGGCCTGAAGTCCGCCACGCAGACCGCGGCGCCCTCGTTCGTGAACAGCCGGGCCATTGCGCTGCCCATCGATCCTCCACCGCCGGTGATGATCGCGACCTTGCCGTCGAGTCTTCCAGCCATTTTCAAAACACCTCAGGGTGAGTCACATTTGTCCTAAGACATGCCGGAACGGAGTGCCAGGAGTTCGGGAGGACGTCGGCAAGATTGAACTTACCCCTTGCCGGCTGGGAGACGGGATACTGCGGCCATAGTTTCATCTCAGGGCTACGGAGCCATCTGGGCGGCGAGAGGGGTCGCCCGAACCTGTCGTGTACGGGTGTTTTTCGAACGCCGCCACATTGAATTCGATGCCCAGTCCCGGTGTCTCCGGGATGAGAAGGTAGCCGTCTTTGAACACGAGAGGGTCCTTGACCAGGTCTCCCCTGCCGCTATCGGCGTCTAGCACGAGTTCCTGAACGTCCCAGTTCGGCGTTGCCGCGGCAAGCTGGACGCAGGCCATGGTCGTGACCGGCCCAAGGAAATTGTGCGGCAGTATCCGCTGGTGAAACGACTCGGCTATGGCGGCGATCTTCTTGACGTGGGTGATGCCACCGGCAAGCCCCACGTCTGGCTTGAGATAAGCCACGCCCTTCAGGCTGCAGTATTCTCTGAATTCCCAGATCGTGGTGTTTCGCTCGCCCACTGCAAGAGGCAGGCGGATGCGGCTAGCCACGTCGCCCATGGACATGACGCTCTCGGGGGCTATGGGGTCCTCGAAGAAGTAAGGAAGGAACTTCTCGATCTGGCCTGCGAACACCTCGGCCTCCGCGGGTTGCATGTTGCGGTGAATTTCGATGCCTATGTCGAAATCCCAGCCGACGGCTTCACGCACAGCAGCGACTATGGCGGTGTTCTGCCTGATAAGTTCGGCGTAAGGCAGTGTGCTCCAGCCGCGTGGGAACGGTGTCATCTTGCCTGCTGTGAAGCCGCGCTTTTTGGCCTGAAGGGCTGATTTGACGAAGTCTTCCGGCTTTGACCCGCCCGAGAGCAGAGCAATGGCCCGTACCTTCTCGCGTACTCTGCCGCCGAGCAGATCCCATACGGGCGCACCGTACCGCTTGCCTTTGATGTCCCACAGTGCCATATCCATGGCGCTGAGAGCGCTCGTGATGGCCGCGCTGCGGAAGCTGAACTTCCTGTAGGCGGCGTTCCAGAAATGTTCGATATTGCCCGCGTCCTGTCCGATGAGGTCCTTGGACAGCGACTTGACGATGTCCTCAGCCGCGCCGGCAAAGCTCCAGAAGGTCCCTTCGCCAACGCCCTGGGTGCCGTCGTCCGCGGTCACACGTACGGCGAGCCACCGCTCTACGAGCCATGTCTCCACCTTCTCGATCTTCAACATATTCACTACTTGCTCCCTTGCCGCTCCTCGCCGTTCAACATGACGCAGAGCGGCAACAGCATACCGCCTGCGAGACGGCCAGCACCGCCCTTCACAACTCATCCCCCCGCACCTGTTTTGCACTGCCAGCACGCCGCATCCCGGCCAGTTGCAGCATGATTGCGACGGCCACCATGCCTGCGGCGACGCCGACCACCGTACGGTAGCCTGCGCCGGCATCAAGCAGCAGGCTCAGCACCACAGGCCCAGTCGCACTTGCGGCGCTAATCACCGCCTGTTGTGCCCCCAATAGCGACCCGATCCGCCTCTGACCGTACACTTCCGCCGAGTACAGCCCCTGAAGCGGAGACACGACCCCAAACACCACGCCCGTGACCACCGCGAATGCCATGGCGCCAGCAAACCCACCGAAGGCAAGCGCCACAAGACCGAAAAACATCAATGCGTAGGCCACGAGCAGGGCACGTTCAATCCCCAGCCACTTCGTGATCGGGCCGAGCATCGCGCGGCCCGGCAGTGACATGAACCCGCGCAACCCGGCGATAAACGATGCCGTCGCCAGTGATACACCGGCCGCCTGAATGGCGGGTACCTGGTGCACCTGCATCCCGCCTACGGCCACCCACATGGCAGCGAACATCAAGACCATGACGGCAACACGCTTCGACCGCAGGGCTTCTCGCACGGAGCCAAATCCTGACCCCGCCCCGGCCTGAAGATCCTGATTAGTCGCTTTGCCTGTCACCTGCAGAGGCCCGGCAAGAAATGGCGCGGCGTTGTCTCGTTTGTTCCCGCTTACCAACAAAGCAGCGGGCACAGCCAGTACGACCATCAAGAGCACGAGTAACCTCACGCCAGCGCGCCACCCGAACTCTTCGACGAGGTATCCGGCCACCGGCAGATAGACCGGACTGGCGAACCCGCCGGTGAACGTGAGCACTGCGAACGCCGCCGCCCGTTCGTCCGGGTACAGGCGTGTAGTGATCGCCATCGTCACGTGATAGAACAGCCCTGCCCCCAGCACTCCCGCGCCCAGCCCCCACGCCGCTACGAAGATGGGCAGACTGTGCGCTGACACGGCCACGAGCACAAGCGCCGTCCCGGCTAACAGAGACACGATTTGAACAGGTCGTCCGCCGAATCTGTCCAGCATCTGCCCGGCGAATGTCGCCCCGACACCCACGAACAGGACGCCGATGGAGAATGCAGCCGAAATTGAACTACTCGACCACCCCGTCTCTTCCTTGACCGGCCCGATAATGACGCCGAACGAATACCAGCCGACCCCGTACGTCCCGACCGTCGAGATGCCCAACAAAACGACAGGCCACCATTTCCGGAGCCATAGGGCGGCGCTGCGATGTGACGAAGGGGGTGCTTGCATGTCGTCCAGTACTGGTCATCTCTGACTTGTTGGGTTCGGCGTGACGGCGATTATGTCAACGAAGTCGCCTGGTGTCGTGAGGCGGGCTGGAAACGAAAAGCGGCACCACATATCCGCCCCTATCTCTTCAAACGGTCTCGTTGAACGGATCCATCCCGGCCTTAATTCTTGACAGGCTGGAAGATGCTGAACACCCCTCCCTGCGGATCAGCTAGAGGACAAAAGCGGCCGAATCCCCGGATTTCCATAGTGGGGACCAGCGGCGTGCCGCCAAGGGACTTCGCCTTCGTGACAGCCGCATCGGCGTGGTCGACGGCAAAGTAGGGATCCCAGTATGAAGGCACCTGAGCCGGAACCTTCTTAGGCATCGTCATGACCCCAGCCACGGCCTTGTCTGCGACCTTTAGCAGCGTGTAGTCCGCTTCAGGCATAGGCACGACGGTGGCTTTAACACCCAGAACCGCCTCGTAAAACGGTACTGCCTTGTTGATGTCGCGCGTCAGCAGCTCGTTCCACGTCACCGCGCCCGGCTCTTCTACGATGGTGTACCCGGTGTGTTTCCTCGCCTGCCAGAAAGACACATACGCGGCGGAAGGGTCTTGCGCTACCAGCATCCGGCCCACATCCATAACATCCATCGGCTCAACTACTACCTTGCCGCCCGCGCTTCTCACTTTGTTCGCCGTCTCGTCTGCGCTGAAGACAGAGAAGTAGATGCTCCAACAGGGTGGCGTCCGGTTCAGGTCTTCCGGCCCGGCCTAGTACAGACCGGCGGCTACCTGCCCCTTCAATCGCATCATGTGGTAAGAATGGCCGGGACCCATCGGTTGGGCGTCATCCGTCCAACCGAAGAGGTTCGTGTAGAACTGCAGAGCGCTCTCTGCGTCACTTGCGGCGAGTTCGGCCCAGCACGGTTCCCCCTGCGGGTGGTATTTGACTTCTGACAAGACGGCAAGCGTGGCATCTGGTTATAGGAATCGGTGTGTGCGCACGTACAGCGTTTACTTCAAAAGACATTTCTAACACCCGACGTACCACCTCCTACTGAGTAGTGGGGAACATCTGTATCGCCCTACTCAAACACCCGGAAATAGCGTTCGAAAAACCGCGCTGGGTCAACTGCGACGGCGGCCTCATGCGGGCCTCGGGCATCTGGGCGCCAATTCATGAACCTTCCTTCATCGTTGGGCTCTGCCTTCACGACGGCCCGGCCCTTTTCGAACTTGCATACTTCCGGATGAAAAATACACACAGCGGCCAAAGGATCATGGAAGGTGATGACCTTTTCGTCTGAGAAATACACCTCCGCCATGTCCAACACCGGTCTGAGCAGACCTGTCTGAAAGCGGCGACGCACGTCAGCCGCTGGCATCTGCAACTTCATCGTTACATCAAGCCCGACCGAGCGGTGGAGATTGACTGGTGCACTGTAAGCAATTGCTGCGGCGTGGGGGTCGCACAGCACGTTCCACTCCTCAGTTCCCCTCCCTCGCGGGGCGGGACCAAATCGCCCACCCATGATGACCAGGCTCTTCAGGAGCAATGCCGTATCCGGGTATTCCACGAACAGTCTGGCGATGTTTGTCATCGGCCCTATGGAAAGCAGCGTTATCTCGCCGGGGTCATGCCTGACCGTCTCAGCGATGAAGGTGTTCGGCCCGCCTTGCGGGAACGTTTTCCGGTGTGGCCACCTGTCGAGGACTGCGGATTGCCTTGCAAGTGGCTGTCTCTGCACAGCCTTCAGCGGCTCCTCCACCCCAGGAAACACCGGAACATCTCTGCCCGCTGCCATGCACAGTGCGCTCGCCAGCTTTGCGCGCTCGACGGCCTGCCCCGACACCGTCGTCACGCCGAGCAGGTCGCAGTCCGGGTTCGCGAGGAGGTATGCGAGCGCCACGGCGTCGTCTATGTCCGAGCCTATGTCGGTGTCGAGGATGACCTTTTCAGGCAACTGAGGCTCTCCGGCTTGACCTGGACCTGCTCCATGGCGATGAAAGACCGAAAGAGCCGGGATTCCGTGCGCTGTTGTTTGAGTCCCGGCTTCAACCCTCACGCTGCGCCGTCCCTCTCACAGAGGGGAAGAGGAAGCTTGTCCACCCTCTCCCTAACCCTCCCCCATCGAGGGGGAGGGTAGAGCTGTGGATGTCTTACTTCCTGCGCGTTGACGCGGCCTTCGCCTTCGGAGCGGCGCGGCCGCGGGCGGGCAGGCCGACTCCCGTCACCTTCGGCAGCTTCCCGGCCTTCTCCAACTGCCGGTATTTCCAGCCGGCGGCCCTGCCCTGTTCGCCTTCGAGCTTCGAGATGGACTCCATGATCCCGGAAATGTACCCCATCGCATGCGCCCGGCCCCTATGGCCGAACGACGTGTCCTGGTAGGTCTGCGGCACATGGTCGTCAATGAAAAAGCCGTCGAACCCGTAGTCGAAATAGACCCGCATGGCGCGGTGCATGTCCACGTAGCCGGTGTTCACGAACTCCTCATAGAACTTCGGGACCTGGCCCGACACGTTGCGGAAGTGGACGTACATGATCCGCTTCCGCAGCACGAAGTACTCGATCATCTCGTAGATGTCCTCGTTCATCTCCGAGAAGGTGCCCTGGCAGAACTCGATCGCGTTCGAGGGCGAGTCCACTATCGAGATGAGCCGCTTGTAGGCGTCGAAGTTGCGGAGGAGCTGCGGTATGCCGCCCAGCTTCTCGACCGGAGGGTCGCACGGGTGGATGCCCAGCCTGATGCCCTCCTCCTCGGCGACGGGCGTGATGATCTTGATCCAGTATTCGAGGTTCTTCCACATCTCCGCTTCGGTGTACTCGCGGTCGTGCGTCAGCGGAAACTTTTTCGCCTCTTCATAGTCGAACGCAGTGGCGAGCGCGCCGCCGCGGATGGGCACAGGCGGCGTGCGCCAGACGTGGGAGGGCATCCAGTTGTAGCCGAAGACGGGGACGCCGGCCCGGGCGATGTTCCGGACCGTTTTGATCATGTTCTCGACCTGCTCGTCACGCTTTGGGCCGTTGAGCATGATGTGGTCGTAGAACTGAGTCGGCACGTTCTCGATGGCCGAAAGTTTCAGCCCTTCGTTCTCGACCGCCTGGCGCATCTTCACGATGTCGTGGAGGGGCCAGTAGCCGCCGTAGCTGGGCAGGCTGGGCGTGTTGAGCAGGATGTCCGTCGCGCCGAACTGCTTCGCGAAGCGCAGGTATTCGGGCGTCCAAGCGTTGAACTGTCCTAGTCCGAGGCGCATTGAGTTCCTCCATAGGCATTTGCAACAGGTGGAAGCGCGTTCCTGTCCATAGCGGGCCACACTATACGCCGCGCACCCGCCGGACGGGCCAGCTGGAGAGTCGTTGAAGGGAGAAGAGGCGCGGCGTCAAGTCTTCGTTGGGGCGCTCCGGTGTTCAACCCTCACCCTAGACCCTCTCGCGCCCGGAGGGCACCCGAGGGAGAGGGGATCACCCGTTCCGGTACCCGGTGGCCGGGTGTGCGATGATTACGCTCGTCGGGGCACGCTTTTGTTCCACCCTGCCCGGCGATAACTAGGAGGCGCACGTATGACTTCACAGCCCACGCCAGCTGCTTCAATGGCGCCTGCCGTCCCGCCTGTTGCTCCGCCACCTTACGCCATCAGGTTGTCTATTGACCACCAAGACGGCCCTCGTGACCGCGTCACTTCGTTCTTCCGCATCTTCTATGTCATACCCATAGCCATCGTGCTTGCCGCAATCTCGGGCGGCAGCTGGTTCTCGGACAGCAGCGACCAGTGGTCGATTGTCCTCGGGGGCGGCACGGGCGTGCTTTTCCTGGCGCCTCTTTTGTTGATCGTCTTCCGCCAGAAGTATCCGCGCTGGTGGTTCGACTTCAGCCTCCAGCTCATGCGCTTCGAGGCGCGAGTGGGGAGCTACCTGTTGCTGCTGAGAGACGAGTACCCCTCGACGGACGAAGAGCAATCGGTCCACCTGGACGCAGACTACCCTGACGTGCAGCGCGACCTGGACCGCTGGGCCCCGCTGTACAAGTGGCTCCTGGCCATCCCGCACTACGTGGTGCTTGCCTTCCTGTGGATAGGCGTCATCATCGTGACGATCGTTGGCTGGTTCGCTATTCTGTTCACAGGCAAACAGCCCCGTGGCATCTTTGACTACACAGTCGGGGTCATGCGTTGGACATACCGCGTGATTGCCTACGCCTTCCTTCTCAACACAGACAAGTACCCGCCGTTCGAGATGGCCTGAGCCTGCGACACGCGCTTGGCGCTCTTCCTGGACATTCACACGCACATTGACCAGCACGAGCCGGGCGAGCTGTCGGGCATCGTCGAGAGGTCGCGCTCGGCAGGCGTGGGGGCGATCATCACGGCTGGCGTGACGGTCGCCAGTTCAGAGCGCTGCGTCAAGATCGCGCATGAGCACCCTTCGGTCTTCGCAGGCGTTGGCGTGCATCCCGAGGACATGACGGGCGAACTGACGCCAGGCGATGTTGGCAACCTGAGCCGACTCGCCGCCGACCCGCGTGTGGTCGTGATGAGCGAGACGGGACTTGACCACACTCCGCCCGAGAGTTTCAGGCCCGCTCCGGGCTCGGACTGGAAGCCGTCCACAGGCCCGGAGTGGCACGAGATTCAAGAACGAGCATTCCGCGCCCAGATCGCGATCGGCCGCGAGCAGGGGCTGGCGGTCGTCTTCCACAACAGGCTGGCGACTGAGGACACGCTGCACATTCTGAAGGAGGAGCGAATCAGAGATACCGGCGGTGCGGCACATTACTTCCAGGGTGACTGGGATTACGCGCGGGCACTGCTAGACCTCGGTTTGTATATCTCTGTGGCGAAGCCGCTCCTGCATAGCCGGGATTTTCAGGAGACCGTCCGCAATGTTCCGCTTGAATGGATCGTGCTGGAGACCGATGCCTTTCCGCAGTCCTACAAGCCCGACCGTGCAAAATGGACCGAGCCGAAGGACATCCGACTGATCGCTGTGAAGCTAGCGGAGCTTCATGGGATCACAGTTGAAGATGTACGGGAAAGTACGACGCGCAACGCATTACGGCTTTTGGGCCAGCGCGGGGAGCCGGTACGCGCCGTGTTGGCAGGGTCAGGTGGAACTAAATAGCGTTCAGCACTGCGTCCCTGATCTTCTCGCCGGGGATTTGCTCTCCGTAGTAGCTGATTCGGAAGCGCATCCCCATCTTTTCCGCCACCTTGACATCAGCCAGCGGCAGATCCGCTACTTCGCATCCCGGCACAGCCATCTGCAGAGCGGCCCGCACTTTTCGGGACAGGTCGTTGTCAGGCTTGCGACCGGTCACACGAAACATGCACAGGCGGTAAGGCGTACCGGGGGTCGCTGTGTCGCCTTCAAGGACAACATCGGGTTTCTTGAACAGGTTCATGACCATTGTGACTTTTCACCTGACTCCGAATAGATCCTGCCGAGGATCCCAATTGAATAAGAACCCTTCGGTTGTCACACTTCGCCTCAATGCGCTCCCAGTTCAAACGGGCACCCGTCAACAGGAGATGAGATGGTTGGCAGCGTTATTGACTAAGATGACACCTACTGTCAGTCGGATGCTCCGGGCCTATAATTTCCATTGGGGAGTTGTTTCGCCCGACAGAAACTAAAGGCGAGCAGGAAGCCCGTCTGTGTCAGATCAAATATTACCGAAACATACGTTCAAAGGTCAGCGTTGGTCCCATCCCATTCAAACATCGCTCTAAAAGAGTGGTCTGTTGCGATCGAGGCGCTGGCGCAGGGCGAACAGGTTGTCCTGCTTCGCAAAGGTGGCATCCACGAGGACGGCCGTCATTTCAGGATCGAGCATGATGGGTTTTTCCTTTATCCCACGTCCTTCCACCAGGGTGCAGACCTGCTCAAACCAGACAAGCGAGGCCTGATGCGGGGCATCGATGACGACACAGACCAGGGCATGGTGACGCTGGCGCTCTTCGCCGAAGTGGCCGAAGTCATCCGGATTAGTGAAGTGGCGGCGGTCAACGCCCTTGCACCGTTCCACATCTTCTCCAACGAATACGCGGTCAAACGCGCCCATTGGAAGCCCCGGGATCCTCTGCACGTTATCATCGTGCGTTGCCACAGGCTTCAGATGCCGCAGGCCCTTCCGGTCATGGGGTCCTATGCCGGGTGCAAGTCATGGGTTGAGTTAGTAGAGCCGTATCCTTTGGGAATCGCCACGCCTGTTCTGCCTGACCGCCGTTTCGATGTGCAGCGGGCAGCGATCAAAACGGCCCTCGCTGGAGCTGGCACTACGGCCTGACCCCACCGCAATATGAGACTGCGAGTTGTCAGTGCTCAGCGTCTTCGAGTTCCGGCCCCGCGTCCTGACTGGCGGGAACCTCCTGCGCGGTTGCCACAGGCACGATGTTTTGAGGGGAGAGCTTGAGGGATTCCTCCCTGATAGCCTCAACGTCTGCAGGGACGGGTGGGCGGCCAGCGTTTCGAAGCGCACGACCCATCTCGTCCTCTAGATAGCCAAAGTCCCGCTGCGGCAGGATGTGCAACATCCCCGCAAAGGCCAGAGGCCAGTCCTCAGGCGCCCACTTCTTGACGTACTCAAGAGTTGGCCCCACCTGATAAGCGTCCACCCAGATGTCTTCATCCAAAACAAGATCCGGCTTGATATTCACTCTGTGCGGGAAGGTTTCCCTCTCGCGGTAATGCTGCCAGATACGGTCGTAGCTTTCGTAGTGGCCGGACGTGACCGTGACGGCGGCGGCGAAAGCGGCCCTGTCTGAGATGTAAAACATGATGCGGTCATCTGGCAACACGCGGACTGCTTTGCGACGGTTACGCGAGTCCACACCCTGTACGGTAAAACCGCGCTGGCGGGTGATCTCGTAATTCCGCTGGTCGGTTGCCAGCATCCAGTATGTCTTGCCCATTCAACCCTACATGTCAGGCTTGCCCTGACCGCCGACTAGGAAGAAACAGACAGCACGGCTTAGTTGGTGAAAGCTGCCAACCACACTCACGCATCTTAGAGGAATGAAGGAAGAGTCCGCGCAGGTACGTATGCCGCCACCGATGCCCTACCATGTCCTGACCTGATCAGGACTTACTTTGGAGAGATTCTTCCTGGCCTCATCACACACATACGACGTGATCGTCATAGGGGTAGGCGGCATGGGTAGCGCGACCGTCTATGAGTTGTCGCGCAGGCGTGCTACCGGTTCGCGCCGCAACCTCCGCGTCCTTGGCCTGGAGCAGTTTGACATCCCCCACGACCGTGGGTCGTCGCACGGTCACACGCGCATCATCCGCCTCGCCTACTACGAACACCCCTCGTACGTCCCGCTGCTCCTGCGCTCCTATGAGTTGTGGCGTGAGATAGAAAAAAAGGTCGGCGAGGAGCTACTTCGAACCATGGGCTCGGTGGACGCCAGTCCACCTGGGCACGACGTCTTCAAGGGATCCCTCCTTTCGTGTGAGATCCACGGCCTGCGGCATGAGGTTCTCACCAGCCGCGAACTAACCCGGCGCTATCCCGGCTACCACCTCCCTGCTGAAACGATGGCCCTCCTCCAGCCAGACGGTGGTTTCCTGCTTCCTGAGCGATGCATCGTGTCCTTTGTGGAACAGGCCCAGGCCAAAGGCGCAGCAATCCACGGCCGTGAACGGGTGCTCGGCTGGGACGTCACACCCGGAGGTGGCGTGCGCGTGGATACGGATAGAGGCAGTTACGAGGCGGGTGCGCTTGTAATCACTGCCGGCGCGTGGACGAGGACGCTCATCCCGCAGTTGAAACGGCTGGCCGTGCCTGAGAGGCAGGTGCTGGCCTGGTTCCAGCCCAGAAAACCCGGGCTTTTCCAGCCCGAAACGTTTCCCGTGTTCAACCTGCATGTCGAAGAGGGCCGCTACTACGGCTTCCCCGTACACGGTGTGCCAGGCTTCAAGGTGGGCCGCTATCACCACCTGGGAGAGCCCATAGACCCGGACTCGCCCGACCGTGGATGCAACCCCCTTGATGAACAGATCCTGCGCGAATTCACAGACAAGTATTTCCCGGACGCCTCCGGCCCGACGATGGCCCTCAAAGCGTGCATGTTCACCAACTCACCGGACGAACATTTCATCATTGACGTACACCCGTCCCACCCGCAGGTATCATTCGCCGCTGGGTTCTCTGGCCACGGCTACAAGTTCTGCTCGGTGGTGGGCGAGGTCATGGCGGATCTTGCGACGAAGGGGGCTACACGCCACGATATTGCCCTGCTGCGCCTGGGCAGATTCAAGAGGGCCGGAGGACGCGCCAGAAGACCGACTGGCATCAAGAGTTGAAGCGAGTCGCTTGATGTCATGTTGGATGTGATTGCTGCGGTCTTCTGTAATGGCCTGTCCTCTTGACCTCATCACCGATGACACACTCTTTCTAAGTTCTCCATACGGGCCGGGGCGAACGAATAGTCCAATTCAATGGACGCAGAATGATCATCTGGGACGGAATACAGCGGTTCGTTAACAATGGACCCGCAAGCGCCACTCCCTACGGCACAACTGAACACCCTGCAACATATGCCAGCACGACTTAAGCCCACATACCGCGTCGGCGCGGACATAGGCGGCACGTTCACTGACCTCGTGATGACAGGCTCAGATGGCCGCACGTGGACCAAGAAGGTCCTTTCAACGCCCGATGATTACTCCCGCGCCATCGTCGAGGGCACGGTCGCGATGCTCCGGGACGCGGGCGTGCCGGGCAGCGCTGTCTCGGAGATCGTCCACGGCACGACTGTAGCCACGAACGCCATCTTGGAAAATCATGGCGCGAAGACCGCACTCATCACCACAAAGGGTTTCCGCGACGTGCTGGAACTCCGCCGCCTACGCGTGCCTGAACTGTTCAGCCTGTTTTACGTCCCTCCGAAACCCCTTGTAGAACGGCGTCTCAGGCTTGAAGCGGATGAGCGCATGAGCGCAGAGGGTGGTGTCCTCCGCCAACTGGACGAGAAGACTGTCATTGCTGCTCTGGAACGAATAGCCCAAGATGGCGCTGAGGCAGTGGCCGTCTGCCTCCTGCACTCGTATCGCAACCCGGCACACGAGCGGCGCATCGGCGAGCTTGTCCGCAAACGCCTGCCTGACGTCTTTCTGTCGCTTTCTGTTGATGTACTTCCTGAAATCAGGGAGTACGAGCGCACAAGCACGACGGTCGTCAACGCGTACATTGGTCCCATCGTGAAACGTTATCTGGATTCGCTATCGGACGGCCTCCGGGATGCCAGAATCAGCGGTCGGCTGAGGGTCATGCAATCCAATGGTGGAGTCATGTCCGCGAAGTCCGCGGCGGAAAAACCGGCTTACATAGTCGAGTCTGGCCCCGCCGCTGGCGTGGTCGGAGCGCACCGGGCCGCCCTCGCGGCAGGCGTACAAAACATCATCTCGTTCGACATGGGAGGCACGACGGCAAAGGCGTCGCTCATCGAAGACGGCAGGCGTTCGTGGACGACCGAGTACGAGGTGGGCGCAGGTATCCAACTCTCGAGCCGTCTGGTAAAAGGCCGAGGCCACGCCGTCCGGCTGCCGGTGCTGGACATTGCAGAGGTCGGGGCGGGCGGAGGGAGCATTGTCTGGATAGACCGTGGTGGAGCGCTCAAGGTTGGCCCGCAGTCTGCAGGAGCAGTGCCAGGTCCGGCCTGTTACGGCCTCGGCGGGACTGAGCCGACCGTCACCGATGCAAACGTAGTTCTTGGGTACATCAATCCGGAGGGACTGGCCGGCGGCGCGGTCAAAGTCAACGCTGATTTGGCACACCGGGCTGTGGAAAGCAAGATTGCCACGCCGCTCGGGCTGGACGTTCAGGAAGCTGCATACGGCGTACACACAGTCGCCAATACGAACATGATCCGCGCCCTTAAGGCGGTGTCCACATACCGGGGCCGCGACCCGCGGGAGTGCGCCCTTTTTGCATTCGGCGGCAATGGCCCTGTACACGCTGCGGGTCTCGCTCAGGCACTCGGCATCTCGAAGGTCATCATCCCGCCTTCTCCCGGACTTTTCTCGGCTGTTGGGATGCTGGGGGCCGAGCCTGAACACCACTTCGTGCAGACTGTCTTCGCGCGGACGGGTGAAACCACTGATACATCTGTTGAGCGCGACTTCGCAGAGGTGGAGGCGCGGGCTCGCAGGGTGATGGCTGCTGAAGGCTATCTCGCATCAAGAACCAAATGGCGGCGGCAGGCTGACCTGCGCTACACCGGGCAGGCGTGGGAACTGACAGTGGATGCATCCGCTCCAGAGCGCGGAGGGCTAATAGGCACCCTTGTCGAGCTTTTTCACAAAGAGCACCAGCGTACTTACGGCCATCACGCTCCCGGCGAGGAGGTGGAGTTGGTCAACATCCGTGTTTCTGCGACCGTCTCCTCTGCGGAGGGGCAGGTCAACTCAGGTATGGCGAAGGCATCTACGGTGACGCGCAAACGAATCCTTTCGTCCAGAAAAGCCTCGTTCGGCAGGCTGCACGGCCTACTCGACACACACGTCATCGGAAGATCCGGGCTGAACGCCAAACCGGTTTCCGGACCGCTGATTATTGAGGAGTATGACGCCACGACGGTCGTGCCTCCCGGCTGTACGGCATGTCTGGACGGTCAGGGCAACATAGTCATTAGTCTCGGCGCAGGTGGTTAGGCGGGTTTGTCTTTGATGCCATCTCTTTTGGTCGGCAGGTGAGGCAGTCATGTGACCTCCCTCCGGGGGACACGGGTTAGCGGGCGTGGGATCACACTTTGTTTGACCTGCTGATCAATGGCGGCACAGTGGCAGACGGCTCGGGCGGGCCTACGCGGCAAATTGATGTAGGTATCAGGGCCGGGCGCATCGCCGCGATGGGCCGGCTCGCGGGCCGGGAGGCAGCCGCCACACTTGACGCGACGGGGCTTCTAGTCGCCCCCGGCTTCATAGACATCCACTCCCACTCGGACTTCACACTTCTGATTGATCCCCGCGCTCAGAGTCAGGCGTTTCAAGGCGTGACAACTGAGGTCATTGGCAACTGTGGGCACGGTTGTGCCCCTGTAACTGACCCCAGCCGTTTTACAGGCAACATTTACGGTTGGACATCGCAAACCGGGATCACATGGCGGTCATTTTCTGGCTTCCTTGTCCGGATGGAGAGAGCCAGGCCCGCGGTGAATGTTGCCAGCCTGGCGCCGTTCGGCAACCTCCGTTTGGCTGCGATGCTTGAAACCGGACGGCCTGCAACGCCAGATGAACTGAAGGAGATGGCATTCGGGCTGGAAGAGTGTCTTGAAGCGGGCGCATGGGGCTTGTCAACAGGACTTGAATACCCTGCGGAACGGGTGGCGGACGAGAGGGAGATCGTTGCCCTCTGCAAGGTTATGGCCAGGCATGACGGAATCTATGCCGCACACACGCGAAACCGCGAGACGCATGCAGTAGAAGCGGTTCAAGAGGCGGTGCGAACAGCACAGGAGGCCGGGGTTCGCCTCCAGGTCTCGCATATCATCCCGCGTCGTGCAGGCCCGCCCGGCTCTCTCGATCGCTGCGTGGCCGCCGTCGAAAGAGCCCGCGACCTGGGTCTTGACGCTGCTTTTGACTCACACACGCGCCTTCACGGCATCACCAACCTCAGCAACGCCCTGCCCCCTTGGGCTTTTGACGGCGGAGCGGACACACTTCGCCAACGCCTTTCAGACCCGCGTGAAAGGGCACTGTTCCGGGAGCACAAGAGCATCATATCCAGCTTCGTTTTGGGCGGTTGGGACCGTGTGTCCCTGTATACGAGCCCGGAGCGTCCGGAATTCAGAGGCAAGAGTTTTGCAGAGATCGCGACGTTGGGGACAAAGGCCAAACCATGCGACCCGTGGGACGCGGTATTCGACGTTCTCCTCGCCCACGCAGAGGATCCGCACGCACCCCTCTGCATCTGCCATTCCTACGATGAGGAAGACGTGTTGCGTACGATGCGCCACCCGCTTTGCACGATTGGGTCCGACGCGACAGCGCTTGCCGTGGACGGGCTTCTCGCGGGCGATATTTTCATGGGCGCGTTCACGTGGGCCGGCTGGTTCTGGCGTCGCATGGTAGTCGAGACGAAGACCATGACGCAGGGACAAGCCGTGGCGAAGCTCACATCGGCCCCTGCAGACCGAATGGGATTCAAAGACCGCGGCCGCCTCAAGGAAGGCGCTGTCGCGGATATCATCGCCTTCGACCCTCTGAGCTTCCGCGAGCGGGGGACGTTAGACTCTCCCAACCTGCTCGCGGAGGGCATGAGGTACACCGTAGTGAACGGAGTGCTGACGCTTGAGAATGGCGCACTCACCGGCCGGCACGGGGGTCACGTCCTGCGAAAGGCGTGACCGAAGAGATCTGTAGACGCTTCGAATTGATATTTCCGATACGAAACTGAGAAAGCCCGAATAGTGTCACAAGCAATGTCATTCAATAAACGGAACTTCGACCCTGTCCTCTTTGAAGTCGTCCAGAACGGCCTCGCGTCCCTCGTGGACGAAATGGCCCTGACCGTGATGCGGACGGCCTATTCAGGTGTCGTCAAAGACGCCATGGACTACTCCACCGCGTTCTGCGACCGCGAGGGCCGTGTCATCGCCCAGGGCCTGACCATCGTTCTGCACCTTGGTTCCTTCCCTGACGCCGTAGCGAGCGTCATGTCCAAGTTCAAGGGCCGCATTTACCCGGGCGATATGTTCATCATGAATGATCCCTACGGCTCAGGCGGTATTCACCTGCCGGACATATACGTCATCAAGCCGGTGTTCGTATCCGCTACGTCGGCCGTACCCGGTCGTTCTAAAGGAATCGGGCGGGCGCGTTCAGTAGGTGTCGGCACCGATCATGGACTGCACCTTGAAGGCTTCGCTGGTGTCGTGGCCCACCATACAGACGTCGGAGGACTAGTACCAGGCTCGAACTCTACGGACTCTGTGGATGTCTATCAGGAAGGCCTCCGCATCCCGACGCTGAAACTCTTTGAACAGGGTGTTCCGGTCCAGCCAATATTCGAGATCTTGGAAAAGAATGTACGGCTGCCCGACAAGGTGCTGGGAGACTTGCGGTCGCAAATTGCCGCAGCGGCCATAGGGGAACGTGGCTACCAGGCGATGGCCATACGCCACGGACGGCTTGAGATGCGCCGCTATACGGAAGAACTGCTTGACTACACGGAGCGCCTTGCTCGTGCGGAGATCATGCGGATACCCGACGGTACGTACTCTTTCACCGACTACATAGACGCTGACAACATCGAAAACGGTCCAGTCGTAATCAAGGCCACCCTCACTAAACAAGGTGAAGGCATCCTGGTGGACCTCGGCGGCTCGTCCATGCAAGTCAAGGCTGGCATCAATTCTCCCCTGCCATTCTCCAAGGCTGGAGTCTACGGCGCGATACGCCTGATCATGGATCCCTCGATCCCGAACTCGGCTGGTTATCACCGCCCCATCGAGGTGCGCGCTCCCTTGGGGACGGTCGTTAACCCTGTGTTGCCTGCACCATGCGGAGCGCGCGGCATCACCGGCTTCCGAGTCATGGACGCAGTCCTCGGTGCTCTGGCGCAGGCCGTTCCGGAGAAGGTTCCAGCTGACGGCGAGGGTGGCAATTCACTTGTCACGATGGGCGGGTATGACGCCGACGGCCGACCTTTCGCCTTCGTGGATTTCGTCGCAGGAGCGCGCGGCGGCCGTCCCGGCGGCGATGGCCCTGAAGGTGTGCCTCACCCGGGCGCGAATATCGCCAGTATCCCGGTCGAAATCGCAGAAGCTGGCAACCCGGTCCGCATCGAGGAGTACGGAATGGTGCAGGATTCCGGCGGTGCTGGAAAATTCCGTGGAGCGCTGTCGCAAGTGCGTAGAGTGCGCTGCCTTGCCCCTGAAGCCGTCCTACAGTTACGCTCCGACAAGCGCCTGCACCCCCCGTACGGCCTTGCGGGAGGCAGTTCCGGCTCTCCCTCGATGAACATTTTCACGACCGCGGGTGGCGACAGGACGTTGCGGACAATGACCCAACTCCCGGTGCGCCGGAACGAGATGATCTCGCACTTCCTGGCAGGCGGCGGCGGCTGGGGCGACCCTCTGGACCGCGACCCGGAGCTTGTCGTAGAGGACATCCGTAATGAAAAGGTCTCGACCGCGCACGCACGCGCCGCCTACGGAGTGGTGGTGGAGTCTGGGACTTTCAAGTTGAAGGCAGGGGAGACGCAACGGCTACGCTCCAAGATGAGGAAGACCGGCCTTCAAAAACAGGCAGATACCAGACAGACGGTGGTCAAAAAGACGGGTGCCAGGGCGGCGCGTGGCACTGGTCAGGGCACATGAACCAGGTCAACGAAACCGAACGGAAGGTACTGGCAGATCTCAACCGCGCCGGGGTCCCTTATGAGATCGTCCCGATAGACCCGGCGTTCGCGGACACCGCCAATTTCTGCGCGCAGTACGGCTTCCCCATGGAAAACGCCGCCAATACCATCATTGTGGCGTCCAAGAAAGAGCCGGTGTCTTACGCTGCTTGCGTGGTACAGGCCACAAGCCGGCTTGATGTTAACCACCGCGTGTCTGACCTGCTCGGAGTCAAACGCCTCTCTTTCGCAGATGCTGAACAGACCGTGGCCCTGACCGGGATGATGATCGGCGGCGTCACCTGCCTGTCGCTGCCAGCCGCGCTGCCCCTGTATGTGGATGGAAATCTGATGTCACTTGGTTACGTCATCCTGGGATCAGGAAGCAGGTCGTCAAAGATCAAGGTGGTACCTGAAATATTCCGGCGCCTGGATGGCGCACAAGTCATCGCTGACCTGACGCTCCCAAAGCCGCTCTGAAGCTGCCACGAAACACCCCAACCCAACAAGGGACGGGGAAGATCGCCGCTCGATGCAACGTGCACAGGGCGCCTGAGTAACCGTGGCAGTCGTTGCCGATATGGCCAGACGGCGCGCAATCGCCCGCGGTCACTCCCGCTTCCGCTGGTACTTGTTGCGTATGAAGATGGCGACGCCATTCATCGAAAGCAGCACGATCAAAAGCAGGATGATGCCGGCGGAGGCTATGGCCTTGAAGTCCGCCTGCGGCAAAGACATCCAGGTGAATATCTGGAGCGGCAGGACGGTGAAACGGTCTCCTGGGTTGTGCGGCACGAAAGTCAGGAACACAAGCGAGCTAATGATGAGAATCGGGGCGGATTCCCCAATGGCTCTGGATAGAGCAAGGATGATCCCGCTCATCATCCCCGGCACGGCTTGAGGGAGGACCACCGTCTTGACCACCTGCCATCTTGTAGCGCCCAGTGCATAGGCGGCGTCACGGTAGCTCTTTGGCACGGCCTTTATGGCTTCCTGTGATGCGATGATGACCACCGGCAACACCAGCAGCGTCATTGTCAGAGCGCCCGCCGCCACGCTGCGACCCATGTTCAGGAAGTAGACGAACACCGCCAGCCCCAACATGCCATAGATGATGGATGGCACGCCTGCGAGGTTGGCGATGTTGATCTGTATGAGCCTGGTAACCCTGCCCCTGCCGGCGAACTCTTCCAGATAGACCGCAGTTCCTATGCCTATCGGGATGGTGAACACGGCTGTCATCCCCAGCATCCACAGCGACCCGATCAGCGCCGCAAAAATACCAGCGTCTTTGGGCTTGCGTGACGAGTAGCTGGTAATGAATTGCCAGTCCAGCCACGACCAGCCGTCCAAAAACACCGTGGCCAGCAGCGTCAACAGGCCAGCTATGCCGATTAGCACGCTCGATATGAAAAGCCAGACGAAGACGCGGTCTCGCCACTTCCTGAAGCCAAGATCCCTGGACGGTACAGCCTGCTTCGGATTGCGCTCAACGGTTGTCATTCGTACTGCTGCCTGTAACGCGCCACGAACCAGCGGCCTGCAATGTTCATCACCAGGGTCATGAGAAAGAGCAGCAAGCCCACGGCGAAGATAGTCTGGTATGCCACTGACCCCTGAGGCGAGTCGCCCAGCGCCACCTGCGCTATGAACCCGGTCATGGCCTGGACGCTCTCAATAGGGTTGAACGTCATACGCGGAGTCGATCCCGCAGCGATCGCCACGATCATCGTCTCTCCGACTGCTCGTGAGAGTGCCAGGATGAACGATGCCACTATCCCGGAAAGGGCCGCTGGGACAACCACTTTCGTCGCCACTTCAAACCGGGTCGCTCCGAGCGCGTAGGCGGCGTCACGTAGTGATCGCGGCACGGCGACCATGGCGTCCTCGGAGAGAGTCGAAACCATGGGCATGATCATGAGTCCCATGACAATTCCCGCGCTGAGCGCGTTAAAAATGATCAGGTCAGGGAAGACCATCTGGAGTAAGGGTGTTACAAACGAAAGGGCAAAGTACCCGTAAACGACTGTGGGTATGCCGGCGAGTATCTCGATCACCGGCTTCAGGATGCGGCGTGTGCGGTCCGGGGCGTATTCAGAAAGGTAAATCGCTGCCCCAAGCCCTAGAGCGAGAGACGTGATGCCGGCGATGGAGGCGACCAGCAACGTCCCGGCAACAAGTGGCAGCACGCCGAAACTTTGCGGGTCAAAGAGCGGAGTCCAGGTCGTACCGGTCAGAAAGTCCCAGAGCGGGACTTGAAGGAAAAAGCCGAAGCTTTGCTGAACCAGGACTACGACGATGCCGACAGTTGTGATGACAGAGATCAGCGCTGCGCTGCGGAGCGTCCAGACTACGAGAGTCTCTTCAAAGTGGCGCAGCCGTCTACGCCGGGCCAGTGCGTCCTCATGCACGAGGAAACGTGGCAGCGGCGACGCTGGGCTTCCGGCTGGCATCGAGGGTGGGTTGCTGGCCGTTTCGACGCGTGAGTCTCGCATCTTGTTCCCGAATAGTGTTGCAGGGCGGTTTAAGAATACAGCAGCCCCATGTGCCAGGAGTGACCAACACGCCTGATGCCAGTGGGCCATGAGCATGAGCCAGCGATGGCACGTTAAGCCGTGCCTTCAATCACGGCTGCTTGATCTTCGCCAGTCCGTCGTCGTAGCTCTTCGCCGGGAGGGCCACGTAGCCCACTTCGGCAGCGAGCTTCGCGCCGTTCTTCAGGTAGTACTCTACGAACGCCTTCACTTCCGGCCTGCCCAGTGCCTTCTTGCTCACATAGATGAAGAGCGGGCGGGATAGCGGGGCGTATGCGCCTTCATTGATCGTCTGAGTGGATGGCAAAATACAACCTTTGCCGCTGTCCACGCTGACGAGCTTCATTTTGTCCTGATTCTCCTCAAAGTACGCGAAGCCGAAGTACCCGAGCGACCCCTTGTCTCCCGCGATTCCCTGCACCAGGACGTTGTCGTCTTCCGACGCTGTGAAATCAGCTCGGGACTGCTTCGCCTTGCCGTTGATGACCTCGGTGAAATAGTCGAATGTGCCGGAGTCGGTGCCGGGGCCGTACAGGCGTATGGGGTTGGCGGGAAATCCGGGCCGTACTTCGCTCCATGCCTTCACGGCGCTCCCGGTGTTCCATATGTTCTTCAACTCCGCCGTGGTCAGGCAGGAGACGAAGGTGTTTGCCTTGTTGACGATGACGGACAGGCCGTCATAAGCGATCGCCAGTTCGATGTATTCGATGCCGTTCTTTTTTGCCAGGTCTGCCTCGGCGACAGTCATCGGGCGCGAGGCGTCGGAGATGTCGGTCTCTCCATTGATGAAACGTTTGAACCCTCCGCCAGTGCCGGAGATTCCCACTGGAACCTGAACACCAGGGTTGGTCTTGCGGAACTCCTCAGCCACCGCCTGAGTGATGATGAAAACTGTCGAAGAGCCATCGATTTCGATGTTGCCCTTGAACATCTGTGCTGACTGGGTCGGCGGAGATATAGTCTGCTGGCCAACAGGTGCATTCGTGGGCGTGACACTCCCATCTGAGCTGCAGGCTGCCATGCCCGCAACCACAGTGGCGGCGGTCAGCAGGAGAACGCTCCTGCAACGGAACACGCTGTTATACATCCTGCCTGTGTCTCCTCGGCTTGTTATCTCTGGCGGAGTCCGGATCCGGCCTGCCCTCTGACCTCTGCATCAAGAGAACGCTTCTGCGCTCTGCGCCGGGCCGCATTCCACGCGCTCATGCTTGGCGTGAATGAAAAGTATCAACGTCTCGGGCGTGATCTGCCTGCCAATCGGAACTTAAACGATCGTGATCGTCCCGTATGGCACACATGCCCGTACGCCCTAGACTGCGGGGCCGTTGATCCGTAATCCAACTGTACGCAATGCCTGTTCAGTGTATAGAGGAGATGAACCCGCCACTCTTCCTTTGCACAGACCCCGTGGTGTGGCTGTGACCCGTCCGAAACCTGCCACCTGCTAAGCGCCTGCTCGGAACGCAGTCTGTATGGGAAGGCGCCTACTCACGGCCTATCTGGATCCGTAACCAGGGTCCGCCCATTACGTCAGGGTTAGCACGCGTGCTAACCCGCGGATCTGGAGGGCAGGGCTTGACTGAGGGTGTACAGCAGCGAGGCTTGTCACACCAGAGCCTACATGTCTTTATAGATCAGATCGGTTTTGGCCGCAGCAATGAAGTCGTTTACATGCAGGTTCCTGATCTTGTGCGTCCACCACATCACCAAGACCCTCCCCCATTCGGTCACTATGCGGGGGTGGTGCCCTTCCATTTCCGCCAGTTGTCCGACTTTCTGAGTGAACGACAGTGCCTGCACGAAATCGGCGAACTTGAATGAACGGCTCAGCCTGGGTATGCCTTCTTCATTGACCAATTCCCAGTCTGGCACCTGCTGTTTAAACTGCTCGATCTGGTTCGGCGTGACCGCGGGCGAGTCCCTGCGGCAGGCGACGCACTTCTGCTGGATGAGTGGGACAGGCATCAATGGACTCCTTATGGATCAGACGGGGCGCGTTCACCGCCGAACGTATCACAGTGTTGCGGACTGTCCAGAGGCGACCCCTGAGGTGATATGTGGCATCCGGCAAAGGGTGAAGGCAAGGTGATTGCGGTGCTTGCCTGCGCTCCGGAGATACGACAACGGCAGCGGGTTACACGACCTTCTCAGGCCTGCCCGACTTCGCCGACCTGTACGCGGCGTCGATCATTTCTATAGCGCGCATGCCAGCCTCGCCAGGCGCCCAGTTCATCCGCGTCTTGCCTAGAGCCAGTTCAATGAAGTTGTCAGGCGGGCCGAGGCAGTCATATGCACCCCCGTCGTTGGGCAACTCCATCTTGAAGTGCCTCCCGTCATGTCTTTGGACTTCCATCCGCGCCCGCTCCAGGTCAATGTCCAGCACTCCCTCAGTCCCGAAGACGCGCAGGTCAAACTGAAAGCCCTTGTCGTTCGGCATGTTGCCCGCTCCCGAGAACGTCCCAATCGCCCCGCCCTTGAACTTCACGTTGAAGGCATCGTAAAGCTCGACACGGCTGGTGGGCGCATATGTGAGCCCGGAGACCTCCTCGGCTTGGAGCCCTGTCAGAAAGAAGGCCATGCCGGCCGAGTGCGACATCTGCGCCAGGGCGTACCCGCCGCCCGCCTTCACAGGGTCCGCCCATGTGTCCGATGCGGGTTGAAACATGACATCACCCGCGCCGCCGCCCGTATTCAGAAAGGGTTCGCCCTCGAGCAATGTTCTAATGGGCGATGCCATGTGGCACATCACAAATTCGATCCTGCCCACAGCGTTCGCATCCATGCGCCGTTTGGCCTCCTGAATGAATGGCTTGTAGTGCCACCCGTACGGCACGAGAAGTTCGACGCCGTGTTTGCGCGCTTCGGCGACGAGTTCACGGGCATGCGCTGCATTAGTTGTGATGGGTTTTTCCACCATTACATGCAGGCCACGCCTTATGGCCGCGAGCGCGTGCTCGTAGTGCAAAGTGTGCGGTGACGATACGACCACAGCGTCGAGATCCATCTCCAGCAGTTTTCGATAGTCCTCGGTGGCGTACCCGAATCCGAAGCGTTCCTTCACCTGCTGTAGCTCGTCCGCCCCGAGACGGCAGACGGCGGTCATTTCAACGTCATCCCTCGCAGCGAACACTGGCATGTGGTTGGTGGTGGCCCACCAGCCTGCGCCTATGAAACCGAGGCGGGCCTTTTTACGTGATATCTGCGGCATGTGCTGCTCCAACCCCCTTGCCGGTGGGAGGCGGTCAGGGTAAGGGAGAACTCTTCGACCCTATTGAAACAACCACTAACCCTGTTTCGATTCCGGGTCAGTAGCCGATGCCTCCCGGGCACGCTTCTCAAAATCAGCAAACATCCCGGAGACCTCATTGAGCGGAGTTGACTTCGGCTTCCCGCGCAAGCTCTTGGGCTTGTTCTTCTTCTTGACGGGCGTGGAAGCGTTCCGCCGCGCCGTGCATTCGACGCACGTACATGCCGCTGGGTGCTTCTTGCCTGTCCAATTATGACGTTCTCTCATATATAGCTCCGATGACCGAGGCCGCACCATGGACTCGCCTCACATGGTTCGCTGCACGAAGGGCCGCTCGGCTTTGAGACGCGCCTGGACGCTGTCCGATGTTTCTGGGACAGCCGGCCACTCAGCCGACGGGACTCGGGATAGCCGCAACAGCAGACGTGCCAGAAACCCAGCATATTCCTTGAGTTCCCGCACGTTGATTTTGTCAGGAGTGTCGCCCGGTTCGTGGTGATAATCGGAGTCCGGATGTTTTCCGGCAAACCGCCATCGCCACAGGAACCCCGAGTCAATCCCAGCTAGGGCGAACGGGAAGTGGTCGGAGTAGGGATCCAGGAACTCCAGGACGTGGCACTTTAACCCTTCGCCCATTGAATCAAGCTGGGCCTGCATGAAGTCACGCGACTGCGGGAAGTTCAGGACGACTCCTTTCACATTCCCTGTCGAAAGCTCATCAAGGTTCAGTGAGAACCTCGGCGGCGCCTCCAATGCCAGATCCTGTCCTGTATGCGTTCGTCTGGCCGGGGAGGCTGTTGTCTTGCTCAGTGACGGATACTTTTCCGGCCATCCAAAACCTTGCCCGTAGTAATGCCGCCGCACAAATTCAGATGACCCCTGCAGCTTCTGTTCCTCGCCGCTCCAGGTGCAAAACCGAATGGTCCGGCCCGGACTGATGCCCTTCTCCTTCAGCAGCCCGGCCAGAATACGCGCTGCCTCCATGACACCGATCGTGCCGGAAGCGTTGTCGTTTCCGCCGACCGTCCCGTGCACCGTGTCATGGTGCCCGGCAAGGAGGATGTGTTCATCAGGCCATAGTGAACCGGGCAGTTCCGCGACGGTGTTGAAGGCAGGCGCGTCGTGGAAACGGCTCTCGACCACAAGGGATAACGATGCGCCAGCCGCAGCTAATCTCCGCAGTGCGGCGCCTCCTTCACGCGGTGTAGCCACTGTGGGCAGGGGGTGCTCGTTCAGGCCGGGGTCTCGCCAGTCTGACGCGCTGTGGTATTCGACTCTCCCTCCAGTTTTGCGGTCTACACAGATACAGGCTGCTGCACCCGCCCCGGCCAGCAACTTGAGCCTGTCAGCGTGGGACATGAGCGGTGTGAACGGCTCGTTCGCCATCGTCATCACTGCTATGGCGCCGCGCAGCCCCACAGAAGGGCTGCCAGCCGCATTAATCTCCCTGGGCGTTCCGAACCCGACGTCAACTACCGGACCTATCACATCCACAGGCGGGGTACGGTTGAACGGCAGCACCTTTACTTCTCGCCCGTCTCCTAAGGCGCGCGCCTCCGCCCTGCCGTGTTCCCATGTATGTATCGTGAACTCTTCGGTCCGCGCTGCTGACAGCCCGTATGACTGCATCTGTCCTGAGATGTAATCCGCCGCTAGCTTGTCGCCTGCTGACCCGCCCCAGCGAGGCCCGATCCGGTCGCACAGTTCGGTCACATGCCTGCCGATCTGCGACCCTGCCCATGCCTCGCCTATGAGCCACCTGTCAACGTCGAGCCAGTCAATAGCCAATATGAACCTCGCGAAACCGGCGCAAGCCTTCCGAATGTTTGGGCGTTAGCGTACCGAAGAAGATCATCTATCCCCAGATTCAGGATAGTGGGATATCGAAATTGACCATCGTGGCAGGCGCAACATGTTCGCGTACATCAGGCGGGGCGGTTCTTCGGCTTGCCGGCAATGCCACGCGGCAAGACTGGAGGGGAGACGCCGCTCCACTGTCCCCTGCTGCGTCTGACTTACGGGTTCATTGACATCAGCTCACCTTGGGCAGCTTGTCCGCCCATGGCATGGCCTGCTCGAAGGCCGCGGATGCCGCGATGACCACCTCCTCGTCGCAATGTGCCCCAGTAATCTGGAGGCCGACGGGCATGCCGTCCTTATTGAACCCGCATGGGACCGTTGCCGCTGGGTTGCCGGTAGCGTTGAACGGGTAGGTCATCAGCCATCCCAGCTTCGGGTGCACCGCCTTCTTGCCGCCAATGGTTGCCGGATGGCCGTTTATCTTGAAGGCGGCGACGGCGAGCGTGGGCGATAGCAGCAGGTCCCATTTCGAGAAGAACTCACGCGCGTACTGCTGGTATTGGATGATGCGTTCGTATGTCAAAAAGAGTTCCGCTGACTTCATATCGCGTCCGTCTTCCAACACCGACCGTGCGTAATCCGTCAGCTGGTCAAGGTGATCGTGTGCTTCCGGGTGGGTATTCCATGCGCGTGCGGCGAAGAAGTTGTACCAGGTCTGGAACTGCTCCCCGGCTGGAGCAGGTTTGAAGTCGGCATCCTCGATGATCGCCCCTGCATCCTCGAACACCTTCACGGCCTTCTGGCAAAGTGCCTTTACCTCGGGGTCGACAAGGTGCCCGCCCAGGGTTGGACTCCAGGCGATCTTCAGGCCACGCACGCCGCGGCCAAGCGCGCTTTCGTAGTCGGGCACGGCTTCGTTGAGCGTGCCGTATTCGGCGTCGGACTGCGGGCCGGACAACACCTTGAGGAAGACCGCGCCGTCTCTTACATTGCGCGTCATTGGGCCTACGGATGAGAAGTTGGCGGGCTGGAATGAGTGCGGCGCGGCCTGCCGGCGCGGGACACGGCCCTGCGTGGCCTTGATGCCGTATATGCCCACCAGCGAGGCAGGGATACGGACGGAGCCGCCGCCATCGCTGCCCTGCCCGATTGGCGTCATGCCTGATGCCACGGCGGCACCAGTTCCGCCGCTGGATCCGCCGGACGTACGCGTCGGGTCCCACGGGTTACGGCAGGAGTCTCCGAGACGGTTGTCGTTGGTCCCGGACAGACCCCACTCCGGCGTGTTTGTCTTGCCGATGATGATGCCGCCAGCGGCGCGGATGCGGTCCACGGCGATGGCGTTGACCGTGGCGACATCATCCTTGTGCAGTAGCGAACCCTGAGTCAGCTTGACGCCGCGCACAGCTTCGAGGTCTTTGATGGGCACTGGTATGCCGTGGAGCGGGCCGAGCCTGCCGCCCTTCATCATGGCCTTCTCCGCTGCCTTCGCCTCTGTCCTCGCCATGTCTGCGGTGATGGTGAGGAAGGCGTTGAGCTTGGGATCCAATTTTTCGATGCGGCGCAGGCAAGCCTCGGTCAGTTCGACCGGCGAGAGTTTCTTCTTGACGATCATGTCCCGCAGTTTCCACGCGGGGGTGAAGACGAGTTCGCGGTCTGATGAGGGCATGACTGCCTCCGGATGAAGGGTATTTGTGTCGAAGAAGTTCGATCATCCGCAAATTCGGCGCTATGCGTTTCTTGATGTGCGGCGCGCCGAGACTTTACACGAAGCAGGCATGACCCGTTGTGAAGAGCCTGCTGATCTGATCCATGCAAAGATGTTGGGCTGCCAAAAGAACGAGGCTGAAAACAGTCTAGTGCTACAACTTCGCACGGACCTCGTGTCAGGAGAAGCGCGTCGGCGCCGGGAGGCTCGGCCCTATCAGAGGGCGGGCGTATTTCAGGAACTTCCCGGTGACGAAGTAGCCTGCGCGGTCGATGTAGTCATCCGGAAGGCGGCGCACGGCATTCGCGACCTTGTCCAATGGCGCTGACCCAGTCGTGCAACGGTAGGGAGAGTCTCCCTGCCTGACGAGGGTGACAATGACACTGGACTCACCTGCAATGGCGCGGCGTACCGCCGCCCTGCCCGCCTCCTCGGCCTCTTTCGAATCCACAATTGACAGCGACGGAATGAATGAACGCTGAATGGTGCCTGGCTTCTCGTCACGGACCCTTACTTTGAGCCGTTTCGCTGCAACTCTGGCCAGATGGAGTGTGGGGCTTGTGAAGTACTTGTGGCCGAAGGCATCTTCCCATAGCGGAGCAGTGTCGCCGCCAAAGACACTGCCGCCGGGGCCGCGCACGTTCTCCGCTATGACGGCGACACAGAAGCCGTGCCTGTGGTACGCCTCCTCGACTTTGCCAATGAAGGCGTCCTCCTCAATCGGGACTTCCGGCAGGCCGAGCACGTGCGGAGCGTCGCGTTCATCCCGTTTTGCCAACGCGGCAGATGCGGCGAGCCAACCTGCATCCCGGCCCATGACCTCAATGAATGTAATGGGCGCTGCGCTGGACATGGCCTCGGCGTCGAGTCCCGCGCCGAGGGTGGCGAGAGCGATGAAGCGGGCTGCGCTTCCATAGCCCGGGGTGTGGTCAGTCAGGACAAGGTCGTTGTCTATGGTCTTGGGGATATTGACCACGCTCAGGGCCTGGCCTGCGGACTGAGCTGCTGCGGCGAGATTATTGCCCGTGGCAGCAGAGTCGTTCCCGCCGATGATGAAAAGAAATCGTACCCCGAGCCTTTTCAGGCAGTCGAGGATGGCCGGTATTTCCTCGGGTTTCGGACTGTGTCGGGTCGTGCCGAGTGCGGCGGCGGGAAGCCTGGCGATGCGGCGCCAGTCCGGCTTCGAGGTGAGGTACAGGTCGATGATGTCGTCTTTTAGAAGACCTTCAATGCCGCGGCGCGCGCCGTAAACGGCGCCGATCTCTTGGCGTGAGAGGGCTTCTGCGGCCGCGCCGAAGAGGCTGCGGTTGAGTACAGGGGTGCAGCCGCCCGACTGTAGGATGAGGGCGTTGGATGCTGTGGGAGGCATGGGTGAATGGATTCGCTCTAAGCGCCCTACGGCAATTTAGTTGCTGACATTGATGCAGCATCTCATCGTTAGTTGCCAGAGCCGATTGCTGGAAGAGCCGCATGGTCTGGCACCATTGACGATGCCCTCACCCTAGCCCTCTCCCACAGGGAGAGGGGGAGCCAAATCAGCCCTCGGCCGATATAGGGTGATTATTGGACGGGCGGGCGTTTACCGACCCAGGGCCTGGCCATCTCGAAGGCGGCGGACGCAGCCAGGACTGTGACCTCGTCTTCCATGCGTCCGATGATCTGCAGGCCGACTGGCATCCCCTCTTTCGTGAAGCCGCAGGGCACCGTAGCTGCCGGGTTGCCGGTGACGTTGAAAGGGTAGGTAAACGGGTAGAAGCCAAGCCGGGTGCTGAGGACTCGTTTGCCGCCGATCACCTCAGGCGGATGGCCGATCTTGAACGCGCCGACGGCTAGTGTGGGCGATAGCAGAAGGTCATAGCGGGCCAGGAAATCATCTGTGTACGCCCTGTACCGTCCTATGGCGCTCAGGGCCGCGAAAAGCTGCTCGCCCGTGACAGTCCGGCCGCGTTCGAGTGCCGACGTGAAGTAATCGGTCAGCTTGTCCCTGTGATGGAGCGCGTCTGAGTGAGTAGCGTAGGTTTTCGCCGCTGAGAATGTGACAAACGCATCGAATACGGCCTCGGTGGAATCGGGCCGATATTCGCAATGCTCGACGTTCGCGCCCATGTCCTCAAAAGAGCGAACAGCCTTGCCGCAAATTTCCACTACCTCCGGGTCCACAGGCGCACCGCCAAAATCGTGGCTCCATGCCATTCGCAGGCCGCGCACTCCCCTGTCCAGCGCCTGTGTGAAGTCAGGCGGGCGGGACGGGATGGTCCCGTACTCGGAATCCGAGGCCGGGCCGGACATCACGTTGAGCATTACTGCTGAATCACGAACGTCACGGCTCAGAGGGCCCACAGCGGAATTATTGATCGGAAAATAGGAATGCGCCCCACCCCGGCGTCTCGGTATGCGTCCCTGTGTGGGTTTCATGCCGAATATGCCGCTGAACGAGGCCGGGATGCGCACGGACCCGCCGCCGTCGCTGCCCTGAGCTATCGCTGTAATGCCGGCGGCCACACTCGCCGCTGCGCCTCCGCTAGACCCGCCTGGTGTGCGATTGAGGTCCCATGGGTTTTTGCAAGCCTCGCCAAGGAGATTCTCAGTCGTGCCTGCCGCGCCAAATTCAGGAGTGTTCGTCTTCCCAGCGATGACGGCCCCGGCGGCCTTCAAGCGTTCGACACAGAGGGCGTCCTGGTCTGCCACCTCGTGCTGGTAAAGCAGCGAGCCGTGGGTGAAGCGCACGCCACGCACGCCTTCTAGATCCTTGATGGAGACCGGGATGCCGTGGAGTGACCCAAGCCTGGAGCCGCGCATCACCGCGGATTCGGCCTCCCGGGCCTGCTGCATGGCCAGATCTGCGGTGACGGTGAGGAAGGCGTTGAGTTTCGGGTTAAGGGCTTCGACACGCTTGAGCGTGAAATCTGCGAGCTCGACCGGGGAGAGTTTCCTGTGCTCGATCATTTCCCGCAGTTTCCAGGCGGGTGTGAATGCGAGTTCAAGGTCTGTCGAGGTCATGTGTCCCTCTATCTCTGAGATGTCACGCGAGATCGACAGGTTACATGTGTCCCAGATTTAGACCCATAAGAAAAGTAATGGAGCTGCCAAAACCTACGGCACACACCATCCCCAGTACCCGATCGGGAGTGAGGGGACTAACGGCGCAACTCCGAAATGTCACCAATGCCCCGTTCGTGCAGTGCAACAAGCATGCGAGGGGCACCCCAAACTAGAGGGGAGACGGTAATCAAGGGTTGGAGGGGTTCATCTCGTTCAAACGGTGTAAGGGGTCGGCGCGCCGTCGGCGAGTATTTCCTTTTCGGCGCCCAGATACTTCGTGTCTCCTGTCGGGAGAGCGCGGTAATACGCGGCACAGGCGGCGGAATGTGTGTTGAACAATGCCGTCTTCATGGTCCGCGCACACACAGCGGCCCTGCTCACACGGCCTGAATTAATGGCGCGCGAGCAAAGCCGCTGGAACCGTCTTGCCGCTTGATGACGACTCCCGCTGGAAAAGGCTGACACGGGAGCGTGGCGTCAGGACCGGCTGGACTTTTCTTCATCCCGCTGTTCAAGCATGAACTTGATGAAGTCCTGGGTGCGCAGCGCTGGCATGGTGTGAGTCGTAATGGTGCCGCGGGCGCCCAGATCTATCGCCAGACGGTGCATATTCCAGTTATCCGGGGCTTCGATCAGCGTCGCAAAGTCGTACTCGCCGAGGAGTGCGTATTGCGCCACGACGCGGCAGCCGCGCTCGGTGACCTCGTCATTGACCTGATCAATGCGTTCAGGGTGCTCCTTGACAGTCGCCCGGCCACGGTCGGTGAGTTTGGAGAGCATGAGGTAAAGCGGCATGATTCGAATCCTCATCCGGCCCCTGATGGCGCGGTCTGACTAAACAGGTTGGCCGCATATTATCGCAAGAGCCTCGCTCACGTCCCATCAGTGATGGTGCAAGTTCAGCGGCTTGTTCATACCACCAATATATGGCGGTGTGACTCAGTCTCGCAGGCGGCCGCGGCAAGCTGGAGATGCAGCCTATTCCGTACGGTTCCCCGCATATTGGGAGATGCCTCTGGCAGTAGGGTCTGTGTGTACGTTGACAATTGCCGGTACACCGGACTTGAATGCCCGTTCGATGGCTGGACGGATGTCTGCCGGCCGTTCGACATTCTCTCCATATCCGCCCATCGCTTCTGCTATGCGGTCAAACCGGGTGTAGCCGAGCTCACGGCCTGGCTTGCGGATCTCTTCAGTACGGGCAGTCCAGCCTTCATTATTCGAGACGACTATTACGATAGGGAGTTTGTGACGGACGGCGGTGTCAAAGTCCTGGATGTTCATCCCCAGCGAGCCATCGCCGTGAAGAGCGATGACCTGCCTGTCCGGACGAGCGATCTTCGCTCCGATGGCAAATGGCAGGCCCACACCCATGCAGCCCGTCGTGCCAGAGTTGAGCCGGTGACCGGGAAGATACGTCGGTATCGACTGCCTTCCGAAATGGAGAATCTCATTGCCGTCAACGGCAAGGATGGCGTCCCGGTCCATGACTTCGCGCAGTTCTTTGCATAGCCGGAGTGGATGAATGGGGGTTTGCCCGGAGTTCTCCAGCGCAGCAACCTTCTCCTGGCGGGAGACATTGGTTTCGCGCAGCGCGGCGACCCATTTCGACCCTGCCATGGACTTGAAACCTGACCGGGTCGCCTCTGCGTTGAGTTGGCCCAGAACCGCCTTGGCATCGCCCACAAGCCCGAGGTCGACGTTCCGGTTGTGGCCGATCTCCTCTGCGCTTATGTCTATCTGGATGACTTTGGCCGCAGGGTTTATTCGCTTGCCGTAGGTCATGATCCAGTTAAACCGGGTGCCGATGACAAGGAGGGCGTCGCAATCTCGAAAGGCAGTGCTGCGGGCGCCGGGGAACGATAGAGGATGATCCTCCGGAATCATCCCACGGGTTATCGGAGTGGTATAGAAGGGGATCCCAGTGCAGTCAACGAATTCCCGCATTTCGTCCCATGCGCCTGCCCAGTACGCGCCACCACCAGACAGGACGACTGGCCTTTCAGCGGCGGCGAGGATTTTTACTGCATCTCTGATCAGGTCGGGGTCGGCGACCGGTCTGGCCAAAGTACGCGGGCGTGTTGGGGAGACGGCCTTCTCCTCGTCTACCTTTGAGTAAAGGACGTCCTCGTTGCAATCAACATAGACCGGGCCGGGTCGGCCCTGAGTGGCCATACGGAACGCTGTGGAGATGTGCTCCGGATAACGTTCAGCCTGGATGGGACGAATTACAGCTTTCGAAACAGGCTCGAATATCCTGGCTTGATCTATCTCCTGAAAGGCGTCCCGCCCGACGTCTCCGGCGTTCCCTGCGCCCCCGAGAGTGACCATCGGAGCCGAGTCCACGAACGCGTTATAGATTCCAGTCAGCAAATTCAGTGTTCCAGGGCCAGATGCAGCGGTGGTCACTCCCGGCTTGCGGGTGACCCTGGCATAAGCATGGGCGGCCATGGAAGCCGCCTGTTCGTGGCGGAAATCGGTGGCCTTGATCCCCATGTCCACAGCGTTATTGACGATCTCATATATGGGCCCGCCCATGAGGTAGAACAGTTGCTCTACCCCCTCTTCTTTAAGGGTGCGGGCGATGAGGTAGCTTCCGCTGACTTGTCCCATGACTCCCCCGGTCGGACCGCTGGTGTTGGGCGGATAACAAATTAAGCAATTGGTTGGACAACCAGAGTATCGGCGGATTGTAACCGGGCGGTGCGCCGACAGGGCGCGAATGTCTCCGCGTTCTCAGCCAGGTTTACAGCCTGTGAGTCATTCCATGCGAATCAAGTTTCGACCATTTTCGAATGTGGGCTAGTCGCAAACACTCCACAGGCATTCGGAACAGCAACGTTGCCGAAAAAGTCCAGCCGGAACGTGGGTTCGCCAATTGAGGCTGGCACACAGATATATTCCTGTTTGACGTTGTTGTTTGCCTGTAGACTTTGGCGCCATCGCTCCGTAACAGGCCGCGTGTCTTGTCCGCCCCCACATCGCCGCCGCGTTATGTATTCCCCGGGCGACGTTTACAGAATGTGGATGATTTGGAATGCGCACACGTTTAGTCAGCTCCGGAACTGCTCAAATCGCTTTGCCGTTCGGGGGGAAGGACCCGCGCTGCAGCATCGGCTGGGCCACATTATCTGCGGTAATGTCAGGGGATTTCCGGCTCAGGGCTGGTCCCGTGCCTCGCCGCTGCCCTGCAGGCACATCCTTGGAAAGGCAGACGATCCCGGGACAACCGGCGTCAGCACTACGGCGTTAGACATGTAGTGATAACGATCCGTTCTACCGGGTCATACGACGTAACCCGTCGGCGGCATAGGGATCCATATGGTTGATACCATGCGGGATGGTGTGGATGGTGCGACTTACGACGCGGGACACGCACTGCACTCCTGGGGTGTCCCACCACCGGCCCCTCACAACTGACAACTCGTGGGTGCCGCGCTCGCTGACCCTTTGCAAACCTCAATAGCTCCGAGCCGATGGTGGCCCCCAGGGGAAGAAACGGCTAGGTAGCCTGCCACTCCTAGGGCATCTCCCCTGCCCTCTTACTCTCGAGCCGAAATGGCACCGAAGGGCAAGAAGGTCTTAGACATTCAGCTATTCGGTCGCGAGTCGCCTGGACTCTTCTTCCGGCCTCTGTCGCAAGCGCGATTCACTTGCTCCCACAGGCGAGGTGCCAGCCAGTGTCGCAGCCTCGGCCAGAAGGACCGCACCTCCTGCGAAGTCGCTTAGGGCTATGTATTCCGCTGCGATGGTGTTCTCGGGCCCGGCGTTGTGGTAGTTGCCGAGCGGGAACGCCATGCCCGTGACGGGGTAGCCAAACGCCGAGAACGCTGAAGCCTCGCAAGAACCGCCGCTCATAAGTTGACGCTGGCACGGAAACGCACCGTCGCGCGCCGTTAGCCGTTCCCGGGCAACCAGTAGGTGTGCCTCGGCGCGTCTGTCAAAGGTGGTCCGGGCGTCGCCTGTGCGGATGACAGGCCCCTTGCCAATCTCTGCTCCCGGGAGAGCCCTGCTTGACTCTACTGAAACCACGACGGTGTTCCGAGGGAGCAGACCGTCTTCAGCGGCCAGACGGGCGCCAATCAATCCAGTTTCTTCAGCCCGTGTGAACAGGCCATAGACCGCCCCAGGCGTAGGTGTCCCGGCCGCGGACTTGAGAGCGGCAATGGTCGCGGCACAGCCGGCAAGATCGTCAAGAGCGCGCATCCGTAGCGTTTCGTGGTCGAGGTCGAAGTCCGGAAGGTCGAACACAACCGCGCAGGGCAGCCTGCCGACAGGATGCGAAGGGCGGATGAGTACTGACCTGTCACGTGGCGGGGTATCGTGGGCATCCTCTGAGACTGGTAGAACGGCTACGACCTCGCCGGGCACACGGATCAGTGTTGAATTGGACAGGTCGCCTTCCCCTGCGGCCTCGACGAGTACTTGAACCTTCGCGCCTTTGGTCAAGGCTCCCACGGGAATGCCACCGAGAGCCTTGCAGACAAGGTTGCCGTCTCTTTCCTCAACGGCCTCGAAACCAGGGTGGTCAAGGTGGGCGACGAAGGCGAGGCCGGGAGCGTCAGGCGTGGTTCCTGGACGGAAGGCGATGACATTGCCCCAGCGGTCGGTGTGGACGTCGAGTCCCATCTGTTCGCAAAGGGAGCGGACGTAGGCGGCGCCGCGTCTTTCGTAGTAGGGAGCGGAGGGCAGCCGGCCTAGCGCGGCCAGTGCGAGCAGTGCGATTTCGCGTATTTCTCTGGGGTCCAAGCGTCCCTCAGTTCCTGTTGCCGTTTATCAAGCAGGTGTAATCGCCTCACCGGATGCCGACAGCCGTTCAGAATACGACGCCCGGTGCCATGGCGCACTCGCGAGCTACAATGACCCGGCGCTTCGCGAGTCGGGGTGTGCTGGTCGTAGCGTGAGCAGGTCTTTAATCAGATTGCCCTAACCACCCATCCTCTGCCGTGTGAAGTTGCGCCCAGACTCCCAGAAATTTGGAACAAACATGCCCAGAGTAATGTGTCTTTCCGGGTACAGTTTGCCGCTGGCTGACATGGCGCGGGAGATGAAACCCAATGGCTGGGACCTGACATTCGTGGACCCGGCTGCGCCTGAGATTGAGCGGGAAAAGGCGGCTGCGGAGGCGGACTTCATTCTCGTCTTCGGGCACGGGCTGTCAGGAAACGTGCTTCGGGCGGCGAAAAGGTGCAGGCTCGTACAGCTCGCCTCGGCAGGGTATGACGGCGTGGACTTGAAGCTGGCGGGCGAGATGGGGATACCCGTCGCCAACAACGGCGGCGCAAATGCAATTCCGGTGGCCGAGTTCGCTATGACGCTGATGCTCGGCGCAGCGCGTCACCTGATCGAGTCGGACAGGAGCACACGCGCCGGCGGGTGGATGCCGAAGGCGCTCGATGGGTATGACACATGGGAGCTGTTCGGCAAGACTGTGGGCATCGTGGGCGCGGGCAGGATCGGCAGCACGGTGGCACGCCTCCTCCGCGGGTTCGAAACAATAACGCTGTACTCCGATGTGAAGAAATCGCCCGATGCGGAGAAGTACGGAGCGAAACGGGTGCCGCTGGACACTCTGCTCAGGGAGTCTGACGTCGTCACGGTCCACGTACCCCTGTTGAAATCAACGACAAAGTTGATCGGCGCAAGAGAGTTGGAGCTCATGAAGCCCTCGGCGCTGCTCGTGAACACCTGTCGAGGGCCGGTGGTGGACGAAAAGGCTCTGCTCGCCGCCCTGACAGCCAAACGCATCTGGGGAGCGGGGCTGGACGTCTTCGAGGTGGAGCCTGCGACGGCAGACAATCCTTTGTTCAAGTTGGACAATGTCGTGGTCGCGCCGCACCTCGCAGGTAAGAGCCACGAAAGCTATCCCCGGCGCGTGGGCTTCGCGTACAAGAACATGGCGCAAGTATGGGCCGGGGGACCGCCGGAGAGCGTCGTCCTGCCGGAGGAATAGCAGCGGGGCTGAGAACGCCCTTACCAGCCACTCTCTCATTGGGCAGAGGGCCAACGGAGGAATACATGGCACAGAAGATCAGAGCGCTTTACATTGGCCCGAAGGGGGGCGATACCTTCGACCCGACCCAGATCGAGCAGCAGTCGCGCGCCATCAAGGCTGCAGGCGGTGACGTGATCGCCTTCAAGGGATCCAGCACCGGGGAGCTGATCGAGGCGTTGAAGGACGTGGACGTCGCCATGTCGCAGGGGCACCGTGTTGATCCTGCGGTGTTCGAGCACATGGGCAACAACGGCCGCTGCAAGGGCATGGTGTCATTCGGACATGGTTTCGACGGGATCGACACTGACGTGGCGGCACGTAATGGCGTCGTCCTGGCGAACACCGCGTCCTTCGGGACGGATGAGGTCTCGAACCAGGCCATGATGCACCTGCTGGTGTGCGCCCGGAAGTTCGTAATACAGGACAAGATGGTGCGTCAGGGCGTTTGGAAGCGGACGACGCTCGCGCCGATGGGGCATCTGTCCGGTCAGACGCTCGGGATCATCGGCCTCGGGGACATCGGGCGGGCCGTGGCGCGCAAGGCGCAGGCATTTCGGCTCAACGTGATCGGGTTCGACCCCTATATCGCGTCGTGGGACTTCAAGGAATACGGCGTCGAGCAGGTCACGACGGTAGAGGAGATGTGCCGGCGGTCGGACTACATCACGCTCCACGTCTACCTGAACCCTGAGACCCGGAACATGTTCAGCAAGAAACACTTCGACCTTATGAAGCCCACGGCGTACTTGATCAACTGCTCACGCGGCGGTGTGGTTGACGAGAAGGCGTTGATCGAGGCGTTGCAGAAGAAGAAGATCGCAGGAGCAGGCCTCGACGTATTCGAGCAGGAACCGACTCCCGGGGACAACCCCTTATTGAAGATGGAAAACGTGTCGGTGACGAACCACTACGCGTCGTATTCGGAGGTGGCCTGGGAGAGGGCGCAGACGCAGATGGGCGAGGAGGCGGTGAGGATAGCAATGGGTCACTGGCCAATGTCACTTATCAACCCTGAGGTGAAACACCACGCTGCGCCCCGCAAGGCGGCGAAGACGTGGGAGGTGATGAAGGTTGACATGGGACTCAAGTAGAGGCCGTCCTGAACGAGCGGGCTGCTTTTCCGGTTGATGCCCGCACCCTGACCCCCGCCCGAAAGGAGAGGGGTCGGAGTTGGCCGGATGGTTGGACACATGCGCCTGACTAAGTTAGATTCTCGGGTCACGCCCTGATAAGCATCTGGAGCTTGTCGAGGGACGCAGCGGGCTTGTAAGCAGAATGACATCGCACAATGGCCCGGCTCGGTGGCCGGGTATTGATCACGGAGGGAGAACCAGGCATGGCAAAAATGAAGGTAGTGGTGCTCGGGGCGGAAAATGACTCGCTCGCGTATGAGCGGGCGGAGATGAAGGGTCTGGACGTGGAGTTTGTCCAGGCGAAGCCCAAGTCGGACGGCGAGGCGATGGAGATCGTCCGCGACGCTGATGCTGTGATGCTCCGCGGCGACTGGGGCCGTGAGCCGATCATCAATGCGACGACGAAGTGCCAGGTCATGGCCGTTTATTCGCATGGCTTCAACCACGTGGATGTGGAGTCACTGAACGACAAGGGCATCATCCTGACCAACGGCAGCGGGATGTGTGCGGAGGAGGTCTCCAACCAGGCGGTGACGTTCATACTCGCCCTGAACCGCCAGGTCGTGCAGTCAACGAACAACATGCGGAAAGGCATCTGGGACCGGGCGAGCTACCTGCCAATAGAAGCCATAGACGAGCAGGTGCTGGGGCAGATTGGGTTCGGGAACATCGGCAGGCAGGTGGTGCGGAAGATGTCAGGCTGGAGGATGAAGACGCTGGTGTACGACCCGTACATACCGCCGTGGATCATCAAGGAGCACAACGTCGAGCAGGTATTTGACCTGGACGAGCTGTGCTCGCGCGCCGACTATGTCAGCGTCGTCGTGCCTCTCAACGACGAGACGCACCACATGATTGGCGAAGCGCAGTTCAAGAAGATGAAGAAGTCTGCGTTTTACGTGAATGTGTGCCGTGGCCCGGTACACGACGAAAAGGCGCTGATCAAGGCATTGCAGGAGAAGTGGATCCGAGGCGCGGGCCTGGACGTTTTCGAGAAGGAGCCGGTTGACCCCAAGAACCCGCTGCTCCAGATGGAGAACGTGATAACCGCTCCCCACATTGCGGGCACGTCAACACGGTCGGCCTGGTTGTCACGCCAGAGGGCGGCGCAACAGGTGGCTGCGGTGCTGCGGGGGGAGTGGCCGACAGGAGCGCAGAACCCAATCGTCGCATCGAAGATCAAGGGTAGGGAGAGGTCGAAGGGCCGCTCTCCTGCGGCCGCACCCGGTCTGAAGTAGGACCGGAAGGCGAACAACGGATCGAAAGCGAGAAGGCGTCCCGATGTATTCGGGACGCCTTCTATATTGAGATTCCATTTGCGCGTCATGAGCCTGTCAAAGCCGTGACGGCATCGCCCCACCTGAGCCCGCGCCTCAAGGCAAGCCGAGATATCTCGTCCGGCGCTCGGCGCGCCGGTTATCACAGTAGCCGCCTGTACACATCCTGGCCCTGACGGAACAGGTCGGAGACTTCTTTGCGTTGGGCGTCGGTATAAAAGCGGCCCTTCGCGCGTACCCACTCCATCGAGCGGTCAATCGCTTCAACGAACCACTGCGCAGAGGCGACGGCCTCCTCGCCCTGTGCGCCGTCGGCCTGGAGGTAGACCGGGCTGGTGTGCGCCCAGATGGGTTGGGCGAAGCTGTCGCGCACGGTGGAGCCGAGGCGGGCGGCGACCCATCCGGATGATGCGACTTTGACCGTGGCAGTGAAGCTGCCTGAAGAGGAGTCTCGCAGCAGCTTCTTCGTTGCCGCGACCCGCCCGTTGCTCACAATCTCCACGCCTTCGATTGGGTAGTGCGACGACCACGATACGGCCACCTCTACCGAATCTCCCGGTCTGGCCTGAACCGTTTCGCCCGGCGCTGCACCGTTGACCGTCATGAAGATGGCCGGCCCGTTGGTGATAAACGTCCGCCCTTCCCTGACTCCCTGGAGCCACTGCTCATACCGGAACGCACCACCGGTCTGCGAGTAGACGCGGTTTGCGGAGCAGACGAACCAGTCGGAGCCAGTCGAGGCCGGTAGCTTGATCCCGCAATTGAGCATCCTGTACCAGAGTGAATACTCGACGTCACTCCAGTAGGGGTCGAAGAGGTTCATGGCGTCCACCTTGCCGAGGGCCGCCGCAACAGGCGCCTCCATGCCCTGCCCGTTGTGGCACCAGATGACGAGCCCTCCCTGCCGCCTGGCATCGTCGCAGGCGTACGAGAGCGGCGGGTAGTCGGGGTCGAAAGCGTCAACAAGCACACCGCGGCTCATGGGCGAGACCATGTTTCGGATGTTCAGGAGCATGACGTGGCCGTAGCCAATCTCCCACGGCTGCTGGTTGTGCCGCGACTCTGCGCCGTTCTGTACGTAGTGGTGCGTATCGGTGTAGTCATTCAGGACGCCGATGGGGTACTTGTTGGTTGCGTATTTGAGGTCCCAGCGCTTGAGTATGGAAATGGCCGTCATGCGGAGGTCTTCAACGCGTGAGTCATAGCGGAGGCGCTCGTCCGGGCGTGTCTCCTTTTCGTCATAGTGGATATGGGTGTTCCCTGGGTGCCAGCCGCGCTCGGGGAGGTCGGCCCAGCGTTCGAGGGCCACGTCCACCGCCATGTCCCGGCCCTCAATAAGGCTGACGGTGCGGGACCAGGGCCGGTATTCCGTGCCGCGCTCGACCAGGATGCGGTGGTAGCCGGTGCGAGCGTCCACGCTGAACTGGCCGTCGGAGTAGAAGAAGGGTTCGCCGGGGCCGACCTTCTTCATCGCGTTGGCGGGCATGAGATGCTCGCCGTTGGGCTGTAGGACCTGCACGCGAGCCTCGACGCACTCTCCTGTGGCGGCGTCCCTGATCTCTCCGGCGAGTCTCGCCATGTGCAGTCCTCCTGAAAGTTGCCCGCAGGCGAGGTTGCTCGAGCGTCGTGCGAAACCCCACAGCACCGCTGGCTGCGCCATGCCATGTCCCGAGGCGGAGATTCTAGCCCTGCCCGTGCCGACGCTCTACCGCCTGCACGGCGGCGCAGATAAACTCTCGCTGATGAGCCGCCACCTGCCCATATTCCCTCTCAACACAGTGCTCTTTCCCGGAGCGACACTCGAGCTTCGGATTTTCGAACCTCGTTACAAACAGATGCTGAAGGAGTGCATGGACGCCGATAGGCGATTTGGCGTGGCGTTGATCAAGCGCGGGCAGGAGGTGGGTGGATACGCCGAGCCGCACAACATCGGAACGGTTGTCCGCATCGAGGGGATAGAGGCGCCGACACGTACGGGTCTGCCGATTGAGGTCGTGGGCGAGCGAAGGTTCAAGATCGTCTCGCTGGACCGCTCCAAGCCTTATCTTTCCGCCGAAGTGGAGATGTTCGATGACACGGAGTCAAACACCCCACCGTCGGACCTGGTGCGTTACGGACGCCTGGCGGCGCGCCATTTCGTGGGCCTGCTGCTTTCCGCTCGGGGCGCTTACAGCGCAGGCATGACAGTGCCGGCGGATCCTGTCACCCTGTCCTACTTCATGGGCATAGTGGCGGCAGACGCGCCGCTCAGGGCGCGGCAGAGGATCCTTGAGGCCGACGGGTTGGCGCTGCGCCTCCAGGCCGGGATCGCTTTGTTGGAGGAGGAAAGCGAGCGAATGAAGCCGGCGATCATGCGGGCAGGCCCAGGACAGCAGGAGAGCCGGTTCAGCACGAACTGAAACTGACGGCCCCGCAGATTGCGCTTACGGCACACGTCGCCCTCATGTTCCAGAACCGGGGCCGTACAGCAGCCAGAAACGAATCGGGCCACCCTGTTCAGGCGGCCCGATTTAACTTCATGTCAATCTGGTCCAGCGGTCTACGCGAATGTCATCCGTCTGGAAATCAACTCCGTGCGGCGGACTTTGTAGCGCCGGACTTTTTCATGGCGGGGACTCCGTGCTTTTCGAAAAGCTTTGCCAGGAGCGCCACTCCTTCGCGGTTCTTTTCAGGGCTCTCAAAGGCGAAGCAGAGGCGAGCGCAGTGGTCCCCATTGTTGTTCGGCGCGAAGCTCGAGCCTGCGATGTACCCGACGCCGTCGTCGAAGCATGCCTGCTGCACTTTGGTCAGGTCCGTGCCTTTGGGCATCGTCAGCCACACATAGCAGCCACCCTGAGGCTTTGACCACGTCGCGCCCGTGCCGCTGAAGTAGCGCTCAAGCGTGGAGACCATGGCATCGCGTTTGGACTTCAGCATGGGCTTGAAGTTGCTCTTGTGCTTATCCATGTTCAACCGCATATAGCTGTCCACGGCATACATGGTGAACTGTGAAGGTCCGCCGCCGGACCGGAAGCTCATGGCTCTGCGCAGGACATCGTCCGGGGCGGTGAAGTAACCCAGGCGCAGGCCCGGAGCGATGATCTTGGAGAAAGAGGCAACGTGGATGACTATGCCGCTGTCATCCAGCGTGCGGAAGGCGGGCTGCACCTTGCCCTCAAACCTGAGGTCCACGTAGCAGTCGTCCTCAAGTATGGGCATGCCGTACTTGTGGCAGATATCCAGGATTTCCCTGCGGCGAGCCTCCGGGATCGTGGAGCCCGTGGGGTTCTGGTGCTCGGGGATCGTGTAGAGGTACTTGGGCTTCCTGCCCTCTTTGGTGAGTTTTTTGATGAGGTCTTCCAAGGCCGCGGGGATGATGCCGTCCGCGTCCAGTGGAGTACCGACTATGACGGCGCCGAACTTGCGTAGCTGGGCAAGCGTGCCTGCGTAGACAAACTCTTCAGTGATGACAACATCGCCCGGGTTGGTGATGGCCTGGATGACAAGGGAGTTGGCCTCGGACGAGCCTGAGGTCATCATGACCTGATCGGGCTTGACCTTGAACTGGCGATCCTGCCAGAGTTTTTCGCACACGAATTCGCGCAACTCCGGCAGACCAGCCACCTGCGGGTAGTACGCCATGTTGCGGGCGATCTCATCCCCGTTCTTGTCCAGCGCGATCTTTAACGCCTCGGTCAGGCCATCGAGGGGGAGAGTCTCCGGAGCCGGGTACGCGACGGCAAAGTCATATTTGGCATGCTGGACAACCCGGATGGGCGTGTCCTGCGAGCCTTTTGAGAACACGCCTTCATAACTGAATGCTTTCGGCATCTGGTCCGCTCCTGTGGGCGCTGGTTCTGGACCCTCCCCCGGCGGGAGAGGGTCATGGTGGAAGACGCCGTACCGCCGTTCAGGCAAGTGAATCCAATACGGCGACTCTTTGAAAGCCCGCCCAGTGTAGCCCGGTGCGCAAATTGTGCCAAGCAGTGTGGCTTGGACAGATTGGAAGTGGTGCTACACTCCCGGAACTCAAATCCCGGCGCCAGTTCAGGCTGTGCTCGAGAAGGGACCTCCCTCCATGGTCCGTGGCCTTCGCTTCCTGGGCAACCGCAGGTCAGAAGTCGTTGCCTTCCCGGAAGAAGATCCAGGCCCCAACGAGGTGCTGATCAAGGTGCGCTCGTCGGGCCTGTGTGGTTCTGACCTGCACCGCTACCGGGCAGACCCTGCCCGACAAACGCCTCTGACGACGCGCCCGGGCCACGAACCGTGCGGTGAGGTCGTCGAACTCGGCAGAGGCGTGACCAGGACCAGGTCAGGCGACAGGGTGATGCAGCACCACTACCTCGGGTGCGGCGAGTGCAAATATTGCCTGACGGGCTGGACGCAGCTTTGCCCGGTGACAGAGAAGAAGCGGTACTACGGCGGGACCAACCATGGCGGGCACGGCCAGTTCATGGTGGCCCACGAGTCCACTTGCATCAGGATGCCGGAAGAGATCAGCTTTGAGGCGGGGGCGTACCTGGCATGCGGGGCCAGCACGGCGTTCCAGGCGCTGAAAAAGCTTGCCGTGTCGGGCCGCGACGTGCTTGCAGTCTTTGGTCAAGGCCCGGTGGGGCTTGCGGCGACTTTGCTCGGTACTGCCATGGGAGCGCGCGTGGTCGCTGTGGACATTTCAGAAGAACGCCTGAAGCTGGCGAAGCAGGCAGGCGCATGGAAGACCATCAACAACACAGACGGCTCCGCTGTGGCGCAGGTCAGGGATCTGACGCACGGAGATGGGGCCGACGCCTGTCTTGAGGCGGCTGGCCTTCCCGCCACGCGCGTGGCAACCGTCGAGGCGACGAGGATATTCGGTAGGGCATGTCTTGTCGGCGAGGGAGGGACTGTGACATTTGAGCCTACCCCGCACATCATCCACCGCCAACTGACGCTGTACGGCTCCTGGACCTTCAGTACATACGGCATGGCCGAGGCGGCGCAATTCGTCGCCGACCGCGGTCTGAAGTTGGAAACGCTGATCACGGGCCGGGTGGACATAGACCAACTACCTGCCGCGTACACAGAATTTGACAGGCAGCAAACTGGCAAGATGGTCGTCAACTTCCCCTGAACGCGCCGCCCGCCTGGATAGTCGGGTAGTGCTGGGGTCATCGTCCTCAGCGGAGTCTTGCACGCGCTGCCGAGGCGTCTTGTGCCATTACCCCACACCTGCGTCGCCAGCGTCGATCATGCAACGGAATACGTGGTGTTATCTGGTAGTGCCGTCGGATATCGACGGGTCAGATGTGGCGCCATGCAGTGTGTCGCTACATTACAGGAACTATCCAGCGGTAACCACCCGACTGTTTACGAATTTCGCCGGGGGCTTCTCAGGACGAAGCGAACGAACTATAATGCAATTTGGTCTTGCGACGGCATGGGGAGTGGACTGAAGAGGCAAGTTGTGTGCGGGTGCACGCCGCTGCCTCGGAGATCCGGAACAATCTCGTCAAACCTCATCCCGGCCTCAACCGCCCGTCGGGGCGGTGTTTCCCATTGTGCCCGAGGGCGCCTACCGACACGCCCAGAGGGTGGACGGGACGGGCGTCATCAGTGTCGTCCAGCCAGAGGTGGAAATCAGTGGTTCACAAGTCAAAACAGCAGCGTGTTGAACACCAGCCGGCAGCAAAATTCCCTGCTGACGACGCGGAACTGCGCCCCTCCATGTCCAAATACGACCTCGGAGTGGAAGACGAGGAGGTCCAGGCGGCGGCGGAGACATCGCAGACTCTGACGCAGTCAGAGATGGACGCGTGGGAGGCCACACGTGCGGATGAGGCAGCCGCTCTCGCCGCCGAGGCATGGGTGGAGGGAGAAGCCGGGTCAGAGCTCACCGAAGACACGGTGCGCATGTACCTGCGCGAAATCGGCCGGGTCGCCCTGCTCACCGCCAAGGATGAGGTAGTGCTGGCGCGCGCCATTGAGCTAGCACAGTGGCTGGAACGGATTGAAAAAGAGCTCGAGGCCGTCGGGGGGCAGAAGCCAGACCCGATCGCCCTCGGAAAGCATGCCCTCGAACGCATTTCAACCACGGAGGAGCAGGCGAAATCCATCGCGAAGTACCTGGGCCTGCCAGAGAAGTTCCGCCTTTCCATGCTCCTTCAGGAACCTGCGTTCCGCGAACTTGTTGACGGGCGCAGGGACGAAACGCTGATCACTTACTTGAGCGATGCCCTGAGCATCTCTCCCGAAGAGGCGCACACGCGCGTCGTGGGGATTTCCGTACTGCCCCGCCTCCTGCCGTCGGACCTGACTGAGGTCCTCAGCATGGACCCGCTGGTGGCGGACCTCTCCCGGACGATCCGCACCAGGAAATTTGAGAAGGAGATCGTCTCTGCGGAGTCGCTCCTTGGAGCCCATTTTGGGCGCGTCCATGAAGAGGGTGAAAAGGCCAGGCGGCACCTGGGCGAGGCCAACCTGCGCCTCGTCGTCAGTGTGGCGAAGAAACACCTTAACCGCGGCCTGTCCATGCTGGATTTGATTCAAGAGGGCAACATCGGCCTCATGCGCGCCATTGAGAAGTTTGACTTCCGCAAGGGGTTCAAGTTCTCAACCTATGCCACATGGTGGATTCGCCAGGGCATTACCCGCGCCATCGCAGACCAGGCCCGCACAATCCGCATCCCGGTACATGTGGTTGAAACACTGAACAAGATCATGCGCGCCCGCCGGGAGCTGGGCCAGGAGTTGAACCGGGAGCCAACCATTGCGGAACTGGCAAACCGGGTGATGCTGCCGCCCGAGCGGGTGTCGGAAATCCTGCAGATGTCACAGGAACCGGTGTCGCTGGAGACGCCAATCGGTGAGGACGCTGAGAACGAACTCGGCGACTTGATCGAAGACCGTTCCGCGCCCGCGCCCGCAGACGTGGCTGCCCAGTCATCGGTGCGCCGCCAGGTTGATGAAGCGCTGTCGAACCTGACCGACCGGGAACGCAAGGTGCTGGAGCTTCGTTTTGGTCTTACCGACGGCCGGCCGCGCACTCTGGAGGAGATCGGCGGTGAACTGAACCTGACGCGAGAACGCATCCGCCAGATCGAGCGCAAAGCCCTGGGGCGTCTCCGCGGTGATCCGCACGTACGGGAATTGCGTGAACTGCTGGCGTAGCCCTTCAGTCCAACCGCTGATAATGAGCCTCGTTGACTGCAGCCTCGAACAGAGAAGGCCCCGGAAATCCGGGGCCTTTTAGTTTAACGTCATGGAAATCCGGGGCCTTCTTGGTTAACCCTTGCGGCAAGCGCTCTCCGGGGCCGGTCTGGTCCCATCTAGTATTTGCGGCGCAACCCCAACGTCACGGGGCCTGGCGCCGGACCACCAATTGCACCACCGTTGCCGTTATGAACAGGGGGTTATTCACGCCTGTGGCCCCAGGCTGGACAGGTGATCATACGGAACGGTGTCCGATCAGCAGCATGACCTCCGCCGGGTTCAGGTCTTCGGCGGCGGGGCTGATCTGTCGCCCTCGGTGAAGACATGGCGGACGCCCGGGATGGTGACAGCGAGGCGTATCGACGGCTCGTTGCCCACTGTCGCGATGGCATGTCGGAACCCCGCCTCTGCGAAGACGATGTCGCCTTTGCGGGCGGTCACAGGCGCCTTGCTGCCAATGGTCCATGTCAGTTCGCCCTTAAGGACGACCCACCATTCGTCGAAATCCGGGTGCCAGTGCGGGCGGTTGGTCTCACCGGGCAGCTGATAGATCATGTTGGCCCGGTTGCGCTGGTCCAGGATGACCTCCTCGGCCCAGGCCTTCTGCCTCCCGTGGCGTTCAAGCATCCAGTCCAGTGGCGTGTGGATCAGGTTGGGCGGCTTGAGGCCATGGTGCACCGGGACGAGGCGTGACGGAGCGACGCCTTTGAGGTCGTGGTTGCTCCATGGCGGGCCGACAACCAGCCTGAGGCAGCGCTGGCCCTTGCTCGGAACGATGTCGTGCCTGTGGCCGACGGGTGCGACGACGATGTCGCCTTCCCGGGCGATGACTGGTTCATATTCGCCGATCTGGAAAGTGGTCTCGCCACCGAGCATTACCCACCACTCGTTGTAATCAGGATGGAGGTGGGGGTCCCCTGGCGTGCCCTCTGGCGCACATATGAGGGCAGCGCGGTTACGGCCGTCAACGATGAGCGTTTCCGCCCAGCGCGGCTCCTGGTGACGGGCGAGCACATCAGCCAGACGTGTGACTGGCTGATTCACAGTAGGTGGGAAGACACCGGTAGTCATGCAGGCTCGGTCCTTGGCTGTGTTCTGTACGGCATGGTGATCCATGGCCCTTCTGATGCTGGCCGAGTATAGCCTGCCGTGACGTACGCGAGGCGTCATGCCTGCGATGACGCCCTGCCTGATTTATTGTGCCTTTCATCTTTGCCCCGTGCTCGAAGACGCCAGGTTGCGGTGGCAAGCACCCTGTACGGGATGGTTTTCGGAAGCCGACCCATGCGTTGGCCATCGCCAGCAGGCCGTTTCCACTGTCATCTTTCCGGCGGGCTTTGTGCGGGGCGTTCAGATTCACTACCATTTGTGTCTTGATGCCCGCCGTTTTTTGTTAAATTAGCGTGCTCGCGGGCTGGTGTGTAGACAAGAGTTCAGGAGACCCACGCGAAGATGTCTGGAGCGAACCGAGTCCAATTTGAAAATGTCGAAGGTGCTTCCGAGACCTTCACGCCGCAGTTCCTTGACCTGGCAGCCGGCCTGCATGATGTTTTTAACACCCGCCTCCTGGGGCTGCGCGAGGCGCGTCTAGCAATGTCACGATCGGCCGTGACACAGGGCAGGCGGCCGGGTCCGCTCCCTCCCAGTGCGGCCACGACTGGGAAGTGGTCCGTGCCTGCGGTGCCAGAAGACCTGCGCAGGCCGGGCATCGAGATATCAGGCCCGGCCTCCGTCACGGCCATGCTGATCAACGCCGTGAACCCCGGCCCGGACGGCGTCCGGGCGGAGGGAGACCTGGACGATGATGAGGATTCGGCCGGGCACCGCCTGCTGGACACGGTCACGGCGGCGCGCAATCGCGTTGGCGTGGTCGAGAGGACGCTGACGTACACCGACCCGGCACGTGGACGAAGGTACGAAGTATCTCCTGGCGAGCTGCCGTTTTTCATGCACCGCGAGCGCGGCCTCATGCTTGACGAGCCTGCGTTCACGGTGGACGGGAGGCCAATTTCGGCGGCTGTGCTTGGCACGGCGCTGACGCTTTTTCACTGCGGCCGGGCGCAGGCGCAGCGCGGCAAAGGCATCTATTTCTACATACCAAAGTTGGAGACGCAGGAGGAGGCGGCGTTTTACAAAGACCTCTTCGCCGCATGTCAGGACCGCATCGCGCTCCTGAAGGATGCGACCATTCGCGGCATCCTTCTCGTGGAATCGCTCCCTGCCGCCTTCCGGATGGAGGAGATGCTTCACGCCCTCGGCCCCTACGCCGCGGGGCTCAATGCTGCCCGCTGGGACTTCAAGGCGAGCGTGCTTGAATACGTCATGGGGGACCCGAAGTCTGTCTGGCCCGACCGGTTCGGAGTCGATGTCAAGAAGACCGAGTTCATTGCGAACATTTTCCGCAGGCTCGTGGCGGTATCTCTGAAGCACGGCGGCGTGCCGATCGGTGGCATGGCCACCGCCCTGCCCTCCCGTGACGAGGACGTTAACCGGGAGGCGGCGGCGGCCTTACGCGCCGACAAGGAGTGGGAGGCGCAGCAGGGTTTCATCCGAGCCTGGGTGGCGCACATCTATCACATGGGCCCGGCCGGGTCGCCTTTCAAGGAGCTGCGCGGGTCGGGCTGGCTGCCCACCCCTGAGATGGCGAACCCGGATAATTTCCCTGTGAAAGTGGAGACTCCGAAGGGGCCATTGACCCTCGAAGGCACACGGCAGAACGCCCGCACGCTCATTGAATATCTAGAGGGTTGGCTGACAGGCCGCGGGGCGAAGGGGATAGACCGGCTCGCAGGCAGGCCTGGCAGACGCCCTGCCCTGATGGAGGATCTGGCGACAGCGCGCATCTCAACGGCGCAGATCGCGCAGCGCGTGGTACACGGCGCGGTGGCCGAGGACACAGAGCAGAAGCACGACTTCGCCCTGGTGAAGAAAGTGCTCCAGAGTGAGGGGGAAGACATCATCTCCCGGCTTGGTGCGGAGGCCGACAGGGCACAGGTGGAGCGCTACCGGAAGTCAGTGAAGATCGCCATGCGGTGGATCAAGAACTACACGGAGTTCGATTTCCGGAGCCTGGGCTCCTACACCGCCCGGCAGCTGGATGAAACAGGAACGGCGCAGGACGCGTTTTAGAGGAAGCGCCTAAACCACAGGCCGAGGTTCTGATTGATCCCCCAACGTGCGCCGCTGCCAGTGGCATCCGCCTCCCGCCGGAACATGGGAGCGCTGAATGGCTTCCGTCAGGCACCGAAGGATGGATAACCGGGTGGTATGCCCTGTCAGGTTCGGCAGACTGTGCGCTAAACTGATTTTTCGGCAGTGCCAGCCGACGTAGCTCAGCCGGTAGAGCAGCCGTTTCGTAAATGGCAGGTCCCCAGTTCGAGTCTGGGCGTCGGCTCCAATCTCAATCCATCTCGGGGCCGTGTGCCCGTTCGTGTGCCCGTCAACGCCGAAATTGTGTGCCAACGGGCACTACTACCGGCCCCGGTATGAAGCCGGGGCCGTCGCGTTTCCCTGCCCCGAACGGGTCTGCCCGGCACGCTGACTACGCAGGCGTGCCTCGCCCTGCTTGGTCCTGCATGGATAAAATCCCCGGCGTCGGGTCCGCAGTCCAAGGAGCGCCGCCGTGAAACTGTCACGCCCCGTGCTCGCCCACGAAGAAATCCAGGCGACTGGCGGCATGGCGGTCGCCCAGCACCCACGTTCCCAACCCTCCTACCCGGTGAGGCTTACGTTTCGAGCAATGCGGAGTTAGGGATGCTGCGCCGGTTTGAAAGCTGTTGCAGGTTCTTGTGACGGCTTAGATTAGAACGCTGCGGGGCTGTTCGACAT
>SHXW01000029.1 GCA_009693115.1 Dehalococcoidia bacterium | reverse complement strand
GCCGTCTCGGGCGACACCGCCGTGGTCGGGGCGTATGTCGATGATTCCTACAAGGGCTCCGCGTACATGTTCGTCATCCCCACTGACACACCGACGCCTACGCCAACCCCCATCCTGCCGCACACGGGCGGGCCGGGGTTGGACAACCGTGCGCTGGGGCTGCTCGCCGGGCTGGGGCTGCTGGGTGCGGGCCTGGGCCTGCTCCTGATGAGAGGGTCCCGCTCCGCAAGACCAACGACCTAGGCAACCGCCTCGATCCCCCCCTCCCCGGCAAGCCGGAACCTGGATGAGGGTGGTTGAAGGCACGCTGCGGCTCCTTTGCAGACACCGGTGAATGGATGACGGACAGACGGAACGCCGGAATGACAGCGCTCCGTCACCCGCCTCTCCGGCACGGTCAGCCGTCCATTGCAGCAGCGAGCGTCCCCCAGCCGAAATTCGTGCCCCTCAAGCCTCGCCCAGTATCCGGGGAGTAGAACTCCCGGAAGTAAGAACTCTCAGCAGCCTCGCGGGAACGCTCTGCGATGTGGTCCGCCTCTGCCCTGTAACCGTTGCGGCGCAGACCGCGCACAAAGAACCAGTTCAGGTTCATGCACACCGGACCGCGCCAGATTAGGCTTTCGCCCCCCGGGTCGAAGTCAGGCTCAGAAGCCGCAACGCTCGGCACAGGGAGCTGCGTCCAGAACTCCTTCGGGTTGGTCAGATGTCTTGAGACTGCCTCGGCTGCGTGCGCTCTCGAGACTCCCCCCATTATCACCGGCATGACCGAACCTGCCGTGAGAACGGTGACAGGACGCTTCTCTCTGCCCGACAGATATACCCAGTGGCCGCGCGATGCGTCCCAGCATTGGGAGTCCACAGCGGCCTCCACCTTCACGGCCTGCGCTTCCGCCATCTTCGCGGCAACTCCACCGCCCACTATGGCATGAAGTCGGGCGAGCGAACGCAGGCCATCGGCGTATATGGCGTTGACGAGCGGGTCGATCATGACGAAGTGGTTGCGCTCGAGGAGTGTCTTGGAGTCGAAATCCCTGCCGCGTATCAGGTTGTGCCAGTCAAGGACTCTGAGCCGCAGGAGGTATCTCATCCGCCCAGGGTTTTTCAGGCCCAGCGGGCCGTCGAAAGCCGGAGAGTTGTCCATCCCGCTCTCCCATGGGGAGATGATGAAGACAAGCCCTGAGCCGTCAAAGTCACGCTCGCGAGCCAGCCAGTCGTAGTACGCCTGCGCCCTGGGGAGCACGGTGTCAAGGAACGCCCTGTCCGGAGAAGCGGCATAGACGACCTCGATCGCCTGGGCGAGCATGGGCGGCTGGATCATGGCCGAGTGCCGCCGCCGCAGTTCGCCCAGCCTGCTCTGCATGAACACGGCAGATTGGAGGGCGCCCCACCTCCCCCAGTACGTCACATGACCTATGAACCCATCCTCACGCTGCGTGGCGGTAAGCAGGCGTAATTCTGTCTTTGCCAGGTCAGGGTCGAGTTTCGCCGCCGTTATGGCGTGGCAGCACGTGTCCCAGAACCACATGAACTCGTACCGCCCGGGCGAAGGGCGGACATACGCGTAGTCCAACTTGTAGAAGGGGTCGTACCCGGAGCGCAGGTTGGCCCGGAGGCGTTCCAGAGCCTGTTCCCTGATTGGAGCGCGGTCGGGTGAGAGCGGTTGGACGGTCATGGCCGAAGTGTTGCACGCCCCGCCATGGCGGTCAAAGACACGGCCGATCTCGCGTTGAATTCAGCCGCTGTTAGACTGGAAAGTACCAGCCACCATCCCGACCCTAATGTAGTGAGAGGGATCAGCGCGGGATTCACAACGATCTCACACCGCACATCCTAGGACTCCTCGCTTCGCCCGGAATGACGAGGGCCCCTCGACAAGTTCGGGGCGAGCGAGCCGGGAGCGAGTGTGAAGTGAGCCACCCAGCCTCGAGAGATTTTCACAAGTGACCACGCCGATACCTCAGACAACGCCTGACGAAAAGGCCGCACCCGCGCAGCCAAAACCCTCCATCCTGAACCTCGGCAGGAAGGAGATGCTCGCGCTCGTGGCGGAACTTGGGGAACCGCCCTACCGGGCCGAGCAACTCTGGCGCTCCATCTACCACGAGTGCAAGACCTCGTTCGCCGACATGACGAACCTGGCAAAGGGCTTCCGGGCAAGTCTCGAGGAACGCTTCTCGATAGACCCCTTCACCCCGGCCCTCCATCTCCACTCTAGAGACGGCTCGACAGACAAGGCCCTGTTCCGCATGGCCGACGGCGAGATGATCGAAACGGTGCTCATGCGCTACGAGCCTGACGCGCACCGCAAGCGACGCCGCACCGCCTGTGTCTCCACCCAGGCAGGCTGCGCGCTGGGCTGCACCTTCTGCGCCACAGGCCAGCAGGGGTTCCGCAGGCAGCTCACGACGGGTGAAATCGTGGGGCAGGTCCTCTACGTGGCCCGCATTGCGCAGGCCGAGGACAACGCCCTCATCGCCTCACGCGCAATCGCACAGGGCGAAGTGTCAGGCATCACGAACGTGGTCTTCATGGGCATGGGCGAACCCTTCGCCAACTATGACAACACGATGAAGGCCATCCGCGTGCTCAATGACGGCCAGGGCATGAACATTGGAGCGCGGCACATCACCGTTTCAACGGTCGGCCTCGTCCCGCAGATCCTGAAGTTCGCCGACGAACCCTTTCAGGTCAACCTGGCTGTGTCCCTCCACGCGCCCGATGATGAGACGCGGTCCGTGACAATGCCCATCAACCGCCGCTACCCCGTAGCCACCCTGATAGACGCCTGCCGCAGGTACGTGGAGAAAACGGACAGACGGGTGTTCTTCGAATACGTCCTGCTCGCCGGCCAGAATGACTCTGCGGCCCAGGCCCACAAGCTCGGCGCCCTCCTCAGGGGCATGCTCTGCCACGTGAACCTGATCCCGGTCAACCCGACGGAGAAGGGTTCGTACCGCCGTCCGGTTCAGGCACGCTCTTTAGAGTTCCAGACCGTCCTGCTGACCTACGGCGTGCCCAGCACCGTGCGCATCGAGAAGGGGATAGACATCTCCGCAGGGTGCGGCCAGCTTCGGGCACGCGTCCTTGATCAGGCAGAGGCAACCGCCAGCGCCTGAGAAATGCTGTCCCTGAAGTGGACACGGAAACCCCCAGGCTGGACCTGACTTCCCCGGGCGCCCCAAATCACGGTGCAGCGCTCCCTGCCGCCGGACCTCAGGCAGGGCCCGCTCGTCATGGCGGTGCCTTTGGGGTCACCGCGGCCGCTCAGGCGGTATGGTCAGGCCAGGTCCACGACTGTGACGCCGTTGCCGCCTTCTGACTGCGCCGCAGCGCTGAACCCTGCCGCCTGCTTTGACCCTGCGAGCGACTCCCTGACGGCATCGCGCAGTGCGCCCGTACCGGTGCCGTGCAATATTCGACAACGGCGCAGCCCGGCGAAGACGCACCTGTCAAGGAACGCAGTCACCAGTTCGTGGGCCTCTGCGGCCCTAGCCCCCCGCATGTCAAGCTCATCGCTCACAGCCTCGGACAGGACAGCGGCGCGTATGCTCACCATTGCGGGCTGCCGTTGCGCCTCAGAAGCATCTGCGCCTTTGACCAGCCGCAACTGGTTCGAGTTCAGCTGGATGCGCACTCCCCCCATCTGCAGATCCGCCATGCCGTCCGGCGTCAACCCCACGACCTCTGCCTGAACGCCCAGTCCCTTGATCTCCACGGTATCGCCTGACCGCACTGGCCTTTCCGGCTCGGCTGGCGCCTCGCCCGGCACCGCAGGCAGCGGCTCCTCAGGAGCGACAGGAAACCATGTCGGCTCGGAAAGCGTCTGCCTCAAGCGGTTGGCCGCCTCCCGCGCCGCAGCCATGTTCGCGCTCTCCTTCGCCTCCTCGACAATGCGCCTGAGCTGGTGGCGCACAGCGTCCGCCTCACGGCGGAGCTCCATGCGCGTCCGCTCGACGGCGTCCTCCTGCTGCCTTGTGATCTGCGAAAGGCGCGCCTGCAGTTCACGGCGCAGAGCCTCGGCCTTCGCCACGTCCTCTTGGGCGGTTACATTTGCGCGGCGGAGGCCGTCCCGCTCCTTCTGGAGCTCGTTCAAGAGCGACTCGGCCTGCCTGTGCTGCGGGTCCACGAACTTGCGGGCGTGGCCGAGTATCTGCTGTGCCAGGCCGAGCCTCCCGGCAACGTGCAGAGCGTAGCTTCGCCCCGGTACTCCCATGATCAGGTGATAGGTCGGCTCCATGGTCTCCGGGTCAAGCTCTACCGACGCGTTGCGTATGTCCTCCGCCGCACCGGCGAACTCAGCCACGGCCCTGTGGTGCGTCGTGACAGCCGTCGTCACGCCTCCCTCTGTCAGGTGCGCCAGGACGGCCCGCGCCAGCGCAGACCCTTCCTCGGGGTCCGTGCCGGTGCCCAGTTCGTCCAGCAACACAAGCGACGATGGCGTGACGTGGCGCAGGATGCGGATGACGTTACCCATATGAGACGAGAAAGTGGACACAGACCTTTCGATGCTCTGTGCGTCACCAATGTCGGCGTACACACCGTCAAACACGGCGAGCGCAGAGCCGTCCCCGGCAGGAATCTGGAGGCCAGACTGGTGCATGAGCGCGAGCAGGCCGATCGTCTTCAGAGCGACGGTCTTTCCGCCTGTGTTCGGCCCGGTCACGACGAGGCTGCGGAACCCCGGCCCTATATGCACCGAAACAGGCACAGCGCCCGGCCCCAGCAGCGGGTGGCGCGCAGCAACGAGGCGCAGCGCAGCGCCGGAGCCGGGCGTCAACGTCTGCGGTCTGTTCGCGTCCATCGAGCGCGCCAGCCGGGCGCGGGCACAGATGAAGTCAAGCTCCGCCGCCGATTCCAGTGCCGCGAGCGCCTGCGGTTCTCTGTCGCCGGTTATCCGGGAAAGCTTCCGCAGCACACGCTCCTCTTCCCGGCGCGCCTCTGCGGCGGACTCCCTCCACTCATTGCACCGCTCCACGGCCTGCATCGGTTCTATGAACACGGTCAGTCCGGTGCCCGAGACGTCATGAACGATGCCGGGGACCGCCTTTCGGTGGTCGGACTTGACCTCAAGGACCAGCCGGTCGCCGCGCGTGGCGATGGCCGATGACTGGAGCGCGGCGCGGACATCCGGCTGTATGGTCAGCCGCTCTAGAAAACGGACGAGGCGCTGGTAAGACGTGGCCGCCTGTTCCCGCAACGGGCCGAGGCGTGGCGTGGCCGTGTCCAGTACATTGCCCTGTGCGTCCAACGCCTCGAGCATGCGGGTCTTCAGGTCGCGCATATCCGGTATGCGTTCAGAAATGGCTCCCAGCAGCGGCGTTTGCCCGCCCACCGATTCAACGGTGCGCTTCGCCATCCAGATGGACTCCATGAGGTAGGAGATGCCGAGGAGCTCCTGCCCGGTCAGCACTCCGTCGAGCGCGGCGTGCCTGATCTGAGGCCGCGGGTCGCTTGTCCCGGCAAGGCCGATGTCTCCTGCCACCGAGAGCAGCAGCGCGCCCTCCGCCGTCTCCTCCTGCAGCCGGGCCACTTCCGCCAGTTCCAATGAAGGCTCAAGGGCCATTGCCCGCTCGCCGGACATGAAGATGCGTGTCTTCCCGGCGAGCATCTGGCGCACGCGGGGGAATTCGAGCAGCCCCCATGCAAGGGAACGCAGTTGGTCGCGTTCTTCCGCGGGAGTGACCGGTTGCTCCACTTCAGGCGAAGGAGCGCCGGGCGCGCCCAACCGCAACGGCGCTCGCGCTCCGTTGGAATTCCTCTGGACTGGGCCGGGCTTCCGCCCCTCCCGCCCGTTGTCAGTGGCACTCACAACAGAATTGTATTGCCCGGAGACCGACCGCACCCGGACGCGGCCTGCACGCCGCTGGCCAGCCTATACTCGTCCTGTGCAATCCCAAGATCAGCAAACACTGGCCCAGACAACGCTCGCCCCGAGTGAAGGCGAGGGGCCCCGTTCAGCCGTGCCTGAACGTACCGAAGCGCCGCTCTCACCGTCTCAGGAACGCGTCCGCAAGGCGATGACAGGTTTGCTGGCTCGGGCCGGGCTCGAGTATCGCGGCGGGTTCGTAAATCTGCCGGGCGGCCTGCGCGTCCACTACCTCGACTACGGCCCCATCGCGGCCCCTGACGATGCGGATGCGCCGGTGGTCATGCTCGTCCACGGCGGCGGCGCAGGCAGCGCCATGTGGTACAGACAGATCGCCGCCCTTTCGACGCGGTTCAGGGTTATCGCTCCCGACAACCCCCTCTTCGGCCTCTCGACCCAAACATCCATACCCTGGCCCATCGAGGACTCCATCACCGGCTACATGACGTCGTTCATGGACGCCCTCGGCCTGAAGAACGTCCTGCTCGCCGGACTGTCGCTCGGAGGGTTCGCAGGCCTGCTCATGGCGGCGCGCCACCCGGAGCGGATATCGAAGCTGGCGGTGCTCGACGCCGCGGGCCTGGGCCGAGACCTGCCGTGGCCTCTCAAGTTCATGTCCCTGCCCGTCGCTGGCCGCCTCCTGTCAAACCCCAGCCGTCGCACCTACCGCTCTTTTTTCAGGCGGTGGGAGGTGGAACGGCCCGGTGGGCCGGACGCTGAGGCATACGAGGAATACTCGTTCGCAATCATGCGCCAGGACGGCCACAACCGCGCCATTGCACAGACGGTCCCTGCATTCGCGTCGCTGGCCGGGCAGAGGCGCTTGATTTCAGATGCCGAACTCGCCGCGGTGAGCGCGCCTACCCTCATCGTTTGGGGCGCCCGCGACCGCCTGTTCCCTGTGTCGCACGCACAGCGGGCTTTCGAAAACATCCCAGGCGCCATGCTCCACATCCTGCCCGATACAGGCCACGTCACGCTGTGGGACGCCACGGAACAGGTGACAGAGTTGCTGACCGGGTTCTTCAGCGACGAGTGGGCGCCCCCCAGAAAGTCAATCGCGACCGAAGAAGTCAGCTAGAGCCTTCTCCCTCACCCAGACCCCCTCCCGCTGGGAGAGGGGTCGTCGCGACCTACACGCCCAGCAGCGAGCCAACTTTTAACCCGGACGCGGCCGCATACTCCGCGGCGACGATCTTCCTTGACCCCGCAGGCTGCACCCGCTTTACAAGCACCCGCCCCCCGGTAGCAGCCACGCTGATGCCCGAAGGCGTGATGTCAACGACGGTTCCCGGCGCACCGCCCGCCTCTCCCTGCTGCAACTCAGAGTCGAAGATTCGCAACTGCGCGCCTGCTGACGACGTGAACGCGCCCGGCCGCGGGTTGCACCCCCTGATCAGGTCATAGACCTGCCGCAAAGGCTTTGACCAGTTGATCTCAGCGCTTTCGTCCCTGCACCAGCCTTCGTAGGTCGCCTGTGCCTCTTCTTGCGGGGTGCGCGGCGCAGTTCCATCGCGCACCATCCGAATCGCCTCCGCCACCGCCTCGACACCCATGGGGAACAGCTTGTTGAAATAAAGGGTGCCGAGGGTATCGTCCGGGCCGATGGCGGTGCGCTTTTGCAGCAGCACAGGACCGGTGTCCAGCCCGGCGTCCGGCCAGAAAACGGTCAGTCCTGTCTCCTTCTCGCCGAATATGATCGGCCAGTTGATCGAACTGGGGCCGCGATGCTTCGGCAGTAGCGACGGGTGGTACTGGATGGTGCCAAGGCGCGGAGCATCAATCATATCCATCGGCACGATGTCCGTGACGAAGGCCATGACGCACAGGTCAGGCGACATGGCCTTGAACGCCGTGATTGCCTCCGGGCTGCGCATGCGCTTGAACTGCAAGCACGCGATGCCCGCGGCCTGCGCTGCCTCCTTGACAGGGTCGGGAGGCTCGCCTGCCTTTTCCTGCGGGCAGAACACGCCGGTGACCGTATCCCTGCCCTCTTTGAGGATGGCTTCCAGCACGGCCTTCCCGAATGCCGACTGCCCGATGAGCGCGATCCTCATGTGCCTGGGGTCCTCCGTGTCACGTTGAAATCACTACCTCGTCTACGGCGTCACAGTCACGGTGCCCAGCATATCCGTGTGGATGGCGCAAAAATACTGGAACGCCCCTGATGCACTGAATTTGAACGGGAACGATGCGCCCGGGCTCAACGGCGCACTGCCAAACGCGCCACCCGCGTTCGGCGACGTCCCATGAGTGACTGTGTGAGAGGTGCCGTCCTGATTCGTCCACGTCACTGTCGCGCCCGCTGACACCGTGAGGTTCGGAGGCTGGAATGAAAAGTAGATGATGTTCGCCGTAACGTTCGGACTGGCCGGCACAGGCGTCGCTGTAGGCGGTACGGGCGTCGCTGTAGACGGCACAGGCGTGGCTGTAGACGGCACGGGCGTGGCCGTAGACGGCACGAGCGTGGCGGTCGGGGCAGATGCGCCGCCACCCACTACAATCCGGCCAGCCATCGTCGGGTGGAACTCGCAGAAATAGTCGAACGTCCCGACCGTGCCAAACACATGCGAAAAGCCGTCGCCCGTGCTGAGCGAATTGCTATTGAACTCGCTCCCGGGCTTGTCCGGCGTCCCGTGCGTGACTGTGTGCGCAGCAGCATCCCGGTTTATCCACACGACCCTGATGCCCACGGCGACGCTCGCGTTAGAGTGAGTGAGGTTCGAGATCGTCAGGCTCTGACTTCCGGTGGGCGTCGCCGTCGGAACAGCCGTGGGCGGCCGAGCGGTGGCCGTCGGGGCCGGGACCGGAGTTGGAGATGGCGCGGCCGTGGAAGTGGGCGCCGGGGCGGGCGCAGTCGTCACTGTTGCCTGAGGCGCGTAGTTCACCGTGGCCGCGGCGGGCTGCTGCGTTGCTGCCGTCACAGATGGGGTGCTGGTCACTGTTGCCACGGGCTGCGCCGCGGGCGCGTTTGTGGCGGCAGGAGCGGGGGCCGGACCTGGCGAGCACGCTGCCGCGACCATGATCGCGACAAGGGCGCCAGCGAGCAAGGCTGCGAAACTCGATACGGACCGCATGCCGGGTATGAATTTCATCGCAAACTCACCCTCCTCCCCGCGCCCGGTCATCCGCCGGGTCACGCCAGGCTTTACGATACCTGTCCCAGTACGGTTTTGTGAATGCGCACCGCCGTACTAGAATTTCGTTCCGGTTGCCGCTGGCCAATCGCCCACAGTAAACGGGCGCAAGTGGCGGCGGGCCCACCAAGCTGAAAGGATCTCTCCCATCAAGATCAACGCCTTTTATCACACCGGATTCACAGTCAGCGACATACACCGCTCTGTCGAGTGGTACACGAGGGTTCTCGGGTTGGAGGTGATGCGCCAGCCGTCCGAAAACGCCACGAGCTGGATCGGCGCGGTCGTGGGTTACCCGAAGACGCACCTCATCCTTGCCATGGTCGGCGTGCCCGGTGGACATACGATCGAGCTTATCCAGTACCTGGAACCCAGAGGTTTCATGGGCCCCAACCGCAACGATCGCTGTGATGTCGGCGCTGCACACTGCGGCATGCTTGTGGACGACGCGCGGGCGTGGTATCGCAGGCTCAAGGCGGAAGGCGTGTGGGTCGCAGACGAGCCGACCCTTCGGGATCTGCCCTACCCGTGGGGACGTTACGCCTTTTACTTTCAGGACCCGGACGGCAACTACCTCGAAATGGTGGAACGCCTGCCAAAGCCGCAAGGGTCAACAGAGAACTGAGACATGACGGGACCGGCGCAGGCCCTTAAACCTCTGTCTTCACCGGCCTCCGCAACTCCGGGAAGGCGACCCAGATCAGCAGCATGGCTGCCAGACCGCCCACGGCCATCCACCTGACCGCCTCCTGCGGCCCGATCACGTTCGCCAGAGCGCCCACGACCAACCCCGAGACCGGGAACGTGCCGATCACGAACAGCTGCACGCCCTGCACCCGGCCCCGCATGTTGTCCGGAGTCGCGACCATGAAAGTGGCCGTGTTCATCGTTCCGAACGCGAAGGTGAACAGGCCAATGACAACGAGCACCCCGAACGACGCCGGGAACCATGTCGCATAAGACCAGAATATCGTCAGGATGTGCTGCGCCGTCCCCGCGATAATCAGGCCCAGAGCAGGCCTGTTCATCCTCGTGCCGATGACGATCAGTATCGTTCCCGTCACCAGCGCGCCGAAAGACGGCGCCGAAATGAGCAGGCCCAGCCCCCTCGAATCTGAGTGGAGCACGTCTTTGGCGAACACAGGCGTCGCCAGCTCGAATATGAACCCTGTGAAGTTCGTGACGGCAACGACGGCCACCGCGGCTACCAGGATCCGCCGACGCCCAACATACTTGAACCCCTCGGCGATGGACTGCAGCATTGGCTCCCGCTCGGAGTCGGCCTGTCGCTTCCAGAAGACCGGAAGGCCGCGCAGCAGGACGAGCGAAAACATGGAACTGCAAACCAGCCACAGGTACAACCACGCCGGTTCAAGCACCCTCAGGATGCTGCCGGCAGCATTCGACGCCACGATGTTGCTGATCGTCCAGCCAATCATGTCCAGCGCCAGCGCAGGCGTCATGTTCCGCTTCCCAACCACACCGATCATGTACGCCCGCCGCGCAGGCATTGCCGTCGTCCACAACGTCCCCGCCGCCAGCACAAAGATGTAGATGTGCCAGACCTGCAGCAGGTCCATGAAGGCAAGCGTGGCAACCACTGCCGCGCTCATGGCAGTGGCGATTTCAGAGATCCGGACGATGCGTATGCGGGGATAGCGGTCGGCTATCACCCCCACAAACGGCCCGGCGATCAGGAACGGCAGATAGCGGAAGAACCCGGCCAGGGTGATGGCGAGCGGCGAGTCTGTGCGCTCCACCAACACCCAGGCCGTCACTGTCATCTCGATGAACCGGGAGGAGAACGACAACAGCGTCGCCAGCCAGACCCGCCTGAACGCCGGGTGCTGGAGCGACCTCGGCCCCCGCCACGGCGGTCGCGTGGCGTGACGCACGCCCTTGGCGCTCCCCTCGTGTGGTGCAGTGGCTGTCTGAGTCATCGGAAAAGGCAAGGCGCCGCCTTAGGAGTGAATCGCCTCGCCGGTGACCGCCAGAGCGGCCTCCTTGACCGCCTCGGACAGCGTCGGGTGCGCGTGCATCAGCGCTCCCAGCTCGACGTTTGTGCCCTCGAGCATCTTCACGACCCCCACCTCGGCGATCAACTCAGTCACATCCGGCCCGATCATGTGCGCGCCCACGATTTCGCCTGTTTGCGCGTTCGTAATGATCTTGACGAAGCCCTCGTAGTCGTTGATGGCGATGGCCTTGCCTGCCCCACGGAACGGGAACTTGCCGACCTTGAGAGCGATGCCCTTCGCCTTCGCCTCGGCTTCGGTCAGCCCGATCGACGCGATCTGCGGCTGGCAGTACGTGCAGCGCGGCATGAATGAGTAGTCCTCGATCGCCTCGGGGGCCCTGCCAGCGATTGTCTCCGCTGCGACGACGCCCTGCGTAAACGCCACGTGGGCCAGCATGAGCCGCCCCGTCACGTCACCGACCGAGTACACGCCGCCGACGTTCGTCCTCATGTGCCCATCCACCTTGATGAAGCCCCGGTCCGTGGCGACGCCTACGTTCTCAAGCCCTATGCCGTCCGTGTTTGCCTGGACACCAACCCCGAGCATCACCCTGTCGCACTCGAACTCCTGCGCCTGGCCGCCCGCCTCGTACTTCACGACGAGCCGCCCGTCCCGGTCCTGCACACCCTGCACCTTCGCGCCAGTTGCGAACTTGATGCCCTGTTTCTTGAACTGACGTTCCAATTCGACGGACACATCCTCGTCCTCTTTCGGGACAAGGTGGCCCAGGACCTCGAACATCATCACCTCGACGCCGTAGGCGTTGAAGTAGTACGCGAACTCGCACCCGATCGCGCTCGCGCCCACGATGGCGATGGCCTTCGGCTTGTCGCGCATCTCCAGCGCATGCCGGCTCGTGATGATCCTCTTGCCGTCCACTTCGAGGCCCGGCAGGCTGCGGGCACGCGCGCCGGTGGCGATGATGATGTTCTTCGCCGTCAGGACGGGGCCACCCTCCACCTGCACCTGCGTGCTGCCCTTGAGGACGCCCTTGCCCTTGAAGACCTCGATCTTGTTCTTTTTCATCAGGAAGCCGATGCCCTGCACAAGGGAGGCAGAGACCTTACGTGACCTGTCTACGGCCTTCGCCATGTCCGCCTGAAATCCCGAAAGCGTCAGGCCCCATTCGTCGGCGTGCTTCAGGTGGCTTACAAGCTCCGCGTTTTTCAGAAGCGCCTTCGACGGTATGCAGCCCCAGTTCAGGCACACACCACCCATGCCGCCGATGCCCGTGCCATCGTCCTTTTCGACGACCGCGACCGTCAGCCCGAGTTGCGCAGCCCTGATCGCGGCGTGATACCCGCCGGGACCTGCGCCGACCACCACAACGTCATAAATCGTCTCTGGCATCGCTCAGACTCTTTCTTTCTGAAAATCCCATCCCCCTGGATCGGGTGCCCGCCGGGCGCGGGACGCAGGGAGCGGGTGCGGACAAGATCAATCGTCTGCGCCTGTGTCAATCAAGCGAGGACGCTGAATTATACGGGCGTGCAGTTGCGCTTGGCCGTACCAGAACGAATCGCCGGCCCGTTGACTTCGCGGCCATTACAAGTTATGATTGTTCTTTCGCAAGAAGATGAATGCGCACACGCGCGTCGCACACGCGCGATGAGAACGCACGGGAGGTAGGATGTGAGCCTATACCCGGGGGACCTAAGTCCCAGTGACGCTGCGGCTTTTGAGCAGGCATCGGCCCGCTTGCGAACCGCTCGGACCAGCTGTGCTGACAAGCTGCGATATGCCTCCTGGCATGAAGCTCAGGCTGCGGTAATCTCGTACAACTTTCGCGTCCCCCTCCAGTTCGGAAGGTTCTCCGCTTATTGGTGCAGGCGGCACGCCGTCTGGCACACCGGTCATCTTGGCGGCAGGGCCGCGGCCTACCGGTGTCTCCAGAGGGGGACGGCTGGCCCCAAACGCGGACGGTGATGAACCACCACAGCGTGTATGTGATCGAACTTGACCCTGCGGCATCGCCCGTCAGCGGCAAGGCGCGCAGGCGACCCCCGTGTGTCTATGTAGGACTCACCGGACTAACAGTCGAACAGCGATTCAAGAATCACAAACGTGGGCACAAGGCGTCGCGGATAGTCTTTCTACATGGCAAACGTATCACCCATGAACTCTTTGACGCCTCGACTCCTCTGGGCTACGGGCAGGCGTTGGAAGAGGAGCAGCGACTGGCTGCGTCCCTGCGCCGCCGTGGTTTCATCGTCTTTGGTGGCCACTGACGTCGTTCATTTACCGCCACCCGCCCTATGACACCTTGGTGATGTTGTAGAACCACACCGCCACGGTCCCGGCGAAGGCCCCGAGGGTCGCGCACACAGCCAACGCGATCAGCGACACGTACAGGTACGGTGCCCAGTGACCCGGACAGCTCGCGTTCCCGGAGCAGACCACCCACGAAGCCAGTGAAAAGAACGTGGCAAAGAACACGCCGAACACCGCGCCCCCTGCCAGCCCGTACTTCGTCCCCTTGTTCACTCGCTGCTCCACAAATCCCCTATCTCTGAGGGGAGAGGACCCAGGTTGGGGGTTGAACGCCCTCCCCCAATCTCCGTCACTATACGGCAGGCCCATAGCGCAAGAGCATCCCCCTCCCTCGGGTGCCCTTTGGGCGCGAGAGGGTATGGGTGTGGGTTGAAACGACGTGCCCCTGCCCCGCGCGGGCTATACTCGCACCCTCACTCATCCCATCGCGCCGGGCCTTGCAGCAACCCTACCCGGCGCACCCGCGCACCCCCACGGAGCCGTACATGCCCCCCACTGGCACACCGATCCCCACCGACGCCCGCGCCCTGCGCGATGCCGCCAACCAGCACCTCTTCGTCGGCATGAACAACGCTGCGCAACTCGCTGAGGAAGGCGGCCCCGGCGTCCCCATCGAAGCCAAAGGCATCAGATTCAAAGACATAGACGGCAAGTGGTACAGCGACGCCATATCCGGCATGTACTTCCGCAATGTCGGCTTCGGGCGCGAAGAAATCGCCAGAGCGGTCTATGACCAGCTGCGCACCGTCAACATGCACGTCTACGCCTCTGCTGCGCCCGCCACCATCCGCCTCGCCGCCAAACTCGCTGAACTTACACCCGGCTCTCTCTCACGCACCTTCTTCACGCAGGGCGGCTCCGAGTCCAACGAGTCCTCGATCAAGATGGCCCAGGCCTACCACGTCCGCCGCGGCGACAAGGGTCGCCACAAGGTCATTTCGCGCCGCGGCTCCTATCACGGCGGCACCATCGGCACGCAGTGGCTCGGCGGGCACCCCGGGTTCCCCCGCACCGACTACCAGCCCGTACCCGCGCACTCCACTGTCCACATCGGCCAGCCCAATCCCTACCGCTGCGAATATGGCGGCCGCGACCCTGAAGAGTGCGCCACTCTCTGCGCGAAGGCCCTTGAAACGGCGATTCTCTTCGAAGGCGCCGACTCCGTGTCTGCCTTCATCGCCGAACCCGTCTCGCAGCCTCTGGGCGGCGTGGTCGCGGGCCCCGGCTACTGGCCCCGTGTGCGTGAAATCTGCGACAAGTACGGTGTCGTCCTCATCTTCGACGAGGTCATCACGGGCTTTGGCCGCCTCGGCACATGGTTCGGAGCCAACTTCGTCGGCGTCACCCCGGACATCATGTCCTTCGCCAAGGGCGTCACCTCCGGATACTTCCCCTACGGCGGGTCCATCGCCACGAAGGAGATTGCCGACGTCTTCTCAGGCGGCCCTGACAAGACCTTCAAGCACATGTTCACCTACACCGGCCACCCCGCCGGCGCGGCCGCCGGGCTGGCGAACATCGAGATCCTGGAGCGCGAGAACGTCATCGAGAACTCCCGCGCCCGGGGCGTCCAGCTCAAGGATCGCCTGACCGAGATGAAGGAGAAGCACCCGATCATCGGTGACGTGCGCGGCGCGGGCCTTATCCAGGGACTTGAGCTAGTCAAGGACCGCAAGACGAAGGAGCACTTCGACCCGAAGGTCGGCGTCAACTCCCGCCTCACCGCCGCCCTCAAGAAGAGGGGCGTCTGGCTCCGCGTCCCCGCCTACATCCTGCCCTTCGCGCCGCCGCTGGTCATCACCGCCGACGAAATCGAAGAACTCGCCAACGCCGCCGACGAATCCCTGACCGAGGTCGAAAAGGGACTCGGGGTCTGATCATCCGGCCGAAGAACGCGATCTCAAGGCCGCCGGTTGTTTCAGGGTGGTCGGCCACATCTGCGCTTGCCAGTTCTCCAGAGGCTGTCATGCTGGCTGCCCAACAACCATTTGCAGGCAAGCGGCGCCTTTGGCCTAAATGGGACTCTGGTTCGAAATCTCCCTCCCTCCACAGATCGCGGGTAGTACGCTAGCGTGCGCCACAGGGTGGTTCGGCCATTTCGGCAATTGAGGCAAATCGGAGAAGTGGAGAGGGCCATTGTCAAAAGCGTCCGTTTCCAGGCAGCCCCACGCGAACGCCGGGAATCCCAAACAGCCGGTCGTTGAAATCAATTCGTCAATGCCGCCCCCGCACTGGGCGCTGCTCGAGCGGGATCTTCTCAAAGCACAGGCAGACGCGATAGACGTCTTTTACCAGAAGTACTTCGACGAGCGCGGTTACCTGCTCTGCGTCCCTCGCTGGGGCGGCAACGACGGCCCGGACGACGCCGGCGAGAACATGCTCAACTGGACGATGCTCTATGCCCTCGGGGGGCACCAGCGTGTGCTCGAACTGTTCCACAAGGGCTGGGAGGGCCACCTCCGCCAGTACACCGAGGCAAAGACGGTCGAGGTCCCGCTTGGCCGCGAAGGCATGTACTACAAGGAGTTCCCAACAACATTCGACTGGTTCCACATTGGGGAGTGGCTATCTCCATACATCCTGCTCGGACTCGCGGACCCTTCAGGATCCGACTTCAAGCGCAGAACCAGCAGGTACGCCGGGTTCTACATGAACGAAGACCCCATGGCCAGAAATTACGACCCTGGCCACAAGATCATTCGCAGCATGTTCAACGGGAGCCATGGACCCCTGATGCGCAAGGCCACCGCCCTGGACTGGGCGGGCGACCCCATCGAAGTCGAAGGCCGGTTCAGCCCCGGACACGGCGAACGCACCTTCAAGGAGATGCTGGCCCACTTCAAGGACTACACCGAAACCCTTGGCGACCACCCGCTTAACCTCGGCGCAACGACTCTCGCTTTCAATGGCTACGCACTTACCGGAGATGCGAAGTACCGCGACTGGTGTCTTGAGTACGTGGACGCCTGGGTGGCGCGGACAAACGAGAACGGCGGCATCATGCCGTCGAACATCGGCCTTGACGGCAAGATCGGCGGAGCGGCCGACGGCAAGTGGTACGGCGGCTGTTACGGATGGGGCTTCTCGGTGGTCGTGCCGCAGACGGGCGAAATCGCTCACCGGCCAGCCTGCTATTCGAGGTCTTTTTACGGTTTTGGCAACGCCCTGCTGATGACGGGGGACACGCGCTATGTCGACGTCTGGCGCGGCGTGATCGAAAAGGTCAATGCGAACGCCAGAAAGATCCGTGGGAAGCTCGCATACCCCAGGTCTTTCGGCGACGAAGGCTGGTACAACTTCCGTCCCACCCCGTTCGACGACGGCGCGCTTGAGGTCTACTACTGGTCGATGAAACCGGAAGACCAGGAACGGGTCGCCAGCGACCCATGGATCTCTTTCATCAACCGCCCCGCCCAAAATACCGACCTGACCTATGCAGTCGAGTCGCTGCAAAAAGACCTGAGTGATGTCCGGGACCGGGTCCAGGGGATCCTCAAGGACGACACCTCCCCGGACACGAGGATGTCGGACGACATGAACCCCCTGAACCCGGCGGCGATAGACGCGCTTAACCGGCTTATGCTCGGCGGGATACCCACCGGGCGGGTTGGTTTCCCATTACATGCGCGGCTGCGCTACTTCGACCCGGTCCGGCGCAGACCGGGCGTGCCCGATGACGTGGCGGCGCTTGTCGAAAGGATGTCGGCAGATGAGACCGAGCTGACACTCGTCAACCTGGATCAGGTGCGGGCGCGGACCGTAATCGTGCAGGGGGGCGCCTACGGTGAACACGAAATCTCCAGGGTCGCAGTCGGCGGCGTGACCAGTACGGTCGATGGGCATCACTTTGCTGTACGTATCGCTCCGGGTTGTGGGGCGCGCCTGAAACTCCACATGCGCAGGTATGTGAACCAGCCGACGCTCGCGATGCCGTGGGATTAAGAACCACGTCCCCATTCCCATGAGGCCAGATGCGGGTGTAGACGTCCCATAGGCCCCCACCGCGCTGTTCGCCCTGGGCGTGTTGACGGCCCTCGCCGCGCTCCGAGCTACAATCACCCCGCCCTTTACAAGCACCCACCCGGAGGCTCCCGTTGCAATACGTCAACTTCGGTACGGCAGGCGTCAAGGTCTCGCGCATCGCCCTCGGCCTGGGGCTGCGCGGCCAGAACGACGCCGCGGCCGCCACACGCGCCATCCTCAAGGCCATCGACTCCGGCATCAATCTCCTCGACTGCGCCAACGTCTATGGCCTGATGGACGACCGCGTCAACGCCGGTCGCTCCGAGGAGATTCTGGGCCGCGCCGTCAAGGGCAGGCGCGACGACCTTGTAATCACGTCGAAGGTCTTCTCACCCATCGGCCCCGGCGTGAACGACCGCGGGGCGTCCCGTTTCCACATCATGCGCGAGGCCGAAAGATCACTGCGCCGCCTCGATACTGACCGCATAGACGTTTACCTCCTGCACGGGTTCGATTCCATCACCCCCCTCGATGAGCAGTTCCGCGCCCTCGATGACCTCGTGACAGCGGGCAAGGTGCGGTACGTGGGCGTGTGCAACTACCAGGCGTGGCAGGTGACGCAGGCGGCGTGGGTGCAGAAAGAGATCGGCGCGCACCGCATGATCACGGTGCAGAACCCGTACTCGCTCCTCAACCGCAGCCTTGAAACCGAAATGTTCCCGATGGTGCGGTCGCTCGGGCTCGGCATCATGGCGTATTCCCCGCTGGCAGTAGGCCTGCTCTCAGGCGCTTACACGCCCGACAGGATGCCCGAGGAGCACACGCTCTGGGGAGGAGAGCGCCGCTCCGTGTTCAAGCAGTACCTGACCGGGCAGGCCGCGGCAACGCTTGGCGCAGTGCGGGACATGGCCGCTGACCACAACGCCTCTGTGGCGCAGGTGGCGGTGGCATGGGTGCTCGCCCACCCTGAGATCAGTTGCGCCATATCAGGCGCTGATACGGCGGACCAGATCGCAGATGTGGCGGGCGCCGCAGACGTGAAGTTGTCCGAGGCCGAAGTGACGCTGTTGAACGACGTATCACAGGGCCTGCTCATGACCCTCGACGGCGTCGCCCCGCGGCCTGCCACAGCAGCACGTCCCAAAACCTCGGCGCGCAGGAAATGACCTCGCGGTGGGAGAGGGGGTATGACGCCCTCCAGTGTGAGAGTCTGAGGAAATCACAATGAACGTCCTGCTCATCGGCGGATCGGGCCATGTCGGCACCTTCATCACTCCATACCTCAAGGAGAAGCACACACTGCGCGTGCTCGACGTGCGCCCGCCGAAGCACAAGGGCGTCGAATACGTCGAAGGTTCCGTTACTGACGAGGCGGCCATCCGCCGCGCCCTCCAGGGCATGGACACGTTCATCTGGCTCGTCATGAAAAGCCCGCAGGGCGGGTCGGTAACAGACCAGACCCCGCAGGTGATCGTTGACAACTACACGGTGAACAACCTTGGCCTGCACCTTTTCCTGTGGATCGCACAGGGCGCGGGCATCAAGCGCGGCGTGTACACAAGCACGATGTCCGTCCACTACCGGGAGCGCGACTACTACAACTCCGAGGATGACCTGCCGTACGACACCCCGAGCGCCTATGGGCTGTCGAAGGGGTTTGGCGAGCAGATTTGCCGCTATTTCGCGCGCTGGTTCGACATGAACCTGATAGGGCTCCGCATCACTGGTCCCCGGACACGCGAGCAGTGGTCGGCAGAACGCAAGAACCCCCGCCCCGTAGTCGGCAAGGCGAAGGTCTATCCGACGGACGAGGAGGACCTGGCGAACGCGTACCTCGCTGCCGTCCAGGCTGTGCAGACCGGCCACGGCCGCTTCGATGCGTGCTTCATCGCGGGAGATGAAACCGGCCAGCACCACAACCTGTCAAAGGCAAAGCGGCTGCTCGGCTGGGAGCCGCGCACACACCTGAAAGTGTAGATGTGATACCTGCATGATCGTAGACGTACACACCCACCTGCCAACGCACCGCAAGGCCGTGCCCGAGGGCGACGCCGTGGTCAACACGACGATGCGCACAGGCGGGTCGAACAAGAACACGAACTCGATCGCCGACTACTTCGAGGCAATGCAGCCCTGTGACCGCACCATCGCCTTCGGCGTAGCCCCGGTCCCGTGGAAGCCATTCGACCCCATCGTCCAGTCCTCCAAGGGCTTCCCGGCAGGCATGAACCACAATGACATCGCCGCCGAGCTGGTGCGAGTCTCGAAGGGCAAGGTCATCGGGTTCATGTCCCTGCACCCGCTCGACCCGAAAGTGGACGAGGAGTACGACCGCGCAAAGGACGGTCTCGGCCTGCGCGGCATCAAATTTGTTCCCGGCGCTCAGGACTTCGACCCGGTAAGCGACGCGGCGTTCAGGCTTTATGCCCGACTTGAACACGACGGCCTGCCTGCGGTATTCCACTCAGGCACGATGCCCTCGCACGTGCCCGCCAACCTCAGCTACACGCACCCGCTCGTGTACGACCGCGTTGCGGCGGCGTTCCCAAAGCTCAAGATCGTGCTGGCGCACATGGGGCACCCGTGGCACGTGGACGCCATCGCCGTCGTGCGCAAGCACCCGAACGTCTTCGCAGACTTCTCAGCGCAGTTCTATCGCCCTTACTCGATGTGGCAGGGGTTGCGCCTGTTCCACGAGTGGGGCGTGATCTCTAAGATCCTCTTCGCCTCAGACTGGCCTGTCACGACGCCGCAGGAGAACATTGACGCCCTGCTCGGCACCCGGCCAGCGAAGCCCGGGGCAGCCGGACGAAGACGGACGACGCGGGCCGGAGGCCTTGCCCGGTGGACGGACGAGTTTCAGATGCCGTCCGTGCCCGAAAAGGAGCTGGAGGGGATCATCCACAGGGACTCCCTGGACCTGCTGGGGCTGGATTAGGCGGGAAGTCCGCTGCGCATCCTGAGCCTGTCGAGGGGGCGAGGCGGACACGCCACCACAACATCGCCCCTGGGATACCCGCCTACTTTGCTGTGATAAGCCCCTTGATGGTCGTGACCTCGCCCCAGTGGCCGACGTTGTGCGAAATGGCGTAGAGGCTGACTGCATACCCCTTGGTTCGAACGGACCAGTTACGCTCAAAGGTCGCCAGGTCTGGCGCAGGGTTGAAGATGCCGACAGAGACCGCCCGTCTCACCGCGGCCATATCCACCGTGGCGTCCAGATCGGCGGGCTTCAGCGACTTCAGGATGTCCTGCGTCCGCTGCCCTACCGCAGCCCTGTAGTCACGAAGAGCAGCCAGGTCAATGCTCCTGCTTATCCCGGCGACCTGCTCCGGGGTGAAGCCGTTGCCAGTGCCCTTGTCGGCAAACTTCATTTTCGATGCCCAGTTGCCTTCTTCGAATACCTGGTGCCTGCCGCCGAGGATGTGCATGTTCCCGTCCTCGGTCCGTGCGATGTGCCACAGTACCCACGCGACCGAGTTCATTCCGGCCTGCGGTACCTTCCTGATCTGGTCGTCGGTCAGGCCCTGGAGGGATGAGTCCTCCTGGTTCGTGCCCTCTGCAGGCTTGCCCACGCGGGAGGAGTGGTTGCGGAGGTGTTGCTGAGCGAGGACTGAGACTGCGTCCATTCATGGCTCCTGAGAGGTGTGAAAGGCCCGCTGGCCGGGTAGGTCAATCTTGAAGTTATAGGGCAGGCTTGGCTGCGAGTCAAACGCCCCGCATGAAGGCTTGACATTTGCGTGGCTTCAACCCCCCGAAATCGTGAGCGCATGTTCAAGATCATGCCCTCCCAGGGACCCGTTCCCGGCGGGATGGGGACTTTCCCTACAGCCTCTAGTAAGATTGCGCCCGCGAGTCCGAACCTTCAATCCTTCCATAGGCTCGGGGCGGCGCCAGGCCCTTGCTCCTCCGGCACGTTCAGAAAGATGCCGCAAGGCGAGACAGACAACGCGACCCACACCCGCGCCCACTCCGGTGGGCACCCGTCTCCCTGACAGGGAGAGGGGACATGAGGCGAACAACACATGATCGTTGACGTGCACACCCACCTGCCCACGCACATGAAGACCGTCCCGGCGAAAGAAATGCGCGTCGAAACGACGATGCGTTCCGGCGAGACGGTGCAGCTAACCAACTCGACCGCCGATTATATGAAAGCCATGCGGTCCATAGACCGCACCTTCGCCTTCGGCATCGCGCCGCGTCCATGGAAGCCCGGCGAGATCATATCCGGCAACTCAAGCGTCGGCGGGTGGAACAAGGCCTGGAACCACAACGACATCGCCTCATACGTGGCCCGCGAATCCGAAGGCAAGGCAATAGCCGGCATGTCCCTCCACCCGCTTGACCCAAAGGTCAACGACGAATACGACCGCTCGGTGGGTGACCTGAAGTGCAGGGTCATAAAGCTTGGGCCGAACTACCAGGATTTCGACCCCACGGCTGACGCTGCGTTCAGGCTGTTCGCACGGCTGGAAACGGACGGCATCCCGATCATTTTCCACAGCGGCACGTCGCCCATGTGGGACGCACCACTCATTTATTCGCACCCGCTCACCTACGACAAGATCGCGATGGCCTTCCCCAGACTGAAGATGGTCCTCGCTCACCTCGGGCACCCGTGGCAGACCGACTGCCTGGCCACCGTACGCAAGCACAAGAACGTCTATGCGGACGTTTCGGCGCAGTTCTACCGGCCCTATTCGTTCTGGCAGGGCATGCGACTGTTTCATGAATGGGGGGTGACGCAGAAGATCCTATTCGGGTCGGACTGGCCCGTCACGTTGCCCCAGGACAACATCACGCACCTGCGCGGCCTGAACAAGTTCGCCAAGGATCACCGCCTGCCCGGGATACCCGACGAAGAGATCGAAGGCATCATCAACCGGGACACCCTCGACCTTCTGGGGTTGGACTAGTACCGACGCAACCTCATCCTGAACGAGGGCCCGCAGGATCTGGTCGCATGATCTCTTTACAGTCGCACACCCCATTGCCATGACTGACGAACGCGTACTCGCATTCACGCCCGCCTGGAAACAGGCGGAAATGGTCGCGGCCAAACAGATCTCGCCTGTCGAACTTGTAGATGCGTACCTGAGCCGCATCGAACGAATAGACCCACAGATCGGCGCTTACATAACTGTCGCCGCAGAGCAGGCGAGAGAGGCCGCTCTGGAGGCGGAGGTGAGGCTGGCGCGGGTAAAACGGAGCCCTTCGACAAGCTCAGCACGAGAGGGGCATGCGGGCGTTTTACCTCCGCTCTTCGGCGTGCCGGTATCGCTCAAAGACGTGGAGGCGACGAAGGGCATACGCACCACACTCGGCTCGCGCATCTTCGCAGACACCGTGCCGGAGAATGACTCCATCGTCGCAGAACGCACGCGGGCGGCAGGGGCGATCATCATTGGCAAGACAAACACACCTGAGATCGCCATACATCTCGAAACGGTTACTGACAATGAGGTGCGCGGGCCGTGCCTGAATCCCTGGGACCTGACCCGCACCACGGGCGGCTCGTCAGGCGGCGCAGCGGCGGCGCTCATCACTGGCCTGTGCGCGGCGGCCGTGGGGTCAGACGGAGGAGGATCGGTCCGCATACCAGCCGCCTTCTGCGGCGTATTCGGCATCAAGCCGACGCAGGGCCGGGTGCCCAGGGCGAGGGGCCTCGGCAAGGGCGACCCCAACCAGTTCGCGCAGTCCGGGCCAATGTCCAACAACGTGCTGGACTCTGCCATCCTGCTACAGGCCCTGTCCGGCCCGCACCCTCTCGATCCCCAGCCCTATCTCCGCGAGCCTGCTCCGGATTTTGTGAAACCCGTGAAGGAGCTGATGGCAAGGGGCGAGAGCAAGCCTCTCAAGGGCGTCAGAATGGGCTGGAGCGCGGACCTGGGGCACGCCGCGGTTGACCCTGAAATGGCCAGCGCCTGTTCTGCCGCAGCACAGTCTTTCGCGTCACTTGGAGCAGAAGTCGTGACCGCCGAGGTCAAGTTCAGCGCAGACCTGCCGGAGCATTTTTGGAACGTCTTCGGCGCGAACGCCTACATGCAGTTCGGGCACTTCCTGGAAGACCCGGCGAAGGCAGCGCTTATGGGCCGCAGCGCACGCACCGCGCTCGAGCGCGGCAGGGCGATCCCCGGCCACGCCTACGCCCGGTCATTGCGCGCCGTGAACGAGTTGCGCCTGTATGTTGACTCTCTCTTTGAGAAGTACGACATCATCCTGACCCCCACGACAGCGATACCGGCATTCGACCCGAAGGACAGGCCAACGCAAATCGCGGGGCGCGAGATACACGCCATCAACGGCTTTTACCCGTACACCTTCCCGTTCAACATGAGCCAGCACCCGGCTGCAACGGTCCCCTGCGGGTTCATAGACGGCGCATCCGGAAAAGCGTCCCATCTCCCATCTGGAGAGGGCATGAACGGCCGCGCAGACAGGACCGCGAAGGCTCCGGCCATCCGACTGCTCCCCGTCGGGCTTCAGGTCATCGGCCGTCGAGGCGAGGATGCGGACGTGCTGATCGCCTGCGCCGCTTTCGAAATGGCCCAGCCATGGCAGGGCGTCCGGCCTGCCATGGCATGAGCCGGGCACACTGCCCTCTCCTGACAAGGAACCGGTACCCGAGAAAGTGGCTCCCAAGGTATGGCCTGCGCTGACTGCGGATTCCCTCTCCCTGCAGGGAGAGGGAAGGACGGTTCCCTACCGCTGGCCCTTCCCTTTTTTCCACGTCAGCAAGTCGCCCATACGGTCCAGGATCAGACCAAGCTCCTCCATGTCGAGCCGATCCAGGCCCCGGCCACCTGAGCCGCGGCAGTAAGGCGTCTTGATGATGCCGCGCTTCCAGAAGGTGGCCTTGTAGGCGGCGACACCAAACATGAACTCGAAGTTCAGTGATGGCAGCATCCGCTCCCAGATGTCCCGTGCCTCGTCCGACACGGGCTGCTCCCAAGGATCCGACCCCGCCGGAAGTTTGCCGGTTTTTCTGCCCTTTTCGAGCGCGGCCCACAGGTTCGCGTGCGCGTCAGTGATGTGGCCTGCTGGCATCGTCCCGCAGGCGCCGCGCCGATATTCATCTGTCAGGAAGCGACCTCCCATGCCCCCCATCGTGCCGTTGAGGGCCTTCCCGGCATCCCTGAAAAGCATGGTCATCACCTGCCCGGGCAGCAGGCTCTCCTCTTTGACGTACTTGACCGTCTTCGTGTCCTTGACCAGGCGGACCATCAGGTCGGTCGGCACTGTCGCAGCAGCGGGCGGGCGGTTGTTCTGAATCCAGACCGGGAGGGTCGTCGCCTCTCCGAGTTCACAAAAGAAGTCATAAATCTGTGACGAGCCGGCCGCGTTGGGCGCAGGTACGGCCATGAGCGAGTCGGCTCCGGCTCCGGCAGCGTGTTTCGCAAGCTCGATCGAGTGCTGCGTCGAGACGCCGCTCACGCCTGCGACAAACGGGACAGCGCCCGCAGTCGCCTTGATGCCAGCCGAGATGACCTTCACCCGTTCCGCATCAGTGAGCGTGGGGGCTTCCGAGGCCATAACAGGCATGACGATGCCATCCGCGCCGGCCTCAATACAGAACTCAACGCACGAGCGGAGGGACGCGTAGTCCACCACTCCCTGCTCATCGAACGGCGTCACCGGGATCGAGTAAACGCCGCGCATCTCTTTCCATCTGGGCATGAAACCGCTCCTCAACCAGTGGCGCACGGTATGCGCCTATCGTCGGTTCGTCGATCCAACAGGCCGGCACGATGTCATTCTGGAGCACGCAGAGGCTGAGGAGTCTCGTCCAAATCACCCCGAGGGGGGATACGAGACTCTTTGCTCCGGCCCTGCGGCAACCGTTCAGCATGACAGGGCTGGCGAAGACCCTGTGTCCCGTTACCTGTTCGGGCCGCGGGACATTGGGTATGGCTGCCAGCGGATGAGCTTCGTCTTCGGCAGTACGCCGGGGTTGACGGCGGACCGGGGCCATTTGCCCTGCAGCACAGTGGCGATCTCCCGCCCGAGCCTGCGGCGCGTCTCGGGCGCCATGCGCGCCGTAGCCGAGGCGATGTGCGGCGTGACGATCACATTTTCCATGTGCAGCAGCGGGTTCTCCGTGTCCACAGGTTCCTGCTCGAACACGTCCAGGGCTGCGCCTGCTATCCAGCCCTGCTTGAGGGCTTTAATCAGCGCCTCCTCGTCAACGGTGGGGCCGCGGCCGTTATTCACGAAGATGGCCGACTTCTTCATGGACTTGAACTCGCGCTCGCTCATCAGGTGGCGCGTCTCGGAGTTCAGAGGCGCGTGCATCGATACGAAGTCCGACCTCTGGCACATCTCGACAAGGCTCGTGACCGGCTCGACACCTACGGACGTCATCTCAAGCTCGCTCAGGTAAGGGTCGTAGGAGATGACATGGAGGCCGAAGGCGTGGCAGCGGCGAGCGACCGCCTTGGCGACGTTGCCGAAGGAGATCAGGCCGATGGTTTGCCCGTAAAGCCGGGGAATGTCTTTGAAGTGCGGCCTGCCCTGTCCCCATTTGCCCTCGACGGTGAGCTGGTGCATGAAGCGCAGGCGGCGGTGCGCGGCCAGAAACATCGCCATCGTGTGGTCCGCCACCTCGTCTATGAACACGTCCGGAACGTTCGTGACGACGATGCCAGCCTCAGTCGCAGCGTCCACGTCCACGGTGTCAGCGCCGACGCTGCCCAGGCCTATTACCCGGACATTGCGGAGGCCCTTGATGATGGTGGCTGTGATGCGGCGGTTACGGGCGATCACGGCATCAGCATCCTTCGCCGCCTCGATGAACTCCTCCTCGGTCTTCGCAGGGACCTCGACGATCACCGCGCCGATGGGATCGAGGGCTTCGCGCTCGATGGAGTACGAGGACTCGGCAAGGTCAAAAGTTATGCCGCCCGTGGGTTTTTGGACTACGACTGTGAACTTTGCTTTCTTAACTACTGGCATATGCGCTCTCCTGGAGTCTGCTCATGGCTGTTTGGCTCTGTTTACAAGCTGCCGCCGCCCGTCATCCCGTGGCCGGTCGCCGAGGGGTCTGGGCCGGGGTCAAATGTGCCTTCGGTTCAGGGTCGGAAGGACGCCCGCGCCGACTGTATTCTTGCCGCCCTGTTGCCGAACCCATGCCTTTCTCCCACTGAAAGAGTAGAGATCGGGTCTGGGCCGCGGGGTACTCTATGTCGCCGTGCCGGGCCTGTCCACTTTGCCCGGTATCCATTACGATGCGCCCGGCTGTTCATCATGCCCCACTCATCCTCGCTTCGGCCCGCAAGACGGAACAGTACGGAGCGCACGCGTTACGCACCCGGAGCAGACGCGCTCCGGACGGAGGGAGCCACCGATGCCCGACAACATGCTCGCCGCCCTCGATGACGGCACAGGCAAATACACCGTGCAGCGCACTGCGATGCCAAAGATGTACGAGGGAGCGGCTCTTGTCCGCGTGCGCCAGACAGGCATCTGCGGCTCAGACCTGCACATGACGCGAGAACGAACCGAGGCGCAGAAGGTAGCAACTGGGCACGAGGTGGCCGGCGAGGTCGTCGAACTCCCAAAGGGTGAGACGCGTCTCAAGGTGGGCGACCGCGTGGCTATTGAGACCATCGGCCAGGGCCGCGCCTGCGGGACGTGCTTCTTCTGCCGACAGGGGCAGTTCCGCCACTGCCAGGCACGCTCGGACGATACCGGTGGGGGGTTTGCCGAATACATGACCCGCCGCCCCGGTGGACTTTACAAGCTGACAGACAAGATGGACTGGACCGACGGAGCGCTCGTCGAGCCTCTGGCTGTATCCGTCCACGCCGTCCGCTACGCCGCGAGTATGAAACCGGGCGATACCGTGGCTGTCGTGGGCTCTGCGACGATCGGCCTCGCCGCCATAGCCGCTGCGAAGGCGCTCGGAGCACGAACGGTCATCGCCTCGGCCCGGTACGAGCAACAGGGGATAATGGCCCGGGAGCTGGGCGCAGACGTTGTGACCACATCGGAGAAGGGCGCGCTTGAGGACGCGGTGAAGAGCGCGACAGGCGGACTGGGCGCCGACACCGTGATCGAGACGATTGGCGGTCACGCAATTGACACACTGGAGCAGTCCGTCGCGTGCACGAGGCCGCAGGGACGTGTTGTCATCGTTGGAGGGTTTCGCGAACCTCTGCCCTTCAACTTTCTGGGCCCTTTGCTGACAGAGATGACCTTCGTCTTCTCATCCTGCTACGGCGTCGTGGACGGCAGGCATGACTACGAGGTCGCGGTGGACATGCTGTCCTCGGGACAGGCTGCGTTCCGCAACATCGTCACGCACCGTTATCCGCTCAAGGACATCCAGAAAGGTTTCGCCACCGCGTTCGACAAAAAGACAGGGTCGGTGAAGGTGCACGTCACGCAGTAGTGGCTGACAGGCGGCCTCACTGGCAGTTCAGGCGAACCGGGCAGCCGGCTGGCCGAAGCTGGCGAGGATGTCATTCGTGCCGCCCAGAACTACCGGAAGCAGGTCAGACGGGACCGTGCGGGCAGAAGTAGGAACGTTCTGCCGTTTGGCAACGACCGGAACGTAGGGTTGTTGGTACCCCGTGCGGGATTCGAACCCGCGACCTTCACCTTGAAAGGGTGACGTCCTAGGCCGCTAGACGAACGGGGCACAAGACCGGCCAATGAGTTCAGGATAGCAGAGCGCAGATCACTGGTGCGCGGCCAATCGCTGCCTGCCAGGCGCTTGCTTCAGCCTCAGCCACCGGCACCTGCCCTACGGGTAGACCGGTACGGATTTGAGGCCGGCCGTCTCTTCCATCCCAAACATCACGTTCATGTTTTGAACGCCAGCCCCGGCGGCGCCCTTTACAAGGTTGTCGAGTGCAGAAATCACAATCAGCATCCCAGTCTTCTGGTTCACCACAGGGAAGATGTGACACTCGTTCGAGCCCCAGGTGTGCTTGGTCGCGGGGGCCGAAGGCGACACTGTGACGAAGGGTTCGTCCCGGTAAAAGTCGCGGAACAACTCGTCCACCCTTTGCTGCGTCACGCCATCGTTAAGGCGCGCATAGCAAGTGCTGAGGATCCCGCGCGTCATCGGCACCAGGTGCGGCACAAACGTGCAGTTGATCCTGCCAATTGACGACACAGCAGAAAGCTCTTGCGTGAACTCAGGCAGGTGGCGGTGCCCCGTAAGGCCGTATGGCGACGAATTATCGTTCAACTCTGAGAAGCTGTACTTCACATCTGCGCTGCGGCCGGCCCCGGAAATGCCAGATTTGGCGTCCACGATCACCCACGGCTCGATGATTCCATCGCGCACCGCGGGTGCCATTGCCAGCACGCCGCCCGTCGGAAAGCAGCCGGGGTTGGCGATCAGCCGGGCCTTCTTGATCTCCGGCCTGTGCAGTTCTGTGAGGCCGTAAACGGCCTCACCGATGTATTCAGGGAACGGGTGCGTGACCTTATACCAGGACTCATAGACCGCTTGGTCCTTCAGGCGGAAGTCTGCACTTATGTCTACGCACTTCACGCCGCTTTTCAGAAAGGGGCCGATGGCCTCGGCGCTGGCAGCGTGCGGGAGGGCCGAGAACACAACGTCAACCGGCTTCGTGATTTCCGGTTCGACGGTAAGGTTCAGGCCGCGCAGGTGCGGAAAGACATCAGAGAGCGGCTTACCCGCCGCGCTGCGGCCCGTAACGCTCACAAGTTCCACTTCGGGATGACGGTGAAGCAAGCGCGCCAATTCGGACCCCGCGTATCCGGTGACGTTGATGATGCCTGCTTTGACAGTCATGCCTGTCGCTCCGTCCTGGCTCATTCCCAACACGGCCTCGCCATTGATCCGGCCGCGCTCCACGGTTCACCCAAAATCCATTCACAAAACACTCCGGGAAGGAATCTGTCAGTTTACCACACGGGCATATTATTTCGCGGGACGCACACCTTCACCCCTGGCCATGGCAGGGAGAAGGCGGAGCCACCGAGGCGGGTGGTGCATGTTGAAGCCTCGAAAGAGAAGTATTCCCCCCAGGAGGACTGGATCCTAGGTCAGACCTGTGTCTCGCGTGACGGGCAGACGTCGTTCAAGGCGCAATTGCCGCAAAGAGGGTGCAAGGCTTTGCACGTACGGCGGCCGTGCGCGATGAGCAGGACGTGGGCCATGTACCTGTCCTCAGGCTTGATCAGATCCTCGAGGATGGGGTGCGCGTCATCTGCTGTTGTCTTCTTGGATATCAGTCCCAGCCGCCTCGATACACGGTGGACGTGCGTGTCCACGGGCATCGCGGGCATTCCGAACGAAAAGGCGAGCACGACCGCCGCCGTCTTGGGGCCCACTCCGGGCAGCGCAAGCAACCAGGACCGCGCTTCGTCCATGGACATCGCGCCGAGGAACGCCAGGTCAAATCGTCCATGCCGTTTGAGGATGTCCGCAAGTATCAGCTGCAACCGAGCGGACTTCTGGTTCGCAAGCCCCCCGCTCCTGATGGCGTCAGTGAGGTCCTCAACCGGCGCATCCAGCACGTCCCGCCATGCCGGGTAGCGCGTACGCATCTGCTTGAAGGCGCGTTCGGCGTTCAGGTCTGAAGTGTGCTGGGTGAGGACGGTGAAGATCAGTTCATCGAGGGGGTCCATCCGCTGCCGCCACTCGACCGGCCCGTAGACCGGCACCAGCCGCTCGATCACTAGACCGGGTTGGACGGGAATGCGTCGGCGAGAGGGCCGTCTGGCATTCGTCATGTGATTCTCACCAACGGCTCAAGCCCGCTCCGGCAAAGGCAGAAGCCAGACAGCACATCGATCCCCCATAACCCTCTATCGCGCCATACTGCTGCTGGCTGGAGGAGCCAGGGAGCGCTTCGACTCGGTCGTCGGCGCGACGAAGATCCCGGCCACGTTATTCGAGACAGCAACGGGAGCGGCCTTGTACAGGAAGCAGTTGACCACCCGGTTGGGCTCAGTCTCGTACAAAGGAGGCGCCTGCTGGTTACATATTTCCATCACGTGCGGGCAGCGGTCGGCGAACTTGCACCCCGGGCCTGCGGCGGCATGGTCGGCGTCGCCTTGTATTGGGAGTTCACCCCAGCGCTTTTTAGGGTCAGGCTGCGGGATGGACTGGACCAAGAGCTGTGTGTAGGGGTGGCGCGGGTTCTTGATGACGTTCTCTACCGAGCCAGCCTCGACCACGGAACCTCGATACAGGACGATTATGTTGTCGCTTATCTGATAGGCCGTCGTGAGGTCGTGTGTGATGTAGATGACGGAGATGCCCAAGTCGCGGTTCAGCGTCCGGATGGAGTCAAGAATCGTCGCTCGGAGAGAGGCGTCAACCATGGACACCGGCTCGTCAGCAAGGATGATCTTAGGCTTAAGCAGGAGCGCTCTCGCCACCATCACGCGCTGGCGCTGGCCGCCGCTGAGCTGGTGCGGGTATCGCCCAAGCGTTTCGGAGGGCTGGAGGCCGACCGTCTCCAGGGCCTCCGAAACCTTGCGCTTGATATCGGCTTTGCCCGAACCGACCTTGAAGTTCCTGGCCGGAGTCGTCAGGACATGGTCAATCTTGTAGAACGGGTTGTACGACTCGAATGGATCCTGGAAGATGGGCTGCACCTCACGCCTGAACTCGCGCCTCTCTGAACCCTTGACCTTCCTCAGGTCCTTGCCGCGATACAGGACGTTTCCCGCGGTGGGGAACGCAATGCCCAGCAGCATCCGGGCCAATGTGGTTTTGCCGCTGCCGCTTTCGCCAGCGATGGCCGTGATGGAAGGCTGGTCTTCGGGAATGGAAAACGAGACGTTGTCCAAAGCGACCGTCGGTCCCCGGTTAGAGAAGTAGCCGCCCCCAAACTGTTTCGTCACATTGCGTAGCTCAAGGAGCGGCGCGCCCTGTCCCTCAGGAGTGGTCATTTCACAGCCTCGGGATACAGGTGGCAGGAGACAAACCGTTCTTTTCGGGACTCAAGAAATGCAGGCTCCACCGATTCGCACCTTCCCTTGATGAACTTCGGGCAGCG
>SHXW01000028.1 GCA_009693115.1 Dehalococcoidia bacterium | reverse complement strand
GAGCTAAGGGCCACCGGCCTGATAGCGGAGACGCGCCTGGGACATGGCGAGTTCTTCTATGAATGGCTCGACGGACAGGCCCACCATCACCTGCGCTGCGTTTCCTGTGGTGTGCTCGCCGCTCTCGACCACTCGCTCGTGGAGGGTCTGGCGGACGGCGCACGCAAACATCAAGGTTTCAGCCTGGACACATCGCACGTCATTCTTGAAGGCCAGTGCGCCATGTGCCAGAAGGTCGCCTCCACTGGCAAGAATGAGCGACAGGCGACATGATCCGGATCCTTCCCACCATTGCCATGGTTCTGATAATGGTCGTGAACGCAGCCTGTGGCGATGACGGTTCGGCCGCCATATCCAGCCGCAACTCCGGCGAGCCGCTCCACGTGGTCACAACCGTTTCTCCTGTGACAAACATCGCCGAAAACGTGGGTGGGACCAAAGTTAAGATCACCGGGGTTGTCCCAGAAGGCGCAAACGCGCACACCTTCGAACCTGCGCCGTCCCTTGCGAAGACGCTGGCCCAGGCGGACCTGCTCGTCATCAACGGCCTTTTTCTGGAAGAGCCGACACTACGGCTGGCCCTGGCGAGCATGCGCCCAGGCACGCCGGTCCTGTCTCTCGGAGACCGGACGGTCTCGCGAGATGAGTGGCAGTTCGACTTTTCGTTTCCAGAGGAGGACGGCCACCCGAACCCGCACCTCTGGCCCGACCCCATCCATTCGCTCAGATACGCCGAATTGATCAAAGACGAACTCTCTCGCCTGGACCCATCTAACTCTTCCTACTTCTCTGGGAATTACGACAAGTTCAAGCAGAGGATCGATCAGTTGGACGCCGCGATCAAACTGGCGGTTGCATCTGTGCCTGAGAAGAACCGGCTGTTGCTCACCTATCACGACTCGTGGGCGTACTTCGCAAAACGATATGGGCTGACTGTGGTGGGAGCCGTGCAGCCTGCGGACTTCACCGAGCCTTCAGCAAGGGACGTCGCAACTCTCATCCTTCAGGTCAGGGAGTTGGGCGTGCCGGCAATCTTCGGGTCCGAGGTGTTTCCGAGCGCGATTATGGAGCAGATCGCACGTGAGACCGGCGCTCTGTTCGTGGACAAGTTGCGCGACGATGACCTGCCGGGCGTGCCGGGCGGCCCGCTGCACAGCTACCTTGGCCTAATGATCACCAACCTCAGATACATGGTCCCGGCGCTCGGGGGTGACATATCCGCCATGTCCGGCGTTGATGCCGGACCGGTGTTCGAGGGCGACAGCGATGTTGAGTACCCTCAGTAACCTTTTCCTGCATGGCTGACACCGGCTGCAACATGAAAGGCCGTAGCTCGTCCGTTGCTCCACCCATCTCCACACGCCAGAGGCCACACGCCACCGGTTATTGAGTTACGCGGGTTGACCGCGGGGTACGGTGGAACGACTGCGATCACGAACGTCTCATTGGCCATCTACCCGGAGGACTTCACCGCCCTGCTCGGCCCCAGCGGCGCCGGGAAGACGACGCTTCTGAGGGCGATTGTGGGTGGAGCGGATATTTACGCCGGGGAGGTGCTTTACAAAGGCGTCTCCATCAAGAAACGTCAGCCTCGCACAGGTTATGTGCCCCAGCTTGAGACGATTGACTGGAACTTTCCAGTGACCGTCACTGAGGCGGTGCTGATGGGGCGCATCCGCAGCGCCAGGTTTCTCCCGTGGTTCAGCCGGTCCGATCGGGACGGTGCCTTTGAAATCATGAGTCGGCTGGGCATAGCGGATCTCGCAAATCGTCAGATCAGAGCGCTTTCGGGCGGCCAGCAACACCGCGTGTTCCTGGCCCGGGCTCTCGTCAGCGATCCAGAAGTGCTTCTACTCGACGAACCTACCGCAGGCGTGGACGTGAAGACACGTGACGATATTCTGCACCTGCTCGACGAGCTTAACCATCAGGGCATCGCTATCGTCATGGCCACACACGAGATAAATGCCGTTGCCGCGCACTTGCCCTGGGTGGTCTGCGTGAACCGATGCATCATCGCGGAGGGGCCGCCGCGTGAAGTGTTCACGCCTGAAATGCTCAGGCGCACGTACGGAGCGGAGATGCCTGTGACAGAGTTCGGCGGTATCACCATGGTCGCTGAGACCCCGCATTTCTACGGCCAGAGGCGGGATGGGGCGCCAGGCTCGGCAGACAGCGGAGCGAATGGGAATGCTCACGACAGAGGCCACCATCATGCTCATGGGCATCCGGCGGAGTTAGCAGGCCGACCGCCTGGTCAGAGGACGTAATGATCTCGAAACCCCTCTCATCGCGAGAGAGCAACACACATGGAGCGCTGAGCACTGTTTGAGCCGTTCAACTTCGAGTTTTTCCGCAACGCAATAGTCGCGGCGACGCTGGTCGGCGCTCTATGCGGGCTGGTGGGCGTCTACGTTGTCCTGCGGAAAATGTCTTATATCGGTCATGGCCTGTCTCACGCCGTATTCGGCGGCGCAGTGGTCAGCTACGTCATGTCCATCAACTTTTATATCGGAGCGAGCCTTTGGGGTCTCCTGTCCGCTCTCCTGGTGCAGTTCACCACAAAGCGACGTTCGATAAGCGCTGACGCGGCGATAGGGATTGTGACCACGGCGAGCTTTGCAGTGGGCATCGCCATCATCAGCCACCACAAGTCCTTCACGCGCAGTTTCGATGCGGCGCTGTTCGGTTCTGTTTTGGGTGTTACGTCCGGGGACCTGGTGGCAATCCTCTTCGTTGCTGTATCCGTGGCGGCTGCAGTAATCGCCGGATATAAGTACCTGCTCTTTACGACGTTCGACCCCGACGCGGCCGGGACATTCGGAGTGCCAGTCGGCTGGGTGGATGCCTTCTTTGCTCTTGCACTTGCAGCTACGGTAGTAGTCTCGATGCAGGTCGTCGGCGTGACCATGCTCGCTGCGGCGATCGTCATACCGCCTGTGATAGCCCGGCAGCACACGCACAGTTTCGGCAGGGTTCTGGCTCTCAGCACCGGCATCGGCGCGATCTGTGGATCCGCCGGTGTGTACGCCAGCTACTACGCCGACATCTCTTCAGGGGCGGCGGTAGTTCTGGTCTCTTCGGCGTTGTTCGTCTTCTCGATGGTCTACACATCGGCCCGGAGTCACCTGACGGGTGCGCGGGCGCGGGCAAGGCGAGAGGCCCAAAAAGCGGGCGAAGGGTAATTCGGTGGGAAGACGGTTTCAGCGGCGATGGGGTGCTTGTCACCGCTGCCGGAGTAGTCTCCTCTGCACAAACCACCATCCGCTCACTGTGATTGGAGTATGTGCAGGGTGTAAACCAAAACGGGGGCAGGATAGCCGCGCACCTTAGGATGCCCTCTAGCTGGATCAGACTGCCTTATTGCGCCAGAGGATGTCAGACCCGCACGAACTTCCTGACGCGTTGGCCGTGGCCCTTCTGGCCGATCTCGGCCACATACACGTCGCCCTTAGAGTCCGCCCAGATGCCGTGCGGCGCCTCGGTGACGCCGTCTGGGCCGCCTCGGAACCGGCTCACGAGCTTGCCGTCAAGGTCAAAGACCGAGACTCCTGTAGGTCTGCCTTGCTCCGCCACGTAACACAGGTTGTCCGGACCGAAATAGACATCGCCGGGCGAAAGCACGTCACTCCATGTCTTCAGGAACTTGCCATCCTGATCAAAGATCTGGATGCGGGAGTTTTCGCGGTCGCAAATGAACACCCTGCCGCGGGAGTCAATGCCAATGTTGTGCAACAGGGCGAACTCGCCCGGACCATCGCCTGAGCGGCCCCACGAGTTTTTCAACTCTCCCTTTGCAGAGAACCGGTGTACCCGCCGGTTGCCGTAACCATCTGAGACAAAGATGTCGCCGCTCTTCGCAATGGACACGCCGGAGGGCATGTTGAACGGCTTGCCGTTGTCACCCTTCTGGGAGACAGTGGGGTTGGAGTGCCCGCGCTCGCCAAGCTGAAGCAGCAGCCTGCCGTCCTGGGTGCGCTTCTCGACGATGTGCAGCTGCGTGTCCGTCAGCCAGATATTGTCCTCGACATCAATGAAGATGCCGTGCGGGTCTCGGTATTCCCCTTCGCCCCACGAGCCGATGAATTTGCCGCCTGGCGTCCAACAAGAGACCGGGTGCCTGCCGCGGCTAAACACCCAGACCTTATCGTCCGAGTCTACGGCCACGTCTGAGCAGAGGGTGAACTCCCAGAACTCAGGCAGTTTCGGCCATGAGTCGTCGAGCTGATATCTGTAATCGCCTGTGCCGACTATCTCAAACTTCGTCAGCTTCGGGGATGCCTTCGATGAAGAACGGGTTGTGCGTGCAGCCATGTAATTGCCTCCTCAAGCGGGCGCAACGTTAAACTCATCGCGCTGTCCTGTCAACGAATGGTGCAAAGGAGATGCGATATGCCTGACACCAATCCTGACGTGAAGGTGGCCGTCATTGCCGCGATAGATGATTCGTGGCGCGAGTTCCGGCGCGTCCTGACATCTCTGAACGCGCAGGAGATGGACACGCCCGGCCTCGCGGGGGCATGGTCGGCGAAGGACATCCTCGGCCACATCACAACGTGGGAAGAGCACGTTATCAGGTCGCTCGCATTCGGCCGGAACGAGACGACCCCTGGTTTCGACCTGAACCGCTTCAACGCCGATGAGGTCACCGCCATGTCCCACCTCTCCAGCCGGGACATACTCGTAAAGATGGAGGAGACTCACCGCTCGCTCCGGGACGCCCTCGCCGCTGCGCCACCGTCTCACTTCGAATATGGCTCACCAATGCGCGGCACGATCGATGCAGATACCGCCGCGCACTATGATGAGCACGCCCGCGACATCAAGAAGTGGGTTCGCAACAGGCCGGCGAGCGGCGACGCTGGCAAGGCATGATTGACAGGATGGAAACGGTGCGGATCCTGACGAAGCTCAACGTCCAAATACGTAGCGGTTTTCAATGCAAGCCTGTGCCGGGATCCGGCGCCGTAGGCCATGAGCAGTATCAGCAATCTCCCGGGCCCTCGCTCAGAAGGGGGGGGGGCTCCTAGCTGTAACACATGACTCACATGGCGAGTGTGCTGGCGATACTTGCACAAAAAGATTCCGGCCGACGACCCGTCAGTTACTGGTGTACTACTAGCAAGAGCAGGCCGTAGGGCCGCCCGCGGCGGTGCTCGTCCATCAATCCCGCACCGACCGGGATTTCATCAATGAGAACCAGCGTTTTGCTCAAAACCGTTGCGGTCGAAGATCCGTTGTTTGGCGGTATCGCACCCGAGACGTGGACAGTGCCTGTGACGCCAGGACGGGACTGGGTAAGGTCGTAGACTCTCAGGTGCCCCTCTTGCAATTGACCCCCGTCCCTCATGGCGCGGCAAAAGGCTTGCGTTCGGGGAAGGCACTGCCCTGACGCAACGTTTCCCGCAACGTCCTGTCACTGAAGGGTGTTCGATGTGCACTCGTTGGTTTGGCGCGAGTGGGCGAGGCACGCTCAGCGACCTGGGCCGGTAGTAGAGATCCCGCTATTTTTGTCGACGGCCCTCACCGGTGTAATCTGTGCAGCCTTGGACACGGTCAGGACGACGTCATCAATATGTTCTGTACTGGAAGGTGAACCATGGGGCAGCTTAAAGGCAAGGTAGCCATCGTCACCGGCAGTGGCGGCGGCATAGGTCGGGCGGTGGCGCAGGCGTATGCGCGTGAAGGCGCAGTGGTCGTCATCAACGGGCGCACCGCGGCGAATGTCGAAGAGACTGTGGATCTCATCAAATCTGCGAACGGCGAGGCCATCGGAGTCGTTGGCGATGTGGCGGAACAAGGCGTCGCTGAGCGCGTCGTCAACGCTGCGGTTGACAAATGGGGGGCGGTGGACGTCCTGGTCAACAATGCCGCCATCGGCGGCCCAGTTGCCCCTCTCGGCAAAGAGGATGTGACCGAGTGGTGGAAGACACAGGAGATCAACATCCTCGGGCCGTTTCTCATGACCCGCGCCGCGGCCGCAGTGATGCGTAGGAAATCGCACACCGCAGGAGTAGCGCCGCGAGGCAAGGTGATCGATGTTTCCTCCGGCGCAGGCCGCGGCTGGGCGGGTGACCTGCTGCCATACCGCGTTTCGAAGGCCGGTCTGCTGCGGCTGTCGAACGGCATCGCCACGCAGCTTCAGCCTGAGGGCATCGACGTCAACACGGTGGATGTCTTCGCGACGACTCCGATGGTCATCGCCTTCGGGAAGGCGGACGACCAGGATCCTGCGTTGGCGGCGCGCATGCGCAAGCGAGTCCTGTCGCAAGAGCCGACGCCCGCCGACAATACGCCTGTCTTCGTGTGGCTGGCATCGTCAAGAAGTGACGGCGTGACCGGCCGCAACTTCGGATGGAACATGAACGTCGAGGACTTGGACAGGGTGAAGCTGAAGCTCGTCGCCGATACACGCGCTCTACGCATCGAGATGGTCCCGATGGAAGGCATCGGCCTCTCGCCCGAGGCTCGGGCGCATCAGGATCGTATCGTGGCTATGGCGAAGAAGTGACGACCGTCCATAGATGACTCAGATGCCGTCCTGAGCCTGTCAAAGGAGGGACACAGATACGACGTGAATCAACAGGTGGCGTTCTGCCGGGCGCGTCCGTCATCCCGAACGAAGTGAAGGATCTGGGGCGAGGCCGAATGTACGCAACCGGCCTCCACTCAGTGTAGGACGGGATGCCCTGCATCCAGCGCACGTGACTGTTTCCTCCCGCCTTGTGCGGAATCGGTGCCATCTGTGGATTCGTCCTCGGGCCCGTCCTATCCGCTGGCGCGCCGCCACTTCCGAAGGCTGACGACTTCGCGCGGCGGCTGTTGCAGCGAGCCGAACGCCGTGAACGATACCTCGGCAATGTAAACAGAGCCTTCCGAGTCCACAGCGATGCCGTGGGGCGCGAGAAACTGATCGGGCTTTTCGCCATTTGTGCCGGCACCGAAGGCAGTGACCTTCTTGCCGTTTCGGTCAAGCACCACGACGCGCAGCCCCAGGTCAGGGACGCCCGCCTGAACGGGCGGCGCGCCAGCTTCGCCGACGTAGATGTTCGTGTCGTCGCCGCGCCCGGCGAAGATGGCGATCGGGCGGTGCATGTGCCACTGCGCCACGAAATCGCCGTTCAATGTGAACACCTGCAGGCGGAAATTCTCGCGGTCGCAGACGATCAGACGGTCGTCCCCGAGCAGGCAGATGTTGTGCGGTAGGCTGAATTGACCGGGATCCGAGCCTGGCGACCCCCATGACTTGATGTGCTTGCCCTTCTTGTCGAAGCGGTGCACGGCCGAGTTGCCGTAGCCGTCGGAGATGAAGACATCGCCGGTATTCGGGTGTACGACAACGTGTGTCGGTCTGTTGAAGGGCTTGCCGCCCTGCCACGGCGCCGGTTTGCCGCGTTCGCCGAGCTGGAGCAGGACCTTTCCCTTGCGGTCACGCTTCTGGATGAAGTGGCCGAGGTCGTCAATGAGCCACAGGTTGTCCTGGTGGTCAACGTGGATGCCGTGAGGGCGGTCGAAATCACCGGCGCCCCAAGTCTCGATGAAGTTGCCGGAGCGGCCGAACTTTATCAGCGGCCACTTGCCTCGGTTGAAGACATAGACGTCATCTTCCGAGTCCACTCCGATCGACGTGGCTTCCTTGAAGGCCATCGGGTGCGGCAGCGCGGGCCACCCGAAAACGGGCTCGTACTTTGTGCGTGGCGATGCTGGCTTGACCATGAAGTTTGTTTTGACCTCTCACCCTGAAACCCTCTCCCGGATAAGGAAAGGGGACCGCGTTTGAGGAATCTGTCCCATCTGTGGACGCGGTTACCCGCTGACGCGCTTCCATTTGCGGAGGCTCACGACTTCGCCTAGGGGTGGTTTCGGCTGCCGGGAGAAGTAAAACGTCCAGGCGACTTCGGCAACGTATACCGAACCTTCCGAGTCCACCGCTATTCCGTGCGGCCCCGTGAACTGGTCTGGCTCCTGTCCCGGCAGGGGGGCCCCGAAGCTCAGAACCTTCTTCCCATCAGGTGTCAGGACCGTGACGCGATTGCCCAGGTTCGGCACGCCCGCCTGCACAGGGGGCGGCCCCATTTCGCCGATGTATAGGCTGTCATCTGCGCCGCGGCCGTGGGTGATGGACATGGGGTGGTGGACGTGGTGCTGCGCGACGAACTTACCTTCAGTCGTGAACACCTGGATGCGGAAGTTCTCGCGGTCTGCGACGGCGACCTTGTCCGTGCCGACCATGCAGATGTTGTGCGGCAGGCTGAACTCTCCTGGTTCCGTGCCGGGGCTCCCCCACGATAGGAGGTGCTTGCCGCTGGCATTGAATTTGTGGACACGGGAGTTGCCGTAGCCGTCGGACACAAAGACGTCACCGTTTTTCGGGTTGACCGCAACGTCGGTCGGTCGGTTGAACATTCCGCCGCCCTGCCACGGCGCAGGCTTGCCGCGCTGGCTCAGATTCCAAACGACCTTCCCAGCCTTCGTGCGCTTCTGGACGAAGTGTCCGTTGTCGTCAACGAGGTACATGTTGTCCTCGCCATCGATCTCGATCCCGTGCGCGCGCTCGAAGTCACCCTGACCGGTCCCCTTTACGAAGTTGCCATCAGAGTCGAACATGGCGAGCGGGTTGTTGCCTCGGTTGAAGACCCAGACGTTGTCCTTCGAGTCCACTGCCACGGACGTGGCGTCGCCACAGAAGGTCACGCCCATTGGCATCTTTGCCCAGAACGGGACTGGTTCAAAACGGGTCTTAGAAGTGACTGGGCCGAGTTTTTTTGAAGGCAAGTCTTAGGCTCCTTGGTGGCTATCGCTTGACGAGAACACCGGGTTTCCAAACGCTATCTTGTGAATTTGGACTTTTCCTTTTGACCCATTGTGGGCTGGTATCCCGCCTGCGCCCACCGGTCGCCTTGCTGGGAGAGGGGTTACCGGGCAGCGCACACTATGGGAAAGGAGACAACGCATCGGCCACGGGGCACCATGGGACGTTCCGTGCTAACGTTTGCGCCGCACTGCCTGGTGGCGGGCGGAGTATACACCGGCTGAACTAGCCCCCAACAGTTCATCGAAAGAGCCTTCACTGAGCGCTGAAACCTCAAAATCCGGGCCCGCCGGGGATACCCCGGCGAAACGCTTCCGGCTCCCTGCCATCACCGGCCCTGACCGCATATATCAGGGCTGGTATGTGGCGGCAGTGGCATTCCTCTCCACGGGCCTCCCTGTTGGCACGGCCCAGTACGCGTTTGGTGTCTTCGTCGAGCCTCTTGAGCAGGAGTTCGGCTGGAGCAGGGGCCAGATCACGTTTGCCCTTTCATTCGGCGTGATTTCAGGCTTAATCTCGCCATTTGTCGGACGCCTTGTCGACCGAATCGGTGCACGTCCGGTCATGGTGGTCTCCATCGGGTTGATGGCCATAGGTTTCCTACTGCGGCCTCTCATCACCGAACTGTGGCAGTTCTACCTGTTCAGCACGCTCGTGTACCTCGGTTTTCCCGGGGCTACCAGCGTGGTACTGGGTAGATTGGTAAGCCTTTGGTTTCCGACTACCCGTGGCCGCATGATGGGCACAGTCACGGCTGGAAATAACTTTGGCGGCCTGACGATGGGTCCGCTCGCCGGAGTGGTGATTGCCTTATCAGGCTGGCAGCTCGGCTATGTGGTTTTCGGGGCGCTCCTTGCCCTCCTGGCGGTTATCGCCTTCTTTGTTGTCAAGGAACGCAATGAAGAGGTGACCGCAGAGGCAAAACGGACGCGGCGCTCTGAAGGGTTCGCTGCTGCCTCGAGGGCTGCTGCCAGAGCGGGTTTCACGCTTGCGGAAGTGGTACGGATGCCGGCTTTCTGGCTCATAACCGCCGGGTTGACCTGCGCCGCCTTCACGTACCAGGGCGTCCTGACGCAGCTGGTGCCGCACCTGACGAACGAGGGGTTCCAGAGAGGCCACGCCGTGGCAGCTCAATCTGTCATCGCGGCCGTGGGAATAGGTTCAAAGCTGTTTTTCGGCGGGCTTACAGAACGGATCAACGCCAGAAAAGCCACTGCGATCTGCGTATCACTGCAGGCTGCGGGCGTCACTCTTCTGATCCTGCCCTTCGGCACTCCGGTGCTGTGGGCCGGCGTATTGGTATATGCCCTGGGTTTCGGCGGTCTGGGAGCGCTGATCGTCCTCGCCATCACTGAGACGTTCGGCCTGAAGCAGTTCGGTTCAATCATGGGAATTGTCAGTCTGGTGATGACAATTCCCACTGCAGTAGGCCCGCTCATCGCAGGGTTGGTATATGACGCCACGGCGAGCTACCGGCTCTCGTTCGCCGTAGTAATCGCCATGTTTGCCGTTGGCATTGCCTGCATGCTCTTTGCCCGCCCGCCGAAGATGCCGGCCAGTTCGTAGGACCAGAACATCGGTGTGCCTGACAGCCGCGGGCTGAATGCAGCAACTAGTTACGCTGCAACGAGCTATGCGCGTTTCGCCCGGTCACGTGTCCCGCCTTCAAGTTCGGACCAGATGCCCTTTGAATATTCGAGGCTCTTCTGGTCGCCGTGGAACTGGTCTCCGGCCCATGCGCCTTCTATGGCCATGAAGCCCTTATATCCGGCACCATGCATGGCAGACATGGCGAAGCGATAGTCGATCTCGCCATCGGGCAAAGGCACACGCAGGTAGACCGACCGGCTGTTTTCAGGGTGATAAACCCGGAACAGGTTCTTGCAGTGCCAGTACACAGAGATGGGCGCAAGTTTCGTTATCGAGTCGTCTGAGGACTCTTCAGGTACGTCATAGTTCCAGTAGACGTTGCCCAAGTCAGGGTTCAGGCCGAAGTTTTTGCGGCCGACCATCTTGTGGATTAGCTGGCCTGACCATGAGTTGTCCACGAGCGAGTTCTGGTGAACCTCTACTGAGATATTTACGCCCACGGCGCCTGCGCGATCGCATGCGGCCTGTAGGGCTTTCGCCAGGGCTTCGTAGTCGTACATCCGCGCGTCGCGGCTCGAATCCTGTGACACGGGCCATCCGTACTGCGACCCCGGCTTGCTGCCCGCAGGGTGACCTGGATAGCGAGCGGGTGCGCTGAGTGCGCCGTTGACCACCTCTGCTCCGACCCACCCCGCGTACTGGATGGCCTTCAATTGGCGGGCCTGATTTTGCGGCCCGTGCTTAGCATCTGTGAGAGTGCCGCCCGCCCGTACGCACCCAATTGGCAGGCCTGCGTCGGCGAGCCTCTTGCCAAAGGCCTTGACCTGCCGCTCCGAGCCGCCTGTCTTTTCGATGACCTCGGCACCGACTTCGAGAGCGTCAAAGCCGATCGCCTTTGCCTTCTTTAGGAAGGCTGCGTTATAGCTATCGGGCTGGAGGTCCCAGGAGTTCAGATTGTCGGGGTAGAGTGTGAAACGGCGGTGTGCGTAGCAGAAGCGCATTGGGTTAGTCCTTCCCTGTCATCCTGAGTCGCGGTGGAGCACAGCGGGGCCGAGGTTAAACGAACTCTTCCCGTTGGCATATGAAATGCGGCGGGAGTGTAGCACGGACTCCCCGTGTAAGATGGCGACCCCGGGCGGGTGTCACGCCCGCGACAATTCCTTCGCCTGCTCCCACCATGGTTGGGCACCCCGCTCCCGTCGGGCGAAGTGAAGAGATGGAGATTCCAATGAAAATCAAGGACTTGCGCGTGTATCTGACAAAGCCCGGAGTGGGTCGCACATGGGTTTTTGTCGAGATTGAAACGGACAACGGGATTGTTGGCGTGGGAGAGTCCACGAACGCGGGAGGCGGAGGCGCTCTCATCGTTGGCCGGGCGTACGAACTATTGAAGAACGACATTACAGGCGCAGACTTTTCGGACGGCCTTGTCGGCCAGGATCCGGAGCACATAGATCGTATCTGGCACCAGGTTTACCGGCGGTTCGGCACGCTTGGCAGCCGCGGGTTGGCCACGACACTATGCTCAGGCATAGACATGGCCCTCTGGGATATCAAGGGCAAGGCGCTGGACCGGCCGGTGTACAACCTCCTCGGAGGCCCGCTGCGCGACAGAGTCCATCTTTACTCGCACGTCGCCCCGGCGGACAATATCGCAGAGTGCGTAGCCGACGCAAAACGTCAGGTCAGGCTCGGTTACACGGCGTTAAAGCTGGATCCATTCGCGCCCGAAATGGCGAAGAAGCACCGGCGCTATATAGACGGCAAGATATCGGCGCAGGCCGAGGAACACGCCGATAACCTGATGACCGAGCTCCGCAAGGCCGTCGGGCCCAACATCGAACTGATGATCGACGCGCACGGCAACTTCGATCTGCCCACGGCCACGCGCCTGTGCAACCGAATGCTGAAGCACAACCTGACCTGGTTCGAGGAGCCGCTCCAGCCGGAGGGGAACGAGGCTTTGCGGCAACTGAAGTCGAACACCGACATGCCACTGTGCATAGGCGAGCGCAAGTACACCCGCTGGGACTTCCTACCCATCCTGGAACAAGGGTTGGTGAACTACATCATGCCGGATATCTGCTGGACAGGCGGCATCACAGAAATGAGGAAGATCGCCATCCTCGCCGAGACCTACTACGTGCCAGTGACGCCACATGACGCCTCTGGCGCGTTCAACGTAATTACCGGCGCTCACACGATGATGACGGTGCCGAACTTCTACCGGCTTGAGATGTCCGACCACTCTGTGAAGGCCTACAACTCTGTCATCACGAAGCCGCTGGATATCCGGGATGGCTACCTGCACTTGTCCGATAGGCCGGGATTGGGTTACGACCTGAACCATGACTTCATCAAGGCTAACCCTGACCCGGAATGGGAGAGGTCGCACAGCCGCTAATCCAGCGGACTTCATCATGTGCCACGGATAGGGGAGGATCAGGCCGTCGGCTACTCTTCCTGAGTTCCGGTGCGCCGCGAAAGTGCCTTGTGATGTCTTGACCACGAACGAGTGGCGGGGTAAGGACCCATTCGAGTACCTTCAACCCGAAACCAGATCCTGCCACTCCCAGTAGGCACCCTAGGTAGTGTGGAGTCGATATACCCATCATGCCGGACACACCCGCCACCATACACGAGCGGATAGCCCGCACGAACCAGCAGATACTTACTCTGGTTTCCGGCTTGAGTGATGTTCAATTCGCTCACAGGCCTGGCCCGCACGCGCCGTCGATAAGGTTTCACGTGTGGCATGTAAGCAGGTGGTCGGACAACGCCCAGTCTTGGCTGCCCAAGTTCACCCCAGAATTGCAGCGTCGCCTCGGCCACAGACAACAGATATGGGATGAGCGAGGAGTCGCGTCCTCTTGGTGCTTGGCCGGGAGCGAACTAGGCGGTGACAGGACTGGCATGGGCTTGGGCGACGAAGATGCCGCCCGTTTGCCGCTTCCAGCGAAGGAAGTCCTGCTCGCATACGCGAGGGATGTATTTGCATCGCTAGAAGTGGCACTCACGCAAGTGCGCCCCTCCGACTACGACGCAGCGTGCAGGGACTGGGCCGGGCGTGACTCCACGGTTGCGGGCGCAATCGTGCACCACCTCATACACATCAACCGACACCTCGGCATGATCGAGGCCATCCGCGGCATCATGGACATGCGCGGTACGGCGACCAGTTAAATGTGGTTCGGGACTCCTCTTGCCAGCAGGAGAAGGGTGCTCAACAAACACAGGCGGTGGCAGGGAGAAGCGTTGATCTCGTTGCGAGGTCGAGCAAACATCCCCCAGCCACTGCTGCATCGACGGCGCGGTTGCTTCGTGATCGCCTGTAGTAGCCTTCTTGGGTGTTCAAGTCATCGATAAGCCCCCTGACAGTTACTTGACTATCAAGGGAGGCGCCGAGGCCCTCCGATCCCAAACTGGTTCCCAGTCGGCTGAGCCTAAGTCGTCATCCCGGCGCGGCCTCATTCTTGTCGGAATAGCGACATTCGCCTTCTGGGTCTCGCTATATCTGTATTCGCCCGTCCTGCCGTTGCGTGCGAGAGAACTTGGCGCCAGCGCGACCATGATCGGGGTGGTAGTGGCTGCATACGCCATCGGCCAGGTCACGCTGCGCATACCCATCGGCATCGGGTCGGACATTGTGGGGCGCAAACCCTTCGCGATAGCCGCCATCGCTCTTTGCGCCATAGGGGCGGTCTGGCTCGGCCTTGCTACAAGCCCGTGGTCCCTTTTCGCGGCGCGCACACTCACCGGCATAGGCGCTGCGGGTTGGGTGGCGATCAGCGTTCTTTACTCGTCGCATTTCGACCCCGTGCGTCCGGGCCGGGCGATGTCCTACGTGATGGTGATTAACACGACGGCGATCATGCTGGCAACACTAATTGGTGGCGTGATCGCCGAACGTCTCGGTACAACGAGCGTCTTCTTCGGAGCGGCGGGAGTAGGGTTCGCAGGGGTCCTCTTTCTCCTACCGGCGCGGGAGCCCACAGCGCACCGAAGCGGCCAACCTTACTCAATCAAGGTCTTCTTCCGCCTGCTGCGCTCTCCCCTACTGCTGCAGGTCTCGGCCATAGCCGTGGCTCTCCAGTTCGTGACGTTCGGGGTGAACTTTGGGTTTCTGCCCGTGTATGCAGAGGACATGGGAGCGTCCAAGGCCGTCGTTGGCTACATCCAGGCTGCCGGCCTGATCGCAGCCATAGCCGGCACAGCTCTCTCGCCCTTTCTGGCCCGGCGCTTCGGCACTTCATCTGCGGTGCTGATCGCGTCGGCGGCGACGCTTGCCTCGCTGGTGGCGATGCCCTTTACGCACGGCCTCACGCTCCTGGGTGCAGAGCAGGCTTTAAACGGCTTCGGGCGCGGCCTGCTCAATACCGTGCTGATCAGCCTCACACTTCAGTCCGCGCCGCCGGCTGAACGAGCGACGGCGATGGGTACATATCAGGCTCTCTATGCGATTGGGATGTTGACTGGTCCGGCAGTGTCAGGCGCGGTGGCCGACGGTGCAGGAATCGAGTGGGTGTTCGGCGTGTCTGCGATCGTCACAATAGCGGGAGCTGGCCTTGTCTTTGTGCGCAAGCTGCCGCAGGTGTAGCGGCGCGCTGGCCCGCGCCATCTCGATCTGCCGGGATCGGGGGCCCCTGGCCGAGGAATCTCAATTCACAAGCGCACCTTCTAATTGGCGCGCCCTGCCTGACCGTGTAACTTATGCCCGTCAATTAAGTCCAATGCCACGGCGGAGCGTGGGAAGGAGCGTCAGAGATGAACTCAGGCACACAGCTATCCCTAGACTTCAAAGACCTTCAGAAGAAATCGAACGAATGGCGGGCGTGGTACTACGACGGTGATCCGAAACTCAACCCGGTGGCAGAGCCGGTCAAGGATGCATTCGAACTCATCAATGCCACTCTCTTCGGCCACATATACCAGCGCCCCGCACTTGAAGGGCGCATACGCAGCATCTGCACCGTGGCAGCATTGGTCGTGCTGAACAGGCAGGAGCAGTTGCCCGGCCACATCACAGGCGCTTTGAATTACGGGTGGACGAAAGAACAGATTGTCGAGCTGATCACACAGTTGCTGTTTTATGGCGGTTACCCATGCGCGGGGAGTTCGCTGAACACTGCGGCCCGCACCTTCGCCGAGTATGACAAGCGGCACGGCGTAAAGACGGCCTGAACAGCCTTATCTCATGATGTCCATGGCACAACAGTTATCCGGACTCCACACTTCAGCGCTCTAAGTCCTCGTTCTCTCCGATACCATTCCGGTGTCATCCAGACGGCGATCACACTATGTTTGTACCAATTCATTACAGCCCTTTCCGTCTGCCGGAGAGGGAGCCAGAGGCACGAACATGACCCAGGCGCCCCAGATGCGCAAAGAAAAGGACTCGATGGGGGAATTGGAGGTCCCGGCGCGTGCTTACTACGGCGCTACAACGCGCCGGGCCGAACTCAATTTTCCCATCAGCCATCTCCGCTTCGGCAGGTCGTTCATCAAGGCGATCGGGCAGATCAAGCAGTCTGCTGCGCTCGTCAACCGCGACCTGGGCACACTTGATCCGAATCTCGCTGACGCCATCGTGGTAGCGGCGCAGAAGGTGATCGACGGAAAATACGACGCCGAATTCGTCGTGGACATCTTCCAAACTGGCTCCGGCACCTCAACAAACATGAACGCAAACGAGGTCATCTCGAACGTCTCGAACGAGGCCATGGGCAGCCCGCTGGGTACCCGCAAGCCCGTCCACCCTAATGACCACGTCAATAAGGGCCAATCGTCGAACGACGTCATCCCCACCGCAATTCAACTAGCGGCCGCTGTTGCAATCATGGACAGCCTGCTTCCTGCCATGAGGGAGCTTGAGGATTCGCTGCGAGCGAAATCGAAAGAATTCTGGCCCATCGTCAAGACCGGCCGTACGCACCTGCAGGACGCCACCCCGATCCGCCTGGGGCAGGAGTTCCTGGGCTTCGCCGGGCAGATCGAAAACGGGCGCAGGCGGGCGCGGCACGCGCTCAGCGAACTATGCGTCCTGCCACTCGGCGGTACGGCGGTGGGGACCGGCATTGGCATGCACCCGGAGTTCGCCACGCGCGTCATTGCAAAGTTGCGCGAGATGACCGGACTTGACCTGTCCGAGACGAAGAACCATTTTCAGGCGCAGGCCACGATAGACCCTGTGGTAGAGGCGTCCAGCTCTTTGAAAACGGTAGCCGTGAGCCTCATGAAGATCGGCAACGACATACGCTTCATGGGCAGCGGGCCGCGGGCAGGCATTGGCGAACTGGAGATACCTGCAGTCCAGCCCGGCTCTTCGATCATGCCAGGCAAAGTCAACCCGGTGATCATAGAGTCAGTCACCATGGTTTCCGCCCGAGTTATCGGCAATGACGCCACGGTTACAATCGCCGGCCACGCCGGCTCTCTCCTTGAGTTGAACGTGATGATGCCAGTGGCTGCACACAGCCTGCTGGAGTCCATTGATTTGCTTGCAGCATCGTGTCGCAACTTCGCCCGCCAGTGTGTGAACGGCCTGAAGGCCACCCGGAAGGGCCCGGAGATGGTCGAGCAGGGGCTGGCGATCTGCACCGCACTTGCACCCGTGATCGGCTATGACGCTGCGGCTGCCATCGCGCACGATGCCGCTGAAACCGGCGAGACGGTGAAGCAGGTGGCGCTGCGGAAAACAAGGCTTTCACTGGCTGAGCTGGACAATATCCTGGATCCGGCGGCGATGGTCGAACCGGGCACTACTATCAGTTCTGGCGGGGGTTAGACGCTGTCTCAGCCAAGTTGGCTGGAGTTCAATCCTCATCTTTGCCTCGTCGGCAGGTACAGGGTGATGCCTCTACCGCAAGGGTGAGCGGCTGAAAGGCTGGAGCATTGCTGTGAAATACCGTCCGCTCGGCAAGACCGGCGTGCAGATTTCCGAGCTTGTCTTCGGCGCAGGCGCGGTTGGCGGGATCCTGATTAATCCTGACGATGAAACGAAGCTCGCCGCGGTGAGCAAGGCTCTGGCGGGCGGCGTGAATTGGATTGACACTGCGGCTTCTTACGGTAACGGGAAGTCGGAGGAGAGCCTTGGCTGGCTCTTGAAGGAGCCCCTCCCCACAGGCCCCAGCGGGGAGAGGCAGCCTTTCCTTTCAACGAAATTCCGCGTCGAACCGGGAGCAGGAGATATCTCCGGTCAGATCGAACGCTCGATGCATGAAAGCCTCACGCGGTTGAAACGTGGCAGTGTCGATCTCTTCCAGCTCCATAACCCGGTGGTGGTCAAGCGGGGTGAACACAGCGCGTTCACTTCGGCACGGGCGGTCTCGCTTGATGACGTACTCGCGCAGAGCGGAGTGATCGAAGGGTTACGGCGGCTGCAGGGCCAGAATCTGACTCGTTATATCGGGTTCACCGGGGTCGGAGAGACCGCTGCCCTTCACCAGTTGGTGGAGAGCAGAGAATTCGACACGGCTCAGGTTTATTACAACTTGCTGAACCCCAGCGCAGGGAGACCGATGATGCGCGGGTCATCCGCTCACGATTACAGCAACCTGATAGGGAAGTGCGCGCAGCACGGCGTGGGCGTCTTGAACATCCGCGTCCTCGCTGCGGGGGTCATAGCAGGTGAGAGTCGGACTGGCAGGGAGGGGTCCGTTTCTCCCGGCTCCGACGCAGAGTCTGACGCACAGCGAGCGGCGCTGGCGCGTGTTGCGGTTGGCCATGGGCAGGGAACAATGGCGCAGGCGGCGGTCAGGTACGCGCTGTCTAACCCAGATGTCGCGGGCGTGCTGGTGGGGTTCTCGACGCTCGGGCATATTGACGAAGCGATCGGAGCCGTTGAGATGGGCCCGCTTGGAACTGACGTGCTCTCCCGGCTCGGGAAACTGCACGATACGGACTTCGGGCGCATCCCCTATCATGCCTGAAATTGAGGACCCGTGCCCCGGACGGGACATGGGGCGTTGGTCGCCGTGGTTAAGGCGGATCAGCCGGAGGAGAAAAATGAGCGCAGAAGCGAAAATCAAGGAATTGAAGCTGGACCTTTCCAACCCGCCCAAGCCCGTGGGGAACTACGTGCCTGGCGTGATCATTGGGAAGCTGCTTTACATGTCAGGGCACGGGCCACGGAAGCCGGACGGCGTCTATCTGACTGGGAAGGTAGGAGCGGAAGCCACTCTGGACCAGGGCTACCAGGCGGCGCGCCAGGTTGGACTTTCGATGCTTGCCAGCATGAAGGTCCTGCTGGGGGACTTGGACAAAGTGGACAGGGCCGTCAAGGTATTCGGCATGGTTAACGCCATTCCGGAGTTCGCCGAGCACCCTAAAGTGATCAACGGTTTCTCGGACCTGATGACATCCGTCTTCGGTGATAACGGGAAGCACGCCAGGTCGGCTGTTGGGATGGGGAGCCTGCCGATGAACATCTCGGTAGAGGTCGAGGCGATATTCCTGTTGAAATAGCGCCGCCGTGTCTTGTCTGCTGGCCGGGATTTGTCCTCCTCCCAGAGGAGAAGAGGTACCAGCGACAGCGAGTCGCAGCATGTGGGTAGCAAATCATCGCTGCCGCTGGGATGAGAACACAGCAACGCCACACCAGGGCGAGTACGTTTTCATGCCACTTGAGCTTGAGCCCAGCCCGAATGAAGCCGCACAACGGTGGAATGGAGTCGTACAGTGCCGAAGATCAAGGTCAGGGCTATCAACCACGTGGGCATTGGTGTGCGGGACCGGAGGGTTTCGCTCAAGTTCTATCGCGATATCCTCGGCCTCGAGATCGTCCCCTCAATGGTGGACTCGAAGAACATTGTTTGGATGCGCGCCGCTGACGGGACAATGGTCCATCTGATCGAACCGCGCGATGGTGCCGAGGCCGTGCCCGTGCCTGCCGGGTTGTATCACAACGCATATGAAGTGGAAGACTTCGACGCCGCGCTCAAAGTGATGAAGGACGGCGGGTTCGAGATTGACGGTCCGAGCGAACGCCACGATGGCCAGAAATGCTTTTTCGTCAAAGACCCGGACGGCAACCGTGTCGAGTTCGTCACGCGATCGGGCCTGAAACCCTCGAAACGTGTTGCTGATGAACTCGGGTATACGCGGGAACCATAGGGGTAGGCAACCGGTCCCGCGCTATGCGCCATGCCGTGGGAACGACGAGGCTTACTTCGCCTTTGCGGCTTCCTTCGCCAGGTTGGCAAAAAACTGCTTCAACAGATTATTCGCCGCGCCGCCGATCAACCTTTGCCCAACTCTGGCGATCATGCCTCCGGCTTCCGCCGTACCAGACACTGAGACAGTGGTTCCGCCGGAGGCGCCGAGGGCGAGGGTGATTGTGCCTTCACCTTTGATGAATCCGGCCGCGCCGCTGCCCTCAACGATCATGCGGTAGGACTTTGGCGCCTTGCGATCCTTGATTACCACCTTGCCATGGTACGGGCCTTTTACTGGGCCGATGCCCACGGTCAATTCCGCTTCGTACGAGTCTGGGCCGGTGGCCTTCAGACTCTTGCAACCGGGTATGCACTTCTCCAGGGCGCCAACTTCATTCAGGACATCCCACACCTTCGCGGGCGGGAAATTGAGGTCGAAGCTGCCTGTGACTTCCAAAAAGGGAACCTCGCTGCTGAGAGTTGGGAAAAGCGACCGGACCGGAGATCAGCCAGAACATGTCTGCTGTACTTACTTCGGCATCGCTACGCCAGTTGCACCTGATGAATTTGTATGAACTCCATCCACCACCCTAACCCTCTCCCGTCGGGAGAGCATGAAGCCCATTTCCGGCAGAGGGATTATCTCAATGCATCAGCGCCAAGTAGCGATGGTACCTGCTCGCCGCCGGGTGGAGCATGGCCCACTTCCCTGCCCAAGGCCGTTGCCAAGACGTGAATCTGCTGCTTTACTTACGCCGCAACGCTGACGGCCAGTAAGGTTATGCCTTGCTCTGGACCGTCATACCGCACCCGGCGGACTGGAGGCGCCTTCATGCCCATTCAAACTCAAATCACCGTGACCGTCAACGGAACGCGGCATACGAACCCTGTTGAACCGCGTCTTCTGCTGGCGCACTATCTGCGTGAAGTGTTGAACCTGACCGGTACGCACATTGGCTGCGATACATCGAGCTGTGGGGCTTGCACCGTTCTGCTGAACGGTAAGGCAGTGAAGTCCTGCACGGTCCTGGCGGTGCAGGCCGACGGCGGGAATGTCACGACTGTCGAAGGCCTCGCGAAGGATGGCAAGTACCACGCCGTACAGCAGGGGTTCTGGGATAAGCACGGCCTCCAGTGTGGTTTCTGCACGCCTGGGATGATGATCACTGCGGTTCAGATACTGGAGCGGAACCCCAACCCCACTGAAGCGGAGATACGCAGGGGTCTGCGCGGCAACCTGTGCCGCTGCACCGGCTACCACAACATCGTTGAAGCCGTGAAAGCGGCCGCGGCCGCTTCGCGCGCCGGAGGCAGAAAGCGATGACGACGGCATTCATAGGCAAGTCCGTACGCCGTACAGAAGATCCCCGTCTCATCACGGGCAAGGGCACGTACGTTGATGACGTTAAGCTCCTTGGCATGCTCCACATGGCGCTCGTTCGTAGCCCACATGCCCATGCCCGGATAAAGAAGATCAACGTTTCCAGAGCTTCGAAGGCACCCGGAGTCGTCGCCATCTTCACCGGTGCAGACCTCCAGGGGCAGCTCGGCTCGCTACCTGTAGGCTGGGTCTTGAAGCAGGCCGACACCCACACCAAGTACGACATGAAAGCTCCCCCCCACCCGCCACTCGCGTTCGAGAAGGTGCGCTATGTGGGTGACGCCGTGGCCGCCGTCGTTGCGAACGACCCCTACCTCGCCGCCGACGCCGCCGCCCTGGTTGACGTTGACTACGAATTGCTTGGTGTAGTGACGGACGGTGAAAAGGCGACAAAGCGCGACGCACCCCAGCTCCACACCGAGGCACCGGATAACACCTGCTTCGAGTGGGACGTGCATGGCGGCGACTATGAAGGTGCAGCGAAAAAGGCGCAGGTCGTCGTCAAGCAGAAATTCATCAACCAGCGTCTGATACCCAATGCCATGGAGACGCGCGGCGTCGTGGCGGACTACAACACCGGGACGAACCAGATCACCATCTGGACCTCAACACAGATCCCGCATCTGGTCCGCCTCCTGTTCGCAGCCGTCACAGGCCACCCCGAACAGAGCGTACGCGTCATCGCTCCCGAGGTTGGAGGAGCATTCGGCTCGAAGCTGTACCTCTACGCCGAGGAGATCATCACGGGAATGATCGCGAAAAACCTGGCGCGCCCAGTGAAGTGGGTCGAGGGCCGACAGGAGAATTACCTGGCGACCACTCACGGCCGTGATCACATCACATACGGCGAAATCTGCGGCGACAAAGACGGCACCATCACGGGCCTGAAGGTGACCACTTACGCCAACCTCGGGGCGTATCTCTCCACCTTCGCCCCAGGCATCCCTACCGTGCTGTTCGGCCTCATGCTCTCCGGGGTCTATAAATACCCTAACGTCTCCTGCAAGGTGTACGGCACGTTCACGAACACAACTCCCGTAGATGCCTACCGCGGCGCAGGCCGACCAGAGGCGACCTACCTTGTAGAGCGCATGGTGGACGCCTTCGCGAGGGAACTAGCCCGTGACCCCGTAGCCGTCCGCCGTAAGAACTTCCTGCCACCCTTCAAGAACGGAAGGGCCGTAGCCACCGGTGTCTTGTACGACTCTGGAAACTACCGTGCCCCGGTGGACAAGGCCCTGGAGATGTTCGATTACAAAGCTTTCCGCAAGGAGCAACGCGAAGCGCGTGGTAGCGGCAAGCTGCTGGGCGTCGGGTTTTCCACGTACATCGAAATCTGCGGCATGGCCCCCTCAGCAGTCGCCGCCTCCCTCGGCGCGGGAGCGGGACTCTGGGAGTCAAGCACGGTCCGCGTCCACCCTACGGGCAAGGTAACGGTCTTTACAGGTACGTCACCGCACGGCCAGGGCCACGAGACCACACTCGCCCAGGTCGCCGGCGAACATCTTGGTATCCCAATGGAAAGCATAGAAGTGATGCACGGGGATACCGACCGGCAGCAATTCGGCACTGGCACGTTCGGATCGCGTTCCATCACCGTCGGCGGCACGGCGCTTGTCATGTCACTTAAAAAAGTGAAGGACAAGATGCGCAAGATCGCCGCTCACCAGATGGGGGTGCCGGCGAAAAACGTCATTTTCGAGGATGGCAAATTCTATGTGGAAGACATCCGCGAAAAGAGCATGGACTTTGGCACTGTTGTCGGAGAGGCCTACAACGCCAAGAACCTGCCCCCAGGAATGGAACCGGGCCTCGAGGCAACGAGCTTCTTCGACCCCAAGAACTTCACCTGGCCCTTCGGCTGCCACATCGCAATCGTGGAAATAGACGAGGACACTGGCCAGACCAGGTTGAAGAGGTACGTCGCAGTTGACGATATTGGCAACGTCATCAACCCCATGATCGTGGATGGTATGGTTCACGGCGGCATTGCCCAAGGCGTAGGACAGGCCCTCCAGGAGGGAGCGGTCTATGGCGAGAATGGCCAGCTTGTCACCGGTTCAATGCTCGACTACGCAGTGCCTACGGCCGAGGACGTGCCAAGCTACGAGACGGCGCGCACTGTGACGCCCTCCCCTGTGAATCCGCTGGGCGTGAAGGGCGCGGGCGAAGCTGGAACAATCGCTGCCAGTCCTGCGGTGATGAACGCCGCCATTGATGCTCTGGCGCACCTCGGCATCAGACATTTGGACATGCCCCTGCGCTCAGAAACCGTCTGGAGGGCCATTAATGGGGCAAAGGCGGCGAAGAAGGCCGCACGTAGCGCTACGGCAACGGCCGCCCGTTCAGGCCGGAAGGCCCGGAGGTAAGCCATGACAACCAACGTCGCCGCCTCTTTCCAGTACCACGCGCCTTCTTCGGTCGAGGAGGCCTGCCGCCTGCTCGCGAAATACAAAGGCGGAGCAAAACTCCTCGCAGGAGGACATTCGCTCCTGCCCCTTGTAAAGCTGCGGCTGGCTACGCCCGAGGCGCTGATTGACCTGAGCCGCATCAAAGGGCTGTCCTACGTGAAGGCAGGCCGCAAAGGGCTCGCCATCGGCGCGATGACGACGTATTACGACATCGAATCCTCGGACGTTGTAAAAAAGGCCGCCCCTGTGCTCGCCGATGCGGCGGCTCAGGTCGCTGACACGCAGGTCCGGAATGCCGGCACCCTCGGTGGCTCTCTGGCGCACTCTGATCCAGCCGGAGATTTACCCGCCGTCGTCCTTGCGCTCGGAGCCGAGCTTGAGGTGCACACTGCCCGCGGCTCCCGGACGATAAGTGTTGACAACTTCTTCCGTGACCTGCTCACTACTGCGCTCCGACCAAACGAAGTGCTGACTGAAATCCGCATCCCTCCCCTGCCCGCCCGCACAGGCACGGCATATGTCAAGCTCGCCAACAAGGCATCGCACTACGCAGTGGTCGGTGTAGCAGCGGTTGTCACGCTGGACAAGGCGGGCGTCTGCGCTGCGGCACGGGTCGCAGTCACGGGCGCGGGCCCGCATGCCGTCCGGGCAAAACGCACGGAACGGATCCTCATCGGCAAGAAACTCTCTGCTTTGGTAATCCGCAGGGCTGCTGAACGAGCTGGCGCTGAGATAGGCGATGGCTTTAATAGCGACATCCATGCTTCTGCCGAGTACCGGGCTGCAATGACAATAGTTTTCGCAGAACGGGCCCTCACCGAAGCTGTCGGACGGGTCTAGCAAACGGCCTTCCAGCCGCTTTCCCTGCAAGAGAGAAGGTCTGGGAAGGAAATTGTCTCCCCAACGAAGAGGGCCTGCGATGTGCAGGCCCTCTTCGGTTTCTCTTTGTTTTCCCGCCTGGAGACCGTGGGGCTGAGGGCTGTTAAGAATGTGCCTGCGAAACATCCTTCAGTAACTTCGGATCACGCACCCTCTTCTTTGCCTCGAATGTGACCATGTTCACAATGCCTTGCAGACCAGCGCCTTTGCCCATCGATAACTCCCGGCCAAAAATTCTCTGGACGATAGTCGTCGGAATGGTGGCGACCTCGTCCGCTGGTCTCCCTGACACTGTTAGCGCCAGGATCACGGACAGCGCTTTTGCTGAAATACCCTGTGGGTTTTCAACCGCAAAGTGGTACTTCACCCGTCCGCCGGGGGCGTCCTCCGCCCAAACAAACGCCTCAGACTCACAAGCGGGAACGCGGTGCACTTCGGGATAGGGCCGCCTCGCGATTCCTTCTGGCACAGATTCGAATTCGTCTGCGTACTCGATAAGGACAGCGCCGCGCATGTGCGGATCCATGCCATCGAGTTCCTTCAGTAGTTTCTCGAGTTCTGGTGGAAGTGGGGACATAAGAAACCTCTGGGTCATCCCAGATATCTGGCCGAGCTTGAACTTGATTCACGGTTGGGTGTGGCAGTCATCCTCCCTGACCGTCAATATTCGTCCTCTTCCAGCCTGCCAGAATCGGATTGACGGAGTGCCTCTTGCAGCGGGCAATGTCAGGGCATCTAGAAAATTAGAACGCCCCGTGTTGCGGTTTCCCCTGCTAACAGCCAATGAGGATGTCTGGGTGTGGTTCGCTGCCGCGGGCCTCATCCGCCTTATCTTTCGATCGGCACTCCGACCGAATTGCCCCACTCAGTCCACGATCCGTCGTAGTTGCGGACATTCTTAAAGCCGAGCAGGTACTTCAAGACGAACCATGTGTGGCTCGACCGTTCGCCGATGCGGCAGTATGACACCACATCGTCATTTGGCTTCAGTCCGATCTCCTGCAGATAGATTGCTTTCAGCTCCAAAGATGACTTGAATGTGGCATCGTCGGGGTTGGCAGCACGCGCCCACGGCACGCTTCTTGCTCCGGAGATGTGCCCGCCGCGAAGCGCGCCCTCTTGCGGGTAGGCCTCCATGTGCAGGAGTTCGCCCGAGTATTCCTTTGCCGAGCGTACGTCCACCAGCGGCTTCTTCGCAGAGACGTGGCGCAGGACACCCTCGCGTAGGACTCGGTCCGTCTTGTCGTCGCGGTCGCGGGCCTTGTAAGTCGCGGGCGAGATATGTGGCATGTCACGAGTAAGTGAGCGCTTTTCCTTTTCCCACTTCACGCGTCCGCCGTCTAGGACCTTCGCGTTTGTGTGGCCGAAAAGTTGAAACACCCAGAAGGCGTAGCAGGCCCACCAGTTGTTCTTGTCTCCATAAAAGATGACCATCGTTTCGTTAGAGATGCCTTTCCGGGCCATGAGCGCTTCAAACTTCGCCCGATCCAGGTAGTCCCTGCGGAGCGGGTCGTTCAGGTCCTTGGCCCAGTCCACCTCGACTGCGCCGGTGATATGGCCGGACTGGTATAGGAGCGGATCCTCGTTTGACTCGACGATCCTTATGCCAGCGTCATTGACATGCTGGGCGAGCCAGTCAGTCGAGACGAGGACGTCCGGCCGAGCGTAGCCACGTGATGTGATGTCTGTCGCCAATTAGTCTCTCCTAGGCTGGGCCCTGTTCTAATTTACGAAAAAGCCAAGTCCGGCGGACGCCTGCCAATGCCGCCCTGCCTCCAGACCAAATGATTCCCTCAGGGGGTGAATATATACCAGACCCGCCTAGCTGACACACGCTGCCGCTCTGGCTGGGCGTGGGCTACGATGGCCTCTTATGGCACAGAAAGACGGGAACACGGGACAGGCCGCGGCCCGACCGGAAAAAGGCGGCGTGGGAGGCAGGGCCATTCAGGTTCCCGCTGACGCGCCTTTCAGCATCAAGTCCCTGATCTGGACGGTCTACGCCCCGTCGTTCCTACTTGCGCTTGGCCAGAGCATCCTCATCCCCGTTCTGCCGCTCTTCGCCAAGGACGAGATGGGAGCTTCCATAGCGATGGTCGGCGTGGCTGTCGCCGCTCGCGAACTGGGCACGATGGTCTTCGACGTGCCGGCCGGCCTACTCACGGCGCGGTTCGGCACAAAGAACTCGATGCTCATAGGAGTGGCGATCTTTGCCGTGAGCGCGGTGGGCGCTGCACTCAGCTTCAACCTGGGCTTTCTGATCTTGATGCGGGTGGTGTCGGGGTTGGGTATCGCCATGTGGACCATTTCCCGGCATGCTTTCATAGCCCGGAACGTGCCTGTGAGGAACCGGGGCCGCGCATTGTCCACCTTCGGCGGGTTGGGCCGTATCGCCACCATCCTCGGCCCGTTGCTGGGAGGCCTGCTCGGCCAGGTCTTCGGGCTGCAGGCACCGTTCTACCTGCAAGCCGGCGTGGCAATAGCGACGCTCCTCTTTGTGTTGTTCACTCTCGAGGCCGCAATGCCGGGTGGCGCAGGCCGGTCCCGTCCGCACGCGCAACTCGCACAGACAATCGTCGAATATCGGCGTGAGTTCGCAACCGCGGGCCTCGCAGCCGTTGCTCTCCAGCTATTGCGGAGCAGCCGGCAGATCATCATCCCGCTGTGGGGCAAGGAGATAGGGCTCGACGTCGGCCAGATTGGGTTGGTGTTCAGCCTTTCGTCCGCGCTGGACGCCGCCATGTTCATCCCTGCGGGGTACGTGATGGACCGCTGGGGCCGCAGGTGGACTGGCGGACCGAGCATGGTCATCCTCGCCGCTAGCCTCTTTCTTCTGCCCCTCACTCATTCGTTCTGGTCGCTGGTCGCGGTGGGGCTCGTCGCAGGGCTGGGTAACGGCCTGTCTAGTGGCCTCGTACTGACGATGGGTGCAGATATCGCTCCACGGGACAGAGCCGGCGAGTTCCTGGGAGTGTGGCGGCTAATTACGGATAGCGGCGGCGCGGCGGGGCCGCTTGTCGTCGGCGTAATTGCGAAGGCGCTTGCGCTGTCAACTGCATCCCTGGTCACCGGCGGCATTGGCGTCGTTGGAGCGGCGGTGATGATATTCCTTGTGCAAGAGACAACAGAATCACAGGCTCGTCACGCGCCCCCCAAGCAAACGTGAAGACAGACCAGCAATTTCGTCATGTGCGGAAGCCGCTGGCTGCGGCGAAGGATTTATTGCAGCGGTTGGCGCCAAGCTAACACTGTTCTCCATGAAGCATGGCGTCGCTACGCATCGCGCAGAATGACATACTCTGTGTCGCTCAGAATCACATTTTGTGGAGGCCAGCCTTGAACGACAGAGACCTCATGTTCCTACCCGCTCACAAGCAGAGGCAGATGATAGTTCGCGGTGAAATCTCGTCCGTCGAGTTGACGGAGGCCGCGCTCCGCCGCGTAAAGAAGCTTGAGCCGAAACTCAAGGCTTTTATCACGCTTGATGAAGAGGGTGCGCTCAATACGGCAAGAGAGGCCGACAGAGCGCAGGCGAAGGGAGGCGACCTCGGCCCGTTCCACGGCGTGCCGGTTTCGGTCAAGGACCTTGAAACAACGAAGGGCCTCCGCACCACGCTCGGTTGTGTCATTTACAAGGACTGGGTGCCGGAGACAGACTCGGTTGTTGCTGGGCGCGTCCGCAAGATGGGCGCTGTCATCCTCGGCAAGACCAATACCCCCGAGTTCGGAAACCGCGAGGAGACTTATTCTAAAGTCGCCCCTGCCACGAATAACCCCTGGGATGTGAAGCGCCACCCCGGCGGCTCCTCGGGCGGCGCAGCGGCGAGCGTTGCCGCTGGCATGTGCGCCATTGCCACCGGCACGGATGGCGGCGGGTCTGTGCGCCTGCCCGCATCATTCTGTGGCATCTTCGGCCACAAACCCACACACGGCCGCTGGCCCCGTTACGGCGGTGTGGCGAAGATGGCCGTGAACCCGACCTCGACCAGCGGCCCGATGACGAACGACGTCACGGACGCGGCGATGATGATGAATGCCATCTCAGGCCACGACCAGCGCGATTCAGGATCGCTCCGCACGCCGCCACCGGATCACGTCTCGAATCTAAACAACGGTGTGCGTGGCTGGCGTGTGGGGTACTCGCTGGACATGGGTTTCGCGCAGGTGAACGACGACATCGCCGCGACGTTCGAGGATTCGATCAAGGCCTATGAAGAGGCGGGAGCGACCGTCTCGAAGGCGCCGCTCAAATTCGACCCCGTGCCGCGTGACTATTGGTGGACGGTCTGGTGCGGCAATCAGGCGGCGATGTACGGGCATCTGGCGGACGAACGCCCAAATGACTTGATGGACTACACGATGGCCATGATCAAGCACGGGCGCACGCTTTCAGCAGCGGACTTCACCCGTGCGTTGCGCCAGGCCGAAATTCACCGCCTTATGCTGCACCAGATGTTCGAACAGTACGACATCATCATCACCCCGGGACACGCCGCGGTGGCATGGCCGCACCTGTCTCCGCCAAAGAAATTAGGCGGCAAGAGTTCAGACAACGCTATGGCAGGCATCAGCTACGGGGCCATTCCGTTCACGATGGTGTTCAACATTTCGTGGCACCCGGCGGCTTCAATTCCGAACGGGTACGGCGAGGGTGGCATGCCGACGGGGTTGCAGGTGGTGGGCGCATGGGACCGGGATGACCTCGTGATGCAGGCGTGCCGTGCCTTCGAACAGGTGCGCCCGTGGACCCACAGGCGTCCGGCAGTGTCGTGAGGGGGTTCCCCACTCGATGGGAGAAGGCGCTCCGCAGGGTACGGGAGAGGGTGAGATAGAGATTCCTCGCCGCCAATCATGCAGAAGACGAGGTGCTCTCAGGCGGCTCGGAATGACCAAAGCAAAGGCCGGAGGTTGTGATGCCCCCGGCCTTTGCTTTGGCTTTCGTCCGTCGTACCTGTGCCCATCCAGTGACAGGCTCAGGGCGGCATCTGTGCCATCTGTGGATTATTTGATCCGTTTGCGTTTCAAAAGCGCCTGTAGTTCGGTCAGGCACACAGCGTTGTCATCGAGCGAACGGCCGTCCACGAACTCCTTGTGTTCGCCCGTGAACCCATCCACCGAGCCTGATTTCACGCAGGCGCGCACCCAGTCTTTTTCCTGCTCGACTGACGGCAACATGTTCTTCTTGTTGAGTATGGACAGAGCTGCGATCAGGCCGTACCCGCCCCAGTTGGAGCAGGATGCCGCGATCAGCTTGGTCGTCGTTGTCACCGACGGGCTTTTGGGCAAACGCTCGTCGGCGGTCGGGATGACCTCCTTAAGGTTGCCCATGCCGATTTCGTTCCCTCCATCGCCTATGCCGACCGAAACCGGGTGTTGCTCGAACATGTGGTCGATCTTGGCGTTGTAGTCCGAGATGTCGAGTCCGCGCATGTTGCGGAACGTACCATCGGCTGTGAGGCTGGCACGCTCGATGGCGATCAGCACAGATGGGTCGTGCTTCTGTATGACCTTCTGGCCGAACTGGGCCGACTCTCTGTGGCCGGCGAGGGGAAACACGATCACCTCATCATTGGTGACCGCCTCGACCGCCTTCTGCGAGAACTTGTCCGTGACGTAGGCGACCTCGTACCCGAGGGTTTTCAGAGCGCCGCCTATGGCGACTGCGCCGGGCGGGCCGTCCGTCTCCGGGGCCTTGCCGGAGAGGATGTAGAACCCGGTGGCGATCAGGACCTTGCCGGGGTGGTCGAGGATCAGTTGCGCCGCCTCGGTGACGTAGTTCTCAGGTAGGTGCGGCCGCAGTTTCGACACGCCGCGCATGTCCTGCTGGAGGATGATGTCTTCAATGGTTCTTGTTTCTGGCAACAGTTCTCGTTCCTTCTACAAGTGCGGCTCGACACAACCCTTGGATTGAGGGTGTCAAATCACCGCCAGATCCTCGTCCTTCAAATCGGTCACGAACATATGCCCCGGTGAGTGCGTGATCATGAGCTCTGGCTTGGATGACATCGCCACAGCCTGCGGGGTCACACCACACGCCCAGAAAACAGGCACGTCATCGGGTCGGGAAGGTGCCCATGGGTCGCCGAAGTCGGGTTTCAGAATGTCCTTGATGCCGATCTGCTTGGGGTCACCGATGTGGATGGGCGCGCCATGGACGGCAGGGAAGCGCGATGTTGCCTGGACGGCGCGCACCACCTTCTCCTTCGGGACCCAGCGGTGGCTCACAACGAGCGGGCCAGAGAACACGCCGGCGGGGTTCGTCTTGATGTTCGTGGTGAACATTGGCACGTTGCGGGACGTGCCGTAGTAAGGCAGGTTGATGCCGTTCCGCATGAGCGCGTGCTCGAATGAGAAACTGCACCCGAGCAGGAAGGTGACGAGGTCAGGCCGCCAGAATGCTTTGAGGTCCAAGGGTTCGTCTGTGAGTGTGCCATTGCGGTACACACGGTATCTAGGCACGTCTGTGCGGATGTCCGAGCCGGGAGCGGACAGCCTGGCCTCGGCTTGACCGGGTTCCATGACCTCGATGATGGGGCATGGTTTCGGGTTGCGCTGGCAGAAGAGGAGGAAGTCGAACGCTGCATCCTTCGGCAGGATGGCGACGTTTGTCTGGACGAAGTCGGGCGCGGCGCCAGATGTCGGATGACGCAGGAGGCCTGCGCGGACGGCTGCGCGGACTTCTGCGCCAGTACGTAGGGAAGCAGAGTGAAGTGTTGCAGTTGCCAAGAGAGGCGCTCCGAATCCTGTTGCCTTACGAGGGAGGGCGGATACCCGTGAATGCACGAGTGATGAAGGCACCGGGAGCATGATACCCCGGGAGCAGCGAGAATCGATTCGCGGAGCTATGATTGCCGCCGGCTTGTAATTGTCAGCGGGTTGGGCCTCTCACCCGGATGGCCATCAGCAAATCGCATCAGCCCCGATGGGAGAGGGTGGACGAGAAGCAAGCGGCCGTCGTAGTGGGCATTTGGTTATTGACCTTACCCTTACCCTCTCCTTTGTCCGGGCCTGCCGGGACAAAGGAGATTGGGATCTGGAGCAGCACCTTGAAAGTAGCAAAGGTTGAACAGTTCTATCCCGCCCAGCGCACGAGGCTGGTGAAAATCACGACCGATAACGGCATAGTGGGCTGGGGTGAGTCAACTCTCGAGGGCAAAGCCCGGTCGGGCATGGCCGCTGTGCAGGAGATTGCTGACTATCTGATAGGCAAGGATCCGCTCCGCATCGAGCATCACTGGCAGCACGTCTATCGGTCTGCTTTCTTCCGCGGCGGCGCGATTCTGATGTCCGCCCTCTCCGGCGTGGATCAGGCTCTGTGGGATATAGCTGGCAAGCACTTCAACGTACCTGTTTATCAACTGATGGGCGGCGCGACGCGGGATCGGATACGCGTCTACGCCCACTGGGGCATCGGAGACCTTTCCGACGAAGGTCTGGCGAAATCCAGGACCCGTCTAGATGCCCTGGTCAAGAAGGGCGGCTACAAGGCCTTCAAGGCCGGGCCCGCTGGAAAGTGGCGGGCGCAAGAACCGCCTTCGCGCATAGATCAGTTCGTCAAGGCGGCATTCCTGATGCGAGAGTGGGTCGGCCCTGATGTGGAGATCGCCTTTGACTTCCACGCCAAGATGACGCCGGGCCTGGCGATCGAAATATGCAACGAGATCAAGGGTATGAGGCCGATGTTCGTTGAAGAGCCAGTGCCTCAGGAGAATGCGGAGGCGATGAAGCAGGTCTCGGATCACGTGACGTTCCCGATAGCCACTGGCGAGCGGCTGTTGACGCGCTGGGAATTCAGGCCGTTATTCGAGATTGGGGCGGTATCGCTCATCCAGCCGGATGTGTCGCACGCTGGAGGCATCTCGGAGACGAAGCGCATTGCCAACATGGCGGAGCCGTACTACGTCCACATCATGCCGCACTGCGCCATCGGGCCGGTGGCGTTCGCGTCGTGCATGCAGGTGGACGCCAGCGTGCCGAACTTTCTCATACAGGAACAGGCGGACGCGTGCCTCGGCGAAGGGATGTTGGAGCAGCCGTGGGTGGTGAAGGACGGCCACATAGACCTGCCGAAGAGGCCTGGCCTAGGCTTCGAGATAAACGAAAGGGCCGCGCAGAAGATGCTAAATGTGTACCCAGAAGAGCTTGGCGGCGAGCATTTCCACGAGAACGACGGCAGCGTCGCGGACTGGTGACATGGGCCCTTCGGCATGCATGGATGAAACATGCGGCCCCATCGCCATCTTGTGGTGGGGGCGGGAAGTCGCGACTACTTGATTGCAGAGGTTCCTCG
>SHXW01000027.1 GCA_009693115.1 Dehalococcoidia bacterium | reverse complement strand
CGAGCATGCCCTTGTTCGACGCTATGCCGGGGTAGCCGATCTTTTTTCCTCGAAGCTGCGAAGGCCGCTCGATGCCTGACGACTTGAGGGCCATGATCGAGTTAAGGGGGTGCTGGACGATGGCAGCGACCGAGACTACCGGCACCTCTTCGCTGCGGGCCTGGAGCAGGTCCGGCTGGTAGGAGATGCCGAAATCATCCCGTCCAGCGCCGACGGTCTGGAGGATCGTCGCTGGGTCGGGCGGAGTGTAAACCTTGACCTTGATGCCTTCGGCTTCAAAATAGCCGCGCTTCAAGGCCTCATAGATACCGGCATGGTTCGAGTTCGGGAACCAATCGAGCGCGAGTGTCACCTCGTCCGTTCCGCCGCGGCAGGCCGTTGCCGCCAGCACCGTGATGCTGATCAAGGAGGCGAGGGTAGTTGCAATAAGTCGTTTCACGTTGTCCGCCTTTTCAATGTTGGAATGTGATTCCAGCAAATACAGGTCTTTTTACCGTCTAGAAGTGTTGGAGCGCGGATAGTTGCGGAGTGCCCACTTCTCGGCTCCGGCCACTGCCATGAATAAGAGCATGGCAAGCACCGAAAGAACGAGGATGGCAGCGAAAACGCGGGCCGTCTGGAGCTGGGGAGCGGACACGCGCATTAACCAACCCAGGCCACCCTGCGCACCCACCCACTCGCCTATTACAGCGCCTATCACCGATACGACGGCGGCGACCTTTAGCCCTGAGAACAGGTAGGGTAGGGCGGAAGGCGTCTGTAGCTTTAAGAACACTTGGCGTTTGGTCGCTCCCAGCGTCCGGAACATATCCACCATTTCGCGGTCGCTCGCTCGCAGGCCGTCCACCAGATTCACCGTGATCGGGAAGAAGGATATGATCGCCACGACTATGACTTTAGATGTAATTTCCGGACCGACCCAGACCAGCAACAGCGGGGCGATGGTGATGACTGGGACGGTCTGAGATGCGATCACGAAGGGGTAGATTGAGCGTTCAAGCAGCCTTGAAGAGGCGATGCCGGCCGCGAGCGAGACCCCGCACACGGTTGCGAGAGTGAATCCCAGTATGATTTCGAGCAGGGTCGTTCCTGCGTGGCCCATTAGCAGGCCGAACGAGTTCCACGTCACAGCGAGGACAGAGCTGGGCGGGGGCAGTAGCCAGGCGGGGACGCTTAACACCCTGACCGCGGCCTCCCATGCGCCGATGGCTGTGGCGGCGAGCGCGGTGGGCGGTAGCCAGTCGGCTGCCAGTGTTTTCGCGCGCTGGTAGGCAACGTTCGAAGGCAATTGAGGCGTGAATGTTTCGGACGCTCTCATCGCTCCATGCCCTCCTGTCCGGCCAGGGCAGCGAGCAGCCTTCGCTTCTGGGCTACAAAAAGCTCGGACGTGGCGATACCCTCCGGCCGAGGTCTCGGCAGGGCGACGCTGACTTCATCAACTATCCGCCCACTCGGTCCGGCCATTACATACACCCGGTCGGCAAGGATGAGCGCCTCTTCAATGTCGTGAGTGACGAGGACGACGGCCCTGTTTGAACGGTTCAGGACCTCCGCGAGCCACTTCTGTAGGTCGGCGCGGGTGATGGCGTCGAGAGCGCCGAACGGCTCGTCTAACAGGAGCACGCTACGATCAGGCAATGTCGCTCGCAACAAGGCGACCCGTTGCCGCATGCCACCCGACAGCTTCCAGGGGTAGGAGTCCGCGACCTTCGATAAGCCGAACCGATCTGCGACCTCTCTCGCCCTCCGGTCTGCCTCCGCCACGGGTATTCCACCGAGTTCGAGGCCGAGTCGTGCGTTTTCTATGACAGTGCGCCACGGTAGGAGGAGGTCACGTTGGTGCATGTGGGCCACACGGCCAATGCGCTGGGCATGAGGGTCGCCATCGAGCAAGACTTCGCCTGAGTCGGGCACCTGGAGGCCTGCGATCACATTCAGGAGCGTGCTTTTTCCACAACCGCTGGGACCCAGTACGGCGACAAACTCTCCTGCGCCCACTGACAGGCTCACATCTTGAAGCACGACGTCAGTCCTGCCGCCGGGTGACATGGACGCCCACGTGCGGGTAACACGTCGGACCTCAAGACGCGGCCTTCCCGTCCCGGTGGGGTTCTGAATCTCTAGCGCGGCAGTCTGTGAATTCATACTGGTGTCTCAGAGCGGCTTCAACGCCGAGCAGTTCTGATCGCACAGTTTGGGACAAAACAAAAAGCCGCTGGCCAGAGAAGTGGCGGCGGCTCAAAACATGACGCCAGAGCGCGTCTCCCTCCGCTGGCATTACCCAGATCAGGTTCAGGGGTCGCCCCGAAAACGTCGGAGCCTCTCAGCCTGGCCTACCCAAGCTCCCCCGGTGCGGTATTCAGTTTTCGATAGTCCCTACTGCCTTTTTCGAGGTCCATCCCGCCCCCACACGCCCTGTTGTCGTTCCGGGGCATGGGCGGCGAAGACAGTCTGCTCCGAGTCTGGCAGGGCGGGAAAAGTGTGTCAAGTTTCAAATTCAGCCATGCGTACTTTGCCTGTGCCCCCGGCCGCGGCTAGAATGCGGCCAAGGACAAACGGTCTCAGGGTCCCTCCTACCCGGCCGGAGCCCATAGCATGAGGGCTAGGTAATGGCCCCTGGCCCCATCAGAGAATATTCAGATAATTGCTTGATGGCTGAGGTGTGTCCAGACCTGCCTGTGGTCAGGCCCGAGGTCATTTTGGGGACTGTGCCTTTATCGGCCAGACAGGCCTTTATACGGGAAGTCTCGCAGCCCGACGAGGACATCAGCCTCGCCGCAGCCTCGCTGCGCTACGCTGCTGAAGAGTACCCCGGCCTAGACATCGTCTTGTACCTCGGCCGTATAGCGTTGCTATCACAGCGTGTAAAGGCGTCCCTACCCGGCCCCGGCAGGCATGGCACCTACGACGCGATACACGCGATCAACACGGTCCTTTTTGAAGAAGAGGGTTTCCGTGGAGACACCGAAGCCTATTACGATCCCAGGAACAGCTTTCTGAACGAAGTCATCGATAGAAAGCTGGGCATCCCGATCACGTTGTCCGTGCTTTATATCGAAGTGGCCCGCAAGGCGGGGCACAGGTTCCGAAGCATCGGCATGCCGTCTCATTTCCTCCTGGCGGCTGGGCAGGGCACGTCCGAGATATTTGTTGACCCGTTCAACCGTGGAGGGCTCCTTTCAAAGAAGGAATGCGTGGCGATGGCGCTGCGCGGCAAGGAGATCCCAAGGGAGGGCTTCGCCATTCTCGGCCGGAGGCTTCTCCCTGTTCTTGATAAAAAGGCGACACTGCGGAGAATGCAGAACAACCTGAAACAGACGTATATGCAGTCGAGAGACTACATGCGTGCTCTCAGGGCTTGTGAACGGGCCGGGGTGCTGGAACCCGATGATTGGCGCAACCTGAGTGATCTGGCCCGAGTGTTGACCGAACTCGGACGGTTCTCGGAAGCCGTTGACAGTCTTACCGCGTTCATCGAACGTGCTCCGGCGGGATCCGACCTCAAGCTCGCTGAAAACGCCTTGCGCCAATTGCGTGAACTGGCGGCGGGGAGTACGCCGCACCGGCCCGACAATCCGTCGTGACGCCTGAATTCAAGCCCTGACGGTTTTCGTATACCGTTTCAGGTGAACCTCTAATCCGGCGTGGGTCTGGCGTACAGGACGTAGGATTCGCACTACACGGCCGCAGTGAAGAAGGTGAACTGCCAGGCAATTTCAGACTGGGAGTTGCTTGCGTTGACAGGCCGGTTGGGTGCGGATGCCCGGGCATCCCTTAAGGACCATTACGGCCGCCGCGTTACATCTGAGCCAATATCCGCCTGGCGGATTCCCCTTCTTCCAAAGGAGAGGGTTCAGGACGCGTGGCACAATAAATCGGGCAGTGTGTGGTTCGCGGCCGTATCACGTCGTCCATGTGAGCCCCTTTGAAAAATCGTACGGCAGCAACCACGCTCAGATCGGTTCCCGGTTGCCTTCAGGCAGACGGTGATACACATGCAGATGAAATTCGATATGCCGAGGCCACCTGTACAGGCTGCAAAGGCAGGCCATGTCGCGTCAGGAACCTCATCGGTGGCAAAGCCGGAAGTGACTTGGCGTTGCGACATTTGCGGTAAGGTCATGCTGGATGTCCACTGCAAGTTGCGATGCATCAATTGCGGGTACATGCGAGACTGCTCCGACCCTTAAACGCGTGCGCGTGAGCTGCATGCAAGCCTAGGATGCTGGATTCCCCTGTAACTCCCGTCCGTCTCATCTATGTGGCGTTCGTAGGATCAGCGTCCTCCACCCGCCCGTACCTCATGTGGCTGATCTTCTGCGCAATAGGCTTCGCAGGTGCGACGGAACAGACAATCATCGTGGCGTCGCTGCCGAAGGCCTTGAGCGCCCACTGATTGCCAGTAAGTGAAATGGACCGCCACATGTGAGCACTGCTGGATACCTGATTGGGCTGACGGCCGCCATGCCGCTGATGGCTGGTGGTGCGACGAATTACTATCCGGGTACTGGGTCGTCCATTGATAGCGTCCATTGCGAGGAGAGCGCTTGAAGGCGGGGGAGGACCTGCCAACTTCGACCTGACAGGCGGCTAGACGCGGCACAGTCGTTGACGCCGCGTTGCTCCTCCGGTATAACGTGCCGACTGGCGCTGCTGACGATGTTCATGTCCGATCCGGAGGAGAACGCACATTACAACAGCCATCCCCAAAACCTACACGCCCACTGCGGACCCAAGTGTCTGGAAGAGCAGCGTCACCAAGCCCGCTGATTTCGACCGTTTCTGGGAGAAGACGCTTGCTGCCACGGAAAGGGTCCCGCTCAACCCTCGCCTGACGCCTGTGCCTATGCGCTCGACTCCTGAGGTCGAGGTCTTCGAGGCGCGCTATGACAGCTACGGCGGGCTCGAAATTGCCGGTTGGTACTGCAGGCCGCGCGTTCACAAGGGGAAGTTACCTGGGATGCTCTTTGTTCCCGGCTATGTAAGCGAGCCGAAGCTGCCCACAGATCTGGCCATGATGGGCTATGCGACGTTTTCAGCCGCTCCCAGGGGTAAGCTTCGCAGCAACTCCGACTTCAATCCTGGTTACCCCGGTCTTCTGACCCACAACATGGACAACCACGAGACCTATGGATACCGCGGTTTTTACGTGGATGCCGTCCGTGCATTCGATTTTCTTGTGGGTCTTCCGGAAGTGGATCCGGCCCGCATTGGTGTGCAAGGGGGAAGCCAGGGCGGCGCCTTGACACTGCTGGTGGCATCGTTGAGACCAGATCGGGTGAAGGCCGCGTCTGCGGGCGCTCCCTATCTCTGCTCGATGTTGGACGCCGCATCGCTTACTCGCTCGTACCCCTACGAGGAGATCAACGACTACCTGCGCCTGCACCCGGACCGCAAAGACAAGGTGCGGATCGCATTGGACTACCACGACATCCATAACTTTGTGGGTAGGATCACCTGCCCGATCATCGTGAACATAGGCCTCCGGGATGATGTATGCCCGCCGGAGACAGGGTATGCACTGTTTAGCGCCATAGGTTCCAAGGACAAACGACTCTACCCCTACGAGAACTGCGGGCATGATGCCGGGAGCGGCATAGGCCACAACCCGATCATGAACCGGTTTTTCGCCGAGCGGCTCCAGCCCGAGCCTGTGAGGAGGCCCTGACATGACCGCCAAAACCCCAAGCTCAGAGTTGAATAGCGCGTTCGAGTCATACTGGAAGCTCGTTGACGATGAGTCGGCAGCCATATCGAAAGGCAAAGCTGAACTCGAAGAGATCAAGATCAGGTCGAATGAGTCGTCAACCGTATATGCCTGCCGGTTCGCAGGGGTTGGCGGTTACCCGTTGTTCGCCTACTATTCGGTCCCAAAGGGAAAAGGCCCATTTCCGGGGCTTCTCGAAACGCCCGGCTACGGCAGCGTCAGGGGAGTGCCCGGTGTGGAACGCAGGGCGAAATACGCGGTGATGGCCGTGTGCCACCGCGGTCAGCGGCTGTCGGATAGCGGGTACAAGTCCGCCTACCCTGGTCTGATGACAGAGGGCCTCCCTGACGCCGGAAGCTTCCGGTGGCGGGATATTGTCGCAGACAGTCTCCGCTCCTTTGACGTGATGCTCGCCCGGCCTGAGGTGGATAGGGCGCGGATCGGCATCGCAGGCAACGACGTGGCTGCGATATGTGCCGCGCTACGTCCGCAGACGAAAGTGCTACTTTTCAACGGGCAGTTTCTCTTCCGAGATACTCCGCGCCGACTTGACGCCATTTCCGACTACCCGTTGCAGGAGTTCAATGACTTCAAGCGGACGCACCCGTCCCAGTGGCCGAAGGCTTCGGAAACCCTCCAACTATATGACCCGGTTTCTTTTGCGCCGAAGATCAAGGCCGAAACTCTGATTGCATGTCTGAAGTCTGATGTTGCGCCTTCCGCACCGTTTGCGAGCGCCATCAAGGGGAAATGCGAAACCCGGGTCAACAGCGGCTACGGGTACCTGGATCATGAAAGTCAGGAACACTGGCTTCAGGACAGACTTGGAGCCTAGGAACAGGCGTCAGCCGGCTCTGTCTGCAACTTGCGAGCGACCTTTTCCAGCCCTTGATGGGATCGTGGCCTTCACTCGTCGCGGCGGAGGATCCACGTGGTGCTCCGGCGCAGCTATTGCGCCGGTGTGAGCGATCACGCCATTGGACTGCCGAAAGCCGATCAGGAATGCTTGTCCACGCTGTTCTTCAGGGCATGCAATGAGATCGAGAATGGGCCTGCGGGAATCGGTGCTGGTTTCCACCTGGTGAAGTCATCTGTGGGCATACTGGGCGGTTCGGGCTGGATCTGTCGCGATTACAAACTCGGGCTCACTTTGGGTTTCTGTCCGCCGTTGACCATTGTCAGGTTCATCAGGGAAGAATCTGTGGCGGCGTAGGATCGAAATTCTTTCTTGAAATGACCGGCTCTGGTTCAGGGTGATGCTCTCGCCCTCTCCCGGTTGGCGAGGGAATAGCGCGCTCACATCTATTCCGGCGCGTCTGCCTGTCCGGCTGCCCGGCGTTTGCCCAAAGACCGTTTTTCCGCCTCAAGACGCTCCAGCCCCGGTTCGGAGTAGTCCACGAACTTCATTGCGTCGGCGATGAGCCTGTGCCCGGCCTTGTCTCGGATCAGTCGGTGCATCTCCTGACATACACGACGGTAGCCGACGTGTCCCTGTGGCGATGTTCTCAATTCAAGCAGGTGCATGGCCTCGCGGGCGTTTAGCTGCATCGTGAAACGGACTCGGTAGGCGAACGGGACTGTGTACTGGGCGGCCTCCGCCCCGCAGGCGTTTACGACGATTTCATGCAACGAGGCCATACGAGCCATTGCCGCTTCCCAATTCATCTGCCTGCCTGCATCCTGCGCCCCTTCCCACTCCGTATGCCCGTGCTTTGTGCCAAGGCGCTGCCATTCAATGGTCAACATGCGGTGGCGCTGGAGGTCACGGAACGCGCCGAAGTCGCACAGGATGTCGAAGCGATAGTACGTCCGTTCAAAAGCGCGTCCGGGCTTGTGACGGCGGTTCGTGCGGTCTCCGGCATAACCCCTGAGTACCTGTTCCCGCTCTGAGGTGGACATGCTTCCGGCTATCTCAAGCAGCCTGTCATCAGGCAGATCTGAGTAAGGGAAGAGGGCAGCGGCCACTACCTTTGTCTCGGCTTCTGGGTCCCATTCGACTAGTTTCACGTCTGGACCAGAAGACGCAGGGCCGGTGCTGGAGATATTTGCGGCAATGCTCTGCGTGGCTTGTGCCGAATCAGCGAGATATTTTGACCAGACGCCGCCGCGCTCGGGAACATCCACGCGGCGGAGGAAGGCCGGGATCACCTCACGAAGTTCAGACAGCATCATGTCTGCGTAGTCGCGCGCTTCCTGGAGCGGATGGACCCGCATACGCAGGAGCATCATCTCGTAGGACTGGCCGGTGGCGTAAATGCCCAGGTTGGAAAGGGTGGCAGCGGGCAGCAGCCCGCGAGCGGCGTCGCATGCCTTTGCGCGGATGGCGGCGGCCCACGCAGGCTTCGGATCTCCTGGAGCCAGAGGGAACTGTTTTTCAAGCTCGGCGGTCAGCCCGCGCACCAACTCTGAATACATGCCGAAAAGCCAATCCATGTCGGCTTGATAACGGGCAGCGAGTTCCGGGACGGCCTCGATTTCCGGCGGGACGAAATAGCGGTACTGCCTGCGTCCGTCGGGATATTCAAACTTGCGGTCGTAATAGATGTACCGGGTGCTCTGTTCGAGGTATGCGCCCAGTCGCCCCCACTCCAGGACTTTCGTCAGGATGTTCGACGCCTGCTCGCAGGCCAGATGCGCGCCGCCGAGCTGGGCAACAGAGTCATCGCCATATTCGGAGAAGACGCGTTCGTACAGCCCTTCGGCGCGCTTAAGAGCCGCAGTGTGGTCTTCCTGCGGGAGCCTGGCCGAAATAGCCTGTATGCCTGTCTCTGGGTGGCCGACGAACTCGTCAAGGAACAGGCGGCGGAGCGATTTTGGGCTGCGTGAGTAGCGGGCGAACAGAGCGCCCTTCACGACCTCGGGCAGGTTGATGAGTGCGAACACTGGGCGATCTGTATTCGTGAAGAAACGGCCGAGGACGGCTGCCTCTTCTGGTGTGAAGGGTTCCTGATAGTAGGAATACATGGCGCGCAGGATTCGCAGGAAGAAGTTAAAAGAACCGGGATCAATAACGCTAAGGGACAGCCAGGCTGTGTCAACGTCCAGAACGGCTCTGCATGAGCTAAAGCCGTGTTTGCGAAACCCCCACCCCCTAATCCTCTCCCGCGAGGGGAGAGTGGATAACTGAGAGCGGCCGAGACACTACACCATCAGAAGGGCAGGGTTCTCCAGGTTGCGCTTGATTTCGGTCAGGAATACAGCGCCTTCGGCGCCGTCCGCCACGCGGTGGTCACACGAGAGCGTTGCATGCATGATGTCTGCCACTTCGATTTCGCCGCCCTTGACGACGGGCGTCTTCTTGACTGTTCCTGTCGCGAGAATGGCAGCCTGTCCGGGGACGATGATCGCGGCGAAGCTCACAACATCGAACATTCCCAGGTTGGAGATGCCGAACGTGCCCTGCGTAAGCTCCTGCTGGCTCAGCGTGCCGCCCTTGCCGCGTGCGCGGTTACCCAGGTCACGCGCCATTGTGGACAACTCGACTACGCTTTTACCCTGGCACTTTAATAGCGCAGGCACGATCAGCCCCTGCTCCAGCGCAATAGCAATGCCGATGTTGATGTCCGCGTGGCCCTGAAGCTTGTCGCCGGCAAACGAAGTGTTGAACTTGGGGTGCTTGAGGATTGAGTTCACAGACGCCTTGATGATCATGTCGTTGACTGACACCTTGATGCCGGATTCGGCCAGAGCCTCGTTCAGGTGCTGGCGGAATTTCATGGTGTCGGTCATGTCAACGGCGACAGTGACGTAGAAGTGCGGAGCCTCGGTTTTTGAGCGGACGGTGACCCGTGCGATGGCCTGCCTCATGCTCGTGAGAGGGATGTCCTGCGCGATGACTTTCGGCGCCGGCCGGTTTATCGAGGAAGAGGGCAGGGACGGAGCGGGCTTGTAGTTCAGGACATCATCACGGGTGATGCGCCCGCCTGGGCCCGTGCCGACGACCTTTGATATGTCTATGCCCTGCTCTTCTGCGAGTTTACGGGCGATGGGCGATGCCTTTGTGCGGTCGCCATCTTCCGTTACCGGAGTGGGTGGGGGGGATGGGGGTGTCGGCCGCGCTGGCATGGGAGCTGACGCGGCAGCTAGCCGTGTAGCAACAGGAGAGGGTGCCGAAGCGGAAGTAGGCGGTGGGGCAGCAGGGCGGGCGGCTGGCCCGAGAGGTCCGGCGGGCGCGCCCGACTCTTCCGGCACCTTTTCCCCCGGCTGGCCCAGCCATGCGATGAGCTGTCCCACGGGGACCTTGCGGCCTTCCGGCACGAGAACCTTCAGGAGGGTGCCATCAGCGTAGGCCTCCATCTCGACGACGGTTTTGTCTGTCTCGATCTCGGCCATCTTGTCGCCGCGCTTGACGGCCTCGCCCTCTTTCTTGAGCCACCTGGCAACTGTCCCCTCGGTCATGTCCGCGCCCATGCTGGGCATGGTCACTCTGGTAGCCAATTCAATTCCTCCAGACGGCGGCGGGCGCGCTTGTCAGGTACGTCCGACCGCTGATGACATTGCAAACAGAAGACAGTGACAGGGTTAGAGAGTACACAATCTCGCCGCCTCCGGGTGGGATCCGTCAGACTGATTCTGACACAGCGTCTTCAAGAGGCGATTACCGCAATGGTTGGCCCTAAATGCCGTACGACTTCTTGAGAGAGGCGAGCACGTCTTCGACGCGGGGGAGGGCCTCCTGCTCAAGTTCCCGGTTGTATGGCCAGGGGACATCTTCAGCGCCTACGCGCGCCACCGGGCCGTCAAGCCAGTCCGAAGCCGCTTCCTGGAGGCGGGCGGCCACTTCCGCCATGATGCCACCCGTACGGCGGGCCATATCGAGGGTGAGTGCGCGGTTGGTCTTGTGAACCGACGCGACTATGGTGTCCATGTCCAGCGGGCTCAGAGACCGCAAGTCTACGACTTCGGCTTCGATGCCGCGCTTCGCCAGATCTTCAGCAGCACTGTGCAGGACGCGCATTCCGTGGCCGTACGAGACCAACGTTACGTCTCCGCCTGAGCGCTGAACCGAGGCCTTGCCGATGGGCACTGTGAAGCGGCCGTCCGGCACGTCTCCCTTGACTCCGTACATCTGCGCCGGCTCTGCGAATATGACGGTGTTGCCGTCGCTCAGGGCAGAACGCAGCAGGCCGAGCGCGTCGGCCGGTGTGGACGGTGCCACGCACTTGATACCCGGCACTTCCGCCAGCCAGGTCTCGAAGCTCTGGGAATGGGTAGCGGCAAGTTGGGCACCCGCACCCGTAGGGGCGCGGATGACCATGGGTACCTTGATCTGCCCGCCTGACATGTACCGCAGGTTGGCGGCCATATTGACGATCTGGTCGAAGGCCACCAGTGAGAAGCTGATGGACATTATCTCGATCACGGGCCTCAAGCCGGCGGCGGCCGCGCCAACACCCGCCCCGATGAACGTGGCCTCGGAAATCGGCGTGTCCTTGATGCGCTTGGGGCCGTATTTTTCTAGGAACCCCGATGTGACCGCGTAGGCCCCGCCGTACTTGCCGATGTCCTCACCCATGATGAAGACGTTCGGGTCGTTCTGCAGGGCCTCTTCTAGGCCGCGCTGTATAGCCTGTCTGATCGTGAGTTCTGCCATTTGGCACTCCCGCGGCCCAAGCTCAGGCGTAAACGTCTGTAAATAGTTCGCTCTTGGCGGGAGGTGGGCTTTCGAGTGAGAACTTGACTGCGGAAGCAACCTCATCATCGGCGGATTTGCGGACGACGGCCAACTCTTCCGCGGTAGCCAACTCGCGGTCCAGCATCATCTTTGGGAACGACTTCAACGGGTCGCGCGAAAGCCAGTAATCAAGTTCTGCGTGATCGCGATAACGGGCCGGGTCCGCCATCGAGTGGCCATGGAAGCGGTAGGTCTTGGCTTCGATGAACTTCGGCCCTTCACCTGCGCGTATCTTTTTTACCGCCTCGCCGGTGGCTTCCCTGACCGCCAGCACGTCCATGCCGTCGATCATCGCAGCTTCTATCCCGTAGCTCCCGGCTATGGGGTAAATGTCCACGCCGCCGGCGCGTGTGCGCTCCGCGGCCGTGCCCATGCCGTACAGGTTGTTCTCAAGAAAGAAAAGCAGGGGCAGGTCCCAGATAGCCGCCAGGTTCATGGTCTCGTGGAATACGCCCTGGTTCACAGCGCCATCACCGAAGAACACGACGGCAATGCCGCCCGTCCCCTTGTACTGGCAGGCGAGGGCGAGCCCGGCTGCGAGCGGCAACTGGCCCCCGACGATGGCGTGTCCCCCCATGAATCCCTTCGCGGCGTCGAAGATGTGCATTGATCCGCCCTTGCCTTTGCTCAGGCCGGTGGCGCGCCCGAAGAGCTCCGCCATCACGCGGTTGGTGTCCAGCCCTCGGGCAAGGGCGTGTCCGTGGTCCCGATAGTGGGTAACGACGTAATCTTCAGCGCGCAGCGAGCGCATGACGCCGGCGGCAATCGCTTCCTGGCCAATGTAGAGGTGAAGGAAGCCGCGGATATTGCCACGGGAGTACTGTTCGCCGCAGGCTTCCTCGAACTGACGGATCAGACACATCTGCCGGTACAGCTCGAGAAACTCCTGCTTATCGTTGGCCCCGTTGACGTGGGCCTTTGGTTTTGCTTTTGCGGCGCGTGTGTTCATTCATTGTCCGGAGGTCATAACTACAGATCGCAAAGGGGTGCAGTTACGCGGTGTGCCTCATGTGGCTATCCCGTTTAGAAGACGGCCAATTCTACATGAGGGTACTCCCGTGCAAGGAGTGGGCGGGGAACCCATCATCTATCTAACGGCTGGTCGCCAGTTGGGCTGCTCTCAACACGTTGTCAAGCAACATGGCGATGGTCATGGGCCCGACGCCGCCCGGTACGGGCGTGATGGCCGAGGCAATCTCCGACACCGGGCCGTAGTCAACGTCCCCTGCGAGCCGGAACCCGGACTTCGTCGTCAGATCTTCTATTCTCGATATACCCACGTCAATCACGACCGCGCCCGGTCTGACCATATCTGCCGTGATAGATCGGGGGTTGCCAGTTGCAGCTATCAGGATGTCCGCACGTCTGGTCTCCACTGCCAGATCACGCGTCCCGGTGTGGCAGACGGTGACTGTGGCGTTGGCTCCTTCGCCCCTTTGCATCAACAGCGCGGCGAGCGGCTTGCCCACGATGTTGCTGCGCCCGCAGATGACGACGCGCGCTCCCTCGACCCTGATTCCGTCTTCCCTCAAGAGGCGCTGCACGCCGAGCGGCGTAGCCGGCACAAACCGCGCCTCCCCCGCGAGAAGTAGACCCATGTTTTCCGGGTGCAGCCCATCCACGTCCTTGAGCGGGTTTATGAACCGCGTGACCATGGCGGCGTTCATGTGCCGGGGCAACGGGAGTTGGACAAGGATGCCGTCAAAACGGGGGTCTGAGTTGTATGCCTGCACGACCGTAGTTAGTTCGTCCTGCGTGGTCGAAGCAGGCATACGGCACACCTCGGTGGTCATGCCTACCTCAATGCACGACTTCTCCTTGTTGCGGACGTAGGTATGCGATGCTGCGTCATTGCCTACGAGCACCGCCACCAGCCCGGGTGCGCGGCCTTCTGCGCCTTTGAACGTGCGCACGCCCTCCGACACCTCGGCCCGGACCTTTGCGGATATCGTTTTGCCGTCAATGATGCGGGCTGTGATATTACGCCTCCATTTGGTGCCGTAAGACCGGCAGAGGTTGTGCAAGCGATAGAGGCCGTCTCGTAAGCGCTTCCCCCGTGGGAGTGTGTTTGGGCGAGGGGAACATCCCGGGTCGAACGACAGCCAACGGAACCAACCCAAGTATTGTAAATTCTGCCAGCATCCGCGGCCCGAAGAGAGAGCATGATGGCAGGCACCTGCAACTGTCGAATCGAAGTATCGTAGCTATCATTGGCCGTGAATCATGGGCCGGCTCTTCACGTCCGAGCGAGAAAGTTAAGCAGTCCGAGACCGTCATGCTGAACATGTTTCAGCATCTCATAAGTAATTCAATGCAGACGATTACGGGTGCTGTGATGATCTACACAGGCATAGACATGATCGAGATCGACCGCATCGCTGATGTGGCCCGCCGCTACCCCAGCCGGTTTCTCGAAAAGATATTTACCCCCGCGGAGCAGGCCTACTGCCGCGGCCGGGCCCCGCAGATGGCAGCTCGCTTCGCCGCCAAGGAAGCAGTGATGAAGATGCTCGGGACCGGCGTACGTGGTGTGCCGTGGAAAGACATTGAGGTTGTTCGGGAACGCGGGCGTGCACCAGAGATTGTTCTACACGGCAATGCAAAGGCCGTGGGCGAACGCCTGAGAATTCACCGCATCGCATTAAGCATGAGCCACTCGCGCCTATACGCCGTTGCGTCAGTTGTTGGCGAAGCTGATGACCCAGGTGAACAGGCAGTTGGGCCTGACCCTTCGCCAAGTCCGTGGCGGGCAGGCAGAGCACCGCGCACATGAAGGCCGTCACAGCCGCCCAGATGCGCCATGTGGAACAGCGTGCTGCCGATGCCGGTGTCTCGCAGGACAGGCTTATGGAGAATGCCGGGCTGGCGATCGCCAACGCGGTTGCAGAGAAGCTCGGCAACCCATGGTGGAAGAGGGTCGTGGTGCTCGTCGGACCGGGAAACAACGGCGGCGACGGTCTCGTGGCAGCCCGTCACCTGGCCGGCATGGGGGCGCGTGTGGAGTGCATGGTCATCCTGCCACGCAAGCGGCCTGACGCACACCGCGACATGGCCGTTGCGGCAGGCGTCAAAGTGCTGGAGTTCGCTGATTGCGGCGGGCCCGCTGGCCTGCTGGCGTCTTTACAACAGTCCGACATTATCATCGACGCCGTGTTCGGCACGGGGCAGAACCGTCTCCTTGGCGAGCCAGTCATAGGTGCGCTAAGGGCGGCGCGTCACGCAGGGCGTCCCATCGTGGCGGTTGACCTGCCGACCGGCGTGGAATCCGACACTGGTTCCTTCGATCCGAACGGCCTCCCTGCGGATGTGACGCTCATGCTGGGTCTTCCAAAGCTGGGGCCGGTGTTGCGGCCAGTCGAGGCTCGCCTGGGCGATGTCTCCGTGCTGGACATTGGACTGCCAGCAGGTGTGGACGCTGGCATCAATGTAGAGTGGCTCACTCCCAAGATTGCGAAGAGCCTGCTCCCTGGCAGACCGGGGAACGCACACAAAGGTACGTTCGGCCGGGTGCTGATCATCGCAGGGTCGCGCAGCTACGTCGGGGCAGCGTTGCTCGCGACGCGGGCTGCGACACGTTCCGGCGCTGGGCTTGTTGAACTGGCCACACCCCAATCTGTGTGGCGCGCCGCCGCCGGCCGGATAGAGGAGGCGATCTATCTGCCGCTGGCTGAAGGTCCGTCCGGCGAGATTGATCCGGTAAGATCGGCGCAACAGGCGCTCAGGGCTGCGAATGAAGCGTCTGCACTGCTGATCGGCCCGGGACTCGGGCAGGGCAGACCGACCTCAGAGTTTGCCACCGCCTTCCTCGCTTCCAAACCAGAATCGCTGCCTTCCGTCCTCGATGCCGACGCTCTGAACATCCTCGCGTCCGGCTACCGCTGGTGGGAGCGGGTCGCTGGGTCCGCCGTACTAACGCCGCACCCCGGCGAGATGGGGCGGTTGCTTGGCACAACCACTGCTTTGGTCCAGGGAGACCGGCTGGTTGCAGCGACAACCGCGGCAAAGAAGTTCAACAAGATAATCGTGCTCAAGGGAGCGGCAACGGTCATAGCGTCCACGGACGGAGATGTGCGCATCAGCCCGTGGGTCAACTCCGGGCTGGCGAAAGCCGGTACGGGAGACGTCCTCGCTGGGCTAATCTCCGGTCTCCTCGCGCAGATGCCGTCGGACTCGTTCGGTGCCGCTTCTTTGGGTGTTTACATTCACGGACTGGCAGGAGACATCGTCCGCCGCAGCAGAGGCGAGTCCGGCATGACCGCAGGCGATGTCGCCGCTGCGTTGCCCGACGCGTTTCTCGCCCTGTCCGCAGACACGGTAGACGCGGTGGTCCGTACAACCTGAAGTCGCAGGAACCTATAATCCTGTAATGCGGTTCATGTGGCAGAGCAGGATCTTAAGTCACGGCATCAGTTCAAAGGGACGCAAAGGACAGAAGGCAGTTTGGGCATGCTCCTTGCAGTTGACATAGGCAACACCAATGTCACCGTGGGTGCGTTTGATGGCGACCGCATCGCGGCGCGCTGGTCGTACGCCACCGACTCAAGGAAGACAGAGGATGAACACGTCCTGCTCATCTCTGGCCTGCTTGCAACCAAAGGCGTGCGCCCAGGTGATGTTGACGCCACCGTCATGTGCTCCGTCGTACCGCCATTGACTCGTGTCATAAGAAAGGCCCTGACAGACTTGTTTGGGAGTGAGCCACTGCTCATCGGGCCCGGGGTGCGGACAGGAATCCGAGTCAACTACGACCGTACACAGGACGTGGGCGCAGACCGTGTTGTGGACGCGGTGGCGGCTTTCAACCTTTACGGCGGGCCGGACGTGATCGTTGACTTTGGCACTGCGACGGTGTTTGACGCCGTAACTGTGGATGGCGAGTACGTCGGCGGTGCAATATCCCCGGGCATCAACGTGGCGGCTGAAGCCCTTTATCAGGCCACGGCGCAGCTGCGACGGGTGGAGATTGCCGCTCCGCCAAAAGCCATCGGACGGACCACAGTCACGTCGCTCCAGTCAGGCTTGCTGTACGGGTACGTGGGGCTCGTGGAGGGCATGGTGAAACGGTTCCGCGATGAGCTTTCACCCGAGGATCCGGCCAGGTGCACTGTGATCGCTACGGGCGGCCTCTCGACATTGATCAGCGGCCACACGGATGTGTTCACGCACGTGGACCCTGACCTGACGCTGGTGGGATTGCGGATTGTGCACGAGATGTCCAGATGAGAGCCATGTGCAATACCTTGAAGGTAACGCCCCCGTCCCAGGCCGCTTGTTCAGGCTGCCTGACAGGAGGAGGGCGCGACGATGTCTGATAACACAGCCGTCGACCCTTACAGGTCGCTCGATGGTCGAAACGTCATTCTGGGTGTGACCGGCAGCATTGCTGCATACAAGTCAGCCGACCTTGCCAGCAAACTCGTCCAGCAAGGCGCGACCGTCGACGTGGTGATGACTCCTAGCGCGAAGGAGTTCATTGGCACGGCCACGTTCGCCGGCTTAACTCACCGGCCAGTCACGACTGGCCTCTTTGAGGCCAATTCAGATATTGCGATTGACCACGTGGCCCTCGCTCTTCGGGCGGACGCTGTTGTCATCGCTCCTGCCACCGCGAACTCCATTGCGAAGCTGGCCTTTGGCCTGTCAGACGACCCCCTGGGCGCGGCCGTGCTGGCGACTTCCGCGCCGGTGATCGTTTGTCCAGCGATGGACGCGCACATGTACGACAACGCAGCCACGCAGGCGAACATTGAAACTTTGCGAAGGCGCGGTGTCTACATCGTCGAACCGGCAGAAGGCAGGCTCGCATCGGGGTTGATTGGGAAGGGCAGGATGGAGGAACCAGCGCGCATCGTCGAGCACGTGCGCTGGGTTCTCGGCCGCCAAGGCGACCTCGCTGGATGGAAGGTAGTCGTCTCCGCCGGCGGCACACAGGAGCCACTCGACCCCGTTCGCCACATCGCCAACAGGTCCTCGGGCAAAATGGGCTACGCCGTCGCCGCCGCGGCGAGAGACCGCGGCGCGCTGGTGACACTCGTCGCCGGTCCCACTGCGCTGCCTGACCCCGTCGGTGTTGTTGTGGTCCATGTCGTGACCGCTCTTGACATGCGCGACGCCATAGCTGGCGCTGCCAAGAATGCTGACCTGCTCGTCATGGCCGCGGCAGTTGCAGACTTCCGGCCTACGGAGGCAGCGAAAGAGAAGATAAAGAAGGGCAGCCGGGAAACGGTGACGCTCGAGCTTATTCGCAACCCCGCCATAATTTCCGAAGTTTCCGGGCCGAAGTTGATCAAGGTGGCCTTTGCCGCCGAAACGGGTGAGGCGGCGCGCAAAGCCAGGGAGAAGGCGCATTACCTGGGTGCGGCGTTTATCGTGGCAAATGATGTGCTTGAACCGGGCAGCGGGTTCGGGACGGACACTAACCGTGTGACCTTTGTTTACCCGGACGGGACCGACGAGGCGTTGCCTCTCATGGACAAGCTGGCGGTAGCGCACGAACTCCTGACGCGAGCCAGAAAGAATCTGACATAGATGCACAAACTCCCTGTCCCCGCCTGGGAGATGGACGGATGATGGAGAAACCCGGATCCAAAGGACAGCCTCTGGAATAGTCACTTATCGAACGAACCATCACCATACGGCGGTGCAGGCGTTCGCCGCTCTTGCAAGAACGTGAATGAGGTCAGAAATGCGTCTTTACTGGAAGGAAGTTCGCAAAGGGATGGACTTGATGGTCCTGACCGAAGATGGACAGGAGTTCTCCGTCGGTGGAGTTCGTGTCACAAAGCGCGGCGTCGAAGCGATCGCAAAGACCCAGGGCTACGACCCTGGTCGCGCCACTCGCGGCCTTGCTGCCGTTGATGATGGCCGGATGTTCGTCGAGCAATTTGAGCCGTGGCGGGATTTCTTCCCAGGCGAGCCGATGAGTGTGGAGGCGGATGTCGTGAAGATGGAAGCCGGGGCGTGAGGTCCGCTGTCGGCGCCACTGAGGCCATTCACCATGCGCTGCGCATTCTGTCCAGAATGACATCGCAGGTGCTCTGGGCCTGACCGAATGGCGCACTCAATATGAGATGCAGTTGACCAGCAGAGGTGTCAAGTGATCAACAAAGTCGGTGGAGCCGTCCTTGAGACGCTTGCAGCGTATGACTCTGCAACTGTGCAGAACGCCGCCATCCTCGTCCGTGGGTATGTGCCCGAGTATGACGACTATACCGGCCCGGATATCAAATGCATGCTGCCTGAATTCGGCGTCTTGGTCGGCTATGCGGTCACAGCCGAACTATTCCCTCTACATGACCAGCCTCACAAGGTCGGTTGGGACGACTACTACGACTCTATTGCAAATGCAGGCGCGCCGACCATCGCAGTCCTTAAGGATGTTGACCATCCTCAAGGTAGGGGCGCGATCTTCGGAGACGGCATGGCGTACCGCCACCGGGCGCTGGGGTGCCTGGGCGTCATAGTCGACGGGTCTGTCAGGGACGTGGAGGGCATCAAGAAGGCGAAGTGCGGCCTGTGGGGTAGGGCGCGCGTCCCTGGACATGGCCCGTTCGGCATAGTCAGGCACGGCGGACCCGTGAACGCGGCGGGCCTGCTCGTCCGGCCCGGCGACATCCTCGTGTGCGATGCCGACGGCGTGGCGCGCGTCCCAGTTGAAATAGCGGCGGACGTGGCGAAGAAGTGCGCGGAGGTTCGTAAGAAGGAGCGTGTCATGCACGATTACTTCTCAGACGCGAAGTTCACCCTGAAGAAGTACGAGGCATGGAAGAAGGCCGATAAGGGTTAGAAGTGCCCTCGCCCTCAGGGCGAGGAAATACCTGTCTAGGCCATCCCGCGCCATGAGGCGTTCCTTGATGTCGTGACAAGCCCCCATCCACCGATGATGTCGTCGCCGGCCATGGCTCGTGTGAGGCGTCTCTTCCCGTTCAGGATATGGACTTCGGCCTTCTGCTCGATCCCATATGCCAGTTCGCGAGCGGCGTAGACTCTGCTCCAGAACTCCAGCCTCGCCTCAAAACCGGCGTCAGGCGGGCCGCCGTGTTCGTCAATCGCCTCACTCGTGCGTTCGCGGCCTTGCTCGCCGCGCAGCGCGATGAAATCAACCACCGGGTCGCCGATATGCGACAGTTCGAAATCCATGATCCCCGAGAGGTCCCCTATCTGCAAGTGTTTCAGGAAGGCCCTAATGTGGTGCGCCGCGTTCGAAGTCAGCCCGCGCCATCCCAGTGGAACACCGGGAACCTGTGAATAACCGGCGACAGGATAGGGAAAGGCAGGATATCCGGTTGAATATAGCGTGAAGCGCGGGACGGGGACGGTCATCCGGCCTACGATGTGTTCGTATATCTCTCGTTGGCGGGGTAACTCTTCGAGAGCCTTATCAGAGTGAGGGAACCTGAACCAAGTGTCCTCGTTTGCGACAAAAACCCGGCACCAACTCCCGCCGATGAACCTTGGCGTGTTCACCGTGAAATCAGGGAAGCACCCGGCTATCACGGATTTGTAGAACTCGATCTCTATCGTCACGGGTCTGCTCTTTTCAACCCGGCGCTGCTTCCTTGCGGGGTGACGGGGGCGGCGTGGCGAGCAGGATGATGCCCGCACCGGCTGCGCATGCCACCGCCAGGCCGACGAACACCCACTGATAGTTGCCTTGAATGTCGAACACCTTCCCGGCGACCCACGGCATGACAGTCATGCCGATTGCCATGGGGACAGCGGACAGGCTCATTATCGTGGCGTAACGCTTGCGCCCGAAGTAGTCGCCTCGCATGGCGTGCAAGAGCGGTGTCCGGCCTCCGAAGCCGATGCCCCACAGCACGGCGAAGGCCATCGCCATCAGCATGCCGTTGGTGAAGGCCAGTACAACCACCGCAACGGCCTGTATGAGGATAAAAAGCGATGCCGGGACGCGCTTGCCCATTCGGTCTCCGATCTGCCCACCGACCAGCTGGAAGACGAACGCGACTCCGCCCATCACCGGAATGACCAATGACGCACTTGTGAGCGACAGCCCCACAGCATTCAAATGCAGCACAACCTGCGACGAAATGACGCCTGTGGACAAGTTGGCGAGGGCGTGGGACCACGAGATTGTCCAGAAAGCCCGCGTCCGAAGCGCCTCGCGCGGGGTGAAATCGTATTGACTGACGCCCCCGTCGCTGGCGGGCGCAGACCGGTTGCCGCCGGTCTGCATGTCCGGCGGGCGGCCCCGCATAGTCCATGAGATCGCAGGCGCTATCAACGCAAATGTGATGCCTACCCCTATCACCGTCGTCCGCCATCCCAAACCGGTCATGCTCCACGCCATCAGAGGCACCAGGACCGCGCCCGCGCTGCTGCCGGCCAGAACGATGGACATCGCACTGGCGCGCCTGTGGGACATCCACATGTTCACCGCGGCTATCGAAGGCGTGAAACCGCCTATCGAAACGCCGACAGAGACCAGCGTCCACGCCGCGTAGTAATGCCACGGCGTGCGCACCTGTGAAAAGAGGATGAATCCGGTTCCGGCAACGAACAGGCCAACCAGGATCATGCGAGCCGACCCTATCCTGTCAGTCATTGCTCCCAGAAATGGGCCGAGCATGGCGTTGGCGAGCGAACCCGCCGATGCCGCTCCCGCAGTCGTCGCCCTCTGCCACCCGAAGTCTTTCTCGACCGCGGCAAAAATCGTGCTCGATCCCTGAAACGTGGGCACGGATACGACAGTCTGGTTCAGCGTGGCTGCCGCGGTGATGCGCGCTCCCTTTTCGGATAAGAATCCTTTCCGCTTTGGATGTGATGTGCGCATCTTCAATTGGGCGTCCGAAGAGACGGACGTTCAGGCCGTCGGGCGAGCAATACCACGAATGATCCCGCCAGACAGAACGCGGCAAGTGCGAGGAAGGTCCACATGTATGTGTCCTGCGCCACGTATATGCGCCCTACAAGCCATGGAGTGACCGTCATGCCTATCGCCAGTGGCAGGCTGGAAAGCCCGAGGATCGTCCCGTATTTCCGTCGTCCAAAGTAGTCTCCACGCATGGCATGGAGCACGGGGAAGCGCACGCCTACACCCATCCCCCACATGGCACCGAACAGCATTGCCAGCGCATACGTGTGTGCGAACGGCAACAGCGCAACCGCCGAGGCCTGCAGCAGCATCGCGCCAAAGGCGGGGATGCGCTTGTCCATCCTGTCGCCCATGTACCCGCCCAGGAAATGCGCTGCGAACGCGGTCGCCCCCATCACGGGCAGGACCGATGATGCCTGTGAAAGGGACATGCCCTCATCCTTCAGGTGCAGGACCAGGTGAGCGGACACGGCGGCGTTGGACAGATTCACCAACATGTGGCTGGTGGCGATGGCCCAGAAGGCGCGTGTGCGCACAGCCTCTCTGACTGTGAAATCACCCGCCGCGTAGGCAGGCGCCCGGGCAGATGCGTCCTTTGGCGGCCGACCACGTATGGCGAGCGAAACAGGGAGTGCGCACAGCATTATGATCAGGCCGACCACGACGAGCGTTGCCCGCCAGCCAAACACCGTGAACCCGAGCGCCATCAATGGAACCAGAAAGGCCGCAACGCTCTGGCCGGCGAAGACGAAGGCCATTGCGGTGGCCCTGCGCTGCGAAGAGACCCATGAGTTCACCGCGGACATGGCCGGGGTGAAGCCGCCGATGCTGAAACCCAGGGACATCACGAAGTAGGCGGCATAGTACGAGACCGGGGTCTCGATGCGAGAGAAGACGATGAGGGCAGCGCCGCCGAGTAGCATGCCCAGCAGGAGCATGAGGGGAGCGCCGAATCTGTCCGTCAGCCAGCCCTCGAGAGGCCCCAGTAGCGTCCCGCCGACGCGCCCGAACGAGGCTACGCCTGCGACAAGGTCGCGGCTCCAGCCGAATTCCCCTTCGACAGCGGCGAAGATCGCGCTGGAACCATGCTGGCCGGGCACGGATGTCACGGCCTGGTTCACAGACGCTGCCGTGGTGACAACCGCGGGTCGTCTGCCTGCGCGCTGTATAGGCGCGCCGGGATGGGTTGATGCTGGCTGCCCGTCCGCAGAGACTGGCGCCTGCGTAGGGGCAACCGGGGGAGTCGTCATAAGAAGTTTCTGCGCGGCCTCTCTTGCCGCGTAATAGTCCTATAATCTCGCCGCCCCGGATTACGCGCCAGTGGGGTGCCCGGATTGGTGAATGACTGTGACTTCCACCTCATCCGTATCCCAGGAAGTTGGGACTGGGTGAAGGGATTGATTCTGAGGAGGCTTTCACTTGAAGATCACGGAAGTACGGACGACTTGGATGGTTGACCCGGACGGTTTCGTCATTCAGGACGCCACCATCCCGCCGCCCAAGCCTGGAGCAAAGGGACGATCTGCCCTCTTTGTGCACATTAAAACGGACGAGGGGTTCGAGGGTCTGGGCATCGGCCAGGGGCCGCGTGCCGTACAGGCCGTGATCGAGGACAATCTCAAGGACTTGCTCATCGGCCAGGATCCGTTCAGCATTGAAAAACTTTGGAACGACATGTTCTGGCGCGTGCGCGGTTTCGGCCGTAAGGGCATCGCCTTCTGCGCCATCTCTGCCGTGGATATCGGCCTCTGGGACCTGAAGGCCAAGGCGTTGGGCCTGCCCCTGTACCGGCTCCTCGGCTCCTACACCAATTCTGTCCCAGTCTATGGCTCTGGCGGTTGGACCAGTTTCAACGAGAAGGATCTACTAAAAGAGCAGACAGGCTACACGGCACGCGGCTTCAAGGCCGTCAAGATGAAGGTGGCCAAGGACTTTGGGCAGTCGGAAGGGGAGGACATGAAGCGTCTGGCCGCGGTACGCAAAGCTGTCGGTGATGACGTGGAGCTTTTCGTAGACGCCAACAACGGCTACTACGCGAAGCAGGCGATCGCCATGTCAAAGAGGTTCGAGGACTATAACGTCCGCTGGTTTGAAGAGCCTGTGCTGGCCGACGATATTCAGGGCCTGGCCGAAATCGCAACGGCCACTACCATCCCGGTCGCCACCGGCGAGCACGAATACACGAAATACGGGTTCAAGGAGTTGATCGTCCGAGGGGGTGTAGACATCGTGCAGCCGGACATCGGCCGCGTCGGAGGCGTAACGGAGTGGATGAAGGTGGCGCATCTGGCCCACTCCTTCAACCTGCCCGTAGCCCCGCACGCCGTCCAGCTTGTCCATCTCCATACGGCTTGTGCGACGCCCAACCTGCGCATCGTCGAGTATCTGGGTGTCTCCGAGGCTTCGGACGATGTCTGGTTCACCGAGTATCCGAAGCCGGTAAACGGCATGTGGACGCCGTATCCGGACAAGCCGGGCCTCGGGCTGGAACTTAACCCGAAGAGTGTGAAGAAGTTCGCCAGGTGAAAATCCCGCACCCACACTCCCGGCATGAAGGGGTTTGGGCTTCGCCTGCGCTTGTTGAAAGGGTGAATGAAATGCGTTCGCGGAGCGTCTGCCCCCGAGCAGACCCTCACCCTGAAAGTAAAAGGGATTCAATACGCTGGATGCAGAGACAGCCAGATGGTAAGCAAGGAGTCTAACGGCATGGGTAGGTTTGACGGGAAGGTCGCCGTCCTGACAGGTGCGGCGTCAGCGGTGGACGGAGAGTTGATGGGATTCTCCGGGGCTGTTGCATGGAGGTTCATGCGGGAGGGCGGCAAAGGCGTCGTGCTGACCGATATGAAGGATGAGGCGGGCGAAAAGTCCGCTGCGAGCCTGCGGAAAGCCGGGTTCGACGCTGTTTACTCCCACCTTGAGGTCACCGACGAATCGCAGTGGAAGGCCGCTGTCGAGGTGGCCCGGAAGCGGTATGGCCGGCTGGACCTCCTCGTCAACGCCGCGGGAATAATCGACCGCCGTTCCATTACTGACACTCCCGTCGACGAGTGGCGGCGAGTAATGGACGTGAGCGCGACGGGTGTGTTTCTGGGCACCAAGATCTGCGCAGGGCTCCTAGGCCAGTCAGGCGGCGGGGCCATAGTCAACATCTCCTCCATGGCATCCAAGATGGCAGGAGCCTACGGCGCTGCCTACGCCACATCGCGCGCTGCCATTTTGCAATTCACTAAGGTCGCAGCCATTCAGTACGCAGGGCAGGGTACCAGAGTCAACGCCGTACTTCCGGGCTGGGTGCACACCCCATTTACGACATGGGCGCATGACGATGTGGCGCAGCGGGACGCCCGCACACAACGCATACCGCTTGGCAGATGGGGTACTCCAGAGGAGATCGCGGCAGTGATCCTTTTCCTTGGGTCAGACGATGCCGCATACGTCACAGCGACGGAGATACTCGTTGACGGAGGCGTCATAGCTGCCGGCGGCGCGCCGAACCCGAAGACGAAATAGGAGCGGGAGCCACCCTCTCCCTTGCGGGGAGAGGGAACTCATACATTGGCTGTCAGTGCGCGTGCCCGTGCGCCTTTTGTTTCCCCTGGACCTGCGCGATGGCGTCTTCAAAGACGTGGCGGACGGCGGCATGCCGTTCGGGTGTGTCCCGTGTCGCCAGCGTGTCCAACCATGCGATGCCGCCCTGCATGGTCGTGATCAGATAGTTCGCGGTCGGGTTGTCAAAGACCTCATCGCGCCCGGCTTTCACGTAAACGGCGGACGTGTGTGCGGCGATATGCTGCGGCCATATGCTCCACACTTTGTGCTGCGATACGCACCGGGCAGCGAGCCACCCGGAGCCGGGGATTTTCACCTGTTCGGACAGCTTAAGTGTGTTGCTTCCGCCTCGTGACGATGCCTGCGCGATGACCTCGCCGTTGTAGACAACTTCCAGCCTGTTCACCGGGCCTGACAGGCAAGTGACGTCGGCCTCGACGTGGACGGATCCACCCTTCGCAGGAAGCTTGATTTCGTCACCGGGCTGACGGCCTTCGACGGCGAAGCGCACGAGAGGGCCTGAGGTCGTATAGGTGCGCCCTGCGCGTACAGCCTGTGCCCATGCGTCAAAGCTCACCTCGCCGCCGGTGTGAGCGTATGTCCGAACGTTTCCCACGGGCATACCGGCGGACATCTTGTCCGTTCCGCCCACAACCGCCACCCGGTAGCCGCAGTTAAGCAGGCGGTACAGCTCATGGAATGAAAAAGTGTCCATGGTGGGAGTCCAGAAGTCCCAGAACTCGACGCCGTCTACACGGCCGCGTACGATTTCGGCGATGATCTCGGAGTGTGGGTAAGGGAAATGTGGGATGACTACCAGCCCGCCCCGTGACTTCGCCTCGTCCGCCCATTCCGACATGGCGCGCACTGTGGTGTCGCCTATGTAGCCCTCGGTCGGTCCAGACGTGGACATGGGGAAGACCGGCTCACCCTTCACGCCGAGCAGGCTCATGTGGCCCAGGAAGTGCTGGCGGTTTTCCGTGCCGACCCAGACGAGCATGTCATCAGTGCTTGATCCGGAAAGTCGCCCAGTAATGTCGCCAACGTTCGTGTAGAGGTCACCCCACTGAGCGGCGAGAAGGTTGATGACATTGAGGCCCTCTGCCTGCCCCTCGAGGCGCGCCGTCTCGGGCGTGATGAAGTGGACGTGGGTATCTGCGGTGATCCAGCCCTCCTTACGGAGATCGACGGCGCGTTCGAGCTTGATCTCAAGCTCTCGCTGGCCCGGCTTGACCTGGATGCGGGTTCGCAAAGGCTCGAACTCGAACCCCTTCATCGCCTCGACGTACACCTCGCCCACCGGCAGTTCGGCCTGGAACGTGCCGTCAACGTAGGCGTATTGGGTGTCGCCCAGCTTCACGTCCGCGCCGTAATCCTCGAACCAGTTGTCGTTGACCTCGTGCCTGTGTCCGTACGGCGGGAAGTAGCGACCGTCTCCGGAGCGAAAGTGGATGCGGGCAGCGGTGGGCCTGCCTGTTGAGGTGTCTACGACCTTGCCGTGGACCCACGTCTTCAGCGGCGTGAGTACACGGGCGTGGATCCGTCCATCAGCACTCCGCGCTTCATGTTTTGAATAGAGGTCAGATGCTGACAACTCTTGACCAGCCACGACGAGAGTCGCGTCCCTCGATCCGGCGATATCGAGCGCCAGGGTCCTGGGCGGGTTGTCGGGGGCTTCGCCTCGGCCTTTAACAGGTGCGGTTAACCACTCATCAGGATAGAAGCCCTGGACTTCGTACCTCCGGGCGATGACTCCCAGGTCAATGTCCGCTCCCGCCCCGGCGGTGGCGCGGTCCGCGCCACGCGGTAAGTCCACTTGCACGGTCTCAAGACGTTCATGCCGGAGCGGGTGTGCGGTGCCGTTGAACTTTGTGACCGCGCCGATGCCGATGGCAGCGGCGCCTGTTGGCTCAATCCTCAGAGCTTTCAGGCGCTTCTTCGGTGACGGGTTCGCCATGGCATAGATGGACCAGGAAGGCGCAGGCTTCATGCGGGAAAGCGTGTCCTCCCTGGCAGATAGCGGACGGCCGGGAAGGCCCACGGATACGCCTGTCTGGAATCTGCCCCACATGTCAGCCGGATATGGACCGCGCAATGCCATTGGCATCAGGCCCTGGTGTGCCCGGTTCATGAACCCGCTCTGCATACGGGTCTGCGCCTGGTTCACCTCGAACCTCCGACGGATGGGCACAACATGCTCCAAGCCATCGGCGTACACGATCACATAGTTCGCGAGATGCTCGCCTGGCGCGGTCACGACGGGAGCCGGGTAATCCCTTGTCTGGCCGGCCACGGTCGTACGGGCGAGGGAGTCGCAAAAATGCGCGAAGACGATGTGTGACGCTGTTCCTGTGAGAGGTACGGTGATGGGTGTTACCGAATCACGGTCGCCAGCGACAAGCAGGCCTGGTTTCGATGGGTCGGTATCTCCCGCTGTGAATGGGACGCCCCAGAAACGTTGCGTTCCGCCTGGGAGCTTGGCGACCGCCTCTGCGGTGCGATCTTCCCATGGCGCGACGTCGTCACGGGAGTGGTTGTAAAGCTGAAATAGATTGACTTCTGCGAACTTCGCCACGGTGTGCCTCCGCGCTTGAAAGTGATATTAAGCGGCCATGTGTCTCTCTCGCAGAGGACCCTGTGGTCTGCACGCAAGACCCAGAAAAGAGGTTCCGCGGCAGGTTACGACTAGTAGAGCGAGGTGTCGATAGGCTGGCGAAAAGCACAGGAGCCCCGGTTGAACCGGGGCTCCTGATTCGACAAATCGAGCTTGTCCCACGTCGCAGGCGTTGCCTGTCGTATATGACCCCCACACCTGCCATCTCCCGCAGGGAGGAGAGATTGAGTTACTTCAACGCGGCGAGGGCAGTCTTGATGGCGGCATAATCCGGCTCCTTGCCCTGGCCGTCCGTGACCCATGACCAGCGCACAGTCCCAGTACTGTCCAGCACAAAGATTGAACGCGTCGCGGCGGAATAACCCTGCATGCCGCCGAAGTTGGGCCATTCCACGCCGTACAGCTTTATGATCTTGCGGTCCCAGTCGCTGACGAGCGGAAAGTTCAGGTTGTGTTTGGTCTTGAACTCTTTGACGCTCCACCTAGGGTCAACAGAAATGCCGACGACCTCTGCGTTGACCTTGTTGAGTTCTGACATTGAGTCCCGGAAAGTGCACATCTCTTTGTCGCACACACCTGAGAAGGTGGCCGGGTAAAAGGCCAAGACGACGTTCTTGCCTTTGATGTGGCTCAAGGTGAATGGTTTGTTGTCCGAGTCAATCGCGGTGAAGTCCGGTGCCTTCTGCCCAACTGCAATTGTCATCAGTCCTGCTCCTTGATCGGGCGCCGTTGTTCACGGCGGTTTGTGCCATTTGAATGAGTTATAGCGGGTAATGTTCAGTGCGTGATTGTAACCGTACTTCGCTGCCTTCGACGCGCTGCTGTTCGCCAACGTCAGATTGCCAACGCGATGGCCTGCGAGAACTTATTGGAGACGGGCTCTATGGAACCGCCAGCGCTACCTTGATGACGTTGTCTTCGCGCTTCATGTACATCTCGAAAGCGTCCTGCATGCGGTCCCACTTCCAGTTGTGGGTTTTCAGCTTGCCAGGGTCGATCCATCCCCTGTCCCGGAGAGCTACTATTTCCCTGATCTCCTTGACAGGCTGGTTCGTGGCTGCAACCACAGTGGCCCTGATTGTCAGATTTTTGGACATCCATTCGCCGTGGCTGAAAGACACGGCGCGGGGCGTGACCAAGCTGAAGGAGATGACCATCCCCTCCTTGTTCACCATCTTGATGCAGGTCTCCAGGCCCTCCGGTGCGCCTGTGGCATCTACAACGATGTCCACACCGTGCCCCTTCGTGATCTCCTTGATAGCCTCGGCGGCGTTCTCGCGGGACGGATTGATGGTGTCCGTGGCGCCGAGTTCCAGTGACTTCTTCAGGCGATAGTCGTGCAGGTCGAGGCCGATCACCTGGGCCGCTCCCTGCTTCTCTGCAATCATGGTGAAGCTCAATCCTATGCCGCCCTGTCCCAGCACTGCGATGCGTTTGCCGGCCGGGTTGCCCCACTGCTTGGCCGAATACAACACTGTGCCGGTGTGCTGGCACATGACCCACTCGTCCAGACTGCCCCAGTCGGGCAAGGCGATGATACGGTCCGGCGTTTGCACGGTGTATTCGACCGCGCCTGCACCCTGACGCGGGATGACGATGACGCGCTGGCCTGCCTTGTATTCAGGCGTGCGGCTTTCGACAATCGTTCCAGCGCACTCATGGATGGGCTTGCCCGGAGCGATGGGGAAATCCTCTTCTGGGAGGTCCTTGTCGAACTCCAGGCGGATGTCCGATCCGCAGACCGAAATCCAGTCCACTTTGATCAGCGCCTCGCCGTCCTGCGGTTTTGGTGCCGGGATGTCAACGAACTCCCACTTCTTGGGAGCCGATATGCGTGCTGCTTTCATGTGTTCTCCAGAATGTGTCGGGACTATTCCGGGTTCCTTGCCGGTGGTTTGGTTTAACGATGAAGTTCGTCGTTTCGATGTACAGGGCTTCAGCATGAAACCGCGCTGAGAGCCACTGCCATGGAGCGACCGTGGGATTCTAACTCCGGACGAAGCCTCGTGTGGCGGGCGTATACTGCCGCCGCTCCACGGATGGGAACTAGCACATCCCACATCAGCGCCCGCCCATGATAGTCACCAGGAATGGCAGCGAGATACAACATGCGAATCACCAAGATCGAGACCATTAGGATCAACGACCCCGTGGGCGAGGCCTGGTACGCGCCGAAGGGAATCCTCTGGGTCCAGGTTTACACGGACAAGGGAATCGTCGGCCTGGGCGAGACGTGGTATGCCCCAAGCATCGTGGAGGCTGCGATCCATGACTGGTTCGGGCCCCTGCTCATTGGGCGGGACGCCTTCGCCATAGAGCGGCACTGGACGGACGCGTTCAGGCTTTCGGACCATGCCGGATATGGCGGAGCGGAGCAGCGCGCCATATCTGCGCTGGACATGGCTCTCTGGGACATCAAGGGTCAGGCCGCGGGTGTGCCAGTTTACGAACTCCTCGGCGGTGCAGTCCGCAAGAAGATCCGTGTCTATGCCACAGGCGCGCCGCATGTGGGAGCGGGTGAACTGGCGAAGCAGCACCTCGATAAGGGCATCACAGCGATGAAGATGGGCCCGACCATTTCGATGGCGGGAGCGTGGGACGGGCACTACCTGCACCCGAAGGACCTTGACCGGGCACTTCAGCCCTTGCGGGACGTTCGGGACGCCGTGGGGATGCAAATTCAGATAGCGAACGACGGCCACGGCAAGTGGTCGCTGCCCATCGCCATTCAGATCGCTCAGGCGATGGAGCCTTACGAGATCATGTGGCAGGAAGACCTGATGCCGCTGATGAACGCGGACTCGCTCGCCATCCTGCAGGCGAACACGAAATCGCCGGTGTGCATCTCCGAAAGGCTGCTGTCCAGGTGGCAGTTCAGGCAGTTCATAGAGAACGGGTCCGCCCGCGTCGTCATGCCGGACCTGATCTGGACTGGGGGAATATCGGAGACGTGGAAGATCGCCACGCTGGCGTCGGCTCACCAGGCGCCCGTCGCGCCGCACGACGCAACCGGGCCTGTGAACATTTTCGCCTGCGCGCAGATATGCATGGCTTGCCCGAGCGCAATGATCATGGAGCATGTCAGGCCGTACTTCGAGGGCTGGTACGCGAAGTACGTTGACCCCAACCTAGATATCCGGGACGGTTTTCTGCACGCCCCCCAGCGGCCCGGCATAGGGACAAGGCTGCGGCCGGAAGTGCGCGACATGCCCGATGTGCTGGTGAAAGTGAGCGATACTCCGGGCACGAGCGGAGTTGACCATTTCGAGGAGTACTCGCTCCGGTCGCCGCGACTGGCGGCAGATTTCGAATGGGCGCACCAGCTCCGCAAGGCGCAGGCGCACGCAGGCGGCGCGGCCGAGCCGGTGGGCCGTACCAAGAAGGGCGGCAGGAGGGTGTCGAAGTGAAGATCACCAAACTGGAAACAATCAGGGTCAAAGAGTTTCCGAACGTCATATGGGTGCAGGTGCACACGGACGGCGGAATCGTGGGCCTCGGCGAGACATGGTACGCGGCCAGCACGGTGCAGTCGGCGGTGCATGACCACTTCGGGCCGCTGCTCATAGGCCGCGACGCTCAGGACATTGAGGGCCTGTGGCAGACGATGTTTCGGTGGTCGGATCACGCCGGGTACGGTGGCGCAGAGGTGCGGGCGCTTTCGGCGATAGACATGGCCCTCTGGGACATCAAGGGCCAGTCGCTGAAAATGCCGATTTACGAGCTTCTCGGCGGCACGGTGAGGAACAAGATCAACGTCTATAACACCTGCGGGGTGTACGGTGAAATCCAGGACGGTTACGACGTCTGGCGCGACCCTGTGCGGGTTGCGAAGTCGCTCCTGGATGAAGGCATCACGGGGTTGAAAATATCCGCGACGGACTTCATCGCCCGTGAGTCGGACGGGACGTTCCTCTTTCCGGAGGATCTGGACTTCGCCCTCGGGCCCGTGCGCCGCATCAGGGACGCGCTTGGGCTTGAGATGGACATAGCAAACGACGGCCACGCCAAGTGGAACCTGTCGAACGCCATCCGCATCGTTCACGCCTTCGAGCCGTACAAACTGATGTGGCACGAGGAGCTTGTCTCGGCGCTGAGCGAAGAGGCGCACCAGAGGCTCCAGGCCGAGACCCGTACGCCGATCGCCGCGGCGGAACGGCTTATGAGCCGCTATCAGTTCCGCAGGTTTATCGAGATCGGTGCAGCGCGCATCGCCATGATGGACATCGCCTGGACGGGGGGCATCTCGGAGGCGAAGAAGATAGCGACGCTGGCCTCGGTGCACCAACTCCCTGTCACTCCGCACGACTGCATCGGCCCGGTGAACATGTTCGCCGCGGCGGCCATCTGTATGTCGCAGGTGAACACGATGGTCATGGAGTACAACCGGGCTATGCACCGTGGCTGGTATGGAAGGTTCGTCAGCCCGAACATCAAGGTCGAGAACGGGTACATGCACGCGCCGGAGTTGCCGGGGATCGGCACGAAGCTGCGGCCGGAGGTGAGGGACCGCCCGGACGCCACTGTGCAGATTAGCGACGAGGCGGCTGACAACTGGCTTTTTTCGAAGAAGCGTTACACCTACCCGCCCGAGGACATTCAGCGCGAATTCGAGGAGTCGCGCGGGAAGGTGAACGCAGGCCGTAAGGCGCGAGGGCCGTTCGAGGGGTAACTCCGTTTTGCAACCATCTATGGAAGGACGTACCTGAGTTCCAGAAGCTTTCGTTTGAGTTCAGACTTCTCCCTCACCCTGACCCGCGCCCAAAGGCACCCGGCAGGGAGAGGGGTTTCTGAGGCGGTCACAAAGCAAGAGAAGGCAGTGAGATGCCAGATGCATCCTGATAGTCGGCGCTGGCGCGGTAGGCAGCTACCTCGGCGGCTGGTTGTCACAAACCGGTAACGACGTGACCCTGCTCGACCCGTGGGCGGAGCATGTCGAGGCCATCCGCAAGCGCGGCCTCAGCGTGAAGGGGCCGCACGAGCCGTTCACCGCAAAGCCGCATGTCTTTCACATCCACGAAACGCAGCGGCTCGCCTTTCAGGACAAGTTCGACATCGGCTTTGTCTGCGTCAAGTCATTCGACACCCCGTGGGCGGTGCAGCTTGGCAAGCCATTCCTGAAGCCGGGCGGATACATGGTTTCCGCGCAGAACTGCTGGAACGACCCTATGATGGCGGCCACGGTGGGCGCGCAGAGCGCAGTCGGACTCATCATGTCCAGCATCCGGATTGCGCTCTGGGAGCCGGGCAGGGCGGAGCGCGGCGGCAAGAAG
>SHXW01000026.1 GCA_009693115.1 Dehalococcoidia bacterium | reverse complement strand
ACCTTCTCGCCGGGTTTGAACCCGCTACCGGTCACCACCGCCAACGTGTCACCAGTTCCCTTCCTCTCTACAAAGAGAAGGGTGCCTGCGGCAGCGTCGGTAACCAGAAGTGCCGAAGATGAACCAGCAGCACCGGCAGCGCCAGCAGCACCGGCAGCGCCAGCAGCACCCGTAGCGCCAGCAGCACCCGTAGCGCCAGCAGCACCCGTAGCGCCAGCAGCACCTTGGGAACCTGCGGCACCTGGGTTACCCGGCTCACCGGGGTTACCGGGTAGACCAGGCAGTCCGGGGTCACCGGCAGGCCCGGCCGGGCCCTGCGCACCTGCGCAGCCCGCAACTGCGACCATGGCTACGATCGCGACCACGAGGAAAAAGGCCTTAGGCCCCTTCTGGAACCACTCTGTCATCTGGCGCCGTCCTCCAATCATGCGGTACGGACTGCGGGGATCACTAACCGCCGCCATTTCGCAACCGCTGCAAATAAACACACAGCGTGTGTGATGGCCAAGGCTCACAGGGCCACACGCTGAGTGCCATGTTATGCGCCGCATTTCACGAATGTCAAGGCAGACCACATCATGCCTAGAGCTCTACAGATAGAGATCAATTACTGAATAGCGGTCTGTTTTTGGCCCTGCCGCGGCCGGTCTGCACCGAGATGGAACGGGATGGGGGCACATCGCCGGAATCCGTAACGGCATGTTAGACTGCATCGTTGTTACACATATATGGGAGATGAAAAAGGCAGGCCCGGCACTGGCGCGCAGGGGATCAAGGCATTCGGGCGGCCTTCCCCACTTCCCCGATCGGAGATCTAACGAAGTTGGAAGCGAACACGAAGACGGCCACAATTGAGGCCAACCGCAGGAACCCTCAGGACACGGGGTCAAGCGAAGTCCAGATCGCACTCCTGACAGACCGCATCAACAGCCTGGCAGGACATTTCCGCATCCACAAGCATGACCAGGGTGGCCGGGTAGGGCTCCTGAAGCTAGTGGGTCAGCGGCGGCGCCTCCTTCGCTATCTTCACGGCGAAGACGTAGAGCGCTATCAGGCTCTCGTTGACCGGCTCGGTCTGAGGAAGTAGCGCGACGCCCCTCGAGCAAGGAGGGGCGTTTTTCTATCAACGCACCCAGGTCTGGCCTCGCACTGCGAGGCATTTGGCATATGTCAGGAAGAAAAATGAGCATCGAAAAATTTCAGATCGAAGTGGGCGGCCGCGTACTGGAACTGGAAACGGGCCGACTCGCCGGCCTCGCCAACGGAGCGGTCACTGTACGGTACGGTGACACCGTGATTCTGGTCACAGCCTGCGTCGCACCTCAACCCAGGGCTGGGATTGACTTCCTGCCCCTCACCGTGGACATCTCAGAGCGCATGTACGCCGCTGGCAAGCTGCCAGGGGGGTTCTTCAAGCGTGAAGCCCGCCCCAGCACAGACGCCACCCTCATGTGCCGTCTGATAGATCGGCCCCTGCGGCCCCTCTTCCCGAAGCATTTCCACAACGAAGTTCAGCTCATCGGCACCATCTTGTCCGTGGACAAGATCAACGCCCCGGAAATCGTCGGGATCATTGGCGCCTCCGCCGCTCTGGCCATCTCAGACATCCCGTTCGATGACCCGGTGGGCGCATGCACCATCGGGTTCATTGATGGTGAACTGGTCGTCAACCCAACCTACGAAGAGATGAAGAACAGCCTGCTCGACCTCACTGTGGCCGGCACATCCGACGCCATCATGATGGTCGAGGCCGGTGCGAAGTTCGTCCAGGAGAGCGTCCTGGTTGACGCACTCCAACTCGCTCAGGAAGTGAACGGGGAGATCGTCGCCCTCATACGGGAAATGCAACAGAAGTGTGGCAAGCAGAAGTGGCCCGCCCCCCAGGTCCCAGCGGCTCTGACCGCCGCCACTGATGCCGCCAGGTCATTCACCGGCAGCAGGTTCGACGATGCCCTGCGCATCCCCGGCAACAAGCAGACACGCCAGGCAGCGTTCGACCAGATCAAGAAAGACCTCGTCGAGGCCCTCAAGGGCCAGCACGATGAAAAACTGCTCGGCCAGGCCTTCTTCGAAATCGAGTCTGACGCCATCCGCGGCGCCATCCTCAATGAGGCGCGGCGACCGGACGGCAGAAAGCTGGACGAAATCAGGCCCCTATCATCGGAAGTTGCCTTCCTTCCCCGCGTCCACGGGTCGGCCATATTCACACGCGGCGAGACACAAATCCTCAGCGTGGCGACGCTTGGCTCCATGGGTGACCGTCAGAAGCTGGACACACTTTCCCCCGAAACAAGCAAGTACTTCATGCACCACTACAACTTTCCGCCGTTCTCAACAGGGGAGGTCGGGCGGTCCGGGTTCACGAGCCGGCGCGAGGTTGGTCACGGAGCGCTCGCAGAACGGGCACTCCAGCCTGTCATGCCGCCCCAGGAGACGTTCCCATACACCGTGCGCCTCGTATCGGAGGCCGTCAGCTCCAATGGCTCCACGTCCATGGCTTCCGTGTGCGCCAGCACGCTCTCTCTCATGGACGCCGGCATCCCCATTTCGGCCCCAGTCGCCGGCATCGCGATGGGCCTCATCACCGGCAAGAACGGCCAGTACGCCGTCCTCACTGACATTCAGGGAGCAGAGGACCACACGGGGGACATGGACTTCAAGGTGGCCGGGACCGCAGAAGGCGTGACCGCCCTCCAGATGGACATCAAGGTCAAGGGCATCACGTTCAAGGTCATGGAACAGGCACTTGCCCAGGCCCGCACCGCCCGTCTCCAGATCCTTGAGCACATCAAGGGCACGCTCAGCGCGCCACGCGATGACCTCAGCCCGTTCGCTCCCCGCATGATCACCTTGAAGATCCCCACGGACAAGATTGGCGCTGTCATCGGCCCTGGCGGCTCCGTCATCCGCAAGATGATCGAAGAGTTCGGCGTGACGATAGACATCTCCGACGACGGAACCGTGGTCATCGGCTCCCCGGACAAACAGGCGGCAGAAGGCGCGAAGGCCCAGATCGAGTCCATGACGCGAGAGATTCAAGTGGGCACCGTCTACAAGGGCAAGGTTGTCCGCATCATGCCGTTCGGCGCCTTCGTCCAGCTTGTGCCTGGGAAGGACGGACTGGTGCACATCTCGGAGCTGTCCGATAAGCGGGTGCCGACCGTAGAGTCCGTTGTACAGATCGGCGACCCGCTCGAGGTGATCGTCACCACCATTGACCACCTGGGCCGCGTAGACCTCTCCGCCCGTGCAGTCATCGAAATGCGCAAGCGCCAGGGCGAGACAGAGACGCTCGACACGTCGCAAATCAACGTCGAAGAGTTCAAGGCCCGCCGCGGCCCGCCGCCCGGCGGCGACCGCGGAGGTGACCGCCCGCGCTTCGGTAGCGGTGGCGGCGGTGGCGGCGGCGATCGCCCACCTTTCGGCAACCGTGACGCCGGACGCGGGCGTTTTGGCGACCGTGACGCCGGACCGGGACGCTTCGCAGACCGCGACGCAGGTTCGTCCCACAGTCAGCGCGCTGAGGAACCGGAGAACACTGCGCCCCGGCGGGAGCCCGTCGAAGAGCGACCTGCAGAGCGGATTGAACGTCCGGTAGACCGCGTTGAGCGCGCCGCCGATGATGGTGAAGAGATGGATCGCCCCCGTGAGGCCACAGAGCGCCCCGGCGGACGCAGGCAGGTCGGCGGGTTCAGCGGCGGCAGGCCGACCCCACCCCCCATGCCACCACGCAGATAGTAGAATTCGCCTCCGCAGGGCCCGGTGCGAAATCCCCCGCCTGACCGGATGCCCTGTGGGCCAGGGTGAGAGTTGGAGCGCAGCCTCAACTCAAACGACCGCCTCTGGCACCATGGTGCCGTCGCTGTTGACATGACGCGGCCTGCCCGGGCGATGCCCGCATCGCCCGGGCAGTCAGCCATCCTGCGGGTCCGGTGAGGCTTGAATTGGCCACCATCAAAGTTGCCGTAAACGGCGTCCTTGGCCGCATGGGTTCCACGGTGCTGGCCGCGGTCGCTTCAGCCCCTGACATGACCCCCGCTGGCGGCGCAGACATCAAGGCAGCCTCTAGCGTCACTGCTCGCCCGGACGGCAAGGGGACCGTCCCTTTGGCGAAGGACCTGGCCACGCTCATCTCAGAGACGCGCCCAGATGTGGTCGTGGATTTCACCAACGGCGAGGCCGCTGCCAACGCTATGAAGGTCGCGCTAAACGCCGGAGTACGCGTCGTCTCAGGCTCGACCGGGCTCTCCGCCGCAGCCATGAAAGAGATCGAGCAACTGGCTGCAGTGCGCAAGATTGGCGCAATTTCGGCGTCCAACTTCGCACTTGGCGCCGTCCTCCTTGGCCATCTCGCCGGCATCGCCTCGAAATACTTCGACTACGCAGATCTCATCGAGAGCCACCACGAGATGAAGATAGACTCGCCCTCCGGCACTGCTCTTTCCATCGCACGCGCCATGGCGGAGGGCCGAGGCAACCCGTTCATGAGCGTCGTCTCCGAGAAAGAGACACTCGCTGGCACGCGCGGGGGCGTACACGATGGGATCAACATCCACTCTGCGCGCATGCCGGGACGCGTGGCCCGCCACGAGGTTGTCTTCGGCGCAACGGGCCAGACGTTCACAATGATCCACGATTCGATCAACCGCGAGAGCTTCATGCCGGGCGTACTCTTGGCCGTCCGCCATGTGATGACCCTTGACCACATGGTCATCGGGCTCGACAGGGTCCTCGGGTTGAAAGCAAAGCCGTAGCCGGCTGACCCGTCCGCGACGCGCAGCCGGCCGCATTCACATTGAGCCAGTCCGCGCACTATCGCGCTCTGCGGGCTGGTAACGTCTAGAGTCCCGCAACCGGACGGACATGCCCTGAGTCATTCGCCCCCTTTCAAGTATGGAAGGGGCGGCAGAGAAGGAAAAATGCCTCTCCAGAAACCGCTGAAAATCGCAGTTGTCGGCGCAACAGGCGCAGTGGGCAGCGTGGCCCTGAAACTGCTTGAGGCCCGGAAGCACCCTGCGGATAGAGTCGTCGCCCTCGCCTCCGCCCGCTCGGATGGAAAGAAGCTGCCCTATCTGAACAGGGAGATCACAGTCCACGAAAGCAGGCCGGACATGTTCGAAGGCGTGGACGTGGCCTTCGTCTCCGTGTCCGCTACCGTCAGCAAGCTGCTTCAGCCGGAGATCACCAAGAGGGGCGCGCTGATGATCGATGACGGGTCTGCATTCCGCATGCGCGCAGATGTGCCGCTCGTCGTACCTGAGATCAATGGCGCAGACATCGAATGGCACAGGGGCATCATATCGATACCCAACTGCACGACCACACCACTCGCCATGGTTCTGGACGCCCTCCGCAGGGTCAGCCCTGTGAAGCGCGTCACAGTCGCCACCTACCAGGCCGTCTCGGGCACCGGCGCGGCAGCGCAGGCCGAGCTTATAGAGCAGTCGAAGGACGTCCTCGGTGGCAGGCCCGCGAGGCCAGCGGTGTATCCGCACCAGATCGCCTTCAACGTGCTGCCGCAAGTGGACGACTTCGAGGCGGACGGCTATACGAAAGAAGAGCACAAGATGGTGAACGAGACACGCAAGATCCTGCATGAGCCGGACCTGCCTCTCTCCGCCACCTGCGTGCGCGTGCCTGTTCAGATCTCCCATAGCGAAGCCGTGCAGGTTGAATTTGAGCGCGCTGTCTCACCTGACGAGGCGCGCGAAGCCCTCGCAGGCTACGTTGGAATAAGCGTGGTGGACGACCCGGCCAGGCGGGTCTACCCTATGCCGCATCAGGCGGCAGGCCGGGACGATGTGTTCGTGGGGCGCATCCGTAAGGACCTCTCGCACCCCAACGGGCTCGCCCTGTGGTTTTCATGCGACAACCTTCGGAAAGGCGCCGCGCTGAACGCCCTGCAGATACTCGACGAGGCCGTGCGCCGGGGATCGCTGAAGCCCACTGGCCAGTGACTTGAGGATCCAGGCGTTATCGATGGACCAACCCTCAATGTCCCGGTGGACCGGGACGAGGAGACCAGAATGACTGAAATCGGACGTCTTCTCACCGCCATGGTCACCCCCTTCGACGCGAAGGGCGAGGTGAATTACAAACAGGCGCGCAAACTGGCTCGGGCCCTCCTCGATTCCGGCAGCGACGGTCTAGTCATAGGGGGCACGACGGGCGAGGCTCCCGCCATGACTGACGCCGAACGCCTGCGCCTCTTTGGCGAAGTCAAAGAGGAAATCGGCAAGCGGGGCGCTGTCATCGCCGGGACGACAGACAACAACACGCGCCGGTCCATCGAGATTTCACAGGAGGCCGAGAGGCTCGGGGTTGACGCCCTGCTCCTGACCGTGCCTGCTTACAACAAGCCGCCTCAGGAGGGCCTCTACCTCCACTTCAAGGCAATCGCAGAGGCGGTCAAGATTCCCGGCATCCTCTATAACGTGCCCACACGCACCGCTCTCAACATGACCGCGGAGACCACGCTGCGGCTGGCGAAAATAGACAACATAGTCGGCGTCAAGGAAGCCTCTTCTTTGCCTGACCAAATCACGACCATCATTGATAAGTCCCCCGCCGGGTTCAAGGTGTGGAGTGGAAACGACAACGAGACGTTCTCAATCATGTGCACGGGCGGGTACGGCATCGTGAGCGTCGCGTCGAACATCATGGGCACGCAGATCAAGCACATGATGGGCCTCATACTCGAAGGTGAGATCGAAGAGGCGGCGAAGGAGCACCGGCGCATGCTCCCCATCTTCAACGCCCTTTTCTGGGTCACAAACCCCATCCCGATCAAGTACGCCGTCAACCGCGCCGGATTCGACGTGGGCACGCCCCGCCTGCCCATGACAGACGCGCCCGAAGACTTCCGCAAGAAGTTCGACCCCGTAATGGACATGTATCAGGTTGACCTGCCCGTCACGGCGAAAAACGGCAAAAGTAAAAGCCGTCCTTAAAATCGTCCATCCCGAATTGGCGAGGGTTGGGACATGACCTGAATGTGGTTCCATAATTCCGCGCCAGACCACCACCCCGCATTGCTCCGGGGTTCAAAATCCCCCAAGTAAGACATGAAAAGTAGGCCCCGGCGAATGCCGGGGCCTACTTTTCGCGCCGAGCAGAGCGCGACCCGGAGTACGGTCAACGCGTTCACCATGCCATGGTCCGTCAGCCCAAACCTGAGCAGTGCGAACACATTAGATGCTTGGGCCGGGACAGCGTGGCAGGTGTTAAACCAACATCCCCCGCTGCTCAGCGGGGGATGTTTCAGGTCGCTTCACCTTGAAGTTAATGCTTCTTTGCGGCCAGCGGGCCCAGGCCTGCGTTATTGCCCGGCGAAGATGTCTTGTAGTCATAGAGCTTGTTGATCGGGATGAATTCCTTCTGGTCTGCCGGCACCTGATCTTCAGGGAAGATGGCCGTCACAGGGCACACCGGCTCGCAGGCCGCGCAGTCTATGCATTCATCCGGGCTGATGTAGAGCTGTGGGTCTCCTGGCTTCGAATAGATGCAGTCCACAGGGCAGACATCCACGCAAGCCCCGTCACGAACATCAACACAGGCCTTCGCAATGATGTAGGTCATCCGGCAATTCTCCTGAGCGCCTCTCCCCGGACGGGATACGGCATTTCGTGGCAATTGCCGCCCGAATGGCGGCGGGATGAAATCGAATTAAACGTGAGGGATTATACGGACGACCCGCCATCCGTTCCAGTCCGACTGTAAGTCTGCAATTTCGGGACTTCTCTTAGTGCCCGTGACCACCCTTGTTCGCGCCTCCGCAGCCTCCGCCCCCACAGGCGCACCCACCAGAGACCGCCTCTTCCTCGGCCTCACCGGCCTCCATCGCTGCACCTTGTCCACCCTTGCTCGCGCCGCCACAACCTCCGCCGCCACAGGCGCACCCGCCAGAAACCGCCTCTTCCTCTTCCTCGGCCTCACCGGCCTCCATTTCTCCGCCGTGACCCGCACCCCCACCACACCCGCAACCACCGCCACCGCAGGCGCACCCACCGCTCTGGAAGTTCGGGTTGGAGATCACAAAACCTGACCGCTGAAAGCCCTCGACATAATCTACGTTCGAGCCTGAGAGCAGCGGGAGACTATCAGCATCGACGACAGCCTGAAGCGCGCCGAATTTGATGACCTCGTCGCCATCTGACGGCTTCTCTTCCAGGCCAAAGATGTACTCAATCCCGCCGCTCGCGGTCGTACTGATCGCGATGCGCAGGTACTGGCTCTGCGCGTCCTGTTCTTTCAGGACCTCGGCCAACTTGGCAACTGCGGCGTCAGTGAAAGCAACTACAGGGTTCTGTTCCGTGACCATCGTTACCTCCGGTTGTGCGTAACTCACAGATCGCCAGTGTAAGCGATGGCGAGCGGGAGCGCGCAGGAACCATGCATCAACAGGCTGCATGGTTTACGCGAATTCTATGCGAAAAAGCAACACAGGGCGCACCATCCGGTTATGTTTTTGACAAGCTGGATCTTGCCATTTTGCCACTTTGCCCAGCGGTGATTCAGCGTTACCATGACGGATTGGGATCACGCACAGATCACCTTGTACGGATTCCGCCATCTGCCCGATCCAGCCATGGCAGCGGGCAGGCTCATCTGGCCAAATCGTCAAATCAACTACAACAATTCGTCGGATCCCGGCGCGACCGGGCTCGGAGATTGAAACTACATGGATGAACTCGATCGCAAGATAATCGCCCTCCTCGAACGCGACGGACGCGCCGCCAACGCCAAGATCGCTCGTGACGTCGGTGTTAGTGAGGGTACGGTCCGCCGCCGGCTGAAACGGCTAGTGACTGACAGGATCATCACCGTCATCGCCCTGCCCGACCCGCGCAAGCTGGGCTACGAGTCAGAGGCGTTGATCGGCATTCAGGTTGACCCTGACAAGATCGACCAGGTGGCAAACAAGGTCGCTGAGCTTGACCACACCCGCTGGGTGGCCGTCACCACAGGCACGTATGACGTCTTCGCATGGGCCACCCTGCCCAATGCAGAAGAGCTCGGCAAGTTCCTGCGTGAAAAGGTGGGGACGATCGTCGGCGTGCGGCGCACTGAAACGTTCGTCAACCTGGCCGTGAAAAAGCGCGAGTACGGCATCCCCGTATAACCCGCCCCTTACTCCCCGGATGATGGCGCTCTGCGTGCTACCCTGACCCGGCCGAGTTGCGAAACCCGGCCGTCACGGACTGAACCCACGGGGCCCCGGCAAATTGGGGCCCGGCCTTTTCTGGAGACGCCGATGCAGTCAACCACCACAATGCCCCGCGCAACGGTCCGCCTGCGTCCGTGGGCCCTCCTGGGCAAAGCGGAGCCATCTCTTTTTGAAGCACTGTTCCCGTCCGCGAGGTGGGCCCACAAGCTCGCAGCAGCAGCGTTTCTGATCGCCGTCACGGCAGGCCTCGCCCGGGTTCGTTTCTTCTTCCCTGACAACCCTGTCCCCGTCACTCTACAGACCTTCGGCGTTCTCATGACAGGCGCAGTCCTCGGCTGGCGCTGGGGCTTCATTTCCATAGCCGGGTATTACATGCTCGGTATGTCGGGCGCCCCGGTGTTCCAGGGGGGTGGCAACGGCTGGAAGTACGTCACCGGCGCTACGGGCGGGTACCTCATTGGGTTCATCCTTGCGACATATGTCGTGGGGTATCTGACGCAGCACGGCTGGAGCCGCGGGCGTGCGCTCTGGCCCATCGTCCTCGGAGCAATCGCCGTTTACCTGCCGGCCCTCGTCTGGCTCAGCGTCTTCGATCTGGGCTGGCCCAAGGCGGGCAAGCTGTGGTCGAGCGCCGTGTATCCGTTTGTCCCCGGCGACCTACTCAAGATGGTGGCAGCCGGTCTTGCAGCTGGACTCCTTTGGCGCATTGCTGACTGGCTGCGGGACAGACGCGGGCAGGATACAAATACGAGCGCCAGTTAATAGCCGTACCGAAATCCCCTCGCACCCGATCTGGCGCCCACTGGGCGCGGGCAAGGGAGAGGATGATGGCAACGTCTAATTAACCTGTGCCTGTGACCGCTGCCAGCCTCTCGCATCGCCCGGCGGCTCTTCAATCTTGCACACTGGCGCGCATCCCAATGCGCGGGATTGCGCGCCACTCAAAATGGAGCAACTGACATGTACAAAGACACAAACTGCGGAGACCCGCGGCTGGAACACGTGGGCAGGCGCGTCACAGTCGCAGGTTGGGTTCACCGCCGCCGCGACCACGGCAGCCTCACCTTCATAGACCTGCGGGACCGCTCTGGCCTCCTCCAGACCGTTTTCAATCCACAGGTGTCTCCCGACGCCCATGAGACCGCCAGCACGCTGCGATCCGAGTGGGTCGCGCAGGTCTCGGGCACCCTCGTGAAGCGCAGGGAGGGAGCGGACAACCCGGACCTGGCCACAGGAGGAGTCGAACTCGCCGCAGATTCCATCACCGTCCTGAACCCGTCAAAGACACCGCCCTTCGAGGTTGGCGGGGACATCCCCATCGATGAAGAGTTGCGCCTGCGCTACAGGTTTCTGGACCTGCGCCGCCCGAAAATGTACGACCTCGTCAAACTCCGCCACAGGGTGACGCACCTCATATGGGACCACATGGAGGAGCAGGGGTTTGTCCATGTCGAGACGCCCATCCTGCTCAAGAGCACACCGGAGGGCGCCCGAGACTACGTCGTGCCTAGCCGGGTCCACGCGGGCAAATTCTTCGCCCTGCCTCAGTCACCACAGCAACTGAAACAGATCCTGATGGTCTCCGGCGTCGAGCGTTACTTCCAAATCGCCCGCTGCTTCAGGGACGAGGACATGCGCGCCGACCGCCAGCCCGAGCACACGCAGCTTGATCTTGAAATGAGCTTCGTCCACGAACAGGACGTACAGAAGGTCGTCGAAGACCTCTACACGCGCATTGTCAGGGAGGTCAGGCCCAAGGCAAATCTCATCACGCCCTTCACCCGCCTCACGCACGATGAGGCGGTGCGCCGCTTCGGGTCGGACAAACCTGACCTGCGCTTCGGCATGGAACTGGCAGACCTGACAGACGTTGCAGCCAGTTCCGGGTTCCGCGTCTTTGAACAGGTTGTGAAAAACGGCGGCATCGTCCGCGGCATGGCTGCACCGGGCTGCAGCGAATACACCCGCAAGCAAACAGACGAACTCATCGACCTGGCGAAGACGAGCGGCGCACAGGGCCTCGTCACCATCGCGTACGCCAAGGGGGCGGCCTCCCTCGACGCCATCACTGACGGAGACGTCCGCTCCCCGGTGAAGCAGTTCGTCTCGCTGAACACCATCAAGGAAATAGGCCGCCGCGCTGGTGCCAACCCCGGCGACCTCGTGCTCATTGTCGCGGCAGGCGAAAAGGTCACCAACGTCACCATGAACAACCTGCGCAACACACTTGGCCGCAGGCTCGGTCTCATAGACGACAATACCTTCCACTTCGCCTGGGTCACGGACTTCCCGATGTTCGACTGGAGTGACGACCTGGGCCACTGGGAGTCCGCCCACAACCCCTTCAGCGCGCCCAAGTGGGAGGAGGTCGGGTTCTTGGACACCGACCCCGGCAAGGTCCACGCCCAGCAGTACGACATGGTCCTGAACGGCTGGGAGCTGGGCTCAGGCAGCATCCGCCTCCACAGGCCAGAACTGCTGGAAAAGGTGTTCGGAATCATCGGCTACGGCCCGGAGGAGGTGCGTCTCAGGTTCGGCCACTTCCTGCGGGCGTTTGAATATGGCGTTCCTCCTCACGGCGGCATGGGACTGGGACTCGACCGCCTGCTGGCCCTGCTCGCAGGAGAGACATCCATCCGTGAGGTGATCGCCTTCCCCAAGACCCAGACCGCCACCGATCCGCTGTTTGAATCGCCCGGCCCCATCAGCGACAAGCAGCTCAAGGAGCTGCACATCAAGATCACCGAGTAGCAGGCAGGCGCGCTCGAAACCGCTCCAGGCTCAACTGCCGCCGGAAGCTGTTCTGAAATCGCAAGCCTAGGTCCAGGTTAATGCCCTCTCTCTGCCATCTCCAGATGGCAGAAGGGATTTCGGGATAGCTTCTAATTCAGCCGCACTCGTGCGTTACAATAACCTTCGTACTGTCACTGTCTTTTCAACGATCTGCACTTTAGATGCGCGTCCTATGGGGGGGTTACAGGTTGAAAGTCACGCGGGGCGATGTTGTCGCCCGTGAGACCATTTTGCACATCGAAGTGGAACCTGCCCGGATAGACCGGCACATGCAGCAGGCCTACCTCAAGCTCCTCCAGCGGACAAAGGTCCCCGGCTTCCGGCCCGGCAAGGCGCCGCGCTCCGTTTTCGAGCGGTTCGTTGGGCGCGAGTACCTTGTTGAGCAGGCGCTGGAGTCCCTTGTCCCCGAGGCCGTGGCCGAGGCGGTCAAGCAGGAGTCCATAGAGCCTGCAACCACGCCGCGCGTAAACGTCATCGAACGGGAGCCAGTGCTCAAGTTGGAGGCCACCGTTGCGTTGGCTTCCGAGGTCACGCTGGGCGACTACAAATCCATCCGCCTTGAAGCAAATACCGGCGCTGTCACGGAAGAGCAGATAAACCAGGCCATGGAGCGGATCCGCGAAGGCCACGCCACATGGCAGCCGGTCGAGCGGGAACTCATCCTCGGCGACCTTGCCACCATCACCGCAACCGGTACGGCGGAAGGCAAGCAGATCATGAATGCCTCTTCCACTGAGTTCCTGGCCATAGATGGCAGCACCTACCCGATCAAGGGCTTCTCTGAATCACTTGCTGGCCAGAAGCCGGGTGAAATCCGGGAGTTCTCCCTGAGCTTCCCGGACGACTACAAGAACAAGGATCTCGCCGGAAAGCCAGCGCAGTTCAAGGTGACTCTGAACAGCCTCAAGGAAAAGGTCCTACCCCAGGCGGATGATGAACTGGCAAAATCGGTAGGCGATGGGATCCAGACACTTGCGGACTTGCGCAAAAGAATCGTTGAAAGCCTCGAAGCGGAAATAAAGGAAAGTGCGCGACGATCTTTGGAACGTCAGGCCACGGACGCGTTGCTCGCCTGTACGACGTTCGATATCGCCCCTAGCATCATCGATCACGAGACCGACCACCTACTGTATGACCAGCAGCAGGCCCTCGCCCGATATCGCGTACCGCTCTCGGCATACATCGAAAGCACGGGCAAAAAGCCTGAGGACTTCGTCGAGGAGGCCCGCACGGGCGCCACTGACCGCCTGAAGCGCCTGCTGGTGCTGGAAAAGCTCGCAGATGCCGAAGGCGTCACGGTGACCGATGAACAGGTGAACGCCGAAATTGAACGGCTGAAGACGCAGCCCGACGCCCAGCAGACCACGGACTGGGACTCGGCTCAGGACACAGTCCGCCGGCTCCTCAGGAGACAGGCGGCGCTGGACCGGACGATCGAGATCGCCCAGAAAAACCCACCGGCCACACCCGCAGGGTCGGGGACCGGCGAACAGAAGTAGGCCGGCCGCCCCGCCCGTTCCCGGTATAGCGAAGAGATAGAGGCACATGGAAATCTACGCACGCAACAACAACCTGTCACGACCCGAAAACATCATTCCCATGGTCATCGAGCAGGGCGCCCGAGGCGAGCGCGCCTTCGACATCTACTCCCTGCTCCTGAAAGAGCGCATCGTCTTCCTGGGTACGCCCATCAACGACCAGGTCTCCAACCTGATCGTCGCTCAGCTCCTGTACCTGGCACGCGAGGATCCAGAGAAGGACATCTCGCTCTATATCAACTCTCCGGGCGGCGTGATTACAGCTGGCTTCGCGATCATGGACACGATGGACCACATCCCGTGCGACGTGTCCACCATTTGCGTCGGCCTCTGCGCCAGCATGGGCACCGTGCTCTTGACCGCAGGTAAAAAAGGCAAGCGCTTCGCCCTGCCGAACTCCACCATCCACATGCACCAGCCTCTTTCCGGCGTGCAGGGCCAGGCCACCGACATCGAGATCCACGCCCGGGAGATCCTGCGCATGCAGGACCGCATCAGGCAGATCATCTCGGACAGGTCGGGGCAGCCCTACGAAAAGATCGCCCGCGACACGGACCGGGACTATTACCTCACTGCGGAACAGGCTGTGGAGTACGGGCTTATAGACACCGTGCTTTCCGGACAGACAAAAGGGGCAGCGAACGGGAAGGACAGCAAGCAGTCCAAGTAACACCGGACCGAATAAACGTGCTCTCCACCACGCTTACAGTGCCCGGTAGAAGGTGCTAAATGCCGTCAGGCCCGACCAAAGCTGAACGCCACGACGCCTACTCGTGCTCCTTTTGCTCCAAGCCGCAGGAATCGGTGCGCCGCCTCATCGCAGGCCCTGCCAAGATCTTCATCTGCAACGAATGTGTGGGACGCTGCCAGCAGATCGTCGCCGAAGATAGGGCGCCCGCAACCCCTCATGCCCGGCCAACCACGCCGCATGAGGTCTTTGTCCGGCTGAACGAATACGTCATAGGACAAGACCGCGCCAAGCGCGCCCTATCCGTGGCCGTATATAACCACTACAAACGCGTCTGGTACGGCACGGAAACCCAGGAAGTGGAGCTCCAGAAGACCAATATCCTGCTCGTCGGGCCTACAGGGTGCGGCAAAACACACCTGGCCCAGACTCTGGCGAAGATCCTGGACGTGCCTTTCTCCATATCCGACTCCACGTCCCTGACCGAAGCTGGTTATGTCGGCGAGGATGTGGAGAACATCCTCCTGCGCCTCCTCCAGAACGCCAACTACGAACTGCCTCGCGCAGAGCAGGGCATCATCTATATCGACGAGGTCGACAAGATCACCCGGAAGAGTCCCAACCCTTCGATCACTCGCGACGTCTCAGGCGAGGGGGTCCAACAGGCACTGCTCAAGATCCTGGAGGGAACGGTGGCGAGCGTTCCGCCTCAGGGCGGACGCAAACACCCGCACCAGGAGTTCATACAGATAGACACCTCGAACATCCTGTTCATCTTGGGCGGGGCATTCGAGGGCCTTGAGAAGATCATCCGTAAGCGGATGGCACGGGACAGGGCCACCATGGGCTTTGGCGCGCTACAAGACGCTGAGGCGCGAAAAGAGGCTGAAGCAGCGGACTTCCTCTTTGTCACCCCGGACGACCTGCTTACCTACGGGTTCATCCCGGAGTTCATCGGCCGGATGCCTCTCATGTGCGGCCTGACCGATCTGACGAGGACCGAACTCGTGCGCGTCCTCACTGAACCGAAGAACGCCCTGATCAAGCAATACCAGGCGCTCTTCAAGATGGACGGCGTCAAGCTTGAGTTCACGCAGGGCGCTCTGGAGGCCACGGCAGAGGTCTCCATGAAGCGCAAGGCTGGCGCTCGCGGCCTGAGGTCCATAGTCGAGGAGACGCTGCTCGACGTGATGTACGAGCTGCCATCTCTAAAACACGTCAAGACATGCGTGGTGGAGGCGGAGACCATCCTGGAACGCCGGTTGCCGGTGCTCCTGGACGAGAACTCGAACCGCGTTGAGGCTCCCATGCCGGCAACGAAGCACGCCGCTTAACTCTGCCAGCCCTCTCCAATTGTGGAGGCGGGGATTTTCAGGACCGCGCCTACACCAGCCCGGCCTCTGCCACTGCGTTCTCGACATCCCTCGTCAGATCAGCATGCGGCATAGCCCCGGCATTCTCAACATCAAGCCGCCCGTCAGCTATTGCCACTAGCGTCTGCACAAGCAGCGGCCGCTCCCTGATGACCCCGGCCTGCCGAATGGCTTTGAACAGTGGCAGGGCTTCGCCGGGTGACTTCGTCATGTCCTCCACCACCCTGCCCTGCACCTCGCCCCAGAGAGGATCAATGGCAGGCCCTCGCACCGGAAAGCGGCAGCAGGAAAGCACCGGCCCGCCGTCCACTTCCTCCGTCACGACATGCACCATCGCTCCGCTCTCGACGGCCCGCTCCGAGATCAATTTCCATATCACCTGCTGCCACGTGCCGACTGGGCCTCCAGGCAGAGCCGGGTGCAGGTTGATCATCCTGTGCGCCCGGCAAAGCAGCGGTGCGATCAGCATGTAGCCAGCGTTCACGGACACTTCGGGGGAGTGCTGTTTCAACAGGTCCATGGCGGCGCGGTCAAAATCCTCGCGCAACTCCGCCCACGGGCGGTTGCCATGCTCCCTCCTGAACCGCTGCGACGAAAGTAAGACGAGCGGTATTCCGCGGGACTGCACAAGGGCGATGAACTGGTCGCTGCCTTCGGCCTGGCCAAGCTCGCGGTTGCAAAAGACGAACTCGATACGGGCATTGAGCGCGCCCCGATCCATCGCCTCCAACACAGCGAGGAGCAGGCCGCGGGAGCCTTCGCCGCGCCCGGTCGAAAACCAGCCGAGCCCGAGGGGCTGGCTCACCGGGCGTCGCCCTCACCGTCGGCGCCATCTTCCTTTTCCGGCGGCTCGTCAACCAGGCTCATCTGATCGGCGAACTCGGACTGCAGGCGCGTGATGCGCAATTCGGCGCGGGCAAGAAGCTCGCTGCACCGTTTGGCGAGTCGCATCCCCTCTTCGTAAATCTTCGTAGCATCATCGAGAGTCAGCTGACCGGCTTCGAGCCTCCGCACAGACTCCTCCAGGCGCGTGAACGCTTGCTCAAACGTCTCTCCCTGGGAGGAGGCGTCAGCAGCGGCGGCGTCTTTTTTGTTGGTGCGAGAAGGCATGAGAGTGGCGTCAGGACACTGCGACTGTCATTCTGAGTTCCGGTGAAGCCGTGTACGAAGAATCTAGCTCAAAGGGCAGCGCCTGATCTCTTGGTGCTGGATTCTTCGCTCCGCCCCGAATCCTTCGGGACTGCGCTCAGAATGACACGGCCGCGGCTGAGGGCCAATTGTAGCCGTTGTTTGGGCCGCAACGTCTGCCCTACTACAATTCGCTGCGGCTCCACGACCTCCCTGAAGGCGACCCCGTAATCAACTCTCCCATCAGGAGAGGGGGGCTGCGGGCATCAACCCGAACCTAGGCCTGTGATTTAGAGACAGCCTTTACAATCCGCCGGAGCCACGCAGTCGCCTGGCACTATCCTCAATGACGCCAGAGACTTCTCCCCCACTCTTCCCGCCGGGAGATGAGATTGTCAGGAGATTACGATGCCCCTGCCCGCCCAAAAAGTTCTCGTCACAGGATCCAGCGGCCTCATAGGCTCGATGCTCATCCGGTCACTCGCTGACAGGTATGGGTTCTCCGGCCTTGACCTTGCCAGGAAGGCAATCGCGCCCGATGTCCCGACGCTCACAGTGGACGCCTCTAAAGGCGTGAACGCCATCCTGCCCGCATTCAAAGGCGTCGATGCCGTGGTCCACCTGGCCGCGGACGTGCGCCAGGACGCGCCATGGGACAGCGTGTTGCCCAACAACCTGGTCCTTACGCACAACGTATGGGAAGCCTGTCGGATTTCCGGTGTCAGTCGCATCGTGTTCGCGAGCTCGAACCATGCCGTGGGCATGTTTGAGAATGACGACCCCTACCGGCGCATCGTCAAGGGTGAATACGGAGGTCTGGATGCGGCAAAGGTGAAGAAAGTTGACCACACCGTGCCGGTGCGCCCCGATGGCGACTATGGCATTTCAAAGGCATACGGTGAGGCCGTCGGGCGTTACTACTTCGAGCAGCACGGCATAGAGGCAGCGTGCCTGCGCATCGGCACGGTCAACCCGCACAACAGCCCTGCTAGGTCAGTGCGCCACTTCGCCACGTGGTGCAGTCACCGGGACCTGGCACAACTCGTTGATAAGTGCCTTTCTGCGCCGAAGTTGGGCTTTGAAATCTTTTACGGCGTATCTGACAACAAGTGGCGGTTCTGGGACATAAAGCATGCAGCACAGTCAATAGGCTTCAAGCCCGTGGACAACGCCGAGAGCTACCGGTAAGACGGTCGCCCGGTTGCATCACTCGTGCCGAGCGTATTCGATGGATCCCATCATGGCTAGGGCTGATCTGGACTTGGGTTGGCACTTTCTTCTGACCCTGTACCTTGCCTCGGGTCAGGTTGCGGCACCGGCCCACGCCTCTCGCTAACCCTCCGCTCCCGCATTGCGGCACGCTGCCTCACGGCCCATGCCGTCTCCATCGCCCGCATGAACACCGCGCCTTCTTCCGTTGCGTAGTAACGCCCATCACGCGTCCACCGGGCATGTCCCTTGCTAACCATCAGAGCGAGCTTGGTCCTGATGGTGGTCTGGTCCGCTCCCTTATGCCAACGAGCGATGAGCATGTACCCGATCTGCCCCGGGGTAAGCCGCGCCCACAGGACGACCAGCGCGTACAGGGTGCGCTCGTATACTCCGCCCGCCTCGATGCACGGCATCTCCCAGTTGGTAACGGGCCGGCCGTACGCCTCTATCACACCGGGCCGCTCTGACTCGGTGAGGGTGTCCCAGGCGCGTTTTCGCCGCGCCTCCAAGCCTTCGGACTGGCCGGGCCGGTGCGGGATAACAGACAGATCTATGCGGTGTTCGGTGGCCATTTTCTCTACTTCAGGCACCGTCATTCCGAGCGGAGCGAGGAATCTTGGGAGGTGTGGCTTCAGAACACTCCATGTCCCCGCCCCAGATTCCTCCCTTCGCTCCCGCTCAGGGCAGGAACGACGCGACGCCGTCTATGAGTCCGCCTTCTCCGGGTATAGCTGGCTGATTTCGATACGGACGCCGCCTGTCGAGGATGGGTCGGTAAAGACGTAGTGCCCGTTGAAACCTGCGACGGGGTCCGTATTAGTCAACTTCACGCCCTTTTTCTGCAGGTGGTCGCGCGCCTTCGCCACGTCCTCCACGGCCAGACAGATGTGGTGCATCCCCTCGCCGTGCTGCGCCAGGAACTGCGTAAACGGGTTCTTGTCATTCATCGGCTGCAGGAACTCAAGGTTCGTTCCACCTGCGTTCATCACGGCGGCCCTGACACCCCGATCCTTATTCTCCATGATGACAGGCTCTGGGAGGCCGAACAGGTCACGGTAAAGCGCGACCGTCGCTTCAAGGGACTTGACTGCGATGCCAACATGGTGCATCCGCTGCACAGTGCACGAGTTTCCGGCGACGTTACGCGGCGGCGGGCGGTGGCCGGACGGTCGGGATGTCATATGAACTCCTTCTTACGTTGATCAGCGTCCGGCAGTCTAACACTGTGATGGTCCCCTGCTCCTGATGGGAGAGGGTTGGGGCGCGGGCATTCTGAACAAGAGTTGCAGTCAGCAGCCATCCTCATCCCGAGCGTAGGCGAGGGACCTGACATCTGTTTCAGAGCCTCTCTGATTGCATGCAGACCTGGCTGTTCGAGAAGGGGCAGATCCCTCCACTACAGTCGGGATGAGGGTGTTCTCGGCTACCGTTCACCCATTGGGACGGGTACGGATCGCGGCAACACACATCCGCTAACATTGCCCGCCATGCCACCCACAAATCCACCGCCTTACCGCGCCGTCGCCATTGACATAGGCGGCACGAAGATCCGCGTTGCCGTCGTGTCGCGGGACGGGAGCGTCTCCCACCGACATGTCATCACCACGAACCCCGAGACGGGCATCGAGGACGGTGCGGAGCGGCTCGCCGCGCTCATCAGGAAGGTGCTCGGCGAGGCTGGAATGCCCGCCGTCGCAGGTGTCGGTGTCGCCACGGCAGGGCCACTAAACCCTGCCACTGGCATCTACAACCACCCGCCGAACCTCATGGCGTGGCACGGCAAGACTATGAAACCGCTCCTTGAGCGGGAACTGGCCCTCCCCGTCTGGATCGGGCACGACGCCACTCTCGCCGCCTTCGCAGAGACGCAGACCGGCCCGCACACGGGCGCGAAAAACCTGATCTATGTCACCATCAGCACAGGCGTCGGCGGCGGCATCATCGCCAACGGGGAGATGGTCACCGGCATGACGGGCGGAGCTGGAGAGGTGGGCCACATCGCGGTCCGGCCCGGCGCTCTCAGGTGCAACGTGGGGTGCGATGGCTGCTTTGAGGGCAATGCCTGCGGACCGGCAATCGCCCGCATGGCAGCATCAAGGCTCACATCGTCAAACGAAACATTCCTGCTGGACATGGCCGGCGGCGACCCTTTGAAGATCACAAGCCGCATGGTCATGCAGGCCGCCGCTGCCGGCGACCGCCTGTCCGTTGGTGTAATTGACGATGTGATAGAAAACATCGGCATCGGCTTGGGGAGCCTGCTCAACGCTCTCGAACCCGAGGCGCTTGTCATAGGCGGCGGCGTGGCCGAAGGCCTGAAGGCGCAATTCGGCAAGATCAAAGAGGCGACGTTGAGACACTCACTGCCCCGCTACAGGGACCGCGGCGGCGTGCCAGTGCATGTCACTTCACACGGGGATGACGCAAGTCTGAAGGGCGCAGCATTCCTGGCGTTCAGCCGGGCCGCTTCCGAATGGCGTCAACGCCCTGCACACACGCCTTGAGTGTGTAGGAGAGCCCCGTCTGTCCCAGTCCCGGCGGGAGAGGTGAGGGAGAAACCCGGACGCAAACAGCAGTCTCTGGGACCTTGCCGTTTCGTTGTGAGAAGGTCGCCTAGTCGTCGTCGTCCTCATCCTGGTCCGCGTCCTTCTCTGTCTCCCCCGCCGCGCTCCCGTTGCGGTTTTCCGTACCCTGCCCTTTGACAAGGTGCCCCCAACCCTCACGTTCTGAGGCGTCATCGACCTCCACTTCACCCCCGCCAAACACCTCGGTGCCCGCCCGGCCGCCAAATATGTCGCCCCGCTTCTGTATGTCCGGGCCGATCACTTCCGCAAGCCCTTCGATGGATTCGATAGCCTCAAGAGCATCCCTTGCCGCCTCCTTCACCGAAGGCTCCGCGCTCTGGAGCGCCTGTTTCAGCAGCGTTATCGCCGGTGGCCCGCCAATGTGCTCAAGCGCCAACACTGCCGCCACCTGCACCTCAAGATCCTCATCGTCCAGCGGCCCCTTCAGCAAGTTCGCATGTTCCTCGCCGCCGATCTCACCCAGAGCCACCGTTGCCTCATAACGGACGGACGCATCGGCGGCGTCAAGTTCCGCAATGACGGCGGAAAGCCAGCGGCTGTCCCCCGTTCTGCCCATGGCGAAGATTGCGCTCTGGCGTGAGCGAATGTCTCCGCTCCTGTGCGCCTCCTCGATCATCGCCGCCACACGGTCTCCGCCGAAGATGGCCGCTGTCTCCATGGCGCGCATCTTCACTTCAGGCTCCTCAGAGGCGCTCTCCAGCGTCTTCGCCAGAGCGAGACGCATAAGTTCGCCATCACGTCTGTGCAACTTGCCCTCGGTGGCCATGATGCAGAGCGTAGCCATGCTGGTGGCGGCGGCGGCCCGCACGCCAGCGTCCGGATCGCGCTCAAGCAATCCGGCGAGTCGTCCTGCCAGCGACCGGTCAATGCTTTCGGCAAGGCCGTTCACCGCCAGGACGCGTACAACAGGGTTCTTCTCGGAGAGCCCCGCCTTGAACACAACCTCGAATTCGAGCTTGGCCTGCTCTTCGGTCAGCTCAGTGAGTCGGCGGAATAGCTCCTGCACGCGCTCGGGCCGCCATTCCTCCAATGTCCGGGACAGCTCGGCGGTTTCTGCGGCAAAGATGCCAGAGAGTTCAGCAAGAGCCGCGTACCCGATCGGAGCCGAGTCGTCCTCGGGGAGATTTGCCAAGAATTCAATAAGGCCCATGAATCCAACCTGCCTGGCGCGTCAAACGCGGGCTACCCGCCCTTTGTTGCCACTTCCACGCCGCGGCAACGAATGGCGGGGGCGCGCATTGACCCGAATACCCATTCGGCTTTGTCGGAGACCGCCTCCACCTGCGCGAGCGCCTTATAGACATTTCCGGAGATCATCGTGTCCTTTACCCGCCCGGTGATTACGCCGTTTTCGATCCGGTATCCAAGCGACACGCTCGCACGGAACTCGCCGCCGAGTACGTTGCCCTGGCCAGCGCCGAGGAGTTCTTCGACCACGAGACCGCTTTTGATCCCGGCGAACAGATCTCCATACGGCGTGCCGCCCGGCGCGATGTCTATCAGAGACGTCCCAGGGCCTGGCGGCGCGGTAAGCGAGCGGTGGGCGGAACCGGTCGTCTTTCTGCCTGCCCTGCCTGCGGATTGGAGGTCAAAGTACCCGCCTCCCGCGACGCCTTTCTCCATGAGTACGACCTTCCGGCTTGGCACGCCCTCGTCGTCGCATGGGCGGCTGCCGGAGGCCATCGGCACAGTCGGGTCGTCAGAGATCGAAATGCGGTCGTCGAGGACCTTTGTTCCCTCTTTGCCGATCAGGGGCGACGCGCCGTCCGCGATGTTCTTGCCATTGAACCCGGCGAGGAGCGGGTCCAGCAGCGCAGCCGCGAGGCCACGGGGAGTGAAGATCACGGGGACATCACCCACGGGCGCAGGTGCGATATTCCGGCAGTATTCAAGCTGCTGAAGCAACCTGTCCAGGATGCCGTCCGTTTCCTTCTTGCCGAACCAACCCGCCGACGAGTGCCCCTGCCACAGGTTGAGCATGTCAGTGCCGCGGATCAACTTGCCGCCAAGATAAATGTAGTACCCCGTCTCCTGATAGGAATATTCGACGCCGGACGAGTTCCAGATGTTCATGCGCCCGGTCGAGCGGCCCACCCTGCCCTCACACAGCATCTCCGGCCACTTCTCGCGCAAACGCTCGATCAAGTCCCGGCCCGTATCTATCATCCGGGCCCGCGTGACCTTTTCGACCCTCGGGTCGAACACATCGAGATCCTGGACTGTGGCCTGTTTCGGGAACGAGAATTTCGCATCGGCGCCGAACTCGGAAACAGCACCCGCGCGCGCCACAAGTCCCGCCTCGTCATCAGCGTTCGTCGTGGACGTGAAGCCGATGCGGCCTTTGTTGATCACGCGCAGGGCCACCCCAGACGCCTCGCGCGCAGACAACTCCTTGAGTTTGTTCGCTTCGAACGTGACGGGAACGCTCTCGCCTTCGACGCGGTAGACCTCGGCCTGGCCGTATTTGCGCGTCGCCGCCTTAAGGAGTTCTTCTGACATATTGCTCTTTCAGTACGGTCTGATCTGCGCTTGCGTCCTCGCTCCCCGTGCGGGAGGAGAGGAACCGCGCGACCCACACCATGGCCCTCTCCCTTGCAGGGAGAGGGAAAACGGTCACGCCCCGGAGATCAGGCACTTCCTGATGCGGATGTGCGGGCTGCCGAGCGACACTGGCAGGGGCGACTGCCCGCTCTTGCCGCACCCTCCTCCCTCGTTCATGCCAATATCGTTGCCGATTGCGTCTATGTTCTCAAGCGTAGTGAACAGGTTCCCTGAGAGCATGACCGGGCGCACCATCTCCGCTATCTTGCCGTTACGGACCATGTGTGCCTCGCCGGACGAAAACGTGAACATCTCGTGCTGTGTCATGCCGCCGTACCAGCCCCTGACGTAAACACCTTCCTTGACGTCGGCGATCAAGTCCTCGAACTTCGCCTTGTCGTTTTCAATGACCGTATTGGTCATGCGCACTATGGGCGGGAAGTTGTAACCGACGGCGCGTGCGTTGCCCGTCGGTTTCTCACCCAGCATCGCGGCCGTCTCGCGTGAGTGCAGTCGGCCTACCAGGACGCCTTCGCGGATGAGCGGCGTCTTTGTGGCGGGCGTGCCTTCGTCATCGAAGGCGAAGCTGCCGCGCAGGCCCGGCATCGCTGCGCCGTCCGTAACATTCAGGTGCTTGCCGCCGAACTTGCGGCCCATGACCATGATCTCCTGGAGCTTCTTGTCCTCGGCTACGTTGTCCCCTTCTGACAGGTGCCCGAAAGCCTCATGGATAAACACGCCGGCCAGCACAGGGTTGAGGATGACCGTCCTCTCGCCGCCCTTGAGGGGCCGGGCAGACAGCAGGTCCACGGCGCGCTGTCCGACGGCTTTGACCTCATCGTCCAGACCATCCAGCAGGGCGAAGTCCCCAAGGGAGCCGATTGAGAACCCCGCTTCTTGAATATCGTTGTCCCTCTTCGCCTGCGCCGCCAGCCTGCAGGTGACATGGATGAACTCCTGGTCCATGTACGCGCCATCCGAGTTGCCAAAAAAGACGTGGCGCGACCCTTCAGCGTAGACCGAGTTGATGCTCTGAACCTGTGGCGTGGACAGGAGCAGGCCGTTGTAATGGTCCATGCGCCGCTTTTTCTCAGCAAGCGGAACCACACGCGGGTCATTGACGATGCGCGGCTTGACGGTCCGGACGTTCGGCTCAACTTCTGCAAGCTTCGTCCCTTCGCCGCCTACCGCCCGGGCCTGCGCGACCGCCTGTTTGACGCGAGCCTTCAACCCTTCAAGGTTGTTAAAGCTGACGAAGCCCCAGCCGCCTCTGACACAGGCGCGCACATTGCCACCACGGCCGCTGGACTGGACGGCGTCTTCCAGGCCTTTGCCACGGTAGACGAGGCGGGTTGAGGCGGTCTCCTCAATACGGATCTCGCAATAGTCGGCCCCGTTGCCCTGCAGGGCGTCATGGATGGCATCGCGGTAAGACAAAGTTTGCCTTCAGTGACTATCTCAGAGTCCACTCTCCGAGCGGGAGGAGGATGCCCGCACTACGCTGGCGCGGGCCGGGGGAGAGGCATCCACCATTGAGGGACAGGAGAGACGCCCGGACGCGATCCCGGCAAGCCGGGATCGCGGCAATGTTACCAATGGAGGGGCGACAACGGATGCCCGGCGCAGATGGCCTTCTCCATGCGCGGGATGCGCAGGCTGCCTGATGCAGGACAGTCATCACATTTGACATTGGCAGACACCGATATCCTGGCACCATCTTCAAAATTGGGGCTGGCCCCAATGTCGCTCTAGGAACAGGTTGGCGGCCCGGTTGCTCCATGGGTTGACCTGAGGGTGTCGGATCTATTCCGAATCCCCGTCCCCCCGGTTGAGGAACGTGAAGATCACGCCTATTCGCTATCGTCCGAACCTTTCAACTTGTCGGCCGTCTTGCGCGCCTCATCAGAAAGCTTGCCAGTGGACTTGTGCGCCTCGCCCGCTGGCTTCACGGCCACCTTTCTGGCGTCCCCGGCCAGGTCCGGCGATCCACCGGCATACCCGGCCCGTGTCTCCGTTTCAATTTCAGCCCGCCTGGCGGCCAGCCTGTCGAATGCGTGACTCAGCGAGTTCTCAGCAGCGTCGATGGCATGAACCATTGACTCTTCCGCGGCCATGGCTTTCCGCTCGGCCGCGGCCCGTGCCTTCTCTTGCAAGCTGGCCTGAGCGGCCTTCGCCTCCTCTGTCGACCCCTTCCCGCCCCGTGCCGGGTGCGCGCCTTCGCCCCAGTAGACCGTCATGTGCTGGAACGGTATTTCAATCCCCTCTTCATCGAACCTCTTCTTGATGCGGTAAAGCAGTTCCAGCTTGACTTCAAAGTTCTTCATCGGTCTGGTCATCCCAAGGACCTTGATGGTGACACCGGACGCCTCGAACGCGGTGATCCCCAGAGGTTTGGGTGCTTCAAGAATGATTTCCGACCAATAAGGCTCCCTGGACATCCGCTGGCAGATTTCCGTGATCACCCTCAACACGTGGTCCATATCGTGCTTGTAGGCCACTTGAATATCCAGGTTCACGCGCGCCCACTTGCGGGAGAAGTTGGAGGCAACCTTTATCTCGCCGTTGGGGACGATGTGTACCTTGCCGTCTATGTCACGCAGCATCGTCCGGCGCAGGTTGATGGACTCCACGACGCCGCTCACGCCCGAAACCTCTACCACGTCCCCCCTACGGTACTGGTTTTCACCAATGATGAAGGCCCCCGCTATCACGTCCCGCACGAGCCATTGCGACCCGAAACCCACCGCTACGCCGGCCAGTCCCAATGACCCGATCAACGGCCCCACTGGGACGCTCAAGTCCTGGAGCGCCGTCAACAGCACCACCAGGTAGATGACGACCGAGACGATACCCCCTATCACTCCGGAGAGCGTGTCGGCCCGCTTTTTCGCCTCCTGGGGCTCCTCCTCCTCCTGCGTCGCCTTGACTATGACCTTCGTAAGCAGGCGGACAACTGCCCGCGCTACGATCTGCTTCGCCAGCCACCCCACCAGCATGATCAGGGCCAGTTTGACCCCATGGTCAGTCAACCAGGGAACCAGGCTGTCGCCCAACCAGCCGCGCACAGCCTTGAAGGTCGGGCCCATGTCCACGCCAAGCACATCCAGCACCCCGAAAATGGCTGGCACGCCCAGCACGACCGCGACGATGATCTCGTCCAGCCACCTCAGGACAGAATCCTCCCTGACGAAATCACCGAGGAGCCAGTTATCTTCCAGCCGTTTGAGCGATCGTGATATCCACGCCTCTGTGACCCGGTGGGCGATGTACCAGATGACGGCCCAGCCGAGGACGACCAGAACCGCGTACAGACCATGGTCTGCAAACCAGGCCATGAACGAACCGTCTGTGGGGTTGCCCAATAAGTCTCTCAACGTGGAGAGCCTCCTCTAATCAAACATGCGACAGGGCTGCGCTGCGGGCGGTCGCGGGCGCAAGCTGAATGGACAAGTAAGAACGGATTATAGGATTGCGTCACCGCGGCGGAAGGCCCGCACCGCCCGCACTATTGGATACTCGCCCGCCTGTTCCCTGCCTGTCCGGGGCGTAAACTTTCCATTCTGAACCCACCTGATGGCCGCCGTGCCCGCGCCCGGGCAGCAGACCCCCATGCCTTTTTCATACAGAGAAGCCATAGACCAGATGCTCACGCTCGCCGATTTCGAGCGAAAGTCGCGCGCCGGCGAACCTCCCAGCTGGCACCTCAAACGGATGGAAGCCCTCCTCGCCAGAGTGGGCGACCCCCACCTTGCCGTGCCAGCCGTGCATGTGGCCGGATCGAAGGGCAAAGGCAGCACGTCAGCCATGATCGCCTCGTGCCTGCGCGCCGCCGGATACCGCACCGGCCTTTACACGTCGCCGCACCTGCACAGGTTCACGGAACGCATCCAGATAGACGGCCAGCCCATCTCCGGAGAGGAGTTCGCCGCCCTCATGGAGCGCCTGTGGCCTGACGTTGAGGCCATGGCAGCGCAAGACACGCTTGGACGGGTAAGCGTCTTCGAGCTCCTCACGGCGATGGCCTTCGTCCACTTCCGGGACACCCGGTGCGGCGCAGCGGTGATCGAGGTAGGCATGGGGGGAAGGCTTGACGCCACAAACCTCGTGCAGCCCGCCATCAGCGTCATCACGCCCATCAGCCTAGACCACGTCCTCATCCTCGGTGACACCATCGCCAAGATCGCTCTGGAGAAGGCGGGCATCATCAAGCCGGGCGTGGGAGTCGTGACTGGCAGGCAGGAGCCGGAGGCACGGCGCGTCCTAGAGAGGGTCGCCAGCGAAACGCAGGCGCCGCTCACTGACGCCATGTCCGCCGCCGCGCTCGTCTCCGAAGAGCCGCCGTCGGAAGGGCCGCAGAAGTTCATCCTGCTCGGCAGGCTGGGTGAACACCACATCACCCTGCCGCTGCTCGGCCCGCACCAGATAGATAACGCCCGCTCCGCCGTCGCCGCACTGGAGGCCTTGGCCGCCAGTGGGTTCAATGTGACAACAGCTTCCATTGCGCGCGGCCTGCGCGAAGTGAAGTGGCCGGCGCGCGCCGAGATTGTCACGCACGGCCCGCCGATGATCTTGGCCGACGGCGCACACAATGAAGCCTCGGCCCGCACTCTGGCCGCCACGATCGATCGTCACTTCGCCACACGTTCGCCGGTGATATACGTCATTGGCGGCACGTTCGGTCATGACTACACGGCAACGGCGCGCACGCTCATGCGTCATGGCGGGGCGTCCGGGCGTCCACGCAACGCGAAGCTCATAGTCACACAGTCACGCCACCCGAAGGCCGTCCCTGCCGCCGACTTCGCGGCTGCGCTGGAAAAAGATAAAGTGACACCAGCAGCGTCAGCGTCGGACACAGCCTCGGCACTGGAAATGGCGCGCCAGCTTGCTGGACCGAACGGCATCATCGTCGCCACGGGCTCACTTTTTATCGCCGCCGAGGCCGTTGAACTACTCAGAGGTATCCGGCCCGAGCTGTATCCCGACCTCAAGGGGCCGTTCACCCTGCCGTATACCGTGGCAGGCGTGTAGTCCGGGTCTGGCAGAACTGCCACTGGCCCACCGGAATAGCGGGGCGGGACTGTCTCGCTCACCAGCAGGCAAATTCAGCATGACCGCACAGGACAGCAGGAAGAGAGTCGTCATCACTGGCATGGGCGCGATGTCTGCGCTCGGAGTGACGGTGGACGAATTCTGGAACGGCCTCAAGGCGGGCCGGTCGGGCATCGCGCCCCTGACGCTGTGCAGCACGGAGGCCTACCCGTGCAAGATCGGCGGAGAGGTCAAGGGCTTCGACCCGTCGCGGTACATGGACCCCAAAGAGGTAAAGCGCCTGGCCCGCTTCTCCCAGCTCGCTGTCGCAGCCGCAGTGCAGGCTATGGCGGACTCGAAGATAGACATGGCGAAGGAGGACCCGGACCGCATCGGTGTGCTGATGGGGTGCGGCGCAGGCGGCCTGCCAGAGACAGAGCAGCAGGTGCGGATCATGATCGCAAAAGGCGGGATGCGCGTCAGCCCGTTCTTCATCCCGGGCATGCTCGTGAACATGGCAGCGGCCAACATCAGCCGCATGTTCGGTGCCACGGGTTACACCAGCACGTGCATAACGGCCTGCGCCGCGGGCACACAGGCCATAGGCGAGGCCACTGAGGTGGTCCGCCGTGGCGCGGCTGACATCGTCATCACCGGCGGGACCGAAGCCGGCATCTCAGAGATCGGCATGGGGGGCTTCTGCACCATCGGAGCGCTCACCCGGCGCAATGACGCCCCTGACCGCGCGTCACGCCCGTTTGACAAAGACCGCGACGGCTTCGCACCCGCAGAGGGCGCGGCCGCGCTCATCGTCGAGAGCCTCGACCACGCTCTGGCCCGCGGCGCCAGCATCCATGCCGAGATCGCTGGCTGGGGCGTCACTTCGGACGCCTTCCACCTGGTCCAGCCCCACTCCGAGGGAAGGGGCGCGGCGAAGGCCATGTCTTTCGCCATAAAGGACGCAGGCATCACGATCGAGGACATCGACTACATCAACGCCCACGGCACATCCACACCCATCAATGACGCCACGGAGACTCTCGCCATAAAAAAGGTCTTCGGCGAGCGGGCGCGCGGCATACCCATATCCTCAACCAAGTCCATGATCGGCCACGCTCTTGGCGCGTCCGGCGCACTCGAGGCCGTCGCCTGCATCAAGACCATCCAGGACGGAATCATCCACCCGACTGCGAACTATGAGACACCCGACCCCGCCTGCGACCTCGACTATGTACCCAACGTGGCGCGCAAGGCGGACGTGAAGGTGGTGCTGTCAAACAGCTTCGGGTTCGGCGGGCAGAACGCCTGCGTCGTCATCAAGAGATTCGTACCGTAGGCCCCCTGCCCCGCGGGAAAGGGCATTCGCGATCCACACCCTGACCCTATCCCTCCCATGTAGCGGGAATACGACCTCTCAACCCAACCTTCCTGCAAGTGTAGAGCGGACACCCGCCCGCCTCCCCAAACATCACGAACGCAATGAAAGACCTCGGCCGTGATTTCCGACCCTCTCGCCAGCTTCTCGCGCCCAGAAGGGAAACGGGGCCCTTCGACAGGCTCAGAGCGTGCAGTGGCCTGCAATCCCACGGAGCAGCGCAATGACCGTTAACTTCGCCATGGTGGGTTGCGGGGGCATGGGACTCCGCCACGCGATGGGTTACATCGAGGCCCGCCGCACCTTCGAGTCCCTGAACCTCGCCGCAGTGTGCGACCTCCACGAGGCCGCTGCGGAACGCATTGCCGACGAAGTCGAAAAGGCAACAGGCCGACGCCCGAAGGCGTACACGGACTTCCAACGGATGCTGGAACAGGAACGCGGCCTCGACGCCGTAGAGGTCGTCACCGACACCCGCATGCACCACTCCTTCGCCATCCAGGCCCTTGAAGCGGGCAAACACGTGATGACCGAAAAGCCCATGGGCCTGACCATCAGGGCGTCCCAGATGATGGCGGACGCAGCGAAGAAGGCGGACAGGATCCTCTCAGTCGCTGAGAACTTCCGGCGAGACCCAATGAACCGCCTGGGCAAGGCGCTCATCGAGGCCGGTGCCATAGGCAGGCCATACCTCGCGCTGGACATCGCCGTCTCAGGGTCGGACGGCATCATGCACGGTACGGCATGGCGGGCGAGCAAAAACGCCGCGGGCGGCATAGTCATGGACGCCGGGGTGCACAACGCTGACCTGCTGCTCTATCTCATGGGCGGCGTTGATACCGTGCACGCTCAGACCGCCGTGCTGCGCCCCTCAAGAGAGTTCAAGTCCATGACGCAGATGAATGCCAACCTGGCCAAGTTCTATGCCCACCGCGAGCAGGCCGAGCAGCGGACACAGGGCGGCATGGAGCAGGACGCCATTGACTCCGCGTTCGCGGTCATCAGGTTCGAGTCAGGCGCGATCGGCCAGCTCACCATGACCGACGCGTCGCCCGGATACCGCCTTGGCGCAGAGACGGTCCACGGAAGCGAAGGGACGCTTGTGCGCTCGCCCAGCCGTTCCGGCAAGGGGCCGGAAATACGCCGCCAGGACGGCTCAACTATCAAGGGAGACGCGCTGCTCAAGCTCGTCCCGGACTGGCGTCTTGATGACAAGACCGCTGCGCTCTGGGGAGGCCACCGCAGGATGGCTTCGTACGAAATGCCCTTCGAGGAGATAGACCGCAAGGTCATCGCCATCGAATACCAGGACTTCGTGGAGGCCATCGAAAACCAGCGGGAGCCCGAGGTTGGCCCCGAGGACGGCATGAAGGCACTTGGCCTGCTTTACGCCGTGCTTGAATCCGGCGAGTCCGGCAAGCCCGTGAAACTGTCAGACGTGCTGTCCGGCAGTGTGTCCGCCTATCAGCGCGGGATAAACGAGGCCGCGGGCCTAGGCTAGACACGGCCACAAGATCCGGCTCCCTGCCGATGTACGCCGGGAACGCTGGCGCGGGTCGCCGCCCCCTGCCCAACGGGGCGTACGCACGGCAAGGCTCGGTGAAAGGGTGAAGGGACAACCCCCATCGCTACCGGGATAAACCCGCTGGCGCCTGCTACCCGGACTGCACCTTCGTCACGCCGCCCGAGATGCTGACCACCCGCCCTGACACCTGGAACACTGCCCGCTCCGCAATATTGGTGGCGCGGTCCGCTATACGCTCCACGTTGTGCGCCGCCCAGAGCAGGTACGTCGCCCGCTCGACGTTGTCCGGGCTCTTCTTCATGAGCCCGAACAGATCGTGCTGCACGCGGCTGTAAAGCTCATCAACGGCATCGTCATCACCGGCCAGGCTCGCTGCCATCCTCTCCACCGCGGCGGGGTCGCGCTCCAGAAACGCCTCCAGGCTCCGCTTCAGCATCGTGACAGAAAGCTCGGCCATGCGCGGTATGTCCACCAGTTCCTTGAGCGGCGCATCCGCCCCCATCCGCAGGCTCAAGCGTGCGATGCCCTTGGCGTAGTCGCCCATGCGCTCCAGCTCGCTCGAAATCAGGAGGATGGAGACAATGCGCCGCAGGTCGCTCGCCACCGGCGCCTCGCGCCTGAGCATCTCCACGCAGGCGATCTCCACCTCGTAACGCTTCTTGTTCACGCGCTCGTCCTCCTCGACGACCCGGCGCGAAAGTTCCAGATCGCGGCCTTTCAGGGCATCGAGCGCGTTGAATATCGAGTTTTCCACCAGGCCGCTCATGAGGATCACCTCCGCCTCGAGGTGCCCCAGGTCACGGTCAAATGACTGCCGGGCGTGCGTCACCTGTTCCATCTCCTCTTGTTTCCGTGGCGCAGGCATTGGGGATGCCCGTCCTGCGGCGACTATCCGATGCGTCCCGTCACATAGGCCTCGGTGCGGTGGTCCTTCGGGTTGCCAAAGACCTGGGCGTTCGTACCGTATTCAATAAGACGGCCCACGCGCTCCTCGCCCGCCATCAGGACCGCCGCGTAGTCTGCGATGCGGGCCGCCTGCTGCATGTTGTGCGTGACGATCAGGATGGTCACCTGGGCGCTGAGTTCAGTGATCAGATCCTCGATACGTGCCGTTGAAATTGGGTCAAGGGCTGAAGCCGGCTCATCCATCAACACCACCTCCGGTTCAACCGCCAGGGCCCTCGCCAGACACAACCTCTGCTGCTGCCCGCCGGATAGGCTGAGGCCAGAGTCCTTCAGCCTGTCCTTCACCTCGTCCCAGAGAGCGGCGCGGCGGAGCGATTTTTCGACAACCTCGTCCAGGTCTCCCTTCAGGCCGTTAATGCGGAGGCCGAATGCTACGTTCTCAAAAATACTCTTGGGAAACGGGTTGGCGCGCTGAAACACCATCCCGATCCGGAAACGGATCTCGGTCGGGTCCACCCTGGGCAGGTAGATATTCTCTCCGTTGAAGAGGACGTCGCCATGCACCTTCGCGCCGGGGATCAATTCGTTCATGCGGTTGAAACACCGGATGAGCGTGCTCTTGCCGCAGCCGGACGGGCCGATCAGAGCGACGACCTTGTTGCGCGGGATCTGGAAGGTGACCTTCTCGATCGCCGCCTTCGGCGCTTTGTGACCATATGTGACGGAAACCGCACGCGTCTCGATCACCACCTCGCCAGCGTCAAAACGCTCGATGTTTTGCTCGGACGCGCCCTCCGAGAGGGTTTTCTCCTGAGCGGCGGGGTTTTCTGGTGAAACGGCCATGGGTTACCCGGGCTGCGTCAACCGAAGCGGCAGTAGCGGCGCAAATGTTACATGTGGCACTTCAGAGTATGTCTGAGTCGCCCACAGAATGGGAAACCTGTGAGGACTCGCCTCCCCCAACCCTCTTCCACGCCGGAGGCGCTCGTCCCGCTCCATGGCCCGGCGTCAGGCTGTTGCCGTCATTCCGAACCGGTGCGCAGCGCAGGGAGGAATCCGGGCTGTTGCGCACGGCTTTGGCATATATCCCCGCCCCAGATCCCGTTCACAGCAAGCCGGAATCGGGATGACGGAGGCTGAAGGCTCCTGCGGCTCCTATGACG
>SHXW01000025.1 GCA_009693115.1 Dehalococcoidia bacterium | reverse complement strand
TGTGAATGGGCAACCGCTCGTAACCCGGTTTCAGACGGGGGAACGTGATGAGCGGTCTTAATGGCCGGCCCAAATGGCGATTCGTCCAGCGGTAGGACACCAGACTCTGAATCTGGGTACCCAGGTTCGAATCCTGGATCGCCAGCCAACGAGGCCCGTTCGTCTAGTGGCCAAGGACGCTGCCCTCTCAAGGCAGAGATCGCGGGTTCGAATCCCGCACGGGCTACCATGAAATGTCACCGGCCCCTCGAAAACGAGGGGCCGGACTGTTTTTCAATGACATTCGCGCTCTCGGCGGAACAGACCAGGGTATCGCGCCCAGGATACCGAGGCGTCGTTCACATGCGCTTGTGCTCTCCCTCGCCGGGGGAGGCCAGCACGCGAGGGCGGTGTTCCGTGTCTGACGATTTGGGAGCATCATTGCGACCATGATGCATGGGATGGGAGCAGGAAGGGCAGGCTTCGGCCCGCCACCCGGAGCGCCTCGCTCCAGGGGAGACTCCAGCGGTGAACGAGTCAAACGGCCGCTCCGCAAAGGGACGGTCCGGCGCGTCCTGGAACTTTATCGCCCATACAGGCCGCAACTCGGCGTAGTCATAACCACGGTCATCGTGGCCGCGGCCATAGGTGTCGCCCCTCCCCTGCTGACCGCCCGACTAATTGACGAGGCCCTGCCGGGTCAGGACCGCGGGCTGCTGTTCGCCCTGGTGGGTGCGATGGCTGCGCTTACGGTGCTTGGCGGGCTGCTGAACTTATCGCAGGCGTGGTTGAGCATCCGCATGGGCCTGCGCGTCATGCAAAACCTGCGTTCCAGGCTTTACGCGCACCTGCAAAAACAGCCGCTGTCCTTCTTCACTTCCACTCGCACAGGCGACTTGCAGTCCCGCATCTCCAACGATGTGATGAACACCGAGGAGGTGCTGTCCGACACCATCGCCAACGTAATTTCTAATCTGGCGACTGTGATCTCGTCGGTCATCGCCATGCTCATCATCTCGTGGCAGCTATCGCTCGTCGCGCTCTGTATGGTGCCTGTTTTCGCCTTCTTCACGGTGCGCGTGGGTCAGCGCAGGCGAAAGCTGACCGGGGAAGCGCAGCGGACGCTGGGCGACCTGACTTCAAGGACAGGCGAGACCCTGTCCGTCTCTGGCGTGCTGCTGGCGAAGACGTTCGGGCGTGAACGTGAACAGATCGAACGGTTCGAGCAGGACAACACCCGCCTGACCGCGCTTTCTGTGCGACAGCAGATGACGGGCCGGGCGTTTTTCATAGTGGTGCAGACGTTCTTCGGCATGGCGCCGGCCATCGTCTGGGGGATCGCCGGATGGATGATCACCGACGGGCTCGCGGACGTGAGCATCGGTGAAATTGTGGCGTTCACTACGATCCAGGTGCGCGTACTGTTCCCTCTTGCCGGCCTGCTGAACCGCGGTGTGGATATATCGAGCGCGCTGGCGCTATTCGACCGCATTTTCGAGTACATGGACCTGAAACCTGCCATTGAGGACCCGCCGAACCCGGTGCGGGTAAACAAGTCAACGGCGCGCGGCGAAGTGCAGTTCGATCACGTGTCGTTCAGCTATGTGTCCTCCCCCGGCCAGCCCTCTATAACTGGCCCGTCAAGTGGCTCCGTAACCGGGCCAAACGGCCAGCCTGACTCCGTGCGCCACCCTGGTGAGTTCGCACTTCAAGACGTTGACTTCACTGCCCCCGCCGGAAAGCTCACCGCGCTCGTCGGACCCAGCGGGTCTGGCAAGACGACCATCGGCTACCTGATATCGCGCCTATACGACACTGGCGCAGGCGCTGTGAATGTGGACGGCGTGGACGTGCGGCAGATGGCTCTTGAAGACCTGAACCGGCTCACCGGAGTCGTGACACAGGACACGTTCCTGTTCCACGCCTCTATCCGAGAAAACCTGCTTTATGGCCGGCCGTCGGCCTCAGAGCCGGAGATGATCGCCGCGGCACAGGCGGCGCAGATACACGGCATGATCGACGGCCTGCCGAAGGGTTACGACACCGTCGTCGGTGAGCGCGGCTACAGGTTGTCAGGAGGCGAGCGTCAGCGCGTGGCGATTGCCCGGGTCCTCCTTGCCGACCCTCGAATCCTGCTTCTGGACGAGGCCACGTCGTCGCTGGATACGCTCTCGGAGCGGCTTATCCAGCAGGCATTGCAGAGGCTCATGGCCGGGCGCACGACCATCGCCATCGCGCACCGGCTCTCGACGATCATCGCGGCCGATCAGATCATCGTCATGGCGGGAGGGCGCATCGTGGAGCGCGGGCGGCATGAAGAACTGCTGGCGCGGTCGGGCCTGTACCGGCGGCTGTACGAGGAGCAGTTCACTGCCCTACCCAGCCTTGCGAGCGTGACGCGATAGGGGGCGACTGTGCGCCAGAGTGGGCAGGGCAGAATGAGGAAGCCCGGACGGTGGCTCAAGGCTTGGTGTTACAATGTCTTACATGAGAACGCCCACAGTTACGATCCGTCTGGACGCCGAACTCCAACGTGAACTGGATCAACTGTGCCAGCAGCTTGGACGCAGCCGCAGTGACGTGGTTCGCGACGCCCTCCGCCGGCAAGTCTCTCTGCTTCGCTTTGAACGTTCGCGTCGGTCGTTGCTTCCTCTTGCAGAAGCACAGGGGATACTCACGGACGAAGATGTGTTCACCGTTGTCTCGTGAAGATTTTCCTGGACACCAACGTCCTGATCAGTGCATATACCGCACGCGGGATCAGCGCCGATCTGGTACGTCACATCCTGGCTGAGCATGACCTCGTAACGGGAGAGGTCAACCTCGAAGAGTTGCGACGTGTCCTCACAAACCAGTTTCACGCGCCGGCCGATGTGGTGGAGGCGGTTGTGTCCGCGCTGCGCGCCGGGATCATTGCGCCTCGGCCAGCGGAACCCTCGGCTATCCCCGTGCGTGATCCCGATGACCGCTGGGTGCTGGCCTCTGCCATTGAATCAGGGGCAGACATGCTGGTAACTGGGGATCAGGATCTGCTTGCCGTGGCGAATGTATCCCCAATATCTATCATGAACCCGAGAGGGTGCTGGGAACGCCTGCGGGCCGGGACGTGACGCAGCCTTGCGAGCGTGACGTGATAGGGGCAACCGTGCCCACCCTGAGCCTGTCGATAAGCCCCAATTCCCTTTCAGCGAGCAGATAGACGTTCATAGCCTGTAATACTTCACGGCGTTGTCGTGGAAGAGCTTCTGACGGTCTGGGGCAGGCAGGCGGGATGTGATCTCGTCGTAGGCGTGCCAGATTTGCGCGTAGCTGGACGTGATCGAGTCCACAGGGAAGTTGGACGCGAACATGCACCGGTCTGCGCCAAAGATGTCTATGGTTTCCTCTACGAGTGGCCTGATCGAATCTATCGTCCAGCCGCGGTGTGCCATGCCGAGGGCCGAGATCTTGGCCGAGACGTGCGTGCGGGCCGCCAGAGCCTTCATGCCATCGCGCCACTGGCGCATCGCCGCGGCGTCGCTCGCATAGGGCAGGCCGGTGTGGTTGAGTACGACGCGGACCTCCGGGATGTCGCCGGTGAGCCTCGCCGCCATTTCAAGCTGCCACGGCCAGATTTGCAAATCAAAGGAACCGTTGAACTTCGCCAGAAGTCGGTATCCGGCGCGCCACTGCTTGTCCATCATCAGGTCTGACCGAGGCGTGAAGTTCAGTCGCGGGTTGTCCTGCGAGTGGTTGAGCATGTGGCGGATACCGCGCCAGTTCTTGTGCTTTGCGTGCCGCTCCAGAGTGTCTTCAACAAGGGGTTCAGCGAGGTCAGCGAAGGCGACGATACCGCTCGGCTTGCCCTTCGAGCCAGGTGAGTCGGCGGTCTTCTGGAGCCACGCAGTCTCGCCGACGGGGTCGTTCTCGTGATCCCATTCGGCCTGCACGTGGACGGACTTCACGAGGATCCAGTCTTTCGGGAGCGTGGCGGCGTCGGCCAGGAAGTGGGAGATGAGGTAGGAGCGGCGGATTTTCGAGTAGTCACCGGCGAAATGTCCGACGTCTCTCTTGAGCCACGGGTAGGAGTTGTTTTCCAGGTCCCAGAGGTGGTGGTGCGTGTCAATGAATTGCATGAGTGCTGCTCCGCCTGGAAAAGGAATTTGAAGGAAGGCTAGGGAGTACGAGGGGTGTAGTTTCGGGGCGAGGCTTCTCCGTCACCCTCGCCCTCGCCCAAAGGGCACCCGAGGAAGAGGGAGTATCGCGGCGGAAGTCTACAGCGCAGCGAGGCAGGCGAAAACGGGATTCTTCGGCTTCGCATCAGAATGACAACGACCAGCGGGTCGCAAGAAGCGGGGACCATCGACCCTTCGAGAGCCTCAGGGCTCAGGGCGAGCGGGAACACGTCCTTCGCTACGCTCAGGATGACAAGAGCGCTGTTGCTTGCGAGCGGATGCGGGCGTAACTTACGCCGGGCGCAATCCCTGAAGGATGCGTTCGGAGGTTCACTTACATGGCAGCAAGACAACCGTTGAAGCCGGTGATGCTCGTCCGGCCGCCTCTCGCCGTATTTGATGATCCCGGTTTCTGGGACGAACTCAAAGAGGCGGGGATCAACGAGGTCGCAGTTCAGTGGCTCGCGGTCTATGACAAGTCCGGCGGGGCTTCCGCGCCGGCCATGCTCAGGGGAGAGGACGTGAACCCGAGGACGATCAAGGCCGCGGGCGGCAGGGACGCGAAGGGCATGCCTGTGGGCGCGTTCAAGCCCAATGCGTCGCTTTATCAGGACTTCAAGGTGTGGTCCCCTCCTGAGATGCCTGACTCTGTGCAGGACCAGGCGAAGAGGCTGCACAGCGCTCTCGAAAAGGCGAAGTCGCGCGGCTTCAAGCTGTGGGTCATGGACGACAAGGGCTATCACCGTATTGGTGGCACAGGCACGGGCCGGCCCACCCCCCCGGCAGTGAGCGTGTGCGACCCTGAAACTGCGGTCTATACGGGAGCGCGCATCCAGGACATGGCGGCGAACTTCCCGTACTTCGAGGCTGTCGTGCTGGACGGGCCTGACTTCAAGTGGGACATCAAGCCGGGATCGCGGGACGATATCGCAGTCGAGCAGTTCGACGACCCGCACCAGCGCAGTTTCGCCAAGTCTGTGGGACTGACGACGGAGCGCGTGATCGAGGGCCGGGACAGGTTCGTGCAGCGGCTGAAGTCGCTGACGCCTGCATACGTGGACGACTTCGTGACAAACCAGTCGAGAGGCGGGTCGGCGTACATGTGGTGGACCGAGGACCCGGCGGTGGCGGACTGGCTGAAGTACAAGCAGGCGGTGGTCGAATGGTCACTGCGCTCGACAATCGGGGAGATCAGGAAACGGGTGCCCGGCATCAAGGTTGGCACGTCGTCGCGGGTGCCCGCCATGACGATCATGAACGGCCACAACCTCCGGCGGGAGCGGACGTTCACTGACTTCCAACTGCCTAAGGAGTACTGGTGGACGGCTGTCGCCGGCATCCGTGACACGGCTGCGCACTGGGTTTCGACGATTGTTGACTGGAACAACGGGTTATCCGAGGAACAGGCCTGCCGCTGGTTCTCGGCGGCTTTCGACTATGCGATGCCGTCCGATTACCCGCCTTCGGCCTACGGCAAGGAGGCGACGAAGTCCTGGTACGAGACGACAGTGCGAGACCAGACGCGCAAGATGATCTCGGCCGTGGGAGGCGTTGACAGGTTTGTGCCGTTTGTGGGCCTGGAACACTTCAACCTGGGGTGGATGACGTCTAGCGAGTTGCGAGGCGTACTGGCGGAGATGCAGTCGCAGGGAGCAACACGCTACTGTTACTACACGTACAACAGCATGCGGCCTGAAGACTGGAAGGTGGTCTCGGAGTTCAGCCGGGGGTAGAGGCGCACGGTGCGATTTGAGCCGCGCCGTTGTCATTCTGAGCGAAGCGAAGAACCCCGCTGAGTGCGGCGTTCTGCCCGAGCGTCAGTTCGCGGCTCACGCAACGGGATTCTTCGTTCCGTGAGCCGCACTTCACTCAAAATAGCATCGGGTGAAGTTTTGGCAGGCCAACCGTGTACCGTCTGGGCATGCACGAACAGCGCGCATTCTTCGTTTACATGCTGATGAACCGCAAGGGGACGTTGTACACAGGCGTTACGAACAACCTGGAATTCGGGCTCGTGCAGCACCGCTCCGGGACGGGCACAGCAAGTTCACCGGGCGGTACGATGTCCACAGGCTGGTGTGGTATGACACTACGACCGATGTAAATGCGGCGATTACAAGCGAGAAGCGGATCAAAGGGTGGCTTCGCTCGAAGAAAATAGCTCTCATCAAGGAGACCAACCCGAATTTCAGAGACATCGCGCAGGACTGGGGACTCGATCAGGCTGAGGAACCCGTCGGATGGGATTCTTCGCTGCGCTCAGAATGACATCGGTTACGGTTGCTCACACAGACTTCCGCACACACGCCCAACATTCGTCCATGCCCGCACATTGAAAGGTTACAGAAATGCCAAAACGACGCGTCGCGTGGCTCGTGCCACCAAAGGGAATCTTCAACTACGAACTCGACATGTCGGCCTTTGAAGGGCTGGACGTACAAATAGACAAGGTCGCCGTGTCCAGCCCAGGCGAGGCCATCGAGGCCGTGAAGGGCGCAGATGTCGTGATGGCGATGGCCGGCGCAGTAGACGCACAGCTGATCGCCGCGATGGACAAGGCAAAGGCCATCTGCTCATTCGGGCACGGTTTCGACCGCATTGACGTTGAGGCGGCGGCCAAGGCCGGGATTATGGTCACAAACACGGCCTACATCTGCAACTGGGAAGTGGCGAACCACGCCGCTGCCATGATCCTGGGCCTGAACCGCAAGATCGTCCTGTACGACCGCGCGATGCGCTCGGGCGTGTGGGACAGGCCCGCGGGCCGGCCGATAGGCCCACTCGATGGAGAGGTGGCCGGGCTAATCGGTCTGGGAGCGATCGGGCGGTCACTTGCGAAGCGCCTCCAGCCGTTCGGCCTCATCGTAAAGGCGTACGACCCACTAGCCGAGGACTGGGTGTTCCGCGAGTACCAGGTGGAGCGCGTATTTTCGCTTGAAGCCCTGCTCGGCGATTCCGACTATGTCTCTATTCAGGTGCCGCACAACAAGAACACGCACCACATGATGAGCGAAAAACAGTTCCGGGCCATGAAGAAATCCGCCTTTTTCGTTAACTGCTGCCGCGGCGGCGTCCACGATGAGAAAGCGCTATACCGCGCCCTCAAGGAAGGCTGGATCGCAGGAGCGGGGCTGGATGTGTTCGAGGAGGAACCGACGGACCCGAAGAACCCGCTTTTGTCCTTGACGAATGTGATCGCAACGCCGCACGCAGCAGGAGAGTCTACGCTGTCGCTTGACTGGGCCATGAAGGTGGCATCGCACCAGGCAGCGGCGGTACTCCGTGGCGACTGGCCCAACCGCGTCGTTAACCCGGAGGCGAGGCAGCACCTGCGCAAGGCCTAGGCCAGCGGTGCGTCTCCTCCGGAGCACGTCACTCCGACCCTTCGCGGCGAGGAACATCTTTCTCTTTTTCGCTTTGCGGGAAGCGAGAATAGTGTGAGTTACAGGCCGGGGTGCCGAGTGTGGTGCTGCGTCGCTTGTTCGAAGCTGTGGCCCGCTCGCACGAGCGTCGCCTCCTGCCCGTGCTTTGCGATGAGCTGCAGTGACAGCGGCGCGCCGCCTGTGCCGAACCCGGCAGGTAAAGAGATTGTCGGCTGACCGCTGAAGTTGTACGGGATGGTGAACCGGCCGCGGAACGGAACCCAGTCGTCGCACGTCGCCTTGTAAAGCTGCTCGTCCGTCTTTCGCTGTTCAATCGACCCCATTGAGGGGCAGGCCAGCACGTCGATACCGTCAAACACCCGGCGCATCAAGCCATTGAGTTGGAGGCGGGCATGCGTCGCAGCAGCGTACTGCGCGCCCGTGACTTTGGAACCGTGTTCGAGCCATGATCTGAACCACGGGCCGTATGCAACCGAGTCCACCGGGTAGTGGGCGGAGTGTGCGGTGAAGGCCTCTGAGGTGCAGATGGTCTGCCATGCTCCAAGATATGGCCGCATGTCAGGCACCTGTACCTTGACGACCTGAGCGCCCAGAGCCTCCATGGCGCTGACGGCACCGGATACGGCCCGCGCCGTTTCAGGGTGGACATCGTCACTGACATATTGTTCGTCAAAGCCAATCTTCAGGCCCCTGACACCCTGCCCTGCTGCCGGCGAAAAGTCTGGCACTGGCCCGGTCAACGTGGTCGGGTCCTGCGGGTCGTCACCTGCGATGGCCTGTAGCACAGCAGCGGCATCGGCGACGCTCCGAGTCATGGGCCCAACGTGATCAAGGGACTGCGCCAGATCCAGGATCCCGCGCCTGCTGACACGGCCCCAGGTTGGTTTTATCCCTACGATGCCATTGCAGGCGGAAGGAAACCTGATCGATCCCCCTGTGTCTGTACCAAGAGAGGCGAAGCACATGCCGGAAGCCGTGGCCACGCCGGAACCGCTTGATGAACCGCCAGCTGAGAATTTCGGATCCCACGGGTTGAACGGGCACGGCAGCGCAGGGTTGTAGGACGCCATGGCGCCCTCGGTGAGGAGCAGCTTGCCTATGATGACAGCGCCGGCCTCCCGCAACCTGGTGACGACGGTTGCGTCAGATTGCGGTATGAAGTCCTTGAGGGCAGCGGTCCCGCCCATCGTCCGGACTCCCTTTGTGTAGCAAAGATCCTTGACACCGACCGGCACGCCGTGGAGCGGGCCGCGGTACCTTCCGGCGACGATCTCCTTCTCAGCAGACTTCGCATCGGCCATCGCAGACTCTTCCATGAGGATGGCGAAGGCTTTCAATTTGCCATCGAGATCCCGCACGCGTTTGAACTGGGATTGAGTCAGCTCGACGGGCGAGAGTTTCTTCGCCTTGAGCATCGGCGCGATCTCGGCAATGGTCTGGTAGTGCATGGGGGTTTCAGGCATCGGTCAGCCCCTCCGTTAAGTCTTTAATGTGCGCTTCGATCCCATTCCCGGACTCTCCCGGTGTTTGCCGAAACACCGTGCAACACACTTGCTTTGTTGACCGGGTTCAGGCGGAGATGGCAGCTCCTACCCCTCGAGGTATTCCTTCATGGTCATGACGGAATAGGCTGAGTCGCCAGCCTCGAGAGACTCTACGGCGGCACGGGCGGTGTCGAGCGAGGTGAAGCACGGGATGCGCCGTTCGGCAGCGGCACGGCGGATGTGGAACCCGTCCTGCATTGTCCTGCGGTCACCGGTGACGGTGTTGACTACGGCCCGGACTGTACCGTTTTCGATCACGTCCACGACCGTTTCGCCCTTCGCGCCGGAGAGGCGTTTTTCTACCAGCGTGACCTCGATGCCCATGCCCTTGATCATCGCCGCCGTGCCAGACGTGGCGTACAGGCGGTGACCGGTGGCTGCCAGGCCCCGCACGAGACCGGCGGCATCCGGTTTATCACGCTCGGAGATCGAAAGCAGGACACTCGACCTTTCAGGCACGTGCAGGCCGGAGGCGATCAGTGCCTTGGCGAATGCGCCTTCGTATGTGCGGTCTATGCCCATGACCTCACCGGTGGACTTCATCTCTGGGCCGAGATAAGTGTCCACGCCCTTGAGTTTGGACATGGAAAAGACGGGCGCCTTGACGGCGACGAGGTTGCGCCGCGGCGCAAGACCGGGCGTGTAACCCTGCTCGCGGATGCTCTTGCCAAGCATGACGTTGACGCCGATACGGACCATGGGGACCCGTGTAACCTTCGAGATGAACGGCGCAGTCCGCGAACCGCGTGGGTTCACTTCCAGCAGGTACACCTGCGTACCTTGCTGGCTGCCTCCTTTCCCGCCCGTAGGGGTATCCGGCAATGGCGGGTGCTGGGGTGATTGCATGGCGGAGGATGGAAGCCCCTGCCGCCTCCCGGACCTGTAGGCCCCCGAGCCATAGACTACGAATTGCAAGTTCATCAGACCCTTAATCCCAAGGGCGCGCCCTATGCGGGCTGTGTAGTCCACGATGGTGTCCACCTCGCGCTTGGTCAGCGATGGCGCGGGATACACGGCCATGGAGTCACCACTGTGGACGCCAGCCCGTTCAATGTGCTGCATGATTCCCGGGATGAGCACGTCCTGACCATCGCACACGGCGTCAACTTCAACCTCCACGCCTTCCAGGTAGCGGTCGAGGAGGACGGTCTGGTTGGGCGCGGCACGCATGGCCTCGTCGAAGTAATGGGCGAGTTCGCCTTCACTTTGGACGATCTCCATGCCACGCCCGCCGAGGACGTAGCTTGGCCGAACGATGAGTGGGTAGCCGATAGTCGGGGCGACCTGCAAGGCCTGGTCCAGGGTGCGTGCCACGCCGCCTGGCGGCTGTGGGACGCCCTCGCGGGCGGCGATGTCTTCCAATCTGCCGCGGTCGGAGGCGGCGTCGATGACGTTCGCCGGGGAGCCGAGGATTGGCAGGTTGGCACGGCCGAGAGCTTGCGAAAGGTTGATGGCGGTCTGTCCGCCGAACTGGACAACGGAACCCGGGTAATCGAGAGCCCCATCCCCGCCCTCTCCTGATGGGAGAGAATCTCCTGCGGACACGGCCTCGTTTTCCAGAATGTCCCGTATGCCCTCTTCGTCCAGTGGCTCGAAATAAAGGCGGTCCGAAGTGTCAAAGTCCGTAGACACAGTCTCTGGGTTGGAGTTCGCCATGATGGCTTTGTAGCCCGCGGCCTGAAGCGCCCAAGCTGCATGTACGGACGAATAGTCGAACTCTATGCCCTGCCCTATTCGAATTGGCCCGCTGCCAATGACCAGGGCGCGCGGCTGACGAGACGACCCGCCTCCGATGGGCGGCGCCTCGTTCTCCTGCTCATACGTGGAGTAGAAGTACGGCGTGATGGCCTCAAACTCCCCGGCGCACGTGTCCACCATCTTGTATACCGGCTTGATGCCCCACTCCTTGCGCTGCTCGCGCACGCGGTCGGGCAGGCTGTCACAGAGCGTGGCGATTTGCGCGTCTGAGAAGCCATTGCGCTTGGCCTGACGCATGAGCGCGGGCGACATGTCTTCCGAAAGCAGTCGTCTCTCCATGGCGACGATTAGCGCGAGGGAGCGTGCGAACCAGGGGTCTATGCCGGTGATGCGCGATACGTCCTCTGCAGACATGCCGCGGCGAATTACTGCGGTGAGCTTCCACAGGCGGTCGTCGTCGGCCCGCAGGAATTCATGGGCTTCCACTGGGTCGTGACCGCTGCCGTCAGAAATGCCCTTGAACAGCGGCGACGCTGCCCACGCACGGTCCTCCCATAAGAGCGAGCCGCGGTTGTTTTCCAGAGAGCGTATGGCCTTCTGGAGGGCGGCTTCAAACGAACGGTCTATCGCCATCACTTCGCCCGTCGCCTTCATTTGCGTGCCCAGACGGTGGTCGCCCGTCGGGAACTTGTCGAAGGGCCAGCGAGGGATCTTGACGACACAATAATCAAGTGCAGGTTCGAAGGCGGCGGTGGTCCTCTTCGTGACGGCGTTGGGTATCTCATCCAGAGTCTTGCCAAGTGCAATCTTGGCGGCCACCCGAGCTATTGGGTAGCCGGTGGCCTTCGAGGCCAGTGCGGAGGAGCGGGAGACGCGTGGGTTCACCTCTATGACGTAGTACATGGGATCACCTGTCCCCTCTTCTAGAGAGGATGAGGGTTGAACCCCTGCCTGCGACGGCAGACCGATCGTCTTGCCCACAATGTCACTCGGCCTGTAGGCAAACTGAACGTTGCACCCGCCCTTGATGTCCAGCGCACGGATGATGTTCAGCGCGGAAGTCCGCAGCCGCTGGTAGTCCTTATCCGTAAGCGTCTGGCTGGGCGCGACGACTATGGAATCACCGGTGTGGACACCCATCGGGTCAAGGTTTTCCATATTGCAGATGGTGATGCAGTTGCCAGCGCCGTCCCGCATGACCTCGTATTCAATCTCCTTCCACCCTACGAGGGATTTTTCTATGAGCACCTGGTGGACGAGTGACGCCGAGATGCCGGCAGCGGATGTCTCACGTAGTTGAGCCTCGTCATCACAGACGCCGCCCCCTGTGCCTCCAAGCGTGTAGGCAGGGCGCACTACGACTGGGTAGCCAATCTGCACGGCTACGCGTAGCGCGTCCCCGACTGTGGACACGGCCTCGCTGACAGGAACCGGCTCCCCAATCTTGAGGAGGAGGCTTTTGAACAGGTCGCGATCCTCGGCCATCTTGATGGACTCAATGCCGGTGCCAAGCACGGGGACGTTGTACTTGGCAAGCACACCGGCGTCAGAAAGCTCGACGGCAAGGTTGAGGCCAGTCTGTCCACCGAGCGTCGCCAAAAGACCATCGGGGCGCTCGCGCTCGATGATGCGTTCGATGACGGCGACGGTCAACGGCTCGATGTAGACACGGTCGGCGACATCCTCGTCGGTCATGATCGTTGCCGGGTTGGAGTTCACGAGGATGACCTCGACGCCCTCCTCGCGCAGCGACTTGCAGGCCTGTGTGCCGGCGTAATCAAACTCCGCCGCCTGCCCGATGACAATCGGCCCGGAGCCAATGACGAGGACTCTTTTCGGAGTGGAACCGTTGCGGGAATGAGTTGTCATTTCGTCCTTGATATGGGCTTCATGTTTGCCGCCACCAAATCCATAAAGCGGTCAAACAGATATTCGCTATCGTGCGGCCCCGGTGACGCTTCCGAGTGGTATTGGATCGTCATGACCGGCAGCGTCTTGTGTTGCAGGCCCTCGACGGTGCCGTCGTTTAGATTGACGTGGCTCACCTGAACATCGGCGGGCAGTCCCTTCGGGTCAACGGCGTAACCATGGTTCTGCGCCGTGACGTATACCCGTCCCGTCGTCAGGTCCTTGACCGGTTGGTTACCGCCGCGGTGGCCAAACTTGAGTTTGAAGGTGTCGGCACCAAGGGCTCGTGCAATGACCTGGTGGCCGAGGCAGATGCCGAGTAATGGGATCTTCCCAATAAGCGCGCGGGCTGTTAATACAGCGCCATCCAGTAACACAGGGTCGCCGGGTCCGGGGGACATGACGACGCCGTCCGGGCGGTGCTTCAGTATTTCGGCCGGGGTGGCTGTGTCAGGCACGACGACGACTTCGCAGCCCCGCTTTGTCAGACAGCGGAGGATATTGAGCTTGACGCCGTAGTCGGTGACGACGATGCGCGGGTTTGGCGTATTCCCCTTCGTTGCCAGGGAGGGGGTCAGGGGGTGGGCCGAGGATTGGCCTGCGAAGTGCGCCTGAGTTCTACCCGCACCCCTACCCTCTCCCTCAAAGCGAGAGGGTTGCGCCACGCCGTTCCCCCACATGTACTCATCGCGCGTGCTTACGGCGTGTACCACGTCGACCTCGCCGTAGCGAGGGGCCTTGTGTAGCGCAGCCAGCGCGGCGACGGGGTCTTCCCGCGGTGTGATGATGCCCATCATCACACCGCGGGATCTGAGCTTGCGTGTTATGGCGCGGGTATCGACACCGGAGACGCCGGGGATGCCGTTCTTGAGCAGATATTCATGGACCGTACCGTCCGATAAAGGGTGCGAGGGAGAGTCGCAGTCCTCACGCACTACGAACCCATTGACTTGAATACGGTGTGACTCCACGTCGAGTGTGTTCACCCCGTAGTTGCCGATTAGCGGGTATGTGGGAACGAGTATCTGCCCGCCGTAGGATGGGTCGGTGAGCATCTCCTGATACCCGGTCATCGAAGTGTTGAAGACAGCCTCGCCGGTGGCCTCGGCGAGGGCGCCCAGCCGCTCTCCGGGGTACACGGATCCATCTTCAAGTACCAGGAACATCGGCCCTCGCTGGTCGGTCATGTTCGGCCTCCGCTGGAATCCCCTGCTCTTCGGGGGTTACCTGGGCGCGGGAGGGCGAGGCCCGCCCGCGCGTCAAACACGACCCTGCCTGCGCAGATTGTCGCCATAACGCGCCCGCGCAGGCCAACACCGTCGAGAGGAGTATTGCGGGCTTTCGACGCGAACAAACCCGCGTCCACTGTCCACTCCGCATCGTGGTCGATAAACACAAGATCGGCGGGCCAGCCCCTTTTGAGCGACCCAAGTCCCAGGCCGAGGACGCGTGCGGGCGCGGCGCTCATGCGCTCGATGAGAGCAGGCAGGGCGATACGTCCACCAAGGACCAGAGACATGACCTGCGCGAACGCTGTCTCCAGGCAGTTGATCCCCTTCGCCGCCTCATGGTAGGTACAGACCTTGTCGGTCATGGCGTGGGGCGCGTGGTCCGTGGCGATGGCGTCTATCGTGCCGTCAGCCAGCGCCCCGGTCACAGCGTCAACATCATCCTGTGAACGCAGTGGCGGGCTGACTTTGGTATTTGTGTCGTATGCAGCTAGAGACAGTCCGTGCGGAGTTTCGCCATGCAACCCATAGGCCCAGACATCTGTCAGAGTGAGGTGATGCGGAGTGGCCTCGGCAGTGACGTGCAGGCCCCGGGCCTTGGCGGCGCGGACATGCTCGACGGCGCGCCGCGTCGAGACGTGCGGGATGTGCAACCTGCCGCCCGTGAGTTCGGCCAGGTGTATGTCGCGGGCTACCATTGCCACCTCCGCTTCGCCTGGGATTCCTGCCAGACCGAGCCGGGCGGCGACTGCGCCATCGTGCATCTGTCCATCACGCGACAAGCCGCGGTCTTCGGCATGGTTGATGATGGGCAGGCGGCGTTGTGCACCGTGAACGACCCCCCGCAGGCCCGTCGCATATGACAGCGCGTGTCGCATGACATCCGGATCCATGACAGGGTCGCCGTCGTCGGAAAAGGCCACCACGCCCGACGCGGCAAGCTCGGCCATAGGCGCAAGATGCTCACCCCGGCGGCCGAGCGTGATCGCGCCGATTGGCAGTACCCGCACTGCTGCGTCGCGCTCAATCCGACGCAGGAGGTCGCCGACGACCGCAGCGTTGTCCGGGCAGGGATCCGTGTTCGCCATCGCGCAGACCGTCGTGAACCCACCGCGGGCTGCTGCTGCTGTCCCGGTGGCTATGGTCTCCTTGTGCTCGGAGCCAGGCTCCCTCAGGTGGCAATGCAGGTCTATGAACCCTGGGGCGACGATCAGGCCAGCGGCATCGATGACCTCGTACCCTTCCGGTCCCTTGGACAGCGGGCGGGCGGTGATCTCTTCGACCCTACCGTCCTTGATGAGGACGGCAGCGGGGCGATCAACGTTCTGGGCGGGGTCAATCACCCTCCCGCCGAGGATTGCCAAGTTGGACATTGTGTTCATGTTGAGGCCTCCTGCCGGAGGTTGGAAGTGCCCACCACCTCAGCCCTCTCCCCGTGGGAGAGGGGGACGAATTGCGAGGGCAGTTGCCTACCAATCAAGGGCGACGAAGAATGATTAGCCACCGCCACCCTCCCTCTTCACCGCACACAGGGCGTAAAGCACTGCCATCCGCATTGCGACCCCGTTCTGCACCTGCTCTCTGATCACCGACTGCACGCCATGCGCAACATCCGAGCTGATCTCAACGCCCTCATTCATCGGCCCGGGGTGCATCAGGAGCGCACCGGGCTTCGCCAGCGCGAGTCGTTTCGAATTGATGCCCCAGACGGTTGAGTATTCGCGCATGCTTGGCAGTCGCCCTGAGTCTTGACGTTCTTTCTGGATGCGCAGCGCCATTACCACGTCCGCACCCTCGCACGCCTCATCTGCTGACGCAGCGACGTTCACACCCTCGAACGGGTGGCCCTCTGGCACGATCCTGCCCGGCTCGAAGCCCATCGGCAGAAGCGTGGGCGGGCCGCAGACGACGATCTGTGCACCCATTTTGCTGAGACCGTGCATGTTTGACCGGGCGACCCTGGAGTGAAGGATGTCACCGACGATGGCGACTCGCTTCCCCGCGATAGCTCCGATGTGTCGGCGGATGGTGAACATGTCCAGCAGTGCCTGGGTGGGGTGCGCGTGCGTGCCGTCGCCGGCGTTGATGACCGCAGCGTCAACGTGGTGGGCCACCAGGTAAGGCGCGCCCGAGTGTGGGTGGCGCATGACAATGGCGTCCACCTGCATGGCCTGGAGCGTGAGGACCGTGTTGAGTAGGGACTCGCCCTTCTTGACGCTCGATGCTTCTGTGGTGACGTTGATCACGTCTGCGCTGAGAATCTTTCCAGCCTGCTCGAATGAAACGCGAGTGCGGGTGCTGGCCTCGTAAAACAGGGTGATGATCGTCTTGCCGCGCAGGGCCGGGGTCTTGCGGACATCACGCGACAAGACCTCGCTCATGCCCTCTGCGGAGTCGAGGAGGCCGGTGATCTCTTCAGGCGAAAAGTCGTCCAGATCGAGCAGGTCACGACGACCAGAGCGCAGGATTGGGGTTGGCCCGGCTTCAACTGACTGTCCCGAGGGCGCCGTCTGCACTGGGCTTGGCTGCAGCCCGGCTGACCGAGACTCCATGCGTAGATCGTCCATCAGCGCGCCTCCTGCGATTCAGGCTTGAGGAGCACCACGGCGTCTTCGCCGTCAACTTCTGCCAGGCGCACGCGCACACGCTCGCCGCGCGCCGTGGGGATGTTCTTACCCACATAATCGGGGCGGATTGGCAGTTCACGGTGGCCGCGGTCAACCAGGACGGCAAGCTGAATACGGGAGGCACGGCCGAAATCGAGCAACGCCTCCATTGCGGCCCGGATGGTGCGACCCGTGTAAAGCACATCATCAACGAGTACGACGGGTCGACCCTCGATGCTGGCTGGAAGTTCCGTTGGCTTGACCGGGTGGAGTGCGGCGGCCTCCGGGTCGTCCCTGTATAGACGCGGATCCAGGGCGCCAACTTCAAGGCGCAGGCCCTCAAAACGTTCGATGTTAGCGGCGAGGCGGCGCGCCAGGTGGACGCCGCGGGTCTGGATGCCAGCGAGGACGATGTCCCTCGCGCCGTCGTTGCGCTCAAGGACCTCGTGGGCAATGCGGGCCAGCGCACGGCGCACATCGTCTGAGGACATGAGGACGCGCTCGATAGATCCTGCTCCATGCAAGGGACCGGTAGTCGGCGGTGCAGAGTGCCGGGATGCGGGCCGCGCCCCCGCCTCTCCTGTTGCCGGAGAGAGTTGGTGGAGAGGATCGAAACCCGGATTTCGGGGAGTAGAGGCCAACAAAAAACCCTTGCCTGAGACAGCAAGGGTTTGCGTTGCGCCACACCCTCATGCGCGCCAAGGCGCGCCAAAAGGTTCTGTGGGAGCCCCGGCAATTCCTTGCCAGCCTCTCTGGGCTGACGTTAAAGGCCGCCGTTTCATATTTTGCCAGTCCCGCCGCGCCGGAACCCGTTCAGCCGAGCATAGCACCAGCCCGGCGGACCGGGCAACCCTGAATGGGGGATACCAGTGGCCTAATTCGGATCAGCATCTCTGCCCTGTCAGGGAGAGTGGATGCAACCATCCCTGGCGCGACAACCACCACAAGGCCGCTACCGGCCGGGCCATCTCCACCTTGACCGCCTCCGCACCGGCGGCGCAGACGTCCCTATCACAGCGCGTTCGCCCCCCTCTTTCAACGCGACGACCTGCCAGCGGCGTGGCTCGATCACAACCCCGCAGTCGCATCGGGCTGAGGCGAACCGGCGGCGACGCATGACCTCGCGATCGCACCCGCGGCAGCGGGCGGCATAGCGTGTGCGCTCGCCCCACTTTCGCTGCGCCACATCCACATACTTCGACGGCTCTGCGCCGATCTCCCTGCACACATCCTTGAACAGCAGCCCGTGCGCAGGGGCCTTCGGAGAGCGGTGGTGCGCTATGGCGTGGGCGACCTCGTGAAGCAGGACCAGTCTGATCTCATCGTCGCTACCAAGATGGAGAAGCCTGGCGTTGAGCCTGATTTCCGACAACGTCGGGTAGAACGACCCCAGCGTACGGCGCATGTGGCCCGAGACTTTCAGTGGCTTTAGCCTAATAGCTGGCGCGTGCGCAGCAGCGATGGCGTCTGCGATCTGCTGCAAGTTGCCGAGGCCCGGCACGATGGGCGCAGGGTCGTCAAATTGCAGCTTGAGCTGGTATGCGGAGATACGGCTGGGCATGGGCCTCGCCTACGGCCGCTTTTGCAGCCTGTCAGAGCAAGCTACGGGTATCCCAGCCTGACCTGGAGTCCAATCCCCGGTGCCATTTCCCGGGAAACCGGAACCGTGCGGTGGTTTCTTGAGCCTGCCAAAGGGGGCGGGTAGGCGGGCGAGACGCCTCCACCGCTGCTGAATTGGCTCCCAAGTGCTCCGGGGCTCGGGGTTCCTCAGCGGTGGGAGTCCGGCTGAAAACGGTCGAGGCCCAGCGCGGAAACGTCAAAGTCCGGAGTGCGGCCCAGGGCAATGTCGGCCGCTGCCCTGCCCATTGCGGGGCCAAGTTCTATGCCGTTGCGCCCGGCGCCCGTAACGACGACTGCCCCATCGATGCCTGGCACACACCCGATGATCGGCAGCCGATCCGCAGACAACGGGCGCAGACAGGCGGTCTGTTTAACCAACCTCGCGTCGCGTAGGTACGGCAGCGCCTCAATGAGCGAACCGGTGATCTTGTCCCGCGCCGCCGCTGTGGTGCCCTCGTCGAACCCGGAGTATTCCTCCGTCGTGCCAGCCCAGAGGAGTCCGTCGGGCTTTGAAGCTGCGTAGTCACCGCCCCACCAAAACGACACGGTCATGGGTGGCTCCGGGGCCTGAAGCCGCAGTATCTGGCCCTTTAGCGGGGTGATGGGGATGGGGACGCCAAGCCACGCTCCGGCCTCGGATGCCCACGGTCCGTTGGCGATCACGACCGCGCCCGCAGAGAACTTCTCTGCGCCAGCCTGCACGCCAGTGACCTTGCCACCTGTGCGAGTGATGCCGGTCACAGCGCGGTTGACTAGCCTTGCGCCGCGCCTTTCTGCCGCCTGCCACAAGCCCAGAGTCAACTTGTACGGCTCTACTTCATGAGCCTCTCCGTCATAGAGGCCGCCGAGGATCTTCGGGCCGATACGGGCCTCGACGTGGCTCAGTTCGCCGCGGCCCAGCCAGCGCAGGTCAGCCTGACCCATAGCCGGGCTCCGCAGGTGCTGCTCATACGCCGCACGGCTCGACTGCGCATCCGCTTCGGACATCGCCAGAAATACAGCAGCCCTCTTGACGTACTCGGGGTCCACGCCGGACTCATCAATCAGGGACTTCTCAAGACTGGTGTGCAGGCGATCAGCCGCGATAGAAAGTCCGTGCAGCGGGTGGCCCTCACCCACACCACCCCGCGTGAGGATGCCTCCAAAGGCGAAGCCGGAGGCGTGGCTGGCGACCGCGTCTTTTTCGAAAAGCGCGACAGAAGCCCCCTCTTTCGAGAGGTAGTAAGCGGCGGCGCACCCAGCTATGCCGCCGCCGATAACAATGATGTCCGGGTTGCGGGGCGCCACAATTCAGGCCTTTTGGTGAATCTTAACGTGGATAAAAACGGCTCGCCTTGCAATACAGCGCAACTCGCGACGCGCCCTGTCATTCTGACCCCGTGTGGACTGGCCGCGGGAGAATTCCGTTACATGGATGATGGCGTTGACCCCTCACCCTGGCCATGGCTCACTTGCGATGGACACCCGCCAATGGGAGGGGAACCCACTATCTCGTCCTGAAGGCGGTGTAGACATGGTCCCCGCGGCGGCGGGGGCGGCGCGCCACTTCCGTCTCTTGCGCCATTTTTGCGACCTCCCGAGCGACGTTCCGGGCGACCGCCGAGTCGAACACGCTGGGAACGATGAAGTCCTCGCTGATCTGGCGGTCCGGGATGATCTCAGCAATGGCGTGGGCGGCGGCCATCTTCATCTCGTCGTTGATCAATCTGGCCCGCACATCCAGCACGCCCCGGAACAGGCCGGGGAAGCAGAGCGAGTTGTTTATCTGGTTGGGGTAGTCGGTCCGGCCCGTCGCCATTATGCGTACGTTGTCCGGGATGTCCTCCGGGAAGATTTCCGGGTTGGGATTGGAAAGAGCGAAGACGATGGCATCTTTGTTCATCTTGGCCACCATCTCCCTGGTGACGAGGCCGGGGCCGGCAAGCCCGAGCATGAAGTCCGCGCCCTTGAAGGCATCCGACAGCGTGCCGGAGAAGTTGGATGGGTTGGTGTTGTCTGCGAACCACTTCTTCCAGCGGTTGTCCGAGTAGTCGCGCTTCCTGGACAACGCGCCCTGCCGATCGAACCCGATGATGTTCTTCACTCCGAACTTCTTGAGCATGATGACGCAGGCCGTTCCGGCCGCTCCGACACCGACGACGATAACTCTCAGATCGCCCGGCTTTTTCTTAATGATCTTGAGCGCGTTGATCAGCCCTGCGATAACAACTACTGCGGTGCCGTGCTGGTCATCATGGAACACGGGTATGTCAAGTTCGGCGCGCAGGCGCTCCTCGATGTCAAAGCAGCGGGGCGCGGCGATGTCCTCCAGGTTGATGCCGCCGAAGCCGGGGGCAATGGCCTTGACGATGTTCACGATCTCGTCAACATTCTTGGTGTTCAGACAGATGGGCCAGGCGTCAACTCCGCCGAACTCCTTGAAGAGCAGCGCCTTGCCCTCCATGACAGGCAGCGCCGCCTCTGGGCCAATGTCACCCAAACCGAGGACTGCGGTGCCATCTGTGACAACGGCGACGGTGTGGCCCTTGGTAGTCAGCGTCCAGACCGCCTCCGGGGTGTCGTGGATCGCCATGCAGACGCGCCCCACGCCAGGGGTGTAGGCCTTGGACATGTCATCACGATTATTGACCGGTACCTTGCTCCGCATCTCGATCTTGCCGCCCAGATGCAGCAGGAACGTCGGATCAGAAACGGTACGGACCTTGACCTTTTCGACCTTCTTGATGGCGGTGATGATCTTGTCGCCATGTTCAAGACCGGAGGTGTTTACGGTAAAGTCGCGAACCATTACGCCGCTGGACTTTGACACGACGTCCACGGCAGAAACATCACCCCCTGCCACGCCTATGGCAGCGGTAACCTTGGCAAGCATCCCTGGGGTGTCCGGGTACTCCGCCCTGACGGTGATGCTGTATGCGACTCCTGGTCCTGGTCCGGCCATGTTTCACCCTGTTGATTCGTGTCGGCCCACCGTGGCAGCCGCGCATGTTCGGGACAAGTTGAGACACGGCTGGCGTGAAGCCCGTCGGATGATATTAGCACTGGGGTGTGAGATGGCGAGTGGTTCAGCCATGAACAGACTGGAACGTGTCCACCCGCCAGGCCCGGCCCTTTTACCTGTCAGCCTCGCCGCCACATGGGGAACAGCGAGCCGCCGGGCGCGTGTACCATTCGGCGGTTTGTCGTGGAGCGAACACAGGACTAACGGGAGGCAAGATGACGACGGCGCAGCCCCAGATCAAGGGCAGGTTCACAACCGCGACCATCATCAAGCGCTTTGACTTCACCCGCGAGCACTTCAAGCTCTGGCTGAAGCCGGCGGAGCCGCTTAGTTTTCAACCCGGCCAGTACTGCACCATAGGGTCGGGCGGGATTGAGAGGCCCTACTCGATAGTCTCATCCCCGCGTGAGCCATTGCTCGAGCTATTCGTCGAATTGGTGCCACCGCCAGTAGGCCAGTTGACTCCGCTGCTGCACAACCTTCGCGTGGGAGACACCGTGACCATGCGCCCGCGGCCGAAGGGCATCTTCGTCCTGAAGCCGGAGTTCAAGAACCACGTCATGGTGGCGACTGTGACTGGCGTTGCCCCCTTCGTGAGCATGATCCGCCACTGGCTGGAGTCGCCGTCGGGCCACCCGATGTTCGCTGTGCTTGAGGGCGCGAGCTACATGGACGAGTTGGGGTATGACGATGAGTTGCTCGCCCTCGCGGCGAAGCACTCGAACATCAAGTTTGTGGGAACCTGCAGCCGTCCTCAGGACCCCAAGAACGTCGGCTGGAAGGGCGAGGTTGGCCGCGTCAATGCGCTTGTGGAGAAGTACGTGGCGCAGTGGGGGTTCAAACCCGAAGAGACGTGCATCTACGCCTGCGGCAACCCACAGATGATCGAGGATGTGAAGGCGCGCTACGCTAATTCAGGCTTTCACTTCGAAGAAGAGCGCTTCTGGAAGGACGACTAGACACCGCTCGCCCATGACCACCCACAGATGGCATGCATGTGGCCCGTGGTACCCACGGCAGCGGATCGCGTCCCCCCTCCCGCCGGGATAGGACCATGCCGAGGGGTCACGTCACCCGCATGACGACTGTCCCTTTCAAGCCTGGAGATATCACTCCAGCATGGCATTGAGCCATGCTGGATCCTGATTTTTGGCCGCGCGTTGAGGCCGTGCGGGCTATCCGCCTGCCCGGCGCGAACCCCAAGGTCACTCAGGTGTATCGCGCACACCTGTCGTTCCATTCGGGTGCGGATGTCCCGGCCCGGACCGTGATCGTGAAAATCCCCGCCGAGGACCCCGACCACCGCGGCCGCCATGCCGCAGGTCGCGTTTACGAGCGCGAAATCGCCGTTTACAAGCTTTTGAGAACCGCCCATGGATCGTCACTGGCGTGGCTCTACGCGGCGGCATATGACGAATCGTCCGGCATGGGAGCGATGGTCATTGAAGACCTCGGAGCGGCTGACCCCTCCGGGGGACTCGTACCTCCGGGTTCCGCCGGGGAAGTCGTCAGCTATCTCGCTCTCCTTCACGCCGCCTTTTGGGAGTCTTCGGAATTGGCCGCGGCGGGCTGGCTGCGCGGGACGAAACACCTTGACCTCTGGGGCGACCCGCCCGGACTGTATCCGCCGGGATGGAGGAGAGTGTCAAAGCGGCGGGACGTGGGTGACAGGCTGCACCGCATTGGAGACGCTCTCGTGACACGCCTGCCGGCAGTGTTGGCGGAGCTCGAACGGCGCCCCCGCACGCTGGTCCACGCAGACTTGCACCCCGGCAACCTTATGTGGCGGCATGAACCGCACTTGCCGGTTGTCATTGACTGGCAGGGTGCGGCCTTCGCAGGCTGCACGAGCGACGTCGCGAAGCTCTTCCTTCACATGCGTCCTGAAGAGCTTGCCTTGCATGAGGAGCGTCTCATGGAGCGGTATCACGGGTTGATTGAACAGGCTGGCATCGCCAGTTACCCATACGGCAGGTTTGAACGGGACTATCGGTTGGCGCAGGCGGCGATCTTTGCGAACTACGCCATCATCTCGCCACCCATGGGAGCGCATGTGGATTTGGCTATCGAAGCATCGATGGCACGGTCGCTGCGGGCTGTCTCAGCAGCGATGGACGCAGTGTTCCCTGTTGACTTTGACTGGCCCTGATCCCGCGGTTTAGCCGTATCGCTCGCCTCTAGTCCATCCATTGGCTCCGACCTCAACAGTGGCGAACACTTGCCTGCTGAATAACGCCCTGGCGCGCACCCTCAGGTGGCAAAGCAGGTAAGATTCCTGCTTACTATAAAGGCGCAGATGGAGCCGTTCGCGTGGCGGAGTAAACCACCCGCCGTGGCTGCCCGCGCTGCCTGACAAACGAAGCCGACAGGGAGGGACTGACATGGCGGAGAAGATAGGGTTCATAGGGCTCGGGATAATGGGCCGGCCCATGGCCATCAACTTGATGAAGGCCGGATACGAAGTTCACTGTTATGACCTCTTCCAGGACGCCGTGAAGCGTGTCACGGACGCCGGCGCCAAGGCCGCTGCCTCGCCTGCAGATGTCGCCCGCGCAGCCGAAATCATCATCACAATGGTTCAGGACGGCCCCCAGGCGGAACAGGCGATCATGGGCAAGGACGGTGTGCTGGACGGCGCGGCAAAGGGCAAGCTTGTCATTGACATGAGCTCCATTGCACCCAGCGTGTCGCAGAAGCTCGGCAAGGCTTGCGCGGCGAAGGGCGTGGGCTTCCTTGACGGTCCCGTGTCCGGCGGCGAGCCGGGTGCCATAAACGCCACGCTCGCAATAATGGTAGGCGGCAACGCCAGTGACTTCGAGCGCGCCAAGCCGGTTTTCGAAAAGCTCGGCAAGTCGTCTGTCCTGTGCGGCGGCTACGGCGCTGGGCAGGTGGTCAAACTGGCAAACCAGATCGTCGTGGGGCTTAACATCCTGGCCGTGGCCGAGGCGATGACCCTGGCGCAGAAGGCGGGCGTGAACCCTGAGACAGTGTTCGAGGCGATCAAGGGAGGCCTGGCGGGTTCGAACGTGATGAACGCCAAGGGGCCAATGATGTTCAACCGCAACTTCCAGCCGGGGTTCAGGATCGAACTGCACTACAAGGACATCAATAACGCCATGCAGGCGGCCCGCGAAATGCAGGTACCCCTGCAAGCCACTGCCAACCTGCAACAGATACTGACATCGCTCATGCTCTCGGGCGACGGCAAGCATGATCACTCGGCCATCGTGAAGTTCGTCGAGAAGCAGGCTGGCGTCGAAGTGAAAAAGACGTAAGGGGAACTATTCCCTCGCCCTGGAAAAGAGAGGGCAAGGGTGATGGCATGATCCGACCAGCCCGCACTTCGGATTCGTCGTTAGACAAACAGGAAGGCCCCGCTGGATTAGCGGGGCCTTCTTGCTTAACGAAAACGCCGGACGGCAAAAATGTGGAGCGCCAGATGATGCCCACACCACAACCCCTGTCCTCATGGGAGAGGGGAGATCGGGACACTTCTACAAGCCAGTGACGTTCAGGTGGCTTCCAGTCGCGCTGGGACCCGGAGCAAGAGGGTCATCGCTGCATCGTCAGACGTTTGTAGAGCTGGGGCAACCGCTGCGGGAGCAGCGTGATGTCAGAAAGGACCTCGTAGGAGAAGTCTTCCATCATGGTCTTTAGATAGTCGTGGCCGGCCTTGTCCACCGTGAGGCAGAAAGGTGTGATGCCCTGCTGCTTGGTCTCCACCAGGGCCATGCGGGTGTCATGGACGGCGTATTCCTTCTCGACTCCCTCCCGTGAGTAGCCGCGGTCCTGCGGCCTGCCGTCTGAGATCAGAAAGAGGAACTTCGCCTTCGTGTCCGTCTCGGCCAACTTGGCCGCAGCGTGACGGATGGCCGGACCCATGCGGGTGGCGTGCAACGGGGCGATGCGGTCAATCCGCCGGGCTATGTCCTGTGAGAACTTTTCCTTCATGTCCTTGATGACATAGAACTCGACGTTCTCTCGCCCGTAGCCGGAGAAACCGAAAATCCCATAGGTGTCGCCCAGAGTTTCGAGAGCGTTTACGAGCAGGACGATGCCCTCTTTTTCCACGTCCACGATGCGCTTGTAGGCGCGGCGCAAACCTTCGGCACGCCGCGAGCGCAACCAGACCATGTACTCGACGGGGTCATCAGGCGCGCCCCAATCGTCGGAGCCGCGTTTGGCGTCGTCTATGGCCTCAGCGGTGGAGGCGGACATGTCGAGCAGGAAGGCAACGGCGACAGACCGTTCCGTCTTGTTGCGCCGCCAGAAGAGTTTTTCAGAGGGAGTGGAGCCGGAGCGGAGGTCAGTCATTGCCTCGATGGCGGCGTCAAGATCGAACTCCTCGCCGTCTTCAAGGCGCTTGACCTTACGGTACTGCTCCGGGACGACAAGCTCGAACTGTTTGCGGATCTGGCGCACCAGCGAAGAGTAGTTCGACAGCGTCTCGCGGTAGAACGTGACCTCGCCGTCAGCCATAGGCTTTTCGTGGACAAGGCACCAGCGTGGCTTGTACTCATTGGCTCGGAAGTCCCACTCGTCATAAACGAAGGTGTCCGGTCCGGTGGGGTCGAGAGGGCCGCCATCCTCGTCAACATGGACAAGGGGGCCCTGGGAGAACTGCTGGTTGTGCGGCTCGCGACGGGCGAGCTCTTTCATCAGGTTGTCCAACATCTCCTGCATCTGCTGCTGCTTGGCCTGGTCGGACTGCTTGGGATCAAGCTCCGCAGCGTTCTTCATCATTTCCTTGAGCATTTCGGGCGTAATCTGCTGAGAGCCGTCTCCCTCACCCTCGCCTTCGCCTTCGCCCATCTGCATCTGCGACAGGAGCTGGCCGAGTTCCGGCTTGAACTCACCGCGGTAGTCAACTTCCTGGGGAGATTCGTAACCCTCGCCTTCCCCCTCTTCCTGTTCGCCTTCCTTGTCCTCTTCCTGTTCGCCCGGCTGCATGCCCTGCATGAACTGCTGGACGATCTGATCCTCGTCGAACTGTTCCTTGCCCTCGTCCTCAGGCTGCTCGGACTGCTCGCCCTCGTCCACGGACTCGAACTCGTCCTCGTCCAGTTCGTCGTTCTTGACCTCCGAGAGGAGTGCGTAGGCGCGAATCGTGGCCTCTGAGGCGTCCTCGACAGTTGAGCCGGGCACCGCCACGCGGCGCATAAGGCGGCGGAGGGTGCGGGCGGTCTCGACGTGATCCTTCGGTGCGATGAGGTCTTTTTTTTGGCCCAGGCTGATGCGGACCATGAACTCCAGAAGGGCTTCCCGTGCCGGCGTCTCCTCGATGCGCGGGCGTTCGGACAGCGATCGCTGCTGAGTGCTGGCATAGACAGGTGCGATCCCACGGTACTCGTGGAAGATGCGGGCATCCAGGCGCGAATCCTCCAGGACCGTAAAAATGTCCAGCGCGAGCTTGTGTTCCGGGAAGAGGTCGAAGAAGCGCGACATGTCCGTAAGGAACGCCGTTTCAACACCACCGGCATTTTCCTGGTTCTTCTCTCCGCCCTTCTGCTTCTCGGCTACGGCCCCCGCGGACGCGCCTGACTTCCCGCGTGGGAGTTTGGGTCGGATGTCCTTGAAGAGCGTGGAAGGGCGATCGAAGTCGAAGTCAAAGCTGCCGAACTCGATGTGGCCCACCTGATGCGTTGAGATGACCTTGAACCAGCCGAAGTTTTCTTGTTTGGATGTGAACTTGTTCACGACACCGGGCAGGAAGATCGTCGTGCCTTCAGTTGTGGGAGTGTCCCCTTCTACCCAGCCGATGTTCTTATCCACAAGTTGCTGGGACGCCTGCACCTCCACATCCCGTCCAGCCAGAGCGCGGCAGTACATGCGCAGGATGTCTTTTACACGTGTCAATTCAATGCTGGATGAAAGGGCGTCAAGAACCTCGCCCGATCGGGCAGACTCCAGGCGGAAATAGGAGATGCCCGCTTCGGAGTTTTCGCGCGCCAATTCAGCCCCGGCGGCGTGCCACTCCCGCAACTGCGGGAAGGTGACACGCTCAAGCACAGAAGGGGCGGTCTTGAGAAACTCAGAAGCAGTGGCAGGCGCGAGGCGGGCAAGTGCGTCCGCCATTTGCATCATGTGATCCCGTAAATCCATCGGCACCCGTATCACAGCCATCGAGCCGTCCTTGAGTACAGGCGCGACTTCAGTCTGCCCCGCGGCGACGAGGCGGCGCGCCAGTGCGATGAGAGCGGCGCGGTGCGGCTGAGCCGTGTCGGCCAGCGCAGGGCCTCCAATCTCGTAAAGGCCCTTCACGTCACGCCACGAAGCCTCGGTGATGGCGGTGGCCAGCCCTACAAATGCGTCCACGTCCGAACCGACCTTTTTGAATAGGTCGAGGGACGCTGTAAGGCACTCCCCGGCAAGATCATATGAGCGACGGGAAAGGGCTTCAAGGAAGGCACCGAAACGGCAGAACTCTTCGAATGAGACGGTCTCCAGAAGGATAGGAGTGGATTCGAAGACCCTGCACGCCAGAGCGCTGGACTTCCACGTGCCCCGGTACAACGAGCGGCAGACAGTAGCCCAGTCGTCTATATAGCGCGGGCGCAGGCGGACCATGGCGGTCGGGCTGGCCTTGAAATAGGCGACGGCAAGGCTGGGAGAGTCGGCACAAAGCGCTGCGCCGGTGCGCGCCCAGCGCAGGAACTGGCCGGACGGCAACTGTTTCTGGACAGAGGGCGAGGCGTCGAAGAATTCAGCCGCAGCCTCCCAGGAACGCACCGTCTTGCGGGCGATGTCCAGCCCTTCGTCCGCCCATTCGACGATCGTTTCCTGCGCGAGCCTACCTTCAAGCTGGGCGTGGGCGCGCCGGAACCGTTCGACGACCGGGGCGGGAAATTTTCCTAGTTCGGTTTCCACCTGCTGGACGGTCTGGTGCCGGGGAGTTTGTGAACTGGTCAAGTGTGTGTCTATCTCTGCGGTGCTGGTGTAATCAATGGGTGATGGGGTTCATGTCGGACCTGCATATCTGGCGCCATCAGGTTCACTCCGCCCTTACTCCCAAATCCCGGGGTGCCGGGACCTAGAGGGGTGAAGATAAGGGTGAGGGGTCGGTGGGTCAGGCTGCTTTCATGATTGACACCATCTGGGCGAGTATCCGTGCAGTTGCACCCCAGATGATCCGGCCATTATAGGCATAGGCCCCGTAAGTCTTTAACTCCAGAGCGGCGCGGCGGCCGTCCCTCGCCATGTCTTGTTCTGCCGTCCCAATCGCAGGGACCAACCGCGAGATCGTGCGACCGCCCGCAGGGTCAACGAGCGCAGCGAGGGGGACGTGAACCACCTCGGCCACCTCCCGTCGTTCAGGGTTGAATTTCGCCCGGCTGGCAAGTCTCCCTGTGAATGGGACGATAAGATAACCGGAGGTGACGGTCATTTCTGGATTGAGTTCACCCCACGGTTCGACGTCGGAGGCGTTGACTCCCAACTCCTCGATAACTTCGCGCAAGGCAGTGGCGTGCAGGTTTACGTCGTCCGGCTCTACGCCGCCGCCGGGGAAGGCGTATTCGCCCCTGTGCTGGCTCACATCCTCAGACCGTCGGATGAGCGTGACAGTAGCGCCATCTCCATAGTCGGCAAAGAGGGCGTATACGGCAGCAATGCGGGGCATAGTCGTTTCAGGCACACCGCTAGGTCGGGTTCGCCCGCGCATCGCCTTTTCCACGGAGGCGAGGGTTACCGTTGTCGAGACCGCTCGTGTCATGGCAGTGACGATTTCTTGCGACCTTATGGATGCACTGCGTTAAAGCCATCACCCTGCCGCGACAGCAAGAGGACGCCTTAATTTATTGACGACGATCCTTCAATGCTCACCCTGCGACCCGCTTCCATTGGTACTCCGGCCCTCCCATGGAGACGGGAAGGCCCTTACGGGAAGATGGAGCTCACGACCTCATCAATGCTGCGCTGGACATGTGCGTCATCCGTGATGCCCCATGTCACCGAAACCTGACAGGCGCGGCGAGGTGGGATGCCTTCCTTGATTAGGCGGCCCGCATAGATCAGGACACGAGTGCTTGCGCCCTCGTCTAGCCCGTGTTCGCGCAGATTGCGGATCTTCTCGCCGAGTTTGGCCAACAGAGTCGCGGTCTCTGCGTCAACTCCGGCCTCATGGGCAATGATCTTCGCCTCGCGCTCGCCGGTCGGGAAGTCGAACTCCAGAGCGACGAAGCGCTGACGGGTCGAGTGCTTGAGATCCTTGAGGGCGTTCTGGTAACCGGGGTTGTAAGAGACGACGAGCAGGAAGCCGGGAGCGGCTTCCAGAACCTGACCAAGCTTGTCCACCGTCAGGATGCGGCGGTGGTCGGTCAGCGGGTGGATGATGACCGTCGTGTCCTTGCGGGCCTCGACCACCTCATCCAGATAACAGATGCCACCGGCCTTGACGGCGCGGGTCAGCGGGCCGTCTATCCAGCGTGTGCCATTGATGTCCAGCAGGTAACGACCTATGAGGTCGCTTGCTGTCATGTCTTCGTGGCAGGCAACGGTTACCAGTGGGATGGCGCCGCTGACGTGCCCGTCTGCGTCGGACTGCTGGGACTTGGACTTGGACTTGATTACGGTAAGCGGCTGACCGAGCCGCCACGCCATGTATTCCACGAACCGGGTCTTGCCCGTGCCCGTGGGGCCTTTCAGGAGGATTGGAACCTTCTGGCGGTAAGAGGCCTGAAAGATGTCTATCTCATCGGTCAGGGGTATGTAGAAGGGCTCTTTTTTGACTATGTACTCTTCGACGCGAAATTCCTGAAACCCTGTCTCTGCTGGCATCTGTGGTTCAGCCTCTTTTGCTTTTCTCAACCTTCGCCCTCCATGCGGCCGTAACCCGCTGTCCGAGGGTGGCCATGTCGCTATCGTTCACAATGATCAGTTTCGCACGTGTACGCCGTTCCGTGTTGGGCATCTGTGCAGCCATACGTCGCCTGACCTGTTCTTCCGTGAGGCCGCTGCGCCGGGTCACCCGTGCCGCTATCTGATCGTCCGGTGCCTCGACCATCCAGACTTCATCCGCATGGGTATCCCAGCCAGCTTCCAAGAGCATCGCCGAGTCAATAACAGCCATTACAGTATGGTCGCGGCGCGCCCCTGCCAGCCTGTCGCCCAACGCTTCGGCGATCCTGGGCCATACGATTTCTTCCAGTCGTTTCAGTTTCGCCGGGTCAGCGAACACGATTGAGCCAAGCTTTTTCCGGTCTATTTCGCCGTCCGGCCCTGTGATGCCCTGTCCGAATTCCATTACCACTTCACCGAAGCATTTGGTTCCTTTGCGGTACGCCTCGTGCCCCAGCTCAGCGGTATCGATCACCACGGCCCCAAGGCCGCGCAAAACCCGGGCGGCTTCACTCTTGCCAGAACCTATGCCCCCTGTGAGCCCGATTGAGATCACGACGGCGGCCCCCGGCTAGGTAATGAGATGTCCCAACCCCGCGATTCTAACGAATTTGCGGCAGGGCTGAACTGAAGCGGCGATATTCGGCGTCTTTGTTCCTCAGACGGCCACCCGCCGGCAGGGCAATCTCTCGTACGCAGACGATATGACTAAGACATGACCCGCGCTCGCTGAGAACCCGGACAGGGAAACGCGATTCCGGTACCACATCAAGTAACGATGGTTAATGGCGGCAGGGAACAGCTGAGGTTCCGGCAGACTGCCATTGAGAGTGCTACAGCGCTGTGCGCGCCGGAGCGGCTGAACCAGCGCCCGGACGCGTTTCGTTTCGTACCTTGCGCGGAACATGAAGAAGACACGAGGCGAAGCTAAACTAGTCTCGGATGACTGCGTGTGTGAAACAGTTGCACACTTGTGCGGTGTGTCTCGGCTTGATCGGAGGGACCGCCATGGCTGAGAAGGTCCTGATCTTCATAGGGACAAAAAAGGGCGCCTTTGTGATGGAGAGCGCTCCCGCGCGGAAAGAGTGGAAGGTGCGCGGTCCATATCTGCCAGGCAGGAACATCATGCACATGGCCTTCGACCCTCGTGAAGGCACCCTCTTCGCGGCTGTGGTCGATCCGTGGTTCGGTTCCCGTGTCCATCACAGCACGGACCTCGGCATTACATGGGATGAGCCGAAGTCGGGGCCAACCTTTCCAGCAGAATCCGGCCTGGCATTGGTCAAGGTATGGAACGTGACGCCCGGCCGGCCCGGGGAGCCCGGTGTGGTCTACGCGGATGTGGAACCTGCTGCTCTGTTCAAGAGTGCCGACAACGGAGAGACATGGGATTTCGTCAAGTCACTCAACGATCACCCTTCCCGCCCCAATTGGCAGCCGGGTGCCGGGGGCATGGCACTACACACGATCATTCTGGACCCGGTGGACCTGGAGCGAATGTATGTCGCCATCTCGGCCGCGGGTGTTTTTCGCACCACGGACGGCGGTGTTAGTTGGGAGACGGCCAACAAGGGCACTCGCGCCAACTTCATGCCCGATCAGCCCCCGGTGTACCCGGAGTATGGCCAATGTGTCCACAAGATGGTCCTAAACCCTTCACAACCGACGCGGCTGTACCAGCAGAACCACTGCGGTGTTTACCGGTCCGACAATGGCGCTGACCAGTGGACCGAAATAACCCGGGGCCTGCCATCCGAGTGGGGTTTAGGCATGATCGTCCACCCGCACAATGCCGACACGATATGGGTGTGCCCCGGCTCCAGCGGATATGAGCACTGGGTGCCCGACGGCGCGATGGCGGTGTACCGCTCCCACAATCGGGGCGATACATGGGACAAGCTGACCAAGGGGCTGCCACAGAAGGACGCGTACGTGGACATCCTGCGGGAAGGCATGGCCGTGGATGATCTACAACCCGCGGGCCTGTATGTGGGCACGAATACAGGTCAGCTGTTCCATAGCGCAGACGAAGGCGACTCGTGGCATCAGGCTCCGTCGCTCTTCCCCGGCATCAACAGTGTGGGCACGGCGACGCTATAGGGACGCAATCAGTGGTGTGAGGTCCACCCTCTCCCTGACCCGCGCCCGCAAGCGGACACGTGATCGATCAAAGGGGAGGAGATACGCGACCCAAACTCGTTCGGCAAAGTCAGGACGCCGCCACGCCCCATCTTTTCCGCAAGTCCATGCCTGCCGCGGCCAACGGGGGATGGGACGGAACTGGTCTAGAATCGTCCCTGCAAATGACTTCCACTGAATTCAGGTCCCTTCCGGGCGTCGAACGCCTGCTGTCGGATGCGCGCCTTGCCGCACTGGCCGGAGCATATTCGCGCGAGGCTGTGACGGGGCTTGTGCGTCGTAGCCTTGATGACGCACGTGAAGGGATAAAGAAGGGCCAGTCCGCTCCTGGACATGACCAGATTGTTGGAGCGGTGCTTGAACTGGCAGCCCGTTCGTGGCGGCCATGGCCCCGTCGCGTCATCAATGCGACGGGTGTTGTGCTCCATACAAACCTTGGCCGCTCACCGCTCAGCCGTGTCGCGATAGAAGCCGCGACAGCTGCGGCTGAGGGATACTCCGACCTCGAGTTGGATCTGGCCACTGGCAAACGCGGGTCCAGGCAGGCGCACATTGGTGAGATCCTCGCCCAGGTGACTGGCGCGGAGACGGGCATCGCCGTCAATAACAATGCATCGGCGGTACTGCTGGCGCTGTCCGCCCTGGCGGCGGGGAGAGAGGTGATCGTCTCGCGAGGCGAGGCCGTCGAGATCGGTGGTGGGTTCCGTGTGCCAGACGTAATGAGGCAATCAGGGGCAGTCCTGATTGAGGTGGGCACGACGAACCGAACCTATGCCAAGGACTATGAGGCCGCAGTCACGGAGCGCACAGCGGCGATTTTGAAGGTTCACCCCAGCAACTTCGCTGTCACGGGGTTCACGCACTCGCCGGAACTGGCAGAGTTGGCCGAGATTGGCAGGCGGCGGAGCATCCCCGTGCTGCACGACCTCGGCTCGGGCTCACTCCTTGACACAGCGAAGTACGGGATGGCCCACGAGCCCACGGTGCAGGACTCAGTGCAGGCAGGCGTGAACCTGACGCTGTTCTCAGGTGACAAGCTGCTGGGCGGGCCGCAGGCGGGAGTGATAGTCGGCAGCGCCACGCTGATGAAGAGGGCGGCTTCGCATCCGCTGGCGCGAGCGGTGCGCATAGACAAGATGACCCTCGCCGCTCTTTCGGCCACGCTAATGTCGTATCTGAAAGGCGCAGCGGAGTCCGAGGTGCCGGTGTGGCGCATGATCTCCACACCCTTGGACGCGCTCGAAAAACGGGCGCAGGAGTGGAGTGACGCCGTGAGATCGGGAGTGGTCAAGCGTTCGGAGTCGGCAATCGGCGGCGGGAGCCTGCCCGGCCAGACGCTGCCCACCTTCGTGCTGGCCATCGCTCACCCAGCGGGGGGGCCTGACGAGATCTGCGCGAAGCTGCGCCGTTCACCCGTGCCAGTGATTGCCCGCATTGAAAACGATGATGTACTGCTGGATCCGCGCACGGTCATGGAAGGCGAGGACAAGACGGTGATAGAGGCTCTCCGATCGGCGATTGGGACGTGAGCGCGCAGGGCAGGCCAGGTGGTACTGGTGCGCCACCGAAGGGTGGCGGACAGAAGGCCATGTCAGGCTCTCAGTCGCCGTTCCGCGCTGACTACGTCCTGGACCTGCACGGGATGACTGTAGAGCAGGCCAAAGCCGCGGTGGACAGGCACCTGAACCGCTGCTTCAGAGCGGGCCTTCCGTTCGTGCACATTATCCACGGGCACGGGACGGGCGCGCTCAAGGAGGCCGTGAAGTTGATCTTGAAAAGACACCCGCTTGTGGACAGGCACAACGCTGCCACGCCAGCCGAAGGCGGGTACGGTGTCACGGTGGCGCACCTGGGCAATTCTGTGACCGTGTCCAAACCGCTTTCGAGGGAAGAAATTGACGCTCTTTCAAAACCGAAGGCGTTGAAACGGCGGTGACGCTCGGGGCGAGCGGGCCGGGAGCCAGAGCCGGAACGGGGTAGGAGCGACCCACACCCTGCCCTCTCCCTTGAAGGGAGAGGGGACTTGGGACATCACCTCTTCGGCAGGCTCAGGACAGTGCCGTATGCGGAGCGGAGTTGGCGATGGTTGATCTAAACAAATGACTCTCTTCGAGCATAGGAGGCAGGAGATTGGGCGCAAGGTGGCGCCTCTCGCGGCACGTATGCGCCCCGAGAGTCTGGACGACTTTGTAGGGCAGGAGCACCTGCTTGGTGACGGGGCGCTCTTGCGGCACGCGATCGAAGAGGACCGCGTGCCTTCGATGGTGCTCTGGGGGCCGCCCGG
>SHXW01000003.1 GCA_009693115.1 Dehalococcoidia bacterium | reverse complement strand
AGAGTTACGTCCAACATCTCATCCGGCAGCGATGTGACGGCTGTTTACGTGACGTACCCGACCAGCGCGGTCAACACGACCACCGCGACGGCTAGCTGCGCCGCGTTCGCGGCTGGCTGTATCCGCGTCAAGACTGACGTGAACACTACCGGTCAGATCGTCGTGGGACTTGAGACCGGCCTGAACACGGGCAGGTTCGTAGGCTACATCAACCTCGTTGAGAACCTCGCGGGCAACGCCGAGGCCAGCTCGACCGCCGGCGGAGACGCGCTGGCGACAATCCGGGTGAACGCAGGCCCTGTGACCATCGAGTACAGCGACGGCGGCACGACGCGCACCGTCTCAGTCCTTGTGGACACATCAGCGCCTACAGTCTCCATCACCGGCCCGGCGAACAGCTTGGCAACCCGTGACCGGCAGCCGTTCTTCTCCGGCACCGTGAGTGAGACAGGCGCCGGCCTCAAGCTTGTGCAACAGACCGTGAGTTCGGTCAGCACCGGCCCGGCGAACAGCTTCGTGCTCGCCATAGACAAGGTGGATGATGCCGCCAACGCCGCTGTGATCCTGTCAGCTGCAGGTGCAGTCCAGGGTTCGGGTAACGTGGCGGAGACAGTGACCATGGGTACCGTGGCTGACGGAAACGCATCGTTCTCGTTCAGCCACCAGCCGCCGGCGTTCCTGCCGACCGCGGGTATCGTCCTGCCCGACAACAAGGTTGACTGGCAGGTTCGGGTGTCCGACCTCGCGGGCAACATCGGCTTCAGCGACTCTGACCTGACATCGCTGACAGCCGGCACGCCGGTGACAGGCGGCTTCCAGTCGCACATGGTCAAGATTGACAGGGTGGAGCCGGCATTCACTAGCAACGCTAACGGCTGCTCGCCGACGACCCCGAACGGGGGCACGGCTTGTGCAAACGCCACCGGCAAGGTGTACGACACGACCACCAAGGTTGACTCAACGTCCAAGACCAGCAGCGCCAACGTCAAGGTGACCTTCAACGACTCAGTTTCAGGCGTGGACGTTGGTGACTTCTCGGTAGTGTTGACGCCGGGTGGCACGCACGTGCCGTCCTCGGTGACTGTAAGCGGGGCTGTCGTTTACCTGACGCTGGGTACGACCATCCCGTCCAACGCCACTGCAGTGGTCACGCTGACCGGCGCGGTTACGGACAGCGCCGGAAACTCGGCGACAGCCGGTTCCGTTGCTGCTCCGGATGGTTTGCCGCCGGTAGTGACGGTAACCCTCGCCAGCGGCACAGGCGTTGGCACTGGATCCGAGGGCGCTGCCCAACTCACGAAGAGCACCATCATCGCGACCATCACGACCGACGAGAGCGTGAGCGTCACGCCGACAGTTGAGACATTCATTCTGGACGGCGCGCAGCTTATCGCCCCGGCGGCCTCCCTGGCGATTGGCGGGAACGTGTTCACGTATTCGGTCCCGGCCACAGGTGCTGACGGCAGCAAGGCTCTGAAGGTGGTTGCCACAGACCCGAACGGCAACATCGCCACCTCCGGTTCCGCTGCGGTGAAGAGCTTCAAGCTGGACACGACCCTGGCTGCAGCGGTATTCACGCCGGCTAATGCCGCCACAACGACCATGAAGAAGCCGTTCATCACGGTGGACTTCGGCGCAGATGCCTCAACAGTGACGATCAGCGAGATCACGCTGGACTCCGTTGACGTGACGGCCAGCCTGGTCGCATCCACTGGTAACAAGAAGTACTTCATCGTGCCGGGGACGGACCTGACCAATGCCTCGCACACGGTGACGATCCCGATCGGCAAGGTGAAGGACGCCGCGGCGAACACCAACGCAACCGCCGTTACCTTCTCGTTCACGGTCGCGGACCGCAAGACCTTTGACCTGGCTTTGTTCGCTGGCTGGAACCTCGTGTCCCTGCCGTCGGACCCGGTTGACCCTGACATCAGCACTGTCCTGACGAACAGCTCAGTTGACCAGGTCGTGGCGTACGACGCGACGGCCAGCGCCAACCCGTGGCGCATCGCAACTCGTGACGCTGTGAGCAAGAAGTGGACAAGCACGACCGAGACCCCGCTGAACACACTAAGGGCGGGTCGCGGTTACTGGATCCACACGAACAACTTCGAGGCCGCTAAGGTTTCGCTTGTTGGTCCTGTGGAGCCGGGTGCGGGTTCGCCGCCTGCTGTGATCTCGATCATGGTGGCCAAGGGTTGGAACCTGATCGGCGTCACCGACCCTGACCGGTCACAGACACAGAACGCTTCCGGCGCAGGTTTGCTGCGCGGCGACGTGGATGGTGCCGGTGGCACGGCGGTCACACTGGCTGACTACCTGTCCGGCCCCGTTGAGACTCGTGTCTACAAGTACAACTCGACGACGCTTGCCTTCATCGAAGTGGCTGGCAACGCTCAGGTTGTGACTGGTGACGGTCTCTGGGTCTACATCGTCCCGAACAACGACGGTACGGTTCCGGCGATCACGCCGTAACCTGACCTCGGACTAAGACGAATAGAACGAACACCCCCTCCGTTTTGGAGGGGGTGTTCGTTTAAAGGTGGTTTCCAGTCCATGTTGTAAGCGGCAACTTGTATCAGCATGAGTTGTCAGATGGTGAAGCCGCCATCACGGACGCCCCGGTGTCTGCTGCCCCTTGGGTCTGAAGATGGCGCGGGTGAGGGGGTATCGAAACCGGATTTGGGGAAGCGCCCTCATCTCCGGTCTGGTTGCGCCGGGTTGATGCTCACAGCGGAGCCGGGGAGATTGGGGCGTATTTTCCGGCAGGAGATGTGGGAGGCGGAGTAAGGCATGTTGAACTGCTGGCGGGGCGGGAATGAATCCCCCGTGGAACGCAGTTGCGGCCTGCAGCACGGCCTGGAAAACCAGCGCGCCATCATCGTGAACTGGGAATTGATCCGCTCGGGGAGACGGTTGCGGCTGCTAATGCGCGGCGCGCTGCCCTATTGCCGCCAGCACGGCGTGGACATCAAGGCCAATCTCTGACTGTCCGCCTTCTGCGTCCATGAGCTTTAGAGTGGCTACCCCGCGCTCAATCTCCTTTTGCCCGACGATCAATGCGTACTTGGCTGAAAGGCTATTGGCAAAACGGAGCTGGTCCCTCATGGGCCGTCCTGAAGGAGCGATGACGGTGGCAACACCTCTTGCCCGGAGGGCGGCGGCAATCTCGACAACCTTCTGCGACGCGGCGTCACCGAGCGCGACCGCCACGACCTGCACGCCTGTCCCCGAAGACTCGGCTGGTGTTTGCTTCCGCAGGTTCAGCACGAGGCGTTCCAGCCCTGCTGCGAAGCCGGTCCCCGGCGTAGGCTGGCCGCCAAGGGCCTCCATCAGGCCGTCATAGCGGCCCCCGCCGAGAAGTGTGCTCTGGCCTTGTGCGCCGGAAGGTTCGATCTCGAATACTGTGTGCGTGTAGTAGTCGAAGCCTCGCACGAGGCGGTGGTCTACTGCGTAGTCCATTTCGGGATATACGGACTTGAGGCTGTCCAGCAGGCGTAGCGTCTGGTCCCACCGGACGCGGTTGGCGTCGCTCAGATAGTCAACCGACCTTGGCGCCCTTTCGGCGAGCGCCTGGCTTTCAGGCTCCTTCGAGTCGAGGAGGCGCAGCGGTGACCTTTGCAGCCTGTCCCTGTCCACCTTCGGGAGTTCGTCTGCGTGCTGCGCGTAGTAGGCTCGCAACGCCTGCAGGTGGCGCGGGCGGTCAATGGAATCTCCGATGGAGTTGACGCGCAGGGAAAGCCCTTTGAGGCCGAGTTCCCTGAGGAACAACCAGCCCAGCTCGATCACTTCCACGTCCACCTGGGGGGATGTGTCGCCAAAGGCTTCGACGCCAAACTGGTGGAACTGGCGGAAGCGGCCGGCCTGTGGGCGTTCGTAGCGGAACATCGGCTCCACGTAATAGAGGCGCACCGGCTTCGGCCAGCTCGCCATGCCGTGCTCGATATATGCCCGGCATACGGGCGCGGTGCCCTCGGGGCGCAGCGTCAGGGAATCGCCTCCCAGGTCCTCGAAGGTGTACATCTCCTTTTGGACGACGTCGGTCTCTTCGCCAACGCCGCGCTTGAAGAGGGATGTGTCTTCGAAGGCCGGGGTGTCTATGCGCCGGTAGCCGAAGCGCTCAGCGACGCTTGCCGCGGTGCGGCGGATGAGTTCCCAGTGGGGCTGTTCGTCCGGAAGGATGTCAGCAGTGCCACGCGGAGCATTGAAGGCCATTGGCTCTCATCCCCTCTCCCGGCGGGAGAGGATACATATGGGCGAAAAGTCTCTGCGGGCTATGGGTGGCACTATTGTCCCCGCCCCAGTGTTTCTCGGCCTTGTCGGCCCCCGGGATGACGGTCAAGAGGTCCCTTCGCCCCGGGACGCAGGGATTCAGGACGGATGGGCGCCTTGCGCCCGGTCATTTTGATCCGAGGCCCTGCATCTGGAAGATCTTGCCCTCGGTCTTGATGGCCGGGGCGTAGATCAACTCGGCCCTGTGCATCTCCCTGATGTCCTTAGCGCCCACCATACCCATGGAAATCTGGAGCGCACCCACCAGATTTTCCGTGCCGTCCGTGCGGTGCGATGGGCCGAAGAGGATCTTTTCGAGCGAGCCGCGCGTGCCCACCTGTATGCGCGTGCCACGCGGCAGGGACGCATGTGGCGTGGCCATGCCCCAGTTGAAGCCGCGCCCCGGGGCCTCCGTCGCCTGTGCCAGCGGTGTGCCGATCATGACCGCGTCCGCGCCCGATGCGAAGGACTTGCAGACATCGCCGCCTGTGCGGATGCCGCCGTCGGTGATGATCGGGACGTAGCGGCCGGTGGTCTTGAAATACTCTTCGCGTGCTGCCGCGCACTCAAGCGTGGCTGACACCTGGGGCACGCCAACGCCAAGCACTTCGCGGCTTGTGCAGGCCGCACCCGGACCGACGCCGACCAGGACCCCGTGCACGCCCTCCTCCATCAGTTCAAGCGTCACGTCATAGTTGACCGTGTTGCCCACCAGCACCGGGACCTTGATCTGGCTGACAAGCTCGTGGAAGATCAGGCCCTTGACGCTTTTCGAGGCGTGACGGGCGGTAGTGACGGTGCTCTGAACAACCAAAAGGTCTGCGCCGGCCTCAACCGCCGCGGGGGCGAATTTCTTCGTGTTGGCCGGGATGCAGGACACGGCCGCTGTCCCACCGCCGCGCTTGATCTCCTCGACCCTCTTGCCAATCAGGTTCTCCTTGACCGGCTGGGAATAGATCTTCTGGAGCAACTCTGTCGCCGCGTCTCTGGGGGCCTCTGCTATTTCGATGAACAGAGGCCTCGGGTCGTCATAACGAGTCTGGATGCCGTCAAGGTTCATGACGGCGAGGCCGCCCGCCCTGCTCATGGCGATGGCAAATGCGGAGTCAACGACTGCGTCCATGGCAGATGCGATGACGGGTATCCTGAGCGACATGCCGTCTATGCGCATCGAGACGTCGACCATCTCAGGGTTAAGCGTCAGGCCGCCCGGAGCGATGGCGACATCCTCAAAACCGTATGAACGCTTGAGTTCCTTGAGAGTGCGAGACATAAGTGACTATCTCAGAATCTCCCCTCCCGGCGGGGGAGGGTCCAGGGTGATGAAAAGATCTCTGCCGCTCTTTAAATGATCCCTGAGGCCAGGCCCGTTGGGTCGGCTGGACGGGCCAGCGTGGCGCGGTTGGCCGGGAAGGCCCGCGGAACACGGTTACGAAAACCGTAAAAAGGTTATTCGGGGGAGTATACGCCAATTGTCAAGGCTGAACATCAGGTTCACAGGTTCAATGGACATGTCAGGCGTTCAGGCAGTCGTTCATTTCAAGTCAGGCCATTCACCCTGAGATAATCGGCGGAACTTCCCATAAGGAGCGCCATATGAGCACGTCCATGAGCCGCAGCCGTCGCACCGCCCGGACTCGATATTCGGGACGGATCACAGACGTGCGCGGGATTACAACCGGCCACTGGACGGATACGGCCAACGGCACGGGCTGCACCGTCATCCTCTGTGATCCTCCGGCTGTGGCGGGCATCGAGGTCCGAGGCGCAGCGCCGGGCAGCCGTGACACGGAGATGCTCCACCCGCTTGCCGCCGCGGAGTGGGTGAACGGCATCATGCTCGCGGGCGGGAGCGCGTTCGGCCTGGACGCGGCAGGAGGAGCCGTCAGGTTCCTGGAGGAGCGCGGCCGGGGGATCCAGTTCGGGCGGGCCACGATCCCCCTCGTCCCTTCAGCCATCATCTTCGACCTCAGCTTCATCACGCACAAGGTGAGGCCGACCGCCGACGACGGATACAGGGCGTGCGAGGCGGCGGGTGTTGAGTTCGAGTGTGGCTCCGTGGGCGCTGGCACCGGGGCCACCGTCGGCAAGCTGCGTGGAACGGCGCGATCGGTGAAGGGCGGAGTTGGGACAGCGTCTGTTTCGCTGCCGGGCGGAGTCATCGTCGGCGCGTTGATGGTCGTGAACGCTGTAGGCAGCATTGTTGACCCGGCGACGGGCAGGGTTGTGGCCGGCCCGCGGTCAGAAACAGGCCCCGGCGCACCGGGGTTCGAGGACTCCATCGGGATACTGATGACAGACCCGCCGCGGGACAGGGGGTTCTTCAGGCCAGCAACCGGCCGGGGCGGCGCGCAGTCCGGCGGGCAGATCGCCACGAACACTGTGATAGGCGTCATCGCCACGAATGCAAAGTTGGACAAGAAGGGCGCGTGCCGGCTGGCCGTGGCGTCGCAAGATGGCATCGCTCTCGCGGTGAGACCGGCGCACACCTCAAGTGACGGCGACACCGTATTCGCGCTGGCGACGGGAGAGGCGGGCGCGCACCCCGGCCCGGACTCCCTCCACGCCGCTGCGCTCCAGGCAACGGTGGGCGCGATCTTGAACGCGATCGAGGCCGCGAAAGGGCTGGGCGGAGTGCCGTCGGCGGCTGAGGCGGTGCGCGGCGGCTAGAGTTCGCCCGGACAACCCGGTCCCGGCCGGGCTCGGGCAGGCGGGTACCCGCCTGTGACGGCGGGGCCGGGTGATGGGATGAACGGCACGCTAAGGGCCTTTCAACGCCCGTGCGCCTCGCAACGCCCGTGCGGTTGATATAGGCTGATGGCATGGCTTCCAAGCGGTGAGCATTTCGCAGCCGACCAGAGGAGGACGACCATGACGGCGCAGAGCGCAGAAGCTCCAGACCAGTACCGGCAGCCGCCAGTGGGCGCGGCGAAACAGGCCCCCGAAAAACCCCGCCGGATGACGACGCACCGCATCCGGGCCATGAAGGATCGCGGCGAGCCGATCCCCATGCTTACGGCTTACGACTTCACAGCCGCGAAGCTCGCAGAGGCCGCAGGCATCCCGATGATCCTCGTCGGGGACAGCATGGGTCAGGTCGTCCTCGGCTACGACTCCACCATACCGGTGACGGTTGACGACATGGTGCGCGCGTCGGCGTCTGTGGTGCGCGGCGCGCCGAAGGCCCTGATCGTGGCTGACATGCCGTTCATGAGCTACCAGGTGGACGCTGAAACGGCTCTGCGAAACGCCGGTAGGCTGCTCCAGGAGGGCGGCGCGCAGGCCGTGAAGCTGGAGGGCGGGAAGCCCGTTGCCGGGATCGTGGGGCGCCTGTCCGAGGCGGGCATCGCCGTGATGGGCCACATCGGTCTCACACCGCAGTCTGTGCACAGTCTGGGGGGATACAGGGTGCAGGGGCGGGACAGCCGTTCGGCGGACGCGCTGATCGGAGACGCGCTGGCGATACAGGATGCAGGAGCGTTCGCCCTGGTGCTGGAGCTGATCCCCGCAGAGCTTGCGAAGAGGATCACGGAGCGGCTGCACATCCCCACCATCGGAATCGGCGCGGGGCGGCACTGCTCGGGCCAGGTGCAGGTGCTGCACGATGTGCTGGGCTTGCATGAGTTCAAACCCAGGCACACGCGCCGCTACGCTGACCTTGCCCCCGTCATCCATGACGCCCTCTCCAGATATGCGCAGGACGTGCGTGAGGGCAGGTTCCCGGCGGATGCCGAGTCGTTCTTCTCAGATGACACGGCCGTGCGGCAGGAGCCGCTTTCCGGTGACATAAAGGCGACGCCTTCAATCAAGGCCGCCGGGTCTTAGGCGGTGCAGGTCATTGAGACATCTGCCGGGATGCGGAGCGCCAGGGCCGCGCTGAAGGGCCGCGTATCTCTCGTGCCGACGATGGGCGCGCTGCACGCGGGGCACATGTCGCTCGTCAGGTTGGCGCGCGCACAGTCAGACAATGTGGTCGCCTCCCTGTTCGTGAACCCCACGCAGTTCGGGCCGAACGAGGACTTTGCCCTGTACCCGCGGCCTCGCGGACGCGACCTCCAGATGTTCCGCGATGCCGGGGTTGATGTGGTGTACGCGCCCCTGGCCTCAGAGGTCTACCCGCCGGGCGATTCAACGAGGGTTGATCCGGGCGAGATGGGCGCCATCCTGGAAGGCGCACACAGGCCGGGGCACTTTGCCGGGGTGGCGACGGTGGTGACGAAGCTGTTTGTGCTGGTCAGGCCGGACGTGGCGGTTTTCGGAGAGAAGGACGCGCAGCAGGTGCGCGTGATCAAACGGGTAACCCGCGACCTCATGCATGGCGTGGAGATAGCCGTCGCGCCCACGGTGCGGGAGGCGGACGGCCTGGCATTGAGCAGCCGCAATGTGCTCCTGAAGCCGGAAGACCGGGCGGCCGCTCCTGCGATCTATCAGTCCCTGCGGGCGGCCATGGATGCGTGGCAGAAGGGCGAGAGGCGCGGCCCGGCCATCAGCAATGCGGTCCGCACCGTGCTTTCCGGGGTCCCTCAGGCAGAGGTCGAGTACGTCAGCGCGGCCGACCCCGAGACACTCGCAGAGGTGGGCCTGACGAGCGGCCCGGTGCTTGTCTCTCTGGCGGTGCGCTTCGGCAGTGTCCGTCTGATAGACAACGTGACGTTGACGACCTGAGATCAGACAAAGCTGCTGAAATCTTCTTGCCGCACCCCGGGGGCGGCGTGCGGCGCGCCACGCGGCGGGGATCGGACAGCCCTGCAGTGGCTGAGGCGCACCATGCCCGTGCTACGCTGCCCTGATGCGCATACTTGTTTCCAACGACGACGGCATACACAACCCGGCCCTTCACGCACTGGTGCGGGCGTTGCTCCCCCTCGGAGAAGTGATCGTCTCTGCCCCTGACCGCAACCGCAGCGGCGTGGGCGCGGCGTTGACCCTGCACGACCCTGTGCGCGCAAGGCTGGTGTCCTTCCCGGTCGGGGGTGTGAAGGCCTTCGCCGTCGAAGGCACACCGGGAGATGCGGTGATCATGGGCATGCGGCTGCACGCGGGCGGCAGGGTGGATGCGGTCGTGACCGGGATCAACCCCGGCAACAACATTGGGGTGGACCTGCTTGTGTCCGGGACCGTGGGCGGCGCGCTCCACGCGTATCTGAACGGCCTGCCAGCCATGGCGGTGTCCACGAGTGTGATCGAAGACGCGAGCGCATCGCTTGTGGCGGATGTGGTGAGGGAAACGACCGCGGCACTGCCTGAACAGGCGAAGGGCCGGCCGATGCTTGTCAACCTGAACTTCCCCGACCTGCGTGGAAAACGCGTCGAAGGGGTGATGCGGACGACAGTGGCCCTGCGTGTTGTCGAGGACCATGTGGAGCGCCAAACGCCCGCGGGCGGCGAAAACTTCTGGATATTGCGGCGGGCAGCCATACACGCTCACCCCGTTCCCGAGCCTGGGACGGACATCCGTGCCGTGCGGGACGGCTACATCTCCATTACGGGGCTTACGTGGAGCCTGGGACACATGGACGCCGCGGGAGGTGCGCCGCACGGGCCTGAACCGGAACTGGACGTGCTTGTGTCGGCGGCGACAGGGGCGTGGATGCGGGCGCGATAGAGGAATCCCCTCTCTTACGGGTAGAGGGCGACGTTGCGGGTCAGAAACCCCCCTCCCGTCCCGTGCCCAGCGCGGTCAGGTCAAGAGGGAGGAGTCCCGGCCATCATTGAGACGGTTTCTTGCCACCACACACTGTCAGCCTGTGAACAGCAACGCCGCCGCCGCCGTGAGAAGCCACAGGCCGATGTTTATGAGCAGGGGCCTGTCAGAGAGCAGGATCTCTTCCGGCGCCTCGCCCCTGTTGTGCTTGTGCAGCAGGTACAGGTAACGGAAGAGCCCGTAGGCGACGAACGGCACGGTCAGCATCATTGAATTGTTTGCCGGGATGTTCGGTGACCCGCCTATTCCGCTGCCAAATGTGTACAACGTGTAGGCGATAAGCGTGGCCGGCGCGACCACGGCGATCATCTGGTCAAGCAGGGCCACGCTGTACTCGGACAGGATCGACCGCTGCTGCGACGAGCTTTCACCGGCGGCGGCAAGCTCACTCCGGCGTTTTGCCAGCGCTATGAACAGCGCGCCCATGGCCGTGACGACATAAAGCCACGGCGATATGGTCAGGTCAAGCACGGCGCCTGCCCCGTCACGGCGCAGCACCGTGTGGTCGATCGCCAGCGTCCCTGCCGCGGCCCTGAGTACGAACCCGGCCGCGACTGACATGACGTCCAGGATGACAATGTGCTTGAGCGTGAAGCTGTAAGCCACGTTCAGAGCAGCGTAGGCCAGCGCGGCGTAGCCGAACCCCGGGCGCACCACGAATGCCAGAGACAGCGCCCCCAGTCCAAGGGCAACCGCCACCACCCAGGCGGCCCTGACCGGCAGCGCTCCAGCCGCTATCGGCCGGTTGCGCTTCGTCGGGTGAGCGCGATCCCGATCAACGTCCACGATGTCGTTGACCATGTACACGGCCCCGGAGAGGGCGGTGAACAGGAGGAGAGCGCCGACCGACCTGCCCAGAAGCGAGGCCATGCCGGCGATATCAGCGGTATCCCACCACTTGTCTACAGTGAAGAAGAGGGGGACGAGGATGAGGCCGTTCTTGGCCGCCTGCTTCGGGCGCAACGACCGGAAGAGGCCCCACAAGAGGCCCCAGAGTGTCACCTTGACATCCGCCGTCACTGCCGCCATTGCCGCATCATAGGTTCCTGAGCGACCAGGGGTCAACGGTACGGGCTTGCCGCTTCGGCGGGTTTGGGGATGGCACGGGCCGCCACCGTCAGCCATCTTGATTACGGATCTATTGGGTATGCGCTCACCTCGGTCCTCTCTCCAGACGGAGACGGGTAGAAGGACCTGGCCTCCTGGTTCGTCTCCGGGCGAACGGCTGAAAACTCAATGAGTGATTCAACTCAAAAAAAGGGAAGGATGCGCCTCGACCATGCGATGGTCGGGCGCGGGCTTGCGGAGACGCCCGCCCTGGCTGCCGCGCTGATCATGGCCGGCAGGGTGAACCTCCCCGGGTCCTCCGGGCCCGGCAGGCCGTCCCCCGGCATGATGGTCAGGCATGATCAGGAGATAGCCGTCCGCAGGCGGCCCACATACGTTTCGCGCGGCGGCGACAAGCTTGAATACGCGCTAGCCGCGTTCGGCATTGACCCCGCTGGCATGACCGCGCTCGACGTTGGCGCATCGACCGGCGGTTTCACTGACTGTCTCCTCCGGCACGGCGCGGCAAAGGTCTATGCGGTGGACGCAGGCCGCGGCCAGCTTCACTCGAAGCTCCGGGCCGACCCCAGAGTCGTCAGCATGGAAAAGGTGAACGCCCGCACTTCCTTCAGCCTGCCCGAAGTGGTGGACCTGCTCGTCGCTGATGTCTCGTTCATCTCGCTAAGAGTCGTCCTTGGGACGTCGCTCGCTCACCTCAAGCCCGGCGGACTGGCTGCCGTGCTTGTGAAACCGCAGTTTGAAGCTGAGTCCAGGGAAGTCGGCCCCGGCGGCGTCATCAAAGACCCGCAGGTCCATGCCGCGGTGCTTGGCAGGATGGTCAGATGGGCTGTGGACAGTGGCATCAGAGTCAGGGGTCTCACATCATCGCCCCTGCTCGGTGATGAAGGGAATCGTGAGTTCTTCCTGCTTCTTGAACCTGAACCTGCAGTGGGCGCGGCCTGAGCGCCTGCCATCCCGCGTCCACTGCACCGTGTCTGCCACGGTCCGGCCCGGCAAGCCCTGCGTTGACCCTTCGTTCGGGCCGCACGTAGAATGTGGAGGCTCCTATTGTCCAAGCCCCCGCCATTGAGGCGCGGGCGCAACACGCTCAGGCCATGGGCACGACCTCCAGGAGACGCTGCTGACCAACGCCAGCCACCGTACCAGCACCGAGTCAGACCTTCTCCACGCTGAGGGCGGGTGCGAAAGCCCGCGAGAAGAGTGTGGGATCGTCGGTGTTTACCTGCCGGGCCAGCGTGTAGCCAACACGACCTTCTTCGGCCTGTTCGCCCTCCAGCACCGCGGTCAGGAGAGCGCAGGGATAGCCTCGGCTGACGGGTTCGGGATCCACATCCGCGCTGACATGGGGCTTGTCACTCAGGTCTTCCGCGACTCTGACCTTGCCGCGCTTCCGGGCCACATCGCCATTGGCCACACGCGTTATTCGACGATGGGTTCCAGCAAGCGCGCCAACGCCCAGCCCATTCTGGCGCGCGGTCAGAACATCGAGCTTGCCCTGGGCCACAATGGCAATGTCATCAACGCTCTGGAACTGCGCGAGGACCTGGTGCGCGACTGGGGATCCAAGTTTGCAGGGACGACCGACTCAGAGGTCATAGCAGAGCTTTACGCCAATGCCCCCGGCGAGACCTGGGCAGACCGTTCCGCCCACTGCATGCGGCGCCTGCGCGGGGCCTATTCCTTGGTCATGGCCACGAAAAGTGAACTCATAGGCGTGCGTGACCCGCTGGGCGTCAGGCCGCTCTGCCTCGGCAAGCTTGACGGGGGATGGGTCATCGCCTCCGAGTCCTGCGCTCTCGACCACGTAGGGGCGAAGTTCGTCCGCGAGCTTGAACCCGGCGAGACCGTTGTGGTTGACGGAACGGGGCTCCATTCGACCGTGTGGTCGGGCGCACGCAAGACGCACGCCATGTGCATCTTCGAGCACATCTACTTTGCCCGGCCTGACTCGATTCTTTCGGGCCAGCTCGCCTATAAGACCCGCATGTCCATGGGGGCGCAGCTATACCGGCAGCACCCCGCGAAGGCCGACCTTGTCATAGGCGTCCCGGACTCAGCGCTGGCAGCGGCGGTCGGGTACTCGCAGGCTTCAGGTATCCCGTACGGCGATGGGCTGGTGAAGAACCGTTATGTGGGCCGGACGTTCATCCAGCCGGACCAGCGGATGCGCGAACTGGGAGTGAAGCTGAAGTTCAATGCCCTTCCTCAGGTCCTGGAAGGCAAGAGCGTCGTTGTTGTTGATGACTCCATCGTCCGCGGCACGACCACTCCACGAGTGTTGAAACTGGTTCGCGAGGCCGGGGCGAAGGAAGTCCACATGCGCGTCTGCGCGCCGCCTATCATCGCGCCCTGCCACTTCGGCGTGGACATGGGCTCGGTCAACGAACTGATCGCGGCCCGCAAGACGGTCGAGGAGATCAGGCAGTACATAGGCGCGGACACTCTGGGATTTCTGGATGTGCCGGGCCTGCTCAAGGCAGTCGGCGTGGATGACGGCTCCTACTGCCGGGGGTGTTTCACGGGGAGTTATCCCATTCCGGTGCAGTTGGAGATGGACAAGCTACAACTTGAGAAAAACGTCGCAGGAGCGCGACATGACCCAGCGGGAAACGAACTCCCCGCGATGACGTAGGCCTGCCACGCCACCTGCCTCTTCCCTGGCGGAGAGGGCACCCGTGGTCTGGCGGGATCGTCCGCAGGCGCTCTCGCACGCCTCTTCCCTGCCGGAGAGGGCGCCCAACTACCGGCTCCCCCGCCCGCTGGCGGGGGTTTTGGTTTCACGGGTTTCAGGGCCTGTTCAGCCCCGTATACTTGTCGCTCTATCTCTTGGTGTTGCTTCTGAACTCGTGGAGGCCCTGTGTCTAGCAGAGGCAATCCTCAGGAATCCAAGGTGGGAACTCCCACTACCTACGCAGGCAGCGGGGTGAACCTTGACGCGGCGGCACGCGTCAAGGAACAAATCAAGAACATAGCCGCCTCCACATTGGGGCCGAGGGTGATAAGCGGCCCCGGCCTCTTCGGCGGCGTGTTTGACCCTGACCCGAGCGGTGACTCTCTCCTGGTGTCCAGCACGGATGGCGTGGGTACGAAGCTCAAGATCGCATCGGCGATGGGCCGTTACGACACGGTTGGCCACGATATCGTCAACCACTGCGTCAATGACATCCTGCCCGCTGGCGCCTCGCCGTTGTTCTTCCTGGACTACATAGGCATCGCCCGTGTGGATGATGGACGGGTGCCCAACATCGTCAAGGGACTGGCAAAAGCCTGCTCCAATGCGGGGTGTGCCCTCATAGGCGGCGAGACGGCCACACTGCCCGGCCTCTACCACGGGGACGACTTCGACCTTGTAGGGTTCATCGTTGGCTCTGTGAAAAAACGTGACCTGCTCACGTCAGCGAACACCCGGCCAGGGGACATGCTCATCGGCCTGCCATCGAGCGGTCTGCACACCAACGGCTATTCGCTAGTGCGCTCGATATTCGGTACGGACACAGACCCGAAACCATTGCACGAGGTGGTCCCGGCGCTGGGGAAGACGCTCGGGGACGCCCTGCTTGAGCCGCACCGGAGTTATTTGAACGAGTTGAAACCAGTGCTCGGCAAGATCAAGGGCATGGCGCACATCACCGGCGGGTCGTTTTACAAGAACCTGCCGCGGTCGCTCGCCGGCGGCCTCGCTGCTGAGATTGACCTGCGCTCATGGACGGTGCCGCCGCTCTTTCAGCACATCCAGCAGAAAGGCCGCGTGGATGAGGCGGAGATGTGGCGCGTTTACAACATGGGAGTTGGGATGATCGTCATCGTTGCCCCGGAGCGGGCGGATGAGGTCCGGTCCCAGATGCCGGGGTCGTGGGTCGCTGGCCGTGTCCGGGCCTCTTCCGGGAACGAGCAGGTGGTCCTGAAAAAGTGAGACGTCCGGTCTGTTTTCACGCTTCACCCCGCCACCCGCTACCGCAGATGCCTGGTTCCTCAGGGGAGTTTAGTTGAGATGAACGCTCTCATTAGCGTCTATGACAAGACCGGCGTGGCCGGGTTCGCCCGCAAGCTTGCCGCCGCCGGGTACAGGCTCATCAGCACCGGCGGCACGTTCAAGGCCCTTCAGGAAGCCGGCCTCAATGTCACGCAGGTGTCTGAATTGACCGGCGCGCCCGAGATACTTGATGGCCGTGTGAAGACGCTGCACCCGAAGGTCCATGGCGGCCTGCTCGCCCGGCGGGACCTCCCGGGGCACATGGCCGAAATTCAACAACACGGCATTGCCACGATAGACGTCGTCGTGAACAACCTGTACCCGTTCGTGGCGACAGTATCGAAGCCCGGCGTGACTCTCACAGATGCGCTGGAGAACATAGACATCGGCGGCCCGGCCATGATCCGCGCCGCGGCCAAGAACTTCCCATGCGTCGTTGTCGTTGTGGACCCCGCTGACTACGACCGTGTGGCGGAGATGCTGTCAGGGGGCGGCGTGCCGCTGGAAGAGCGGCGCAGGCTGGCTGCCAGGGCGTTCCAGCATGTGGCGTTATATGACACTTCCGTTTCGGGCTATTTGCGTGACACCCCCGGCGCAGGGGATGAGAGTCTCCTCCCGCAGGAACTCACAACCGGCTACACGCTCGTCCAGAAACTGCGATACGGCGAAAACCCCCACCAGCCGGGCGCTCTCTACGCCCTGCCGGGGCCACGAGGCGGAATCGCTGCCTCCGAGCAGGTCATCGCCGGCAAAGAGATGTCTTACAACAACTACCTGGACGCCGAGGCCGCCATCTCAGCCGTCTCCCGCTTCTCGGAGCAGGCCGTGGCGGTCGTCAAACACAACAACCCGTGCGGACTGGCCGCTCACGCCGACCAGCCTGAGGCTTACCGCCGCGCCTTCGCAGGGGACCCGGTGTCCGCCTACGGCGGAATCGTGGCTTGCAACCGCAGGATGACCGCTGCGACCGTCGAGGCGATGAAGGGTGTGTTCTTCGAGGTCGTGATCGCGCCGGACTTTGAACAGGCCGCGGTGGACGCACTGGCGAAGCGCAAAAACATCCGCGTGCTCAAGGCCCCCCTTCCCGAAAAGCCCGTGCGTATCGTGCGGCACATTTCAGGCGGCGCCCTGGTCCAGGCGCCAGACGTCATCAGCGAAGACCCTGACCGCTGGGACGTGGTGACGCGTCGGAAGCCGACGGCCGGGGAGATGGAAGACATGGACTTCGCCTGGCGCGCCTGCGTTGTCATCAAGTCCAACGCCATTGTGCTTGCGAAGGACCGGGCGATCATTGGCATGGGCGCCGGCCAGCCGAACAGGCTGAACTCAGTCCACCTTGCGATCAGGGTGGCAGGGAACCGCGCTAACGGCACCGTCCTCGCATCCGATGCCTTCTTCCCTTTCGCTGACGGCCTGGAGATGGCTGTGAAGGCCGGTGTTACGGCCGTCGTCCAACCCGGCGGCTCGGTCCGCGACGCAGACGTCATAGCCGCGGCTGAGAATGCGGGCATCGCGATGGTGTTCACAGGAATGCGGCACTTCAACCACTAGGCGCGCGGGCCACTCTCCCAGCGGGAGGGAGTCTGGTTGAGGGACAAGCCAAAACTTGGACGGTGGCCTCTGGAATCCCGGTAGTCAGTCTTATGCTCATCACAAAGTAGCTGTGCCCATGCCAGTCTCTGTCGAAATAGTCATACCAGTCCTCAACGAGGAGGATGCGCTGCCGGTCGCGGTAGGCAGGCTCGGAGAGTTCATCAAGGCGCACCCCGGCCGTGACTGGCGCATCAAGGTGGCTGACAACGGCTCCACCGACCGCACACAGGAGGTCGCCAGGGACCTCGCCGCCGGGCGGTCTGACATGTCAGTTACCCACCTGACCCAGCGCGGCCGTGGCAGGGCGTTGAAGCAGGCGTGGGGGGAGAGCACGGCTGACATCAGGTGCTACATGGACGTTGACCTTTCGACGGACCTCAAGCACCTGCCGCAGTTGGTGGATGCCATCGCAGACCATGGATACGACATAGCCATAGGCTCGCGCCTCTCAAACGGGGCCGAGGTCGTCGGGCGGACAGTGAAGCGCGAAATCACGTCGCGGGGCTACAGCTGCCTCATCCGGGGGATGTTCTTCACGCCGTTCCGGGACGCCCAGTGCGGGTTCAAGGCGGTCTCTGCGCAGGCGGCGAAAACACTGGTGCCGCTGGTGGTGAACAACAACTGGTTCTTTGACACCGAGTTACTGCTCATCGGATTGAGAAACGGCTGGAAGATCAAGGAAATCCCGGTCCACTGGGAAGATGATCCCACGTCCCGGGTCAAGATCATCCAGACCGCATGGGAAGACGTGAAGGGCCTTGTGCGCCTGCGTTTCGGCGGCGTACCCAGAGCTCGAAAACCGTAGACGGCAGCCGGAAAACCACGTTCACGGCGCGGGAAAACCGCGTTCCCGGTAGCCAGAAAACTACTCTCCCGGCGCCAGAAATCCACGTTCCCGGCGGGAACGTGGATGGGTCGAAGCCGAGGACAAGCGCGAGGGCTGTTGTCCCGGTTCTGACAGGCCTTTCATGGCAAAACCGGCCTGAACCCGCGCACGCTGTCGATGCGGCCTCGGCCTGTCACCGCCTAGTCTTGAACTTGGGACGATATTTAACCCTGAACACATTTCCCGGAGCTGGCGAATGGACTCTGTAGCTGCGCCTTTCAGACCGGCACCCGGACACCAGGCCCACACCTTTTCTGCGCCTGCCCCGGCCTCTTCCAAAGAGTTTGAAATCTCACGGTCCGTGCTTATCGGCGACACCGCCGATATCTTCCTGCACCGTGCCCTCGCCGTCCTCCGCAGCGAGAACGTCAACCCGGAAGTGGCCATGGAGTTCACCGCAGAGGGGAACGGCGTTCTGTGCGGCGTGACGGAGGCCAGACAGTTCCTGTCGAGGGTCCTCCCCGAGACGGGGCGTGAGGTCTACGCCCTCGAAGAGGGTGCGCACATTGCGAGGGGCGATACCGCCCTCCGCATCCGCGGTCCCTACGCCTCGTTCGGCCTTTATGAAACTGCCGTAAACGGCATCCTCTCCTCCTGCAGCGGCTGGGCGACGGCGGCGCGCGAGTGCGTCGATGCAGCGGCCGGCACACCCGTCATCTCGTTTGGCGCGCGCCACGTCCACCCCAATGTGGCCGGGTACATGGACTACGCAGCGGTGGTCGGCAAGTGCGCCGCTGGCTCGACTCCCCTGGGCGGCAGGCTCAGCGGGCACAACGCGTCGGGATCCATGTCGCATTCCATGGTCTTGTTGTCCGGGGACACTCTGCGGGCGATGATGGCTTTCGACCACCACATGCCGCCGGAGGTGCCGCGAGTGGCGCTCGTGGACACGTTCCGGGATGAGGCCGAAGAGGCTGTTGAAGTGGCGAAGGCCTTCAAGGACAGGCTGCGCGGCGTGCGGGTGGAGACGCCCGAAGAGCGCGGCGGCGTGACCCCCGGCCTGGTGTGGGAAATGCGTGCACGGCTGGACCAGGCGGGGTTCCCGCATGTTGACATTTACGTAGGCGGTGAGATCACGCCCGACCGTATCCGGCAGTTTGTCGAAGCCCGTGCGCCTGTGGCGGCCTTCGCCGTCGGCAGGCACATCGCCGCTGCCTCCCCCCTCGGGTTCACGGCGGAAATCAAGGAAGTGGGCGGCAAGGCCATCGCCCGCCGGGGGCGCATCCCCGGCACGTCACACGACCCGCGTCTGGTGCGGGTGCTCTAGGTTGTCATCTCGCAGGGACGTGGAGACGGTCTAAGCCCCGTCCTGGGGCCGGAGCATGTCGAGCCTGAACGCGACCACAAACGCGACAGGCGGTCACCTCGCGCGGTGGACGGCACCCTGGGGCCGGAGCATGTCGAGCCTGAGCGCGACCACAAACGCGACAGGCGGTCACCCCGCGCGGTGGACGGCACCCTGGGGCCGGAGCATGTCGAGCCTGAGCGCGACGGTCGCATCCGCGGGGACCTTCGCCCACTCAGCGATGCGGCCTCCCGCCACCCAGACAATGCCGCGCGGCGTGTCAATAAGCGGCGTCCGTCCCCGCCAGTCCCGCGGGACGTGCTGGCCTGTGAAGAAGTCCTGCAGCCTGACCGGCCCGTCCATGCCGAGCGGGTGGAAGAGGTCACCCGGCCTGCGCGGACGCACCGTCAGGGCCGTCAGGGCGATCCCACGGTCAATGAAGGCGGTGTCCGGCGAGGGCGGCCGCGCCCCTGCCTTCAATCTGACGACGCGCGCCGTGATGAAGAACCCTCCCGGGAGAGCGACTCTGCCGGGTACGGCAAGAGTCGCCTCAGGCACAGAGAGAGGCAGGTCGCCGTCATCGGCCTGGCCCTGTCTGGTCAGCCGGACATCTCCGTGGCGTACTTCAAACATCAGGCCGCCGGGCAGATCAATGCTCCGGCCTGCGCCCGCCCTGGCCGCGCTGAGCATGCCCTCGATGTGGCTTCTTTCCAGCCCGTCCGCCGTCCCGGCTGCGGACTCATAAGCCTCGATCAGCAGCCTGGCGGCCACAGCGCCGGGTGTCGCGGTCAGAGCGGTGCGTGAAAGTCGCCCGCCGGTCAGGGTCACGCTTTTGCGGTACTGCTCCATCAGGGCATTCATGGCCTGGTGGTCAGCCGAGGCGGACTCTGCGAGCCTCGCCAGAGCCTCCGCTATTCTCGGGTTGAGTTTCTCCATCTCAGGCAGGATCTTGAGCCGAACCCGGTTGCGAGCGAAACGGACCTCGCTGTTGGTGGGGTCCATCCGCGGCTGCTCGCCCCGTTCGTCGCAAAAGGCGACCGCGTTTGAATGACGGACGGCGAGCATGGGCCTGAACACGCGCAGTGAAGGGATGGGGCCGTCCTGTACCCGGTCTGTGGCTGGCTGCATCCCTGACAGCCCGCGCAGGCCGGCCCCGCGGACGAGGTGCAGGAGAACCGTCTCCGCCTGATCATCGAGCGTGTGGCCCGTCGCCACGCCCTGAGCGCCGCTATCACGCGCTGCCCCGGCCAGGAAGCCGTAACGCATGTCCCGTGCCGCGACTTCGAGGGTCTCGCCTTGCTGCCGGGAACGTCCTGCCACGTCGCCTGCGCCGGAGACAAAGCGTACTCCGAGTTTTTCGGACAGTTGCGCGGCATGGAGCGCGTCGCCGTCTGCGCCTGCGCGGAGGCGGTGGTTGAAGTGGCCTGCGATGACCTGCAGGCCGTCTGTCCTGTGGATCTCACAGCACGCGAGCAGCAGGGCGGTGGAGTCGGGGCCGCCGGAGACTGCGATGAGCAGGGGGCGTGAGAAGTCCACTCCGGCGAAGCGGAGGCCGTCTTTCACTGCCTGCACGAAAGGGTGTTTGCGGGGCATGGCCCTAGAGTACGGCCTGACGGCGGCGCGGCGCGGGCGTTCAGATGCGTTAGACGACTGTTGGGTAGAAACCTACGTCGACGACGCCGGCTCTCCCGCCGGGCCAGACGCCCGCTTGCGGATGCGCACCTTTGTAACGCGGTTGGCCTGCATCTCGACCACCTGGAGGCGCAGGCCGGCGTGGCGGACCCTGTCGCCCTGTGATGGCAGGCGCTGGAGGTGTTCAAGGACGAACCCGGCCACGGTTTCGTATTCGCCTTCCGGCAGGCCGAGCGACATCGCCTCGTTCGCGTCCCTGACCGCCATGCCGCCATCCACGACAAATGTGTTCTCGTCCACAGTGACGAAGCTCTGCTCCGGTCTGCGTCCCTCCTGACCTGTGCGGCCGATTATCTGCTCAAGCACCCTTGTCAACGTCACCAGGCCGGCGACTCCACCGTATTCATCCACGACGACCGCAAGGCGGTGGCCACCCTGCTGCATCATGTGGAAGAGGCCATCCAGGTGCTTGGTCTCGGGCACAAAGAGCGGTTCCCGGGCCATGCGGGTGACGGGCAGGGTTGGGTTGAGCGTTTTGGCCGACAGTGCCACTGTCACATCTCGCATGGACAGGATGCCGACGACATCGTCATAGTCATCGTCGTACACCGGCAGGCGGCTGAAGGGCTGGTTGTGAAAATTCTCCAGGAACTCGCCGAGTGTCGTGTCCGCGTGCACCCAGGCGATGCCCGTGCGCGGAGTCATGATTTCCCGCACCTCTGTCTCGCCCAGCTCAAACACCCGTTCGAGCATCGCGCCCTGGACCCGCTCGACTGTGCCCTCCTGCTCGCCAACGTCTATGAGCATGCGCAGTTCGCTCTGCGTCACCGTCGGGCTGGCCATCGCCTCCCTCCCGCCGAGCAGGTTCGTGAGCAGCCGGGGCAGGAGAGTGAATACCCAGACGATAGGGAACGAGATGATGGAAAGCAGGTGGATCGGCCGCGCGACAAGGAGAGCGACACGCTCCGAGGCAACGGCAGCCAGCGTCTTGGGGAGCAGTTCACCGAACATGGTCACGATCGCGGTCGCGACTATCGCCGCTCCTGCGATCACTCCGCCCGTGTTGCCCCAGACCCGGATGGCGAAGCTCGTGGCCACCGCGCCAAGGAGCATATTGAAGATGTTGTTGGCAAGCAGGACGGTTCCGAAGAACTTTTCGGGCTCTCTGGAGAAGCTGAGTATTCTGGCCGCCCGCTTGTCGCCGCCTTCCGAACGGTGACGCATGCGGATCTTGTTAACGGCGAGCACAGCCGTTTCAGACAGGCTGATGAAGGCGCTGCCGACGATGGCGAAGAGGATGATTACTATTTCGGGACCCATGATTGTGAGAGAGGCCGGTGCTGAGGTTTCCGGAGTGCGGCCTTCGCTCCAAGTGTATGGGAGAAACGGGCAAGCCCACTTCCTGGCCCTGGCCGCTTTCAGGGACAAGGGGGAAGTGTGAGGTGAGTTGGTGGTGAAGTTCACCTTGACCCGCCAGGCCACGCCGAATGCGCTAACCTTCTTACCCTGACTCAGTGCCCATGGCTCATCTGGAAGCATGGCGGATACGGTGCACCTCCCCTTGGCTCGTGCCACAGACCCCGCACCGTGCGCGCCAGCGGATCATCTCTCTCTTGAATCTCTTTTGACAGGCAGAACGGAGCAAGCCTTGCCCCTCAAAGTCGCTTTCATCAACAACGCCTATGCCCCGACGAAACCGTTCGATGACCTGGGCATCCCGGTCGTGAAGGGATCGTGCAAGACGATTGATGACGTGATCGCCCTCCTCAAAGACTGCGACGGCGCCCTCGTCTCGACGATCCCCCTGACGGACCGCCGGGTAATGGAGACGTGCGCAAAACTCAAAGTGGTGAGCAGGATGGGTGTCGGTGTGGACTCGATAGACCTGAAGGCTGCGACGGAGCTGGGCGTGGTGGCCTGCAATACGCCGGCGGTGAATACGGCAGAGGTGGCCGACCACGCCATGGCCATGCTGCTCGCTCTGACACGCCGGCTCGTCGAGGCGAACGAGTTCATGAAGTCGGGCAAGTGGGGCGAGGATGGGGCCCGGCTCAAGGAGTACCAGACGGCTTCCCACCGCATCGCCGGGAGCACGGTGGGGATCATCGGGTTCGGCAACATAGGCAGGGCGTTCGCAACGCGGATAAAGGGGTTCGGGCCGGAACGGGTCATCGCCTGCGACCCCTATGTGCCGCAGACGACCGCGGACCTCTACGGAGTGAAGCTGGTGGACCTGGACACGGTCCTCAGACAGTCGGACTTCATCACAATCCACGCGCCGGCAACGAAGGATACGAACCACCTGATCAATCGCGATAGCCTGGCGAAGATGAAGAGGACAGCCGTTCTCATCAACTGCGCCCGCGGCCCGCTGGTGGACGAGGTCGCACTTCACGCCGCGCTGCGAGATGGCGTGATCCGGGCTGCCGGACTCGATGTGTTCGAGAAGGAGCCTGTGCCCTCGGAGAGCCCGCTGTTGTCTCTGCCGAACATCATCCTCACCCCGCACACCGCCGGATGGTCGCCGACGTTCATCGCAGAGTCAGGGCGAAAACAGGCCGAGAACGTGGCGTTCGTACTGACGGGAAAAAAGCCGCACGGCATTGCCAACCCGGATGTGGTCAAGACCATCGCCGTGATGCGGGCGACGGACCCCGGCCGCTGGAAGGGCGTGCCGGACTTTTCCACGTCGTCGGAGTTTTAGGACGCATGCGGGTTGTCCCGACTCCCCTCTCCGCAACTGGAGACGGCGGTATCCGCTTGCGGGTGTGGGCCGGAGGCGCAATAAACCGGGCTGAGCCGCACAGGCCGTCTCAGTGAATTCCACTGGACCTTTGAGACAATAAGCTCGGGTTAAAAGCTGCGGGCGTACGGTATTCTTCCCGCTGACCGCCAACCCGCCAACTGGGGTCTGAACCAGGAACCGAGGGCCAGACATGACACAGCCCAGACAAGGATCAGGCGAACTGCCCGCGCCGGACGCAGAAGAGCCCGCCGTGCACGGACGCAGGCAGACGCAGGGGACGCCGCCGAGATACTCGGAAAACGTGCGCGCCTCCGCGTGGCTCTACTTCCTGCTCTCGACGCCTGTCGGGGTTGTCCTGGCATTGATGACGGGCTTCGCGGTGACCGGGAGCATCGGAGGCAGCGAGGCGGTTGTCTTTTACGTCGTTACCGGAGCAGCGGCGCTGGCTCTGCTGTTCGCGCTCGTCAATTTCACCAACCTGTCCGTGGTGGTTACAGACAGCAACCTGCACTTTGCCTTCGGCGTGTTCAACAAGCGGGTCGCGCTTTCGAGCATTTCAGGTGTAGAGGCGAATGACTACAGTTGGGTGACGTACGGAGGCTGGGGCATCCGCCGGGCATTGAAGGGCAGGCGGGCGTGGAGCGTGCCGGGCGCAAAGCGTGGCGTGGTTGTGCATGTGACGCAGAAGGGCGGGGAACGGTCGTACTTCATTTCTTCCCGCACGCCGGATGACCTGGCAAAGGCGATCCTGGGAGCGCAGGTGTCACGCAGCGGGTAGGGCTCGTCGCGGCATCATTCCGGTCACGGTGGACCCGTGGACGCAGCAGCAGAAACTGACGGCATCCGACGGGGCCGCGGGCGACCAGTTCGGTATCAGCGTCGCCGTCTCGGGCGACACCGCCGTGGTCGGGGCGCCTGGCGATGATTCCTACAAGGGCTCCGCATACATGTTCGTCATGCACACTGCCACAGCCACCCCGACGCCTACACCCACGCCCACACCCACACCTACTCCAACAGCCACGCCGACGGCAACAGCCACTCCTGTGCCGCCAACGGCTACTCCGACGGTTACTCCAACACCCACGCCGACTGCCACGCCCACTGCGACACCAACTGTGACTCCCACGCCAACAGCCACCCCGACCCCGACATCCACTCCCACGGCGGCCCCGACGGCCACTGCGACGCCCACGCGCACGCCTGCACCCACACCAACGGCCACTCAGGTCCCGCCCACGCCAACGCCCATCCTGCCGCACACAGGCGGGCCGGGGCTGGACAACCGTGCGCTGGGGTTGCTCGCCGGACTGGGGCTGCTGGGTGCGGGCATGGGCCTGCTCCTGATGAGAGGGCCCCGCTCCGCCAGGCCAACCGCCTAGGCAACCACCTCGAACCTGGTCACGGTGCGTCCCCGCCTGCCTGCTCGCCAAGAGCGCAGTCGGATGGAGCTACTTCCCCGCCGGCCCGGTCTTCACCTCGTGCGCCTTGAGGAAGCCGGGGTCCAGGTTAATCCCCAGGCCCGGCCTGTCCGGAGACAGGTAAAGTTCCCCGTTGCGGATGTCCAGCGGGTGATCAATGAAGGCGTTATAGCCCGACAGGTCGTACCGGCTCGTCTCCAGCTTGTAAAAGTTCGGCACGGTCATCATCACGTGCGACCCGGCGACCACGTTGACCGGCCCTGACGCATCGTGCGGGGACATCGGGATGTAGTACGCCTCGGCCATCGTCGAGATCTTCTTGAGCTCCGTGATCCCGCCCGTCCACGTCACGTCCGGCATGACGAAGTCAGCCAGGTTGTTTTCAAAGATCGGCAGGAAGTCAAACCGGGTGTGCAGGCGTTCGCCAACGCAGATGCGCGCCCTAGACTGGTCCTTCACCTGCTTCAATGCCTTCCATGATTCCGGCGGCACGGGCTCCTCGAACCAGTGGATGTTCCACTGCGCCATGGTGTTGGCGAGGCGCACCGCAGTCGGCACGTTGTAGCAGCCGTGCGCGTCGATGAGGATCTCGGGCTTCGGGCCGAGGGCCTTGCGCACCGCCTCGACGATGGCATACGCCTGCTGCTCGGCGTCGGGGTCTATCTCGCCGTCCATGTAGCTCGTCCCGCGACCGCCGTTGGAGCGCATGGGGTCGAACTTGAAGGCGCGGTAGCCCGAGGCCACGATCTCCTTCGCATCATCTATGGCCTGCTCGACAGAGCGAGGCTCAGGCGGGTGCGTGTAGAGCGCGATGCTGTTCCGCACTTCGCCGCCCAGAAGCTTGTAGATGGGCTGGTTCAGCGCCTTGCCGCGGATATCCCAGAGAGCGATGTCTATGGCCGAGATCGCTGCCGTGGTCGCACCGCGCGTGCCCAGATAGGTCATCGAACGGAATATCTTCTGCCAGATAGCCTCGATCTGCGATGCGTCGTCGCCTATGACAGACTGTCCGACCTCGCGGATGAAGGCGGCGATGGCGTTGTTGGCAACCGGGCCGGGGTAGGTCGTCACTTCGCCCCAGCCGGTGATGCCTTCATCCGTGTCCACCTGCACGAAGACCAGTCGGCGCTTCACGACATCACGCGCCTGCTTCCTTCCGGGCCGGTTGTCCCAGTCGATTTCGATGATCCAAGGCCGGACGTTGGTGATTTTCATGGCTGACGCTCCGTTTCATGTGTGATGGGTGGATTCATGCCCGCTGCGCCGGTCAGGACGGCTGGCCTCCGAGGGCGCCCCGTTCCTTCGGTCTCCTCACGGCGAGGACCGCTATCGCGCCCGTGGCGAAGAGGCCGGCTGCGATGGCAAACGATGTGTGATAACTGCCCGTCGTGTCGTACAGGTGCCCGGCAATGATGGGCCCTGTCAGCGTGGGCACGATGCTGGTCACAAGCGATATCGCGCCCTGTATGGAGCCGAAGTTCTTCAGCCCGAATGTCTCCAGGATAACCAGCGACATGAGCGGGCCTATGCCGCCAAAACCCAGGCCGAAAAAGATGATGGCCGGCCAGACATAGTTCGTGCCGCCGGCCAGTATGACAAACACGATACCGATCGCCATGATGCATATGGCGATCACGAATGACACCCGCGCCGTAAGTCGTTCGCTGAGCCAGCCCCACGTGATCTTGCTTCCGAGAGCGACCCCGGCGAGAGCGGTCAGGACCAGCGTGGCCCTTCCTGAAGACCAGCCCTCGGCCTCCATGTGCGGGATCAACTGGGTCATGAATGACGGGTAGCTGAACCCGGCGCACGTCAGCCCGGCCATGATGAACCAGAAGGCCGGAGTCCTGATGGCCTGACCGAGAGTGAGGTTGAGGTCCGGGAGTTGCCTCGGGGCCTTTCCCGCGCCATCACGCTGCTTCTCTCCCTCTCCGGGGCCGGGCCTGTCACGAACCAGGAACCAGGCAGCAATAGCCACCGAGGCGACCCCGGCGCCGATGATCGCGTAGGCCAGCCTCCAGCTCTGTGCGGCGATGACCATGTTGAGCAGCGGCACGCCGATCAGACCGAAGACGTTGTTGCCGGTGATGGCCGTGCCCATCATGCGGCCCCTGGTGTACGGGAACCAGGCGCCGACCAGCTTGCCCACAGGCATGAACGTCCCCGACATGCCGACCGCGAGGAGAGCGCTCAGGGCGTACCACTGCCACAGTTCAGTCATGCCCGCCCGCAACAGGAATGAGACCGCCACTATCGCCAGCGAGACCGTCATGATCACCCGCGAGCCGTAACGGTCCACCACCCAGCCCGCGAACGGCGCCAGCAACCCGGAGATCAGACCTATCGAGAGCGATATGTTGATCTGGGTGCGGGTCCACCCGAACTCGGCTTCAAGCGGCCTGACGAACATGCCGAAACCGTACTGCGAGCCGCCGGACGCGAACGCAGTGGAGAAGAACGCCACCCAGACTATCGTCCAGCCGCGGCTGATACGCGGGCGCGGTCCGGTCTGGGTCCCGGCTGCTGCTTCCTCGCCCGAGACAGGCGTTTTCGAGGTGTCGGTTGTTGATGACATAGACGGCGCAGGATACTCCTGCGCTACCGCCCCATGCAGCAGGCCGCCGCAAGCGCTGACGGATGCACGCGCTGTTCAGCTACGGAGGGTTTGCCTGCGCCAACGGCCCCATGCAGCAGGCCGGCGCAAGGGGCGGTAGGATAGCGACGATCTGAACTTCCCGCTCCCGCCCGGAGCCAGCCCCCCAAACCCGACAGGGGAGAGGGGCTTTCCAACCCGTTCCAGACAGGCGACAGACTCAGGAGCCAAAGATGCCCTCACTGACACGCGCTGACCTTGAAGCCGCCCTCCCGGACGTGACGTCCACGTTCAAGTTCAAAGGCCTCAAGGCCGCAGTGAACGTCTATCGCGACCGCTGGGGCATCCCCCATATCAAGGCCGAAAACGAGCACGACCTCTTCTTCGCACAGGGCTTCGTCACAGCGCAGGACCGGCTCTTCCACATGGACTATGACCGCATGCGCTGTCTGGGCCGCTGGGCGGAGTACGCCGGGCCACGCGCCGTCCCCCAGGACCGGTTGAACCGCCGGAGGAAACTGGACCGGGTATCGAAAGAGGACTACGCCCTCTGCTCGCCCGCGGCGAAGGCGATGATGGATGCCTACGCTTCCGGCGTGAACGTCTTCATGGACACGACGAAGGCCTGGCCCATTGAGTACAAGCTCCTCGGCGTGAAGCCGGAACGCTGGGAGCCGTGGCACTGCATCCTCGCCTATAAGGTTCGGAACACGGCGGAGGGCAACTTCCACATGAAATTATGGATGGCCCGCCTTGCCGCCGAGATTGGCCCGGAGGCGGCTGCGAAACTTTCGCCCGGCTATATTCCGGGCATGCTCCTTACCCTCCCGCCCGGCGCGAAGTTCACCGGCCCCGTCGCGAACGCCGTAGAGGAACTGGCCGAGGTGGCGAAGCACATCACGCACTTCCCGCCCGCCGATGGCGAAAGCAACGGCTGGGCAGTTGCCGGCAGCCGCACCGTCTCCGGCAAGCCTCTCGTCGCTGGCGACTCCCACCGCACGCTTGACGTGCCGAACGTCTATTACCAGACGCACCTGTCCTGTCCGGCGTTCTCCGCCGTGGGCCACGCCGTGCCGGGCTTCCCCGGCGTGCTCCACTTCATGCATAACGAGTATGTGGCATGGGGCATGACGCACGGCATGGGCGACGTGCAGGACCTGTTCGTCGAGCAGTTCAGGGAACATTCCGGCAGGCGCGAGTACCTGTTCAAGGATGAGTGGCGCGCCGCAGAAGTCTCGACAGAAACATTGAAGGTCCGCGGCGGCGCAGACGTGAAGGTTGACGTGATCGAGACGCACCACGGCCATGTCATTGCCGGCGACCCTGCGAAGGGGTGGGGCCTGGCCCTTGCCGACCCCGGATCCATGAAGGGCGGCACAAAGTGGGTGGACGCCGCCTACGGCGCAATGAAGTCAAAGTCCGCCGAAGAGCTTTCGACGGCCTTTGACGAGTGGACGGACCGCACCAACAACTATCCGCACGCGGACGTCCACGGCAGCTTCGGCTACATCCTCAAGGGCCGCTTTCCCGTGCGCCACCCTGCCAATGGCTGGGGGCCGGTCCCCGGCTGGACGGGGGAGCACGAGTGGAAGGGCATGATCCCGCCCTCGGAACTGCCCAGTGCGAAGAACCCCCCGGGAGGTTGGATCGTCACATGCAACCAGCGCACTGTCGACGAGACATACCCCTACTACATCTCCAATGCATGGGCGTCTGACTATCGCGCCAGCCGGATCGTGGAGCGGATCGAGCAGGTCCGTAAGAACGGTCAGAAGATGACAGTGGCAGGTATGGCGGCCATCCACGCTGATCGCGTCTCGGTCCCGGGACAGATCTTCGCGAAGGCGGTCAGGGAGATCGTTGTAAAGGGTGCGTCGGCGCAGAAGGCGCGTGGACTGCTTGCCGCCTGGGACGGTGGCATGGACCGCGCCCGGCCCGAGCCTGTGATCTATGCCGCGCTGGCCTACGAAGTGGTTTCGGCCGTCGTCCGTCGGCATTACGGCAAGCTGTCGGATGAGGCGTTGAATGTGGACGCCTCAGGCGGCAGCGTCCATATAAACCGTCACCTCCTGCCACTCATCCTCAGCCACATTTCCAGCGGTGACACCTCTCTCCTTGCACCCGGCAAGACCTGGGCAACTACGCTTGCCCGCGCTCTGGAGACCGCCGTGGCAGCCCTGGAAAAGAAGCATGGCCGGGTGATGGGCGAATGGAAGTGGGGCTCTTCGCACAAGACCGGGCACCAGCATCCGCTCGCGCCAACGTTCCCCGGGGCGGCCGGCCTTCTCAACCCGCCGAGGGTGTCTACGCACGGTGACTGGTCAACGCCCTGCAACGGCACGCACGCGCTGCGGGACCCAAAACACACCGCCGGACCGGTGAACCGCTATGTCCACGACCCGTCCGACTGGCGCAACTCGCGCTGGATAGTGCCACTCGGCGCTTCCGGCCATCCCGGGTCCAGGCACTATTCCGATCAGCAGCAGATGTGGGCGGATGTCGAGACGATCCCCATGCTGTGGGACTTCCATGACATTGAAAAAGAAGCGGAGTCGGGGCAGACATTGAAGCCTGCGAGGTAGAAACCCCGGCTTGCCCCCTCCACCCCACGTGTCCGCCTGGGGTGGAGGGGGGGGTTCGGGATGAACCGGCCTTGCCTGTCTGACTTGTATTGGATGCCCGTCAGATGCCGGCGGCGCGCTCCAGGAACGCCAGCAGCACGTTGTCGAACCCTCTCGGGACCTCTCCCGGCGCGTGCGCCCTCCACTGAACTCCGATGACCCAGTGTCTTCCGGGACGCTCTATCGCCTCTACCACGCCGTCCTGGGCATAGGCCGTCGCGAGCATCTCGGGGGCTCTCCCTGCGTCCCTGATGCCGTGGGTGTGCGCGCACGGGACGTTGACCCAGCCTGACCCGCCGATGGTGAAGGAGACCTTGCCGCCCGGCGAAAGGAATACCGGGTTCTTCAGCGCCCCGCCGTCAGGCGAGGGGCCGTGTCCGGGCGACGCCTCAGGCGGCATGCCCCCAAGCGCGACGTTGATGGCGTGCATGCCCCAGCCTATGCCAAGGATGGGGATGTCATTCGCGATGGCGGCCAAAAGAGGCTGGGGGATCGCATCTGCTCTTGAAAACCCCCGTCTCCCGGCCAGGAACAGTCCATCGCAGCCTGCGGGCAGGGGGCCGTTGCCGGCCGTCAGAACGGCGACGTGTGCGGCTGCAACGCCGCTCGCCGCGTGCAGAGCGTCATGCAGGGGCGCAGCATCTTCACCCGTCGGGCATATCACGGCAACTGTTCGAGGAATGTTAAGCACCCATCACCCGCGTCCACTTGCGGGGTATTGAAGATGTTCCGCTAAAACGGTATCCCCCACAGGCCGCGCCACTCTTCCAGTTCGCGGTCTACCTCCAGACCGGCCCGGTGCACCAACCGGGCCAGTTCAAGCTCTGAGGGCCGGTCGCGGTCGCCCTCCTTGTCGCTCGTCGGCACGAAGGGGTAATAGGCGTGGCGGGTGTAGCGGTAAATCCAGTAGGACCGCAGGAACGACCGGGTGTCCGTCTCGCGCACGCTGTGCGTGAAGTTGAACAGGAACACGGCGGCGATGAGGCAGTCCTTCGCACCATTGGATGCGATGGCGTTTCCAGCTGTGTATGTGGACGATGCCAGATCCCGGAAATTTGTGTCTTCCAGGATGGCCCATCGCAGGCCCCCGTCTTCATCCTTGAACCGGAAGCCTGTCTGCGTGGCGCCCTCCCCGGTGTTCAGCGCCTCGCGCATATTGGTCTCAATGTCCTTCAGGAAGGGGTTCAGGTCCGAGTGGCGGTACAGCACGCCGGCCGTCCGGGCGGGTGTGATTTCCTCCCGCTGTCGCAGGGACTCCTCTACTTTGACGATCGTGGATAGGCGGGGCCAGTCCTGGACCTCCACCTTCTCCTTGTCTTTGCGGCCAAATAGTCCCAATGCGTCAGTCCCCCACAATCACATTTCAACAACAGGGGCACGACGCGTCGTGCCCCTGCGAGGATGGCTGATTAGTCTGCCCCGGGGCCTATTGCACGCCGAAGCGGGCGCGCTGTTCAAGTTCACGCAGGCGGCGGATGCGGTCTTCAACACGCGGGTGGGTGGAGAACAGGTGCACCATGTCGTCGCCCTTGAAGTGCGGCGGGATCAGCAGGAAGGCGCTGGCGGTCTGCAGCTTGCGGAGATCTTTCTCCGGGATGCGGGCCATTGCCCCGCTGATCTTTTCGAGGGCCGAGGCAAGCGCGCCGGGGTCGCCGCTGATCTCCGCCCCGGAATGGTCTGCGCCGTACTCGCGGTAACGGGTCAGGGCGAGCACAAGCAACTGGCCGATGAAGTAGACAACAACCGTGATGAGGTACAGCAACATCATTGCACCTCCGTTGTTTTCCTTTTCGCGCCTCATGCCGCCAAAGAGCATGCTCCAGAAGAGCATTGTCATGATGAAGCTGGTCATGGTGACCAGGAAATTCGCGATGGCGAGGACGCGCATGTCCTTGTTTCTGACATGTGCCAACTCGTGCCCCAGCACGCCCTCAAGCTCTCTGGGCGTGAGGCGTTCGCGGATGCCGGTAGTGACTGCAACGATAGAGTTCTTCGGGTTGCGCCCCGTGGCAAAGGCGTTCGGCACAGGGCTCTGGATGATGGCGACCTTCGGCTTGACCATGCCGGCGTTGTGTGCCAGCCGATCGACCATGGCGTGCAGTTCGGGTTCCTGCTCCGCTGTCACGACCTTCGCGCCTGACGACCAGATGATGAGCTTGTCCGAGATCATGTACTGGACAAACACCATCACGCCGACAATTATCGCGATGGGGACCATCCCCACCCCGAGTCCTACGTTCATTACGAGGGCGAAGAATGCGTACAGCACGCCCAGCAAGAACATCGTGAGGTACATCCGCATCACGAGCTCTCGGTCGCGCTTGAACTGAAGTGGCATGTTGGCCATTGCGGCCTCCTTTATTTCTACTTCCGGGCGTCGCTGCGGCATTGGCGGCCCGGCGCGTGTTGCCGCGCGCAATAAGATCTTACCTTGAACCGGCCGGGACATATATTAGGCAATCTGCCAGGCTCGTGCCGACCCCGGCCTGCTCGTCCTGAGCTAGTGCCGTCCTGAGTTCATGGAAGGGTCCAAGGGTCTCTGTTCCCCTCTTTCTCGGGTGCCCTCTGGGCGCGGGCGCCGAGTGAACTCCCTCTGCCTTGGATGCCCTCTGGGCGCGAGAGGGTCAGGGTGCGGGTCGAACGCCCGATTGATCACCCGCCTCTCGCCTGGAAAGAAGATACAGTCATCGGTCTCATTGGCTCCTTTTTACAGGTGAGGATCACACTCAAATGTCCACCCCAGCGTTTGATGACGCTCTGCTAGCCCGGCTCGAACACGCCGCGGTTGACGCTGCCCGGCAGGCGGGAGCCCTGGTAGCCGGGCGTTTTGGCGGTGTGCTTGAGGTTTCCAACAAGGGCAAAGTCGCGGGCGCTGACCTAGTCACGGACGTTGACCGGGCCAGTCAGAAGCTGATCGAATCGCTTACGGTGGAAAGGTTCCCCGGCCATATGCTCCTCGGCGAGGAGGACGCGCCCGCGGAACCCCCGCCTGCAGCCGACTGGGTCTGGGCCGTTGACCCGATAGACGGAACGACAAACTTTGTAAACGGCCTGCCCGTGCATGCGGTGTCGGTCGCGGTGCTGCATCGTGGGAAGCCTGTGGCGGGCGCGGTCTGGGTCCCCTGGCCTGCAGACGGCGGCGCGGGCGCCATCCTTCATGCCCGGGTCGGCGGTGGCGCGTGGTTCATCCCCGCGGCCGCGCAAGGCCGGGGCGCACGCCGGCTCGAAATCAAACAGCCTGAAGGCGATGGCGCGCCCATCACAGGCAGGCTTTCCGGCCTGCCGGCATGGCTGTTCTGGGCGTACCGCGTGGGCAAGCCACTGCGGAAGGCCATGGGGGAGCCCCGCGTCTCGGGCAGCACGGCGTATGAGTCAGCGATGGTCGCTGCGGGAGTGATGCAGTTCTCCGTCAGCGGGTCAGGCTCGCACGTGTGGGACTACGCGGCCACGTCTCTGCTCGTGTTGGAGGCAGGCGGTGCGGTGTTCCTCCCGGATGGCAAGGGGGGATGGGCGCGCTTTGAAGGCTGGCGCCAGCCTTACACAAACGAACGGGCGACCATGACCGCGCTGCGTGACTGGGCCGGGTCCGTCATCATGTCAACGCCGGGGACGGCCGCGTTCCTCGCGGCGAACCTGAGTCCGAGGGGGCCGTCAGCCTGGCGTCGTGCGAAGAAGGCGCTGTCCGGGCCGGGCAAGACCGTGAAGAAGGCCCTGTCCGGGCCGGGCAAGACCGTGAAGAAGGGTTGAAGGCTCCCGGCAAGCCACGGCAGTCTGTCCCGAAATAGCCTTGCCCGCTGTGGGACGGCTCGGTCCTGGCCGCGGCGGCTCAGAGGGAGAAGACTGTTCTGAAACAACAGCTTCTGAGGATCAGGGGTTTTGCTGTTGAGATGGTTTCTAAGTTAGTTTTCGGAGCGCAGGCGAGGCCACTAAGGCTATCGCGGCTATCGTGAACGTGCCCACGGCGGCGATCATCGCCGTTCCTCTCGGCCCCACTGCCCCGTCCAGCGCTCCGCCCACTATCCAGCCCAGCTGGAACACCAGCACGACCATGAAGAAGATGCTCATGACGCGGCCGCGCATCTCAGGCACAGAGTGCGTCTGGATGACCGTGGGCACCATGATGAACATGACGCCCTGGCACATGCCTGATATGAACAGGCCCACTAGCGCGATCCCAAACTCCGGCGCCAGAGCGAAGAGCAGCGTCCCTCCAGCAGCAAGCGCCATATTGCCCATGACAACCAGGCCCTTGTGTCTCACCTCTCTGGCCAGCGTCAGGAGGACCGCTCCCACCAGGGATCCCACGCCCTGCACGGCGAGCATCCACCCGTAGCCGCCCGCGCCGACGTCGAAGACATGGCGCGCGAAAACGGGCATCATCGCCATTGCTATTCCGCCGAACATCGATCCGAGGCAGAGCACCAGGAGCCACTTGATCGCGGGGGTCTCGCCCACGTACTTCAGCCCGTCCCGCATGTCTGTGAGGATGCTGCGTGATGTCTTCTCCGCCACCGTCCTCTTGCGGATGGGCAGCATTGAAAGGTACGAAGTGGCGTACAGGGCAAACAGCAGCCAGAACGCCCACTCGATCCCGAACCCCAGCAGAACGCCCCCCAGCGCAGGAGCGGCGATGTTGGCGACATTGGAGATGGCGGTATTGATCGAAGCCGCCTTGATGAGACGCTCACGGCCCACAACGTCCATCGCGTAAGACTGGCTCGCCGGGTTGTGGAACGCGAACATGACCCCGATACCCAGTCCGATCAATATGAAGTGCCACCACTCGGCCACATCCGCCGAAACCATCACCGCCGACAGGAGCATCAGGGCCATGATCGCGAACCGGGCCACGGCGATGATCCGCCGCCTCTCTGTCCTGTCCACGACCGCGCCCGCAAAGAGCGAGAGGCAGATGATCGCGATGCCCGGCGTGGCGTTGACGATACCCACCTTGAGGGACGAGTTGGTCTGGTCCAGTACGAGCCAGGCGATGGCCATCTGCCGGACCTGGAAACCGGCGAAGGTCATGGCGTTGCCGAGCAGGAGGAACTGGAAGTCCCGCATCTTCAGGATGCCGAAGGACGAACGCAGGTCAGAGCCGCGCGTTGACGGCGCGGTCGATGCATCGGGCGTGGCAGGCAACCGCGCGCCCGTTTGCGCCGCCCCTGTCTGTGGAGCGGTTTCGGTTCCGCCCGCAGGGCCGTTGTGTGGGATTTCAGGGCTCAGATGGGGCTCCGGTGGGTGCGCCGTTGACAGTTAACCCGCTCAGGTTACGCCGGGAGAGTCAACGGCGCACAACAAAACGCTCTATCCCCGCCTCATCAAGCTCTACACCGAGGCCCGGCCTGTCGGGCAGGACAAACGCCCCGTCCCGGTACGACCACGCGCTGTCGGAAGCCTTGCCCAGCTTGTCCGAAAGGCCGCCCTGGAACTCCTGCAGGTACGCCGCCGAGGCGATGCCCGCGCAGTGCAGCGTCGCCGCCTGGAAGATGGAGACACCCGTGCCCATGTGCGGCGTGACGGGTATGCCTGCGGCGTTCGAGGCGTCGAGCTGACGCACATAGTCAGAGATGCCTGTTCGGCCTATGTCTGGCTGGTACACATCCAGGGCGCGGGGCGCAGCGAGCCACTCTCCGATCTGATAGTGCGTGCGGAAGTGCTCGCCAAGAGCGATGGGCGCGCCCGGCAGCGCAGCAAGGGCCCGGTGGCCTGCCAGGTCCTCCGGCTGGAGCGGACATTCAAAAAAGACCGTGCCGCGCGCTGCGAATTCCTTCTTGGCGCGGGCCGCGTCACTGAACGCGCACATCCAGAGCGTGTCCACCATCCATCGTTCAAGACGGGGAGCGGCGGCCTGCAGCCCGTCCAACTCCTTGAGTCCGGCGTCAATATCACCGGTGAGGAATATCTTCGCCCCGCGCAGGCCGGTATCGATCCATTTATTAAGACTCTCGGCGCGTTCTTTGAGAGAGGGTTTGCGCACACCGGAGAGATACACCGGGATGCTGGCGCGTGGGGCAGGGACGAGCATGGCCGCCACGGGCGCACCCTCCCGTTTGCCCAGAGCGTCCCACACCGCGATGTCCAGCGCCGCGAGCGCGTCCAGATAGTACCCGGCTGAATATCCGCGCCCGCGCTGGGCGTCGTACAGGAAGTCCCAGAGCTGCACCGGGTGGACGAACTCGCGCCCTGCAGCCATCGGCCCTATGACGCCTTCAAGCAGCAGGCATGCCACCTCTGGCCCTATCCCGCAGTTGGCCTCGCCCCAGCCAGTAGAGCCGTCCGTGAACGTGACCTTGACCAGCGGCGTCTCAACGTAACGTGCATATACGGTCTGCCAGCCAGGCTTGAACTCGAAACGGTCCGTCTGGAGTGATGTTTCGCCTGCGCGGTAGCCCTCCCAGTACCCGGCGCTCTCCGGGAAGGCGATGTGGAGGGGCTGGACGGTCCGGATGGCGAAGCTGGTGTCGTAAGGCATGAAGTCTCCTGCCGGGGACGCATGGTGTCAGGACCGGACAACATCCATCCAACGGGCGCTGGCGGGCGCTGGTGCATGGGACGAGTCTAGCCTTATGCCTGTTCAGCCGGCTGAACTCCCGGCCCAGGACGGGCCGTGAGTCTGACGCGAGTGAAAGTGGTGAAAGTCCGGCCCCTCGCAGGCCGGTGCCGCCCGAGGTCGAGCCGCGGCAGGGGCCCTGGGCAACGACGGCCTTCCTCACGCTGTGACGGATTTCGTCGCGAACTGGCAAATCCAGACGCGCACCGTCGTCCCATGCCGTTTGTGCGACCGCTGGGGGAAGCCGTTGCCAAGATTGACAACATGTTGCGGCCATGGTAGTTTCTGTCACGACTTCGCGTTCTGGCACGGGCGACGGGAGAAGGTGGACAGGAGAAGCTGAACACGGCGGCGAGCGTGGTGCGCAACGGGTACGTTCTCTTGCGCGCCTTGCCGTATTTAGACTGGTGCGGCCCCGGCGTCAGGGCCAGATACATCTCTTGGCCCGGGTCACGCCCGGTGGCATGGGTACAAGTCCCTTAGTTCCATCCCAATGGAGGGGTGTATGTCAGGCAAGTGGTTCACCAAACGCTGGGCACTGGCGCTCACCGCGCTAGCCAGCCTCCTCGTAGTCGTTGCAGTAGCCTGCGGCGGCGGTGAGGCGACGACGACTGCACCGCAGGCCACCAAGGCCCCGGCGGCGCCTCGGGCGGCTGCGACCGCAAAGCCTGCAGCAGCGGCTGCAACGTCAGTCCCGGCCGCGCCGACCGCCACGGCGGTCGCCAAGGCTGTGGCCATAGCCACTGCGGCCCCGGCCGCGGCGGCGGCATCTGGCCCGCAGGGCAAGGTCACATGGGCAATCCGCGTAGTTGAGGGCATCTACGGGATGCCGTTCATCGGCCCCTACCGCGGCAGCGCGGGCGGCAGCCTCGGCATCTACGAGTACATGTTCTGGTATGACAAGGGCGACGCGATGGCCCCGATGATGGCGGAAAGTTGGTCGATTGACCCCGCCGGCACGAAAGTGACCATGAAGATCCGCAAGGGCATCGCATGGCAGTCGCCGATTGACGCCCCCGGACTGGTTCTGGGTGACTTTGATGCCGATGACTTCGAGTGGTGGATGAACACATCCAACGCCACCACCAACCCCGAGTCCACCCACGGGGACGCAGGTGACTTCGCTGCGATCTTCCTGAAGACGACCAAGCTGGACGCATACACAGTGGAGATCGGGCTCGTGGCCCCGTTGTACTTCGGCCTGCCCCTCTCCGAGTTCGGCTTGCTCGGCGCTGCGAGCGGCCCGCGTTCCAAGAAGGCCTTTGACAAGATGGGCCTGAAGTGGTCCAGCGACCGTGAAATAGGCACCGGCCCGTACGTGATGGGCAAGTGCATCCCGAACGAACGATGCGCGGTGGAAGCTCTCACCAAGCACTGGCGCCAGATTGGCAACGTCGCCACAATCGACACGGTGCAGGTGCCAGAGACCACGACACGCGTCGCCATGATGAAGAGCGGCGCCGCCGATCTGGCGGAGCTGGACTTCAAGACGGTGCCGGACCTGATCAAGGACCCCACGAGCGGCATCCGCTACTTGGAGACCATGCCTGGTGGCTACGTCGGCCAGTCCCTGATCTACTCGGGCAACCTGTGGCAGGAGTTCCACGCCCGCACGGGCGCAGCCCTTAACCCGTGGGCAGCGCCTCCCTACGAGAAGGACTACCCGTGGATCGGCAACCCGTGGGGTGACGCGTCCACAGGCAAGTGCACGGTCTCGGCTACATGCAAGTCCGTTCCTTACACGGACACCAACAACCCGGCCGGCATGGATGACATGGAACAGGCCCGCCTGGTTCGTCTGGCCCTTGGCACGGCAATGAACCGTGACGAGATCAACAAGGTCATCCTGGGCAACCTTGGGACCCCCATCTACTCTGAGTACATGGGCCCCGAATACCCGGGCTGGGACCCCAAGCGCTGGACCGGCGAGTGGTCCTACAACTCCCGAACTGCCACCAAGGCTGGAGCGGTGGGAGTTGGCGTCCTCTGGGAACTGAAGTTTGACATCGCGGCCGCCGATGCCCTCCTGGACAAGGCTGGGTATCCGAAGAAGGCGGACGGCACCCGCTTTGACATGTCCATACAGGCCTACCCGGCCGAGGCCGGTGAGGTTAGCCTGACAGTGGCAGACGCCCTGGGTTCCATGCTGGGCAAGGTCGGCGTCAAGGTCGACCAGCTCCGCGAGGACTACGGCGGCGTGATCAGCCCCCGCATGCGCCTTCGGACGCAGTGGATGCCGGTCATCAAGAACGGTGACGTCCACTCGAACGTATGGCCTGTTGACCTGCCATACCCGCCGGTTGATTCCTCAATCAGCCGCCCGGGCTGGGGCATAGGCTTCGAGACCAACCCGCTGGCTGAGTGGCACTTTGCCATCAACTCGGAAAAGGACAAGGCGAAGCGCACGGCCATGCACATGGCCACAGCTGACTACATGATCTACCAGCAGCTGTACAACGGCCTCTTCCAGGTCCCGAAGGGCGTTGCGGCCACGAAGCGCATCGCCTCCTGGCAGGGCCCCCAGATGCACTACTCCAACGTGTCAGCGAACCCGGAATTCTTGGTTCTGTCCAAGTAGCTGACACGGACGGGCCGCTGTGGCCCGGGAAATCGGAATGGAAAGCAAGTGGGGGCCCCTGCCAGGGGCCCCCACTTGTGAACAAGGTTTGCCACGCCGGGTGGCCATGGGCGGCGGGGTTTGCGGATTCAAATCCAAGGCCCTATCCTGTCGTACCTCTCAACGTGTCCTGAGTTATTTCAACTGACCGTGGGCCGTAAGGCCCGCCTGATCCGGAAGGGGCTGACAGCGGATGGGACGGTTCCTCCTCCAGAGACTGTTCACGTCGTTGATCTCAGTGATCGGCGCCACGGTCATCATTTTTTCGCTGATCCAGTTGCACAGCGACCCCCGCCAGCTATTTGTTCCCGACGGCGGCTACGGGATAACGGAAGCCCAGTGGGAACGCCTCGGAGAAAAGCTGGGTTTCAATGACCCTGTCCCGGTCCAGTATGTGAAGTGGATCGGACGCACCATCCGTGGCGACCTCGGGGTCTCCCTCGCACAGCAGCGGCCTGTCTCTCAGGTGCTGAGCCGCAAGATCGGCGCCACCCTGCAGCTGGCTCTCGGGGGTTGGGCGTTCGCCATCATCGTCGGCATTCCGCTGGGCGTCCTGGCTGCGGTCAAGCGCGCCACGTTCTGGGACTATCTTGGCCGCATGTTCGCGGTGTTTGGGCAGGGAGCGCCGCCATTCCTTGTGGGTATCGTGCTCATCCTCGTCTTCGCGGTGTGGTTGAGAAACACGCCGTTTACTCTCCCGGCCGGGACGCGCCCGCAAGACTTTGATTTCCGCTATTACATTCTCCCGAGCATCACGCTCGGGTGGCCCGCTGCCGCCGGCCTGATGCGCCTTACCCGCTCCTCCATGCTTGAAGTGCTTGACTCCGAGTTCGTAAAGATGGCGAGAGGCAAGGGCGTGTCCTACCAGACCGTCATCTGGAAGCACGCCTTCCGGAATGCGCTGATCCCTCCGCTCACTTCCGCCCTGATCATCTTCTCCAACTGGCTGCACGGCGCCCTGGTGGTGGAGAGCGTGTTCGCATGGCCCGGGATCGGGTTCGTGGCCCTGTTCACCGCTGTGAACGACAATGACTTTCCGCTCCTCCTGGGCTCAGTATTCATCTATGTCTTGATGTTCCTGGTCTTCGCCTTGTTGGCGGACATCATGTACGCACTTGTGGACCCACGCATCAGGCTGGGACGGCGCTCCCGGTAGAGGCAGGAAGCTAGAAGATGGCGGAAATCGTTTCACAGGGCCAGTCGGCGGCTGTTGCGCCTACATTCGAAATCAAAAAGCGCTCCACGGGACTGTTCGCCGGGTTCTGGCGCATCATGCGCGGCTACCCGGTAATCCCGGGCGGCATCCTCACTGGCCTGGTTGTCATGGCGGCGATAGGGCCGGTCTTCGCTCCGTACCCGCGCGACATCGGCGAGTTGTCTGACCGTCATACCGCCCCGTTCCACCGGAGTGAGACGACGGGCAATTACTACGTCCTTGGGACAGACCACGTGGGCCGGGACATCCTCACCCGTATGCTCTTCGGCTCCCGGATCTCACTCGTGGTCGTGTCTGTTGCCCTCGTCAGCGGCACATTCCTTGGCGTCTCGCTGGGGGTGGTCTCGGGCTATTATGGCGGCCTGGTGGATGAGGTGATCACGCGGTTCGTGGACATCTGGTACGCGCTGCCGTTCCTATTGACCGCTCTGATCCTCACGCTAATTTTTGGACGCGGGTTACCGATACTTGTTTTCGTCCTGGCGCTGCTGGCGTGGGTGGGCTACGTGCGCGTCCTGCGCGCCCAGGCTCTGGTCCTGCGCGAGTTGGACTACGTGAACTCTGCCAGGATCTGCGGGGCTGGAGATGTCCGCATCATCCTGCGGCACATACTCCCCGGGGTCCTGAACACCGCCATTGTCATAGCCACGTTGAACACGGCAGGCCTGTTCCTGGCGGAATCGGTATTGAGCTTCGTGGGCGCGGGCATTCAGCCGCCGACGCCCGCCTGGGGCGTGATGGTGAACGACGGCCGGGACTACATCGAGTTCGCCTCCTGGCAGACGCTCATCCCGGGCGGTGCGATTTTCCTGATCGTCATCTCGCTGAACTTCTCAGGGGACTGGCTGCGGGACAAGCTGGACCCCCGGCTGCGCCAGCTGACGTAGGCGACCCACGGCTCGCACATAGACCGATAGACGGCCCTCGGTGTGCCACGAATCTTCTGACGATCCAAGAAGCGCAATCTATGTACTGGTCGCGCCTGGATACGGCCGCACGCGCCGTCAACCGCCTTTACTCCGAGCGTAGGATCGGCTTTCCGGGATGAAGCCGGGGAACCTGACGCCCTGCTTCGCAACCTGTCTGATCTGAGGGGGATCAGCCCCGGGTCGAAGGCAAAAGGTCAGATCCCGCCGTTCCGTCCCTCGCACTGCGCGGGACTGCGGTCGGGATGAGGGGCTGCTGCGGTCCGGTCGAACTCGCCTACGGCATGACGAAGATCACTGCCGAAAGGGCGGGGTCTGTGGGCACGTCAGACCTGTATGTGTATCGCCCGGGCTTGGTGAACGTGTGGGAGAACTTTCGGTTCTCGGTCTCGCCTATGCGGCGGGCCATATAGTCTGAGTTCCAGCTTTCCGCCTGATCGGGGTCGGAGGTCGTAGAGTGGTTGGTCCGCTCTGTATTCTCCCAGATGACAGTTGTGCCAACTTTTATCTTCAACACGGTCGGGTCCATCTCGCCACGGTTGACGATCTTCACGGTGATGGTGCCGGTCAGCGGGGCTCCGGGCGGAGCCTCCAGCACGTCGGCGGCGGAAGGAGTGGCCGTCGCCAGCGCGGAGGATTGCGAGCCTCCCGCGGCGGCGGTGGCCGTGGCGGCCGCCACTGCTGTGGCCCTGAGCGCTCCTGCCGCGCCTAGCTGCCCGCCGGAGGCGTCACTGGACGACACAGGCTTTTCGCCTTTTGCAATTGCGGTCGTCACGGCGGCGGATGTGGCCGTGGCGTTGTCCACCTTGTTCTGGGCTTCCGACGTCTTGATGACGTTATAGGTGTCTTCGCCTCCGCACGCAGCGGCGATGGCCGCTATTGCCAGAGAGGCCAGCAACACTCCCATGAGCGCCAGCGAATGGCGTTTCGTCATCACGTTCTCCTCGTGCAGGGAACCCGCCAGATGAGGTGGCAAAAACGGCCCGGTACCGGACGCTGCTACCGGGTGGTAGATGCGAGAGTCTAGCACGCCCTTTCACGGGAATTGCGCTCTGCGCCGTGAGCCGGATTATTCAAACTCGCGCTGAACCGCTCCCGCGGCGGGGCGCCCACCGGGCGCGAGCGGGCCGGAGGGAGATTCTTCCACTTGAACGGCAGCGCCTGAGAGATCGCGGCGCGTCCAACCCCTCAGCCGCAGCACTGCCACTCCCGCCGCGGCGGTGACCACGGCAGCGAGAAGGAATGTGTTTGAATATGCCGCTGCAAAGTTCTGGCCCGGCCCGGCCTGGTTGAAGAACATTGTCATCAGAGATACGGATGCCACCGTCCCGACCGTCTGCGTCACCGATAGGGAAGCAGAGGCCGCTCCCGCCATCCGGGCCGGGACTGACCGCAGGGTGAGCGCGTAGCTCGCCGCCTGGTGTATCCCGAACCCGAACCCCAGCAGCGCCACCCCTCCCGCCACTGCGTTCAATTCTGCGTCCGCTCCGAGCATGCCCGTCATCGCCACCCCTCCCGCGCTGATCAGGGCGGACAGGAACGTCGCCGCGCGTTCACCGGCGCGACCGCACAGCCACGCGCCGGCGAATGACCCGAGCGACCCTGCGGCGGCCATCGTCGCCAGTATGGCCCCGAGTGTTAGCGGGCTCCGGCCAAGCACGTCGGACATGTAGAAAGGAAAGAGGAACCACACGACGAACGTGCCGGTGGTTGCGAGGAGGTTCGAAAGTGCGCCCGGGATCACGCCTTCAACGGCCCAGAGTCCGGTGGGGACCAACGGGTGCGACGCTCGCCTGTTCCTCCAGATGAAACCACCGAGCAGCGCAGCCGCTACAGCAGCGCAGGCGGAGGGCCGCAGGGCGGACCAACCATCGAGGCGTGCGAAGGATAGTGCGAGCACAAGCAGGAAAAGGAAGTTGAACAGGATGGCTGCGCCGGGCCAGTCGAACCCCCCAGCCTTCTCGTCCGCCTGCCGGGTCGCCCATGGCTCCTTCAGCGCCAGCGAGCCCGCAAGGATGATCGCCACGCCTATCGGCACCCTGGCCCAGAAGACGGCGCGCCAGTCCATGTTCTGTACGAGCCACCCGCCGCCGAGCGTGCCCGCCAGCTGGCCCGCTCCCACCGCGGCAAGCGTGATGCCGAGAGCCGCGCCGCGTCTCAGGGACGGTGCTCGCCTGCCAGGGGACCGCCCTGCATCGTCAGAGGTGAAGGCTTTGGCTACGAGAGCGGGGCCAAGCGTGAAAAGTATCGCCACTCCCACGCCCTGTAGCACTCTCAGCGCCACTATGCCCGGCAACCCGGATTGCAGCGAGATGAGGCCCACAGCCAGCGTGTAGGCGGCGGCCCCTGACAGCAATAGCCGCTTCAGTCCGAAGCGGTCTGCGAGGCCGCCTGCCACAAACCCGATCCCGCTCCGGGCGGCGTGGTAAAGAATGATGATCCACTGCACGCTGACGAGCGTCTCGTGCAGAGAATCGCGCATCGTCGGCAGCGAGACGTTGATCGAAAAGTCCAGGGCAGCCAGAAATAGCGCTGCCCCGCCTACGAACAGGGCGGCGGCGCGGCCCTCGCTGGCAGGTGGCTCACTGGTGCGCTCAGACACTTGAAGTCATCCCGCCCTGTCTGCACCCTTCAAGGAGCCCCCCCTCCCATTGACGGGATGCCTGCTGGGTGCGGGTCAGGGTGGGCGGTGAAAACAAACGCTGCTACTCGCCCCCGCCGACCGGGCGGACGACCTCCATGCGGTCGCCATCGCTGACAGTCGTTGACGCGAACTCTTCCTTGCGGAGGACGACGCCGTTTACAGCCACCGCCAGTTGACGCCCGGCGAGGCCCTTCAATTCGAGGTAGGCCAGGACGGTCATCGGGCGGTCAAGATCGTGCTTCTGACCGTTTATCGTGACTGAGATCATCTGGTAGCGCCCGTCGGCAGCGCGCGGTCTGTGCGGTCCGTCATCGCGTCCTGTTGCCCGAGTTCCACGGGTCAGGGTTGCGGCCCACGTAGCGCTTCACATCCTCTGTGACTGCATTCAGTTCCTTGACCGTCTCTGCGCTCAGACGCACGTCGAGAGCGGGCAGGTTCTGCTTCAGTTCGCCCGGGGTGCGTGCGCCGACAAGGAACGTCGTGACGCCGCGCCTCTGCTTCACCCACGCGAGGGAGACAGAGGCCATCGGCTCGCCCAGCTTCTTCGAGATGGCTGCGACCTTGTTGATGGCCGTGAACGTTTCCTTCTCAGCGCCCGGGTCACCGTGGCGCACAAGGGGCCGCTTGTTTGAGAAGAGGCGCGTCCGGGCCAGGCCTTCGGGGACATCGTCCGCCGTCTTGTACCTGCCGGTGAGCAGGCCCTGCGCCAGCGGGCTGTAACACATCAGGCCCACCTTGCTATCGGCGCACTTCGGCTTGATTTCGTACTCGATGGACCGCCACAGCAGGCTGTACGGGAGCTGGTTCACCACAATGCCCGTCAAGCGCGTAATGGCAGAGAGGTCCTGCACGCCGAAGTTGCATACGCCGATGGCGCGCACCTTGCCCTGCTTCTTCAACCGCTCCAGTGCATTCACTGTCTCCTGCAGGGGCACTTCCTTCTCCGCTGACCCTCCTGACCCAATCGCCGCGCTCCGTCCCGCCATCACCGCCGCCCGGCTCGCCCAGTGGATCAGATAAAGGTCTATGTAGTCAGTGCCAAGGTTGCGCAGACTCTTTTCGCACGAGAGTGTGATGTCTTCTGACCTCAGGTGGTCAGGGCTGGCCTTGGTGGCGACTATCGCTTTGCTGCGCCGCCCTTTCAGCCCCTGGCCCAGGACACGCTCTGAACGGCCGTCCCCGTAGCCCTCTGCGGTGTCGAAGAAATTGATGCCGCTGTCGAGCGCTGCGTGGACGGTGGCGATGGAGTCCTTGTCATCCTGCGCGCCCCAGGTGGCATCGCCGGCGAAGGGCCAGCAGCCGAGGGCCATCACCGAGACCCTGGTGTCCGTGTCGCCGAGTTTGCGGTACTGCATCTGAACGTCTCCAACCTGCGGGTTTTTGAACTCTTGAACTGAGGTTGCGGGCGCACTTCAGGTGATGTTGAACCTGGCGCTGTTTTCGGGATGAGTTCCTCTCCCGGTGGAAGAGGGTGCGAGACGAGGGAGAAGTGTTGACCCCATCTGCCCGGTTGGTCACCCCTCACCCTGTCCCGCGCCCGCTGCCGGGTGGCGCCAGTCAGGCGCAGGGGGATGAACTGACCTCGGTTGGGTCATAGGTGTGATCGCCAAACTTTACATGCGCCTCAGCCTCGTGTCACGAGAGGCCAGGTGGGAGCGGCATGTAAAATCGGCCTGTCCGCTGTATGTTTTTCGTACTTTGATGTTGACTACGCGCTCCGGCTTGAGCGTCATGCCGGACTTGAGCGGAGCGACGGTGAGGAATACTGGGATGCGGACGTTCTGACCTGCTCACGCCCCAGATCCCCCGGCCTATGACCCCCGGTCATGCGAGGCCTCGGGATGGCGAGTCCGGTCAGTCACGGCGAAGATGTCAACAGAGTAAACCAGGTTCAGCATCACGTCTCCCATGTGATCCAGATTGTTTCCGGAGCCCTGCCATCCACCTCTCAAAGCTTGTCCTGTCGGGTTTTCGCAACCACGTTGACACGAAGCTGGAACTCGGGCCGGGCATCACGGTCTTCTGCGGCGCCAATGGCCAGGGCAAGAGCAACCTGCTTGAAGCCGCATACCTGCTTGCAATCGCAAAGTCCCCTCGCACCTCATCAGGCCGCGAGCTTGTGAACTGGGCTGTGAGTGAAAAAGGCGGGCACGTCCAGGTCCTCGGCGTAGGACGCGAGGGAGACACCACGATCCAGGCGCAGGTGGACATAGATGTTGCAGCGCCGGGCGCGGTGTTTGAGGACGGGGACTATTCGCCGATAAGAAAAACGCTGCGGGTGAACGGCATCCAGCGCTCCGCCGCGGAGTTCGTCGGCAAGCTGAACGTCGTGTTTTTCGAGGCGACCGACCTCCAGCTCGTCATGGGCGGGTCGGCAGAGCGACGGCGGTTCCTGGATATTCTCATTTCGCAGACGGACTCCGGCTATCTCAAGGCGCTGCAGCGCTACCACCAGGTCGTTTACCAGCGCAACGGCCTGCTGCGCCGCGTGCGGGACGGCAGGGCCGGCGAGGACGAACTTGAGTTCTGGGATGACCGCCTGGCCGTCGAGGGTGCGGCCATCATCGACAGGCGACGGCGCGTCGTGGCGGAACTCGATATGTTCGGGGTGGAAGAGCACCGGGGATTGACCGGCGGGCAGGAACGGCTCGGGCTTGTATACAAGCCCAAACTGACGCACAACGATGATGACCCGGCAGCAGACTTTGCCAGCGCCCCTGCTGACAGGCTCTCAGACATCCTTTCGGATTCTCTTGGCTACCTGCGGAAGCGTGAACTGGCGCAGGGCATCTCGCTTGTAGGGCCGCACAGGGACGACCTGCTGATCAGCCTGAACGATCAGGCAGCGGACTCCTACGCGTCGCGTGGCCAGGCCCGATCCATTGCGCTGGCGCTCAAGCTGGCCGAGGCGGCATCGGTGGCGGCAGCTACAGGGCGCAAGCCAGTTGTAGCGCTTGATGACGTCATGTCCGAGTTCGACCCGGCGCGGCGTCGGCTCGTGCTCGAGCGCGCCTCGCAGTACGAGCAGGTGCTCTTGACGTCGACGGAGTTCGAAGTAGTTGACCAGTCCTATCTGGGCCGCGCAGCCAGGTACACCGTGAGCGCAGGCCGGGTCATACAGGCGTGAAGACTTCTCTGATGTCGGAGCGCCATGTTCCTCCGCTACGGCCCTCTCTGGGGGCCTCCGGTCGGGAAGAGGGTGGGCCACGGAGAGCCGGGCTGTGACAAACCCAATGCTCGCAGCAGCAGCGCACGCCATCGCATCAGCGCGTCACGTTGTCGCCATGACCGGCGCGGGCCTTTCTGCGGAGAGCGGCATCCCCACCTTCCGTGGCGATGACGGCCTGTGGACAAAGTTCGGCGAGCCTCGCATGGACGGCTATCAGAACTTCCTGAAGGACCCGAAGGGCTGGTGGACACGCGAAGTTACGCACACTCAGGACCCATACGTGCTGGAACTGAGGAGCGCCCTGGAGCAGGCGCAGCCCAACCCGGCGCACCACGCGCTAGTAGGGCTGGAACGGCTGGACGTGCTGAAGGCCACGGTGTCGCAGAACGTGGACGGACTCGAGGAGCGGGCCGGGCTGACGAGGTTGATCGAGATACACGGCAACCGCAGCAAGTTCCGGTGCCTTGGGTGCGGACTCCGGACGCCACGGGGCACCTTTGTGCCGCCGCGGGAACTCCCGCCGCCGTGCGCGCAGTGCGGCGGCATTGTGAAGTACGACTCTGTGATGTTTGGCGAGCCTATCCCGCCCGACCGCATGGCCGCGGCGCAGACGGAGATAGATCGGGCCGACTGCATCCTCGCCATTGGCACGTCGGGCACGGTGCGCCCTGCGAGCGGGCTGGCATGGATCGCGCACGCCGCTGGAGCGACCATCATCGAGATCAACCCCAACGAGACGAGGATGACGCCCATCGCGAGCTTGTCCGTGCGGGCGAAGGCGGTAGACGCGCTGCCGGAGTTGCTTGGCGTGTTATCGAACGTTGTCCGCGGGTAGTACGATTGCGGCGCGCCGTCGAGGATGGGGCGCCAGCGTGTCACTCTGAATGTATTTCAGAGTCCTGCTGGCTGATTTATTGATTACAGTTCACCTGCTCCTCTCATTGAGGTTCGCTGGCAGGGGATCGGACAAGGAACAAGCCAGATGCCTGACGCACTTCAAAACGAGATCACCCGCTACACGGCCGCCAACCCGAAGTCGGCTGCGCTGCAGGAGCGCGCCGCCAGGGTCATGCCCGGCGGTGACTCCCGCAACTCCATCTGGTGGGCGCCCTTCCCTGTCTATCTGACATCGGGCCGCGGCACGCACATTTATGACGTGGACGGCAACGAGCGGGTGGACATGGTCAACAACATGACCACCCTCATCGTGGGCCACAGGCACCCGAAGGTCATCGAGGCGTTGCGGGGCCAGCTCGACCGGGGCGTGTCCTTCCCTGCGCCCAGCGAATCGGTCATCAAGTGGGCCGAGATCCTTGTTGACCGTGTCCCGTCCGTGGACAAGGTGCGCTTCGTCAACTCCGGCACCGAGGGCACGCTGAACGCCATCCGCGCCGCCCGCGCCTTCACCGGGAGGCAGAAGATCGCCAAGTGCGAAGGCGCCTACCACGGCACGCACGACATCGTCTCGTTCAGCGTCGCGCCGAATCTTGACCAGGCCGGTGACGCCATGCACCCGGACGCCGTGGCAGGGTTCGAGGGCATCCCCACGGCGATCACCGAAGACGTTGTCGTGATGCCCTATAACAACATCAATGCCTGCGAAAAGATCATCCGCGCCCATGCTCATGAACTTGCCGCGGTCATAGTGGAACCCGTGAACGGCCAGTGCGGGATGATCCCCGCCAGGCCTGAGTTCCTGAAGGGCCTGCGCTCGCTGACGAAGGAACTCGGCATCGTCCTCATATTCGATGAGGTCATCGCCTTCCGCGTCGCCCGTGGCGGCGCGCAGGAGCACTACGGCGTCACACCTGACATGACCTGCTTCGGCAAGGTCATCGGCGGCGGCATGCCTGTGGGCGCGTTTGGCGGTCGAGAAGAAATCATGGCCCTCTACGATCCTTCCAGAGGTGCGCCGCGTGTGCAGCACGCCGGCACGTTCAATGGAAACCCGATGACGGCCGCGGCAGGCATCGCCACGCTCGAACTTCTGACCCCGGCGGCCTATGCCGAGCTAGAGCAGAAGGGTGACTACCTGCGCTCGAAGCTGAGGAAGCTGTTCAGCGAGGTCGAGGCGCCGATGAGCGTCACGGGCGTGGCGTCGCTCTTTGCCCTGCAGTTCACCCCGGACCCGGTGACTGACTACCGGAGCTTTGCGAAGAACGACAATAAGATGACGCGCACCATGTTTATGGGTCTGCTCAACGAGGGCTACCTCATGTCCAACCGTTGCGCGGGCAACGTCTCCACGGTTCACGAGGCGGGCGAACTGGACGGGTTCGTTGACGCTGTCGGCCGGGTCCTTGAGCGCGCCGGCAAGGCATAGTCAGGAGCGCGGCTCCAGCCTGCCACGCGCAGGGGGATGCTGGAGGGTGGGTGCGGTATGAACCTGCCACACCAGATTCCGGACATTTCCTCGTTCAGTTGACTGTGGCCGTAGCCTGTCGCCCCGTTATTCCGAGGTGTCGTCCTCAGAGGCGACGCCGTCGCTCGAGTTAGCGCTCTCCAGGATGGCCCGGAGACGGCGCGAGCCGTCCTCGGCGCGAGATGGCATCTCCTCTTCGTCGTGGAAACCGGACAGGCTTGCGCCCTGGTTGCCGTCAGGACGCGCCTGACGGTAATCATCCAAGTCCGCCTCAGGCCGGACTGCCGAATACTTTTGCAGCGCGGGCGGGAACGAAACCAGTCGCGCCTGCCCGGGTGAACGAAACACCTCGGTAAGCATCACGGCGACGGTGTTGTGGGAGACCTTGGTGGTCGTGGCTTCATAACGGTTGCCGCCGGCGATTAATTTGCGCAGGTGATGCGCCAGACGGATCTCAAGGTTGCCGAGTGTGTGGCCGTCGGCACTCAGGACCTTGATGCGGTTGCCTTCGATTGTGAGAGAAAGAGTGTCACCGGGCGAGATGGTGGCGAGTATCCCGGCGTGGGCAGGGTTGCGCAGTTCCGTCACAGTGGACAGGGCGCGGTCTGAGATGAAGGAGCTGGAGCGGGCGACGGGCGACGCGCCGCCGAGCTTGCGAACGGCGCCTGCCGAAAGCAGCCTGTCTAATCGTTCCATGTGACGCTTCGCGATGGCATGGCCCGGCTTGATCTGGAGGGCCATCTCCACGGAGGCCCTGGCCTCGGCGTATCGTCCGGTCTCTATGAGCGCCTTTGCGTGCCGGTTGTAAGACTCGACATGCCCCGGCGCCAGACTGATGGCATGGGCATTCGCGGCCGCGGCCTGCTCCCACCGTCCGGCGAGCGCGTGGGCTATGGCCTCTTCCTCAACGTTGCCCAATGGCCTCTGTGTGATTGTTGCCGCTTCTACCCTTGATAACGTGGTCAATCCGGCCTCCACTGCCCGAAAGGTTCGGGGGAATGAACTGTCTGGTAACTGCTCCGGCCAGTGCGGGGTGCCATGGAGCGTTTGCGGGGCATGCTAGGCAGTGACCCACGGTCCATCAAAGGAAAACACGCGCGGGTTTTCACACATTTCAGCAGGAGTGCCGGACAGAAAGACCAGTCGGGCCTTGCCTGCGAAAGCGGGTCGCAGGTTCCGGGTCGCGCATCTCCCCTGAGAGGGTGGGGGTTGAGGTCTGACATCCACCAACTCACCCGCGCCAATCACTTCAGGCGGATGGCGTCCGGTCTCAGCGCCCGCGCAGGTGGATGAGGGTGAGGCGATAAAACGCCTCGAAGGCGATGCCCATGGTCATCTTCGACTTCCCGGCTTTGCGGTCAATGAAGGCGTAGGGGTGCTCGACTATCCGCAGCCCCGACTTCTGGCAGGCATAGGTGACCTCTGCCTGAAAGCCGTAGCCTGCGATCTTGACCGTGTCCAGGCCAATCTTTTCCAGCGCCCCCCTGCGGAACGACTTGAACCCTGAGGTGGCATCTTTGACCTTCAGGCCCATGATCAGGCGGATGCCGCGGTTGCCCCATGCGCTCGTCTGCTTGCGGACGAAGCTCCAACCGGGGTCAACGCTGCCGCCCTTCCGGTAGCGGGAGCCGATGACGACGTCCGCCTCCTTCAATTTCGCCACCATGGCCGGGACTTCCGATACCGGGTGGGACAGGTCGGCATCCATCTCGACGATGAACTCCGCCCCTGCGTCCAGCGCGGCCTTGAAACCAGCCACGTACGCCGTCCCGAGCCCCTGCTTGCCCTTGCGGTGGATGACGAGGAACCGCCCCTGCCGGGCCGCGGCGAGCGTGTCTGCCACGTCACCCGTGCCGTCCGGAGAGCCATCGTCCACCACGACATAGCCCAGCCCGTCCACCTTCAAGGCGTCCAGTTGCGCGATCAGTTCCGGCAGGTTCTGTGCTTCGTTGTATGTGGGGACGACTACCGCCACGCGCAGGCCTCCCCATCCCGTCACCGAGCCGCGTTCAGGCCCGCCACCTTGCGTGAGTGTCACTTCGCCCTCCTGATGCCGCGGTAGCGGCCACCCAGGTGGTTCAGCCGGACACGCACCACGTCAAAGAACCCGAGGGCGCCCTTGCTGAGCGTGACCTTGCTCTGCCCCTCGTAGCGCCAGTCAATCGCTATCTCGCCGATGGTGAACCCCGCCTTGCGGGCAAGGAAAAGCACTTCAACATCAAAGCCCAGCCCAAGCAGGCGCTGGCGCGGGAAGATGGTCTCGACCGCCTCTGCGCTTAACAGCTTGAACCCGCACTGCGTGTCCCTGATGCCCCGAAGAGCGACGGCCTGGACCAGGTAGTTGAACAGGCGGCCGTATATGTGGCGTTTCAGCGGTTCGCCGATGCGGTTTGCGCCGGGCGCTTCTCGAGACCCGATAGAGACATCGAACCTTGGCCTGCCACCCTCTCCGGCGAAGAAACGGTCGATATGTTCCGGCGGCATCGAAAGATCGGCGTCGCACATGAACCGCCACTCGCCCTGTGCCTCCGACAGGCCGCGCTTGACCGCAGCGCCCTTGCCGCCGTGGGGAGCGTTGATGAGTTTCACGCGCGGCTCCAGGGCGGCGAAGTTGCGGACGATCTCGACGGTGCGGTCTCCCGAGCCATCGTCCACGATAAGCAGTTCCCAACTCCATGGCCGGGTGTTGAGATAGGCCGTCAGCCTTTCAAGTCCGGCCCCTATCCGCGCTTCCTCGTTGTAGGCGGGTACCACGATGCTGAGGAAGAGTTTGCTCAACTGTGTTCAGGGCGGGAGGGCTCGCAGCCTCAGGCCCCGGGCTTCTCCAGTTCAAATACGCGGTGAAGGGCCTGCGCCGCGGCCTGCACCTGCTCTTTTCTCACCAGGCAGGTGATGCGGATCTCAGAGGTTGTGACGAGTTCGATGTTCACGTTCGCGTCCCCCAGGGCGCGGAACATCCGGGCCGCGTATCCGGGCGAGTTCTGCATGCCTGTGCCGACGATGCTCACCTTCGCCAACCCGCTCTGGGCGAGCACGCCGGAGTGCCCCGCCTTAAGGCCATTCTCCAGGATCTCCCTCGCCCTCTGGAAATCTCCCTCTGACACTGAGAAGGACATGTCTGAGACCCCGCCCTGCGGCGAGTTCTGCACGATCACGTCCACGCTGACGCCCGCTTCGGCCAGAGGCTCAAAGATCGCGGCCGCGGCCCCGGGTCTGTCCGGCACTCCCCGGACTGTGATCTTGGCGATGTTGCGGTCCACCGCGATTCCAGTGACCGCCCTGCGGACCTCCATAGTCGAGACTCCTCCGTGGATAAGTGTGCCGGGCGCATCGACGAAGGAAGACGCCACCAGGACAGGCACACCGTACACCGCCGCCAGCTCTATCGAGCGCGGGTTCATTTTCGCACCAAGCACCGCCATCTCAAGCATCTCTTCGTACCCGATCTCCCTGAGTTTGCGGGCATCGGGCACAAGTCGCGGGTCGGTCGTATAGATGCCGTCAACGTCCGTGTAGATCTCGCACCTCTCCGCCTTGAGCGCAGCCGCGAGGGCGACTGCTGTGGTGTCAGAACCGCCGCGGCCCAGCGTCGTGACATCACCGTTGTCAGAGAGTCCCTGGAACCCGGCGACTATGACCACGCGCCCGGCGTCAAGTTCGGCCTGAAGGCGCCCTGTGTCTATGTCCGCAATACGCGCTGACCCGTGCGTGGCATCCGTCCTGATCCCCGCCTGGATGCCGCTCAGGCTGATCACCTCATATCCGCGCGCCTTGATCGCCATCGCCATGAGTGTTGCGCTGACCAGTTCGCCAGTGGAGAGGAGGGTGTCCATCTCCCGCGGGTCCGGGGAGGACGCCGTGCCCACGACAGCGCGCGCCAGCGTTATCAGGCCGTCGGTCGTGTCTCCCATGGCAGAGACGACGACGACGAGGTCAACGCCGTCATCCCGGCGGCGGCAGACGCGGCTGGCGACGCCGCCGATCTTCTGGGCGTCGGCAACGGAACTGCCTCCGTACTTCTGGACGATGACTTTCCGGTGCGGTCCGTTCACTTTAGATCCAGTCAGGAATGATGCGCCTGTGTAGTCCAAGCTGTTGCCCCCAGGGCATCACTCAACAACATGAGCGCCCTTCAGGGCCACCCTGAGAATCATGCCCTTGCCCGGAAGCTGGTGCAGGCGGGCCGCCTCGCACATTTCGTAATTCACGGTCACTTCCCGCCCGGTCGTTAGAGCGAGCACCGCAGGGCCGGCTCCGGACAGGAACGCTCCGTGCGCCCCGCCGTTCAGCGCAGCCTTGATGATCGTGTTCATCGCCCTGAAGACCTGCGAGCGCGCCGGCTGGTGCAGCCTGTCCTGTGTCGCCTGCTTCAGCAACTCCAGCCTGCCGGTGGCAAGAGCGTTCACCAGCAGAGCGGCGCGGCCGATGTTGTAAATGGCGTCCTGCCGAGACACCTGCGGCGCGAGCTGGGAGCGCATCTCATTCGTGTTCTTCTGGGCCTCGGGCACGAAGACGACGGCGTGTAGCCCCTGCGGCAGGGGCACCTGGCCCACTGACCACTCTTCGCCATCGTGGACACCTATGCAGCACCCGCCGTAGAGGGCCGGGGCAACATTGTCAGGGTGGCCTTCGATGTCCGCCGCCAGCTTGAGCAGGTGGGGGAGGTCTGTATCCAGCCCGGCGAGCGCGGCGCCGGCCAGCAGGCCCCCGACTATGGCCGCAGAACTGCTGCCCAGGCCGCGCCCGTGCGGGATGGCGTTGCGGCAGGTGAACTTGAGAGGAGGCATGGGCTTGCCCGCTGCGGTAAAGGCGGCCCTGGCTCCGGTGACCACCAGGTTGCGGGCGTCGGACGGCAGCTCTCGTTCGCCTTCGCCGTGGCTCGTGACGCCGAACGCGCCGCGCTCGACCGTGACCTCGTTCCAGAGGTCAAGCGCGAGGCCGATGCAGTCGAACCCCGGTCCCAGGTTGGCGGTGGTGGCGGGGACGCGTACAGTGACTGTGTCCAATATCGCTCAAGATGGCTGTGCAGGGTGGTGGTCCGCAAGGGAGAAGGCCTGCGGGCGCCCTGTGGGCGCGGTTCCGGGTCCCGCCGTGTTCAGCCACAACCTTGCAAGTATAATCCCGCAGCCAGAGTCTTTAACGCCATCTGGGACGACTCCCAATTGGGCGAGGTCTTCCATGCATGGCGAGGGACCTCTGCCCGCTGGACGCTGGCGGAAACAAGCAACAGATGAAATGCGGACGCCATGACCCGACAACCGGCCATTAGCACGAGGTGAGCCACACATGTCCAAAGAGGCGGTCTTTCTAGCAAAGGACAACGCAGACTCCCGCGCCCGGCTGGACACCCTGAACCTGCTGGCGAAGCAGAACGGCGATGCAGTCGTGTTCAAATTCGCAGACGCCGCGCTTTCAGAGGCAGATCTGGCGAAGGAGTGCAAGGGCGCCATAGCCATCCACCCCGGCGTGCCGCGCTCCTTCACGACGGACCTCATCAGGAAGCTGCCGGACCTCAAGCTTGTCCAGACGGGCAGCGCAGGCACCGACTGGCTGGACAAGACCGCGCTCGCAGAAATGGGCGTGCGTGTCGCCAACAACGGCGGCGCGAACGCTGTCGCTGTGGCCGAACACGCCATCGCCCTCATGTTCTCCGTGTACCGCAAGCTTGATGTCCAGATCGCCAGCGTCAAGGCCGGGACGTGGATGGACGGCGTGAAGGGTGCGCCCGAGGAGTACCACACACTCGTCGGCAAGCGGGTTGGCATCGTCGGGCTGGGCCGTATCGGGTCGCGGGTGGCAAAGCGCCTCCAGGGCTGGGAGTGCGATGTCGTGTTCCATGACGTCACGAAGTTCGCAGCCGAGTACGAGCAGGCATCGGGAGCGAGGCGCGTGAGCTTCGAGACGCTCTTGTCCACGTCGGACATCGTCACCCTGCACGTGCCGCTTGAACGCACGACGAAGCACATGATGTCCGACCGCGAGTTCGCGCTCATGAAGCCCACCGCCATCCTGGTCAACACCTGCCGCGGGCCTGTCGTGGATGAGGCTGCGTTGATCCGGGCGGTGCAGAAGAAGACGATCTTCGGCGCAGGCCTTGATGTGACTGAGATCGAACCCGTGAGCATGGACAACCCGCTGCTCAAGATGCAGAACGTGGTCGTCACGCCTCATCTGGCGACGCGGGCCATCGAGTCCAACATCAACGCTGCGGAGTTCGTGGTGGCGAACATCTCGCGCCTTGCCCGCGGCGGGGAGGTCCTCTCCATCGTCCCGCCCGTGTAGGCGCCGTCTCCTCCCCCTTGATGGGGGAGGGTGCGAGGAAGGCGCGTGGCCTCCACGTGCTTCCCGCCGCTTCGCCCGTATAATCGTCGGGGTGCACATCTTCGGGGAGTAGCGCAGCTGGTAGCGCGCAGCGTTCGGGACGCTGAGGTCCCGGGTTCGAGCCCCGGCTCCCCGACCAACCACAATTGAACTCGGCTTGAGAGGCCCGGCGTATCCACGCCGGGCCTCTTTGACAGTGGTTTTGACAGCAACCATGCCCGGAATCAGCCTGCCTGCCAGCCCTGTTCCCGTTAAGTTAACCGGTTCCGTTCCGTTCCCGCCCCCGCCGCCTGCCGCGCCGGCCTGCCGTCAGCAGTCCGGCTACCCTGCGGGGATGATGCACGCCGGTGTGTCGTTCGCCACTGAGTTCACGAGCGGACTCACCGGGCAGGCTTCGAGTTCATCCGACGGGAAGGGCCGCACCAGGGGCAGCAACTGCTCCGGTGACTGCGTAAGCGGGTCCAGCCACAGGCTTTCCGCCTCTTCATCCAGCATCGCGGGCATCCGGTCATGGACGCTCGCGACCAGTTCATTGGCGCTGGTTGTTATGACGGCGCACGAACGGGTGTCCGGGTCGTAGAGGCCAGCGAATGAAAACGTGGCCCGGTCCTTGCGCCGGAAGAACACGGGGTGCCGCGCCCTGCCATCCCTGCGCCATTCGTAGTAGCCGTCCGCCGGCACAAGGCAGCGGGACTTCCGGAGTGGCGTGCGCCACATGGCTGACTGAACCAGGCGGTCGTCCCTTGCGTTGATGTTCAGAGGGAGTTTCTGGCCCTCCTTCGCCCAGCCCGGAACGTACCCCCAGCGCATCGCCTCCGCCCGCCTGTCGCCCGTCCCGTTCGTAACCGTGATGACCTGCTGTGTGGGGGCGATGTTGAACCGTGGCGTGACGGGGTGCTCCTGGCCGAAGGCGCGATGGAGTTCGGGCCTGGTGGATGATCCGCCGGCGATCCTGAACCGCAGATAAAGGCCGTCAACGGCCATGTAAACGAACCTGCCGCACATGGCCGCAGTTTACCGCTCTCAGGTGCACCGGCGAAGGCCATCACGGGCGTACAGGCTGCCTGTGTTCTGCCTGTGTTCTGCCTGTTCTGGCACAGGCGGGACACTCCTGTTTGGCGCTGCTAGCACGCATGTTCTATTATGCCATCCCCTGCATCTGCATATCAGGGACCATGTCAGGGACAAGGAAGGAACGGGAGCGACGGTGGCCTTGCTGGGTGACTCGATCAGGTCCATAGCCTGCATCCTTCTGCCTCACTTCATGTGGCAGGTCGAGACGCGCCGTCGAGAGGGGCTGCAGACGAAAAAAGAGAACCTCCTGATCGTTCAAGAGCGCGCCGTCCTCGACTGGTCGCCGGGGCTTGAGGGCGTTTCAAGGGGCATGCCGGTTGACCAGGCGCTGTCCCGCCATCCAACTGCTCTCGTGGCAGATGCGGACATCGCGGCCTGCCGGTCTGCCTTCTCGGAAATCCTGGATGGCCTTGACGCACGGATCCCGGAAGTGGAAGACGGAGGCCTCGGCGCGGCATACGTCAACATCGCGGGAGCGGAAAGGCTGTACGGCAATGACGCGCGTGTCGTGACCGCCCTGGGTTCCGTGGCCCCCATCTTTGACCTCCGGGTCGGAGTGGGGCCGAATAAGTGGCTGGCTTTCGTCGCCGCCTCGATAAGCAAACCCCATAGCGCACGGAAGGTTGTTGGCGAGCCCGGCAGGTTCCTGTCGGCTTTTCCAGTCAGCCTGCTGCTCGACAGGCAGCCGGGGCTTTACTGGCTTGTCCAACGCCTGCAGACCTTCGGGCTGGATACTCTGGGTGATGTCGCCGCCATCTCGGTCAGCGCCATGCAGGGGCAGTTCGGGCCGGACGGAATCCTCGTCTGGGAGCTTGCCAACGGGAAGGACGACAGCCCTCTCATTCCCATCAGCAACCCGTCCGAGGTCTCTGAATACCTGTCATTCCCTGCGGCGACGGTCAGCATGCCTGTCATCCTGGCCGCCCTCGATAATCTGGTCGCCCGCGCCTACCGGAGGCCTGAGCTGGCGGGCATGTGCGCAAAGGATGCGACCCTCGGCGCTCGCGTGTTTCAGCGCACGCCCTGGTCGGTGCATCTGGCATTCAAGGAGCCTGCGCGGAAGGACAGGGCGTTCCTGGCGATCAAGGCGAAGCTCGATACGGTCTCGCCCTGGCCCGGCCCCATCGAAGACCTTCGCCTCACTTTCGGCGGCCTGACCGGGGAGTCGGGAAGACAGGAATCACTCTGGGCCGACCTGCGGAGGGAGGCCGGTCTCACCGAGGCGATGGGCCAGATGCAGGCATGGCTCGGACATACGCCGCCTGTTTACAGAGTTGTGGAGGTGGAGCCGTGGTCACGGGTCCCGGAGAGACGACACGCCCTGCTGCCCTTCAGCCCCTGAACGCCCCGCAGCCGGTGCAGGTGAAGACAGGCCCGGACGGAGCGCCTCTGAGTGTGCAGGTGGCCGCGCGCCAACCGGCCGGAAAGAGTGGGCAGGCGCGCCCGCGGACAGCCCCAGCGGCCTGGGTGGGAGTGGCGGCCATTGATGACATGTGGAAGGTTCTCGATGAGTGGTGGCGCGGGAGTGAGCACGAGATGCGCCGCACTTACTACGCGCTGCTCATGGAGGACGGGCGGCGGCTCACCGTCTTTCACGACGGCATGAGCGGTCGGTGGATGCGGCAGGCAGGCTAGAGGGATCGCAGGTTGGGGGAGTTCGGCACAAGACGGGTGGACGGGTCGCCGGTCGGGGACAAACGCCCCGGATGGAAGGTGCGCGCCGGTCAGGCCCTGCCATCAGACCGTCCGGTCTCTGCTCCTGCTGCCGCGTATGCAGAACTTCACTCGCACAGCGCGTACTCGTTCAAGGAAGGGGCGTCCACTGTCTGGGACCTCATCCTGCGGGCAAAAGAACTCGGCCTTGAAGCCCTGGCCATCACCGACCACGACAACCTCTGCGGAGCGATGGAGTTCGCAAGGTCTGCAAAGGCCCTCGGCATGAAGCCGGTCATCGGCGTCGAATTGACGCTTTGCGGCGGGGGCCACGTCACGCTCATTGCCGAGACGCTGGAGGGCTACCGCAACATCTGCCGCCTCGTCACCGCGGCGCACATGACCGCAGCGGAGCGCACGAAACCGGAACTTGACCCGTCTCTCCTTGCCCGTCACGCGGAGGGCGTGATCTGTCTTTCAGGTTGCAGCCGGGGGGGGCTGCGTCAGCTTGTCGCGGCGGGAGAGGCGGAAGCCGCCCGCAGGCTCGCGATGAACTACAGGGGCTGGTTCGGGCCGGACCGCTACTACATCGAACTCCAGCATCACTTCGTAAAGGGCGACAGCGCGCTGAATCGGGGGCTGGCGACGCTGGCGGACGAACTCGGCATCCCTGTCGTCGCCACGAACAACGTCCACTACCACACCCGCGAACGCCACAGGCTGCATGACGCCCTGATCGCCATCCAGCACAACAAGTCGCTCGAAGAGACGCACCGTGAACGGCGGGCCAACGACGAGTATTTCCTGAAGTCTCCGCAGGAGATGTCGGCGCTCTTCAGGGAGTTCCCGGAGGCCGTGGAAAACACCGTCCGCATAGCCCGGCGGTGCTCCTTTGACCTCACCGGCGACCCGATCTATGAATTCCCTGAATACAACGGCCTCCCGCCCGGCGAGACCCAGCTTTCGTTCCTGCGGAAACTCTGCGAAGAGGCGGCTGTGCGCCGGTACGGGTGCATCACGGTCCCGGTCCGGGAGCGGCTGGACACAGAGTTTGCCCTGATCGAAAAGCACGGTCTGGCGGGGTTCCTGCTCCAGTACCACGACATCATCAGGACCGCCCGTGAAGTCCAGGAGGACCTGGGGCTTGTCGAAAGGGGCCTGCCCGTGGAGGTGCAGCCGCCCGGCAGGGGGAGGGGGTCGTCGGTGTCCCTGCTTGTGGGCTACCTGATCGGCCTTTCGCACATAGACCCCCTCCAGTTCAACCTGAAGCTTGACCGCTTCATCCCTGCGGACCGGCTTTCGTCTCTGCCGGACATTGACCTCGACTTCCCGCGGGAGATCAGGGAGGAGCTGATCCTGCGCGTCCACAAGAAGTGGGGCTATGAGAAGGCCGTCCTGACCGGGATGATCGCGACATACAAGGCTCAGGGCGCCGTGCGCGACCTCGGCAAGGCCCTCGGCCTGCCTGCGGAGGACGTGGGCAGACTGTCGAAGGGCATGGACGGCGGCTTCGGCTCCGGTGATGTTGCATCTGAGATGCAGGCAGCGCCGGGGTTCCGGGACAGGGCGGAGGCGCCGCTGTGGCGAGACCTGATCGCACTGAGCCGGGAGCTTGCCGGGCTGCCGAAGTACCTTGCCCAGCACCCGGGCGGGATGGTGCTGAGCGCGCGGCCGCTTTCCGAGGTCGTGCCGCTCCAGCGCGGGGCCATTGAGGGCCGCTACATCTGCCAGTGGGACAAGGACAGCATTGACGACGCCCGCTTCGTGAAGATCGACTTCCTGGCCCTCGGCGCGCTGTCGCAGATGATGGAGGCGCTTGAGCTTATCCGTCAGAACACGGAGGAGCGGGTAGACCTCTCCCGCATAGACTTCGAGGACCCAGCCGTCTACGCGGACATCCACGCCGGAGACACGATAGGCGTGTTCCAGATCGAGTCAGCCGCGCAGAGGCAGACCGTCGGGCGGTTCAAGCCTGTGAACCTGACCGACATGGCGATGGAGGTCGGCGCTGTCCGCCCCGGAGTGGGTGTTAATGATGGCGTGACCCTGCTCATCCGGCGGCGGACAGGCATTGACTCGGACTGGCATTTCGACCACGAACTGGAGCGGGCCGCACTGGGGCGCACATACGGCGTGCCGCTCTACCAGGACCAGCTCATGGAACTGGCGATCCACGTCGCAGGCATGCCGCCCTCAGAGGCGGACCAGATGCGCCGGGCATTTTCACGCCGGGACCGCGACCGGCAGATCCCGCACTGGCGCGAGAAGTTCATGGCGGGGGCGGCGGCGAAAGGTGTTCCGCCCGCTGCGGCGCAGAAGATATTCCGCAAGTTCAACGGTGAATACCAGTTCCCGGAGGCGCATGCCTTCGCCTTTGGAGTAACAGCTTTTCAGATGGCGTGGATGAAGCACCACCACCCCCTGGAGTTCTTCACCGGCCTCTACAACAACCAGCCGATGGGCTTCTACAACCTTGAATCCCTCAAGGAGGATGCCGGACACCACGGCGTGCGCGTCCTGAACCCTGATGTGAACCGGAGCGGCAGGCTTGCCGTCATGGAGGACGGCGCAATCAGGATGGGCCTGGCCCATGTTGCAAAGGTCAGGGAGGCCACAGCGGAGGTCGCGCTGGCTGCGCGTGCGAAGCACGGGCCTTTCAAGTCACTCGCAGACTTCATGCAGCGCACCGGGCTGCTGCGCGAGCAGGTCGAGCACCTTGTCAGGGCCGGGGCCTTTGACAGTTTTGACCATGCGCACAGTGTGGCGGACAGGAGGGCGCTCCTGTGGGAGACGGGGCTTAGATACAAGCCTATAGGCTCGCAGCTGTCACTCGCGCTGCCTGTCGAGGCGGACATGGCCGTCCTGCCTGATGAGTCCGACTGGGACCGGATGATGGGTGAGTACCGGACGCTCGGCGTCCATCCGTCCGGCCACATCATCGGCTCGCTGCGGTGGGCGTTCCCGGCGGATGTCGTCCGCAGCAGCCAGCTAGGCTCACTGCCTGACGGTACGAAAGTCGCTGTGGCCGGCATCGTCATCCGCCGTCAGCGTCCGCTGGCAAAGGCCGTGTTCATGACACTGGAAGACGAGCACGGCCATTCGCCGCTCGTACTCTGGCCCGCCGTCTATGAGCGGCTTCGTGCGAAGGCGCGGCAGCCGGTGCTGATCGCCCGCGGCACTGTGTCAAGGCGCGAAGGGACGCTGAACATCATCGTGAGCGATCTCGAACCCGTCCCTGTCGAAGACCCCGGCCTGAAAACGAAGAACTGGAAGTGAGCGACGGCCAGTTTCTCGGCGAGACACGCCGCGCGCTGGTCGGGTTCAGTGCGCGCCGGGGTGTGATGAGAAGTCCCGCCCTGACCGCCGCAACTAACCCCCGGGTTCAGTGCGCGCCGGGCAGGGATGATGCCGGCCTGTCACGGTATTCGGGCGGCAGCAGGTTTGGGATGCCGTCCTTGATCGGATAGGCCTCGCCGCACTTCGTGCACCGCAGCGTGCCCGATACAACGTCATCACCGCTCCGTGCCGGAGACTCTAGATTGAGCTTCGACTTGCACGCCGGGCAGGCCAGTATTTCCATCAGCGCTGATTTCATCTTGTGACCCTCATCACCCGTCTCTGACGGGTACGCGCTGTACGCGTCGGCAGATGTTGGAGCGCCTCTCCCTCACAGAGAGGAGGCTGCGCGCAGCCCGTCCGTTGCGGCCAGCCTATGCGTGCGCCGGCTGCTTGGCCTCTTTCGCCCCGTGCCCGGCCTTGTGCTCCGAAACGTACTGGTACGCCGACAGCGCGGCGATCGCCCCCTGCGCAGCCGCTGTCACTGTCTGCTTGAGCGGGCCGGAGCTGTCCGTCAAGTCTCCCGCGGCATAGACGCCTCGCACGTTGGTGCACATGAGCCGGTCAACATGGACCTCGCCCGTCTGCCCGTTCAACTCCATGCCGAGTTCCTTCGCGACCTCAACCCGCGGGTCAGCGCCCGCCTCCACGAACAGGCCGTCAACCTTCAGCACATCCTGGCCGCCAAACGGCTTGCTGATGCGGATGTGGGTTAGCCCCGATGCCTCTGAGCCGATCAGTTCCTTCACCTCGGTCGTGTACAGGACCTTCACGTTCGGAGTCTGTTCGAGTATCTGGATCAGCACCGGCTCGGGCCGGGTGAACTTCTCCCGCCTGTAGATCAGATAGACCGTCCTGGCGTACTTGGCGATCAGGATTGCGCCCTCGACCGCCGCGCTGCCTCCGCCGACGACTGCCGCGGCGTCCTTGCCGCGGTAGAGCGGGGCGTCGCAGGTCGAGCAGTAGGACACGCCCTTGCCCATCCACTCCACTTCATGCGGCAGGTTCAGCTTGCGCCGCTCCCGGCCGATGGCCAGGATCACAGACCGCGCCCGCACCTTCTGCCCGTCCGTCAGTTCGGCGGTGAAGGCGTCACCCTCCCTGCGGAGGTGCGACAGGTTGGCGTCTATGGCCGGGACCTCCAGCTTTTCAACCTGCTCCCGGAACTTCATCATCAGGTCAAAGCCGTCTATCTCCGGCTGGCCGGGGTAGTTTTCAATCACGCCGCCTATGGCCGTTTCTCCTCCGAAGGAGTCGCCCACCAGCACGGTGTCCAGCCGGTAGCGGCCGGCATAAAGGCCGGCTGCGTATGCGGCTGCCCCGCGGCCTGCGATGAGTAGGTCGTACGTTTTCATTACAGGGGTGTTCCCTCGTCACCAGACTGGCCGCCGCAGTTCGAGGCGGCCACCTGAAGTTAGATTACGGCATCCCGCCGACCTTCGCCGTCACCTGCTCCTGCGGCAGAGAGCGACGCCCAGGACGCGCCCGCCACCTCGCCCGATCTCCGTTGCCAGGAGCCGCACCTCCCTGACTCCATCCCCGGAGGCGTCTGCCACCAGCACAACCCCGTCCGAGCCTGCGGCCAGCGCGGCTGGCAGCCGTCTGTTGCCTGACGCCTCCTGCCCGGCAAATGCGATCACGGACTCCGCCCTTCGCGACGCCCGGGCGAGCAGGTCCCGGATCCTGTCCGGAGGCGCTTCGGCCAGAGTTGCGCCGTCGGCCCGGAGCATCTCGACCCTGTCCCATGTGCCCGCGGACACGATGCCGGACGTTGCGGGGCCATCGGGACCGGGCCGGGCGGTGGTGTCTTCCAGCGACAAGAAGACGGCCGTCTTGCCAGCCTCGGCGAATGACCGCGCGAGATAATGGGCCACGTTGTCCGCGGCTGGCGTCTCTCCTGCCGGAATGACCAGGATGACGCGCGCAGGGCGGGGAGAAGGGAGGGTCTGCAACGCAGCGCGCAGGAACCGCACGCCTTCAAGAAAGGGCTGGTCCGGCGGAACGGGCATCTGCCCGTTCCTGGCGACGGGCACCGTGGCGAGCACCCAGAAGCCCCGTCTTGAAAGGCGGGACTCGAGACTGAAGAAACGCATCTTGAAGTCCATTACCGCCTCACGGCACATGCGTCGTATCAAACGTGACCGCGGACGTCTGGCCCATGGCCCAGAGTCCCCGGCCGTGCTCTTTAGCCCGAATCTCGAACTCCTCTAACACGTCAGCGTATTTCACATCAGGCGGATAAGGCCGGGCCAGCGCGAGGCCCTCGGAGACAAGCAAGCCATTGACCATGGTGTCCTCATTCAGCCAGACGTACCTGAGGAGGCGCATGAACTGATCTGTCTCCGAAAGGTCCCTTTCCAGGCAGACGGCCCTGCCATCCACGAGTGACCGGTTGCGCTCTGATGCCTCCTGGCCAAACGGCTCCGCTTTCCGATTTGAGGCGACCGTTTCAGGGGCGTCAATGCCGATGTACCGGACCCGGCGCTGCTGCCCGTTGATCAGCACATCAATGGTGTCGCCGTCCACGACGTTTACGACCTGCGCTGTGACCATGCCATCTGGCGAAGGCGCAGTTGGACACGCGCCGTCCCTGGCATCAGAGGCACTCTGACAGGCTGTCAGGAACGTCGCGAGTGCGAAGCAGGCCAGCGGCAACACGTTCCGGACTCTTGTCATTGCGCTATCGTACCGGGCTGGCCGTGAAATGCCGCCAATCCTGAACCGGTACAATCCTCCATCCCTGAGTCGGTACCCCTTACGCTTGTCGGATGGCATTGGGCTACAATCCCGGTTTCCGGAATTCGTAGCGGAGATGGTGAGATGAGCGCAAACATAACAGTCCTGAAAGACGGTTCGGTGACTTCGGCAAAGGGCTTCCTTGCCGGGTCTGTGTTCGCGGGCATCAAGAAGCCCGGCCCGAACAAACGCGACCTGGGGCTGATCGTGTCTGAACGTCCCGCCGTATCCGCCGGCACGTTCACGAAGAACACCATCGTTTCGCCCAGCGTTGTGGCCAGCCGGGATGTCATCAAGGCCGCCGGGCCGGTAATGGGCATCGTGGCCAACAGCGGCTGCGCCAACTGCGCCGTGGGCCCCTTCGGCCTCAAGGACGCCAATGAAACACAGGCGCTGGCCGCGAAGGCCATCGGAGCGAAGGCGGGTGAGGTCCTCATCTGCTCGACGGGCGTCATTGGCGTCGAACTGCCCATGGCCCTCATCCGTAAGCACATGGGCACGATCAAACCGGCGCGCGACGGCGGGCATGACTTCGCCCGCGCTGTGATGACCACCGACACCCGGCCCAAGGAGATTGCCGTCTCGTTCAAGGCGGGTGCGAAGACCGTCACCATCGGCGGCTGCGCCAAGGGCGCGGGCATGATTCACCCGAACATGGCGACGATGCTGGCGTTCATCACCACCGACGCCGCGGTTGACCAGTCCTTCCTCAGGAAGACGTTGTCAGACGCCGTGGCCGTTTCCTTCAACCAGATAGACGTGGACACCGACACGAGCACGAACGACACCGTGCTGCTCCTGGCCAATGGCGCCGCGGACAACGCTGCGTTCAAAGGCGGCGATGCCCCCTCCCGCTCCTTCGCCGAGGCCGTGAGACAGGTGTGCGAGTACCTCGCCAAGGAGATCGCCCGTGACGGCGAGGGCGCGAAGCACCTGATCGAATGCACCGTGGAGGGCGCGAAGACCGAATCGGATGCCAGGACAATTTCCCGGTCCATCGTATCGTCGCCGCTCGTCAAGACCGCCGTATACGGCCGCGACCCCAACTGGGGCCGGATCATGATGGCCATCGGCAAGACCGGCATCCCGGTGGCGGAAGCGAAGATACAGATATTCATCAACGGCATACAGATCGTCGAAGGCGGCGTGGCGATCCCCTACAACATCCAGTCCGTCGTGGCCGCCCTGGGCGAGCACGAGGTGTGTCTTCGCGTCGCCCTGCATCTGGGCAGCGGGAATGGCGTGGCATGGGGGTCGGACCTCACAGAGGGCTACGTGGTCGAGAACTCCGCCTACACGACATAGTGTTGCCGCGCTCTATCAAGCACCCCGCGGTGCGCTTCCTGAGCCTGTCGAAGGACCCCGGTTTCCTGCCACGCCCCTTGCCACGTTTCCTATGAACCATCCTGCATTTGCTGCCATTCTGAGTCCCCTCGGCAACGCTGAAGGGGCGAAGAATCCCGCCATGTCGGAGTTGTCCCGGCGAGCGCCATGTCGACCCGCTGAGACGCGCAACGCGTGGGCGGCCCGATGATCGCGCGGCCGGGGGACATCATCGTCATCAAGGTGGGCGGGAGCACCCTCGGCGAGGGCGACTCCACCACGCCTGACATAGTCGAACTCTGGAAGCGCGGGTTTAAACCCGTCGTCGTCCACGGCGGCGGCAAGGTCATATCCGACTGGGTCAGGAAGCAGGGCATCCAGCCCGAATTCGTGCGCGGCCTGCGCAAGACGGACCGCGCCACGCTGGATGTGGCGGTGGCCGTGCTCGCCGGGCTGGTGAACTCAGAAATCGTGGCCGAGTTCATCGCCTGCGGCGGGCGCGCCATAGGCATCTCCGGTGTGTCCGGGGCCATGCTCAAGGCAGAGGTCATGGACCCTGAACTCGGCCTCGTCGGCAGGATCGTGGCCGTTGATCCAGCGCCGGTGCTGGCCATCCTCAACGCAGGAGCCGTCCCCGTTGTGGCGCCCACGGCCATCAACGCAAACCCGCGGGAGGCAGGCGAGGCGCGCATACTCAACGTCAACGCGGACACGTCTGCAGGACAGCTTGCGAAGGCTCTGAAGGCCAGGCAGCTTGTCTTCCAGACAGACGTCGAGGGCGTGCTGGACGCCACTCGCCGCCTGATACCGCGAATGACCCGCCGGCAGGCGCGGGAACTGATCGACTCCGGCGTCGCAGGCGGCGGCATGATCCCCAAGATCGAGGCCTGTGCCGACGCGCTCGAAACTGTGGGCTCCGGCCACATCATTGACGGCCGGATCGCTGGCGCGCTCCTGCAATGCATCGCGGGCGAAGACACAGGCACGCGCATCGTTTAGGCTTGCCGAGACCCCCTCCCTCCGCGTCGCTGTACCCTCTACCTCGGGTGCCCTCGGGGCGCGAGAGGGCCAGGGAGTGGGTCGTGAAACTCCCCTCTCCCTGCAAGGGAGAATAGACAAAACCCAGTCAGGCCAGCGCCCCCACGGAGGCAGCATGGAAAACATCACCATCCGCAACGAGTTTGGCCAGGCGACAGTCTCACCGGGCGCAGGCGCGGCGCTGAGGTCGGTCAGGGCGAAGACAGGGGGGGTGGAGCACGAACTGCTCTACGGCGGCGACGGCGTACTCGACCCATCGAAGCTGCCCCAGGGCACCGGATCGTTCATCATGGCCCCTTGGCCCAACCGCATCAGGGACGGCAGGCTCGTGGCGAAGGACGGCGAACACACGCTGCCCATGAACTCAGGCGTCCACGCCATCCACGGCCTGCTGCGAGAGCGGGAGTGGAAGGTCGTCGAAAAGACTCCAACGAGCGTCTCCCTGCGCATCGCGCTTGAGAAGCCTTGGCCTTATGCGGGCGTTGTGACTTCGACGACCGCCCTGGACGGCCCGGCCCTCCAGCAGACAATGACCATCGAGGCCGCCCCGGGCGAAAGGGAGTTCCCCACGGGCTTCGGCTGGCACCCGTGGTTCAAAAGGACGGTCAAGGGCACTGGCCAGGTCTCGCTTCAGGCGGACGTGGACGTGATGTGGGAGTTGGACGCGGCCATCACCCCGACAGGACGCGTGCTGACTCCGGCCATCATCTCGCAGCTCCACAGGGGAGCGGAACTGGCCGCGGGCTCGATAGACGGGTGCTTCAGGATGCGACCGGGGCGGAAGGCCGTCCTGAAATGGCCTGAAGTGACGTTGGCCATGGTCAGTTCACCAGAAGTGTCGCACCTGATGGTCTATACGCCGAAGGATGGCACCGCGCTGTGCGTCGAACCTCAGACGAGCGCCGTCAACGCCTTCCAGCTTGCCGCGCAGGGCATACAGAACACCGGAACTGCGAGCGCTGCTCCAGACAGGCCTCTCTCCGGCTGGACGCGCTGGAGCTGGGGATAGGTCCGCTTTGCCGTTGCGGGAGTGGGTAAAAGGTTGGGGGCACTCCAGCGCCTCGAACGTTTAGAATCGTGCGGTTGCGCCTGAACCCCTGAACCTCGAAACCTACGGGAAGCACGCACAAAGCAGAGGCACCATCACATTGAACACACTCAACAGCGTCCTCCAGCCCGCCAGCCCGTCGCACACGGCGATCATCATCCCTGACGGCCCAAGAGTCTCCTACCGGGAATTCGCCACCGAAATAGAGCGCGTCGCCGGGCTCCTCGCTGGTGCCGGAGTGAGCCGGCAGCGTTCCGTCAGCATCGTTCTGCCAAACACACTCGAGTTCATGTCCGTCTTCCTTGCCACCGCGCAGGCAGGGGCCATCGCCGCGCCGTTGAACTCGGCCTACACCCTGGACGAGTTCAAGTTCTTCATGGAGGACGCCGCCGCCCAGTTCGCCATCGTCCCGCCCGGCCCGCATGCAGGGCGCGACGCTGCAACGCAGCTGGGCATACCGGTCATTGAGGCATCGCTCGATGGCGCTGGCCGCACAGTCCTCGCAAGAAACGGCGCCGCTCTCACCGCGCACCGTGACCCCGCGCCCCCCTCCCCGGACGATGTCGCCCTCTTCCTGCACACCTCCGGCACGACGAGCCGCCCGAAGGGCGTGCCGCTGCGCCACGCCAACCTGATGGCCTCCCTCAAGAACATCAGGGACACATACGCGCTCACTCCGGATGACATCTCGCTTATAGTCATGCCTCTCTTCCACGTGCATGGGCTTCTCGGAGCCACGCTTTCGACCCTTAACTCGGGCGGGGCCATCGTCATACCGCCGCGCTTTTCGGCCAGCGCGTTCTGGCCAGTGCAGAAGGCGACGCGCTCCACCTGGTACTCGGCCGTGCCGACCATCCACCAGGTTCTCCTCCAGCGCGCAGATGAAGACGGCGCGCCGCACGAGAGCTTCCGGTTCATACGGTCCTGCTCGTCTGCGCTCGTCCCTGCGGTGTTTGAAAAATTGGAGGCCCGGTTTGGCTCGCCGGTGCTCGAGGCCTACGGCATGACCGAGGCATCGCACCAGATGTCATCGAACCCGCTGCCGCCCGGCAAACGCCTGCCCGGCTCTGTGGGAGCGGGCACAGGCGTCGAGATCGCCATCTTTGAAATGGACCGCCCCGGCACGTTCACTGCACCCGGCCACCGAGGCGAGGTCGTCATCAAGGGCCCGAATGTGATGCACGGTTACAACAACAACCCGAAGGCGAATACAGAGTCGTTCGTGAACGGGTGGTTCCGTACGGGCGACCAGGGTTTCCTTGACGAGAAGAAGTACCTGACGCTGACCGGTCGCATCAAGGAGTTGATCAACCGCGCCGGCGAAAAGATCTCGCCGCTGGAGGTGGACGCCGTGCTGCTCCAACACCCGGCGGTGACCGAGGCCGTGTGCTTCGCCGTACCGGACGAGAAGTACGGCGAGGTTGTTCAGGCCGCAGTCGTGCTCAGGGGTAACTCAGACGAGGCGACGCTGCGCGCCTTCTGCGCAGAGCGACTGGCGAAGTTCAAGGTGCCGGACCGCATATACATCGCCGACAAACTCCCGCGCACGGCCACAGGCAAGATCCAGCGCAGGCACGTCTCCACCGCGTTCGCAGGCAGCAAGGGCTGAAGCGGACAGGGCGCGGAGCGGGCGTCCGGCCTGATGATCCACGGCTGCTGCGGCTGCGCCCACCGGAAGCCACTTTCATCTGTGACGAATGTTTGAAACACAGGTGTAACACCCATCGGTTACTGTTTGCGGAATCTCAGCGCGGCGCGCGCATGTAATATTGCGGCCAGTCGCGCATGGCAGGCCAGAGCCTGCAGACAAACCCCTTAGCGCAGGTACGGAGTGAGACGACCTTGAAGTACAAATACTACAAAGCCGAATACATATGGATAGACGGCACCAAGCCCACCAGCAAGCTGCGGTCCAAGGCCAAGGTGATACCCATCGGCGAGGAGCCCCCAATCTGGGGTTTCGACGGCTCAAGCACTCAACAGGCCACCGGTGACCGTTCTGACTGTGTCCTCAAGCCGGTCTTCGTCTGCGATGACCCCATCCGGGGGGAGCCGCACAAGCTCGTGATCGCAGAGGTGATGCTCGTCAATGGCGACCCGCACCCGACGAACACCCGCGCCGCCTGCCGTGAGGTTGCGGCGAAGTACGCCCACCACGACACATGGTTCGGCCTGGAGCAGGAGTACACCTTCTTCGACGGCATCAAGCCCCTCGGCTGGCCGGACAACGGCTTTCCGGCCCCGCAGGGCGGTTACTACTGCGGCGTGGGAGCGGATGAGGTCTTTGGCCGCCCCGTCGTAGAGGAGCATCTTGAAAACTGCCTGCGCGCCGGCCTGAAGATCTCAGGCATCAACGCCGAGGTCATGCCCGGTCAGTGGGAGTTCCAAGTCGGGCCGGTCATCGCCCCCGAGGTCGCTGACCAGCTCTGGATGGCCCGCTGGCTCCTGTATCGCACCGCCGAGGACTTCCCTGCGGCCTCGGGCAACAGCGTGTCCGTTAAGCTGGACCCGAAGCCCGTCCGGGGCGACTGGAACGGTGCTGGCTGCCACACGAACTTCTCCACGAAGGACATGCGCGAGGACTACGAATCGTGCCTGGCCGCAGCGGAAGCGCTCAAGCCCCGCCATGACCTCCACATCGCCAACTACGGCGACCGCATTCAGGAACGCCTGACCGGCGCCCACGAGACGGCGTCGTACAAGGAGTATTCCTACGGCGTGTCGCACCGCGGCGCATCCGTCCGTATCCCCTGGCAGGTCGCCAAGGACAAGAAGGGGTACATCGAGGACCGCCGTCCGAACGCCAACATGGACCCTTACGTTGTGACCCGCCTGATCATAGAGACGGTGTGTGGCGCAGCGGACAAGGGCGGCGCGAAGTCCGCAAAACCTGTGGCGGCGAAGAAGAAATAGCTTCTGTCCGGGGGCAAGCTGAATCTGTTTCAGCGCCTCTCGCATCAGTTGACCTAGGGGGCGTCCCAAACCGGGACGCCCCTTGCGCGCCTTGCGCATGCGACATAGGCCAGGGGAAGCGTTGAAATCAGCCAGAGGCTATTCGCTGCGGCTCAGTAAGACATGGAGGGGCAGGTTAACTTGCCGCGTCTGTGCGCCCCAGGCTAGCCATAGGGGCCTGCCAGAGGGCCGGACGGCAAACCGGGTTCAGGCGTCCCACTTCGCCATTTCAACAAGCCCGCGGCCAATGCGGAGTCGCAACGCCTCGGCGGACTCCGGCGTCCAGTCGTAAAACCCCTTGCCCGCCTTCGTGCCAAGTTCGCCCTTGCGGACCTTCTCCAGAAGCACCGGCGGAACATCTGTGAAGTTATCCAGCGTGGGCGTCACCTCGTTCCCGCTGCGCGACGCCAGGTGCTTGCTCAGCAGCGTCCTCCGGTCGAACACGCCGACCGATGGCAGGCGTCTCCCGAAACTGTTTTTCACAACATGGTCCAGATCGGGCGCGCTGATCACGCCCTGCTGCACGAGCGACAACGCCTCGCGGAACAAGGCGAACTGGAGCCTGTTTCCGATGAACCCCAGCACCTCTTTTTGAACAAGCGCAGGCTGCTTGCCCATGTCTCGGAACAAGCCCATGACTGTATCTATCGTGGCGTCCGACGTTTGCGGGCCGCGCACCACCTCGACGACCGGGAGCAGGTGCGGCGGGTTGAAGTAGTGCGCCACAGCCACCCGGTCTGCGCGCTTCGTGGCGGACGCCAGCGCGCTGGGCAGGAATGTGGATGTGTTGCTTAGCAGGATGGCGTGCGCCGGGGCGGCGGCGTCCAGCTCGGCGAAGACCTTGCGCTTGAGTTCGAGGTTTTCGGAGATGGCTTCGATGACCAGGTCCGCCCCCCGGACAGCCTCTGCCAGACCGGGTTGCGGCTTCATCCTGAGGAGCACGTCCTCGACCTCTCCGGCCGGAATGCGCCCCGCCTCTGCGAGCAGGTCCAGCCCCTTGCGGGCGCGCTGCGTCGCGCTGCCGAGCAGTTCCTTCGAACGGTCGGTGAACGTGACCTCGTAACCTGCGGCGGCGAATTCGAGGGCGATTCCGTGGCCCATGAGGCCCGCGCCTATAACGGCGACCCGGTTGATGCCGGGGTGTTTCTTGTGCGGGTGAGGCCTTTTATCCACACCCTGACCCTCTCCCTCTCGCGCCCAAAGGGACCCCGAGGGAGAGGGGAGTGGCCCTCCAGCGGCGTCCCACCGGACCATCTCGACCAGCGTGCGCTCCATGCGTTCTCGCAGATTCGCCGCCTCGAGAGCAGAGGTCCCGCACCAGCTCGCCGCGCTTTCAACGCGCGCCATCATGTCCTCTGAGTACCTGGTTCTGGCTGCCTGCTCACGGGCGTTTCCCTCGTAGGGAGGCGGTTCGGGTGAGGGCGTCCGGGAGGGCGCTGCTCCGCTGTCTCGGCTGATGTCCTTCCACAGCTCGCCGCCGATCACCGACACCAGGTCCCAGCCGATCAGCTCCCACACCTCGAACGGCCCTGCCAGCGCGAGCCTGCGCCCGAAGCCGTACTTCACCACTGTGTCCACGTTCTCGGACGTCGCCACACCGGCGTCCACAAGCGCCCGCGCCTCGCGCCCCAGCGCGCCCTGCAGCCGGTTGCCCACAAACCCCGGCATCTCCTTCTCAATGACTACGGGCCGCTTGCCTATGCGCTCATAAAGCTGCCGGGCGGTGTCGATGGTCTCCGGCGCGGTTTGCGGCCCGCTCACAAGCTCCACAAGCGGGAGCAGGTGCGGCGGGTCGAAATAGTGAGCGACGGCGACCCTTTCGGGCCGGTCAACTCCAGCTGCGATCTGACTCGGCATGAACGCAGATGAGTTGCTGAGCAGCAGGGCGTGCGCAGGAGCTGCCTTGTCGAGCACGGCGAAGACCTTGCGCTTGATTTCGAGGTCTTCGTAGACCGCCTCGACCACCACGTCCGCGTCGCTCGCCGCCGCCTCGATACTGTCCGCGGCTTTGATGCGCCCCAGCACCGCCGGTATGTCCTTGCGCCTGATCCTGCCTGCCTCGGCCATGAGCGCTGCGCTGCGCCGTGCGTGTTCTGCGGCCCTCTCCAGGACGGCGGGGTCGCTGTCAAAGATGCGCACAGGGAAGCCGGCGGCTGCGAATTCGAGCGCGATGCCGTGCCCCATCAATCCGGCGCCGATAACGGTTATGTGTCTGATCTCTTCAAGTCTCATGGTGTTTTTCCTGACGGGCCACGCCGCCCGGCGCAAGTCACTCTCGCGCAGCGGCCGCGCAGCGGCTAGATGCCCTTCTCGTTCCGCCAGCGTTTGATCCAGCCCGCGTGCTCGGCTTCGTGCCTGGTGCGGAGACCCGCCTCGCCATAAAGCGAAGCATCCATCCCGCGCTCCGTCGACAGCGAGATCGCGTCCAGCAGTCTCCGCCTCGATGTCTCCAGCTCCCACCGCACCTGGCCCGGCTTCATGCCTCGCCGGAACTCGTAAGCCAGTGTGTTGTATGCCGTGTCCTGTCCGCCCGTCATCCTCAAGGCCGACTCGTGCCCGGCTGAAATGCGGACCACCTCACCGGCCCGGAGGTCGTCCCAGAAGGCGATGTGCGCCAGGTGGTCCGTTACCGACCAGCCGTCGATTGACGTCTCCGTCATCTGCCGGTCGCTCAGGCCGTCTATCGCCGACAGCAGCTCACTTCTCATCTGCTGATAGTGCGCCAGCAGTTCCTCTCTCTTTTCAGCCATGGGCCACCTCCGCCTGCACTTGTATTTCAGGTCAGACCGAGTACGCCACAGACCCGTCGGCGCGCAGCGGTATCTTCGTCAGGTCCTGCGGCTCCGCCCTGGCCTTCGCAAGCAGCTTCTCATCAAGCTCCACGCCTATGCCCGGTGCGTCCGCCACGGGGATGACCCCTCCCACGCGTTTGTACGCAGTCTTGAACACCTTCATCGCAACCGACTCATCCCCGCGTGAATACTCCTGCACCACGAAGTTCGGGATGCTGGCGTCTATCTGGCACGCCGCCGCGGTTAGCAGCGGCCCGAGGAAGTTGTGCGTGACGACGGCGCTGTGGTAGGACTCTGCGATGCCTGCGATCTTCTTCACGTGCGTGATGCCACCGGCCAGCCCGAGGTCAGGGCGGACGTACTGCGGCCCGCCGTAAGCGAGCAGCTCACGGAACTCCCAGATCGAGTGCATGCGCTCACCGTTCGCCACGGGGATGCTGATGCGTTTTGCGATCTCCCCCTGCGACTGGATGCTGTCTATCTGGACAGGGTCTTCATAGAACAGGATGTGGAACTCGGTCAGCGCCTCGGCCAGCGCGATGGCGTTCATCGGCGTCAACTTGCGGTGGATCTCGAGAATGATGTCCACGTCCTTGCCCGCGCCCTCGCGCGCCGCGGCCACGTTGTCACGCGTGTCCGAGATCAGGCGGGCAAGTGACATGTCGCCGTACCCCTCGGGTAACGGGTCGAACTTCAGGGCCGTGAAGCCTTCCTGGGCGGACGCCCGCGCTCGCTTGCGGAGTTCGTCGGGAGTGTTGCCGCCCATGAGCAGGTGCAGGCGTATGCGGTCGCGCACCATCCCGCCGAGCAACTGCCAGACAGGCGCCTGGAAGTGCTTGCCCTTTATGTCCCACAGGGCGATGTCCACCGCGCTGACTGCTCCGGAAAGGGCAGACCCGCGGAACGGGCCCATGCGGTACAGGAACTGCCAGTGGTGCTCTATGCGTAGCGGGTCCTTGCCTTTGAGGTACCCCGCGAAGACGCCGATGATCTTCTCGACGGCCTCGGGGTATGCCCAGCACGCCGACTGTCCCACGCCGCTCAACCCGTTGTCCGTCCAAATGCGGACAATGAGGTTCCGCCCGATGATCATCGTTTCCACTTTTTCGATCTTCATTGGTGATCTAACCTCCAGGGCAGGCCCCCCCGACGACGGATGCCCTTTGGGCGTGGGTCAGGGTGAGGGGTCAACTCACGGGACTGCGAAACGGCGGCAATGATACGCCGATGGACGGTTCAGCAAGGCGGCCTGCTACGGGACCGGGCCGGACATTCGCCTGATGGCCTCCGGTAAATCCGCCATCTTCTCCACGCGCTGGCGCGCTGAATAGCCCGCATAGCCGTGGAAGCGGTCCATCAGGATCGGACGGATGCCCACGGCCAGCGCGCCCTCGATGTCCGAATCGATCTGGTCGCCCACATGCACGGCCTCCCCCGCCACCACGCCGGCTCGCTCGAGCGCCATCATGAAAATCGGAGCGTGCGGCTTCTCCGCTCCGGCGTCCCGCGAGGTGACCGCGAAGTCCACATGCCCGGTCAGGCCGAAATTACTGATTACCTGCTCGCCCGTCGTGTCCAGGTTGGTGATGACCCCCAGCTTCACGCCGAGCGGGCGCAGCGCGTCCAGACCGGGCAGCACATCCGGGAATAGGGCAAGTCCGTACTTCTGCGCCCGCACCCGCCGCCATATGCGGCCCGCCGTCTCCAGGTCCACCTCGTGCCCGCACCCCTTGAGCACAAGCTGTTCGAACCGAGCGAAGAAGGCGTCCCGGTCAGGCAGCGCCATGGCCCGCACCGGACCTGGCCCTGCATTCTGCCTTGCCATGAGTTCATCGGCCTGGTGATAGCCAGCGTCCACGCCCTCCTTCGAGAGCGTCAACCCGAACTCGGCCGCGGCGAGCGACTGGATCACGTCCCGCGGCGGGTCAAACCCGGCGAGCGTGTTGTAGAAATCAAAGAAGATGGCGCGGACTGTCATATTCGCTTGCCTGCTCCGAGTCAGCCTGCCCTGAGCCGTGTCGAAGGGTCGAGGGGCCACTTCTCCCCCTGCGGGAGACGGGCGAGGGTGAGGGGTCGTTTCGCCTTTACCTGAGAGGGAGATGGTATGTCACACCTCTCTGGCGAGCACGAGAGCCGCCACCCACCCGGCCCCGGCGGCTTTGAGCGCGCCCGCGCAGGCATTCAGCGTGCTGCAGGTCGTCGCCACGTCATCCACGAGCAGCGCGCGCCTGCCCGTCACCCGATCAGGCATGGCCTCGAATGCGCCCTCGACCTGTCGCGCCCGCTGCTGCTCGTCCGGGGTGCGCGCCTGCGGAGGCGAGTTCCGCACACGGCGCAGAGACCGAGCATCCAGAGGCAGAGACAACCGTGCCGCGACCTCCTTCGCCAGCAGGTCTGACTGGTTGTAGCCCCGTGAACGCAGGCGCGACGGGTGCACCGGCACGGGTATGGCCAGGTCCAACTTCATCCCGCCCAGAGCCGGGAGTTGTGCCATCAGCCCGCCCAGTTGCGGCGCGACCGCCCTCAGCCCCTCATATTTCAGCGCATGAATGGCCTCGCGTATGGCCCCATCGTACTTATACGCAGCAATCAGACGGTCAACCCCGGTTTGGCGGGGGGAGGCGGCGCACTTCTGGCAGAGCGAGCCTGACTTCATGGGCGCGGCGCACCGGCTGCACGCAGGCCCGTCCAGCCGCACGGCATCGTCAAGGCAGTTGGCGCAAAGCAGCGTACCCTCTGCCCGGCAGTTCACACACCTTGCCGGGAACACCAGGTCAAGCGCCACCTTCGCCGTTTCTCTGAGTGCGTTGACTAGCACGATTTCCTCACGCTGCCCTGAAATACCAAGTGCCGGCGCACCGCCTACAATACCGCCAGAAGCGTTGCCACAGCAAAGCCCCTCTTCGAGTGGAGCTGGGCGCCAGATGAAGGAGGAGATTCCGCCGAAACCGAGATCGTTCCGAAGTCAGATGGAGGGACAGTGTGGAACTCACGTTCGTCGCCAAAAATACCACGCTCACCGAAGCCATCAAGCGGTACGCCGAAAAGCGCTTTGCCAAGCTCGACCGCAGGTTCCGTGAGCCGGTCCCCGTGCAACTCGAAATCCGCAAAGAGGGAGCACGCGACGAAGATGAACGGTTTGTGGCGGAAGTGACCATCCGCCTCAAGGGCGGGCTGATCCGCAGCGAAGAGCGTGGAGCGTCGCCGTATGCGGCGATAGATGTCGTTGAATCCACTCTCGACCGGCGCATCCTCCACTACAAGGAACGGTTCACCCGTCGCCGGCGTCAGGCAACACGCTTCGAAGAGGCCATGTTCACGCAGATGGCCGCAGCGCCCGCTATAGAGTCCTTGGCCGAACCTGTCGAGACACTGGGTGACGGCCGCATAGTCCGTACCAAGACCCACGTGGTCACGCCGATGAGCGTAGAGGAGGCCGCGGCGCAGATGGAACTGCTCGGCCACAACTTCTATGTGTTCCAGAATAAAGAGACAAAGGCCGTGAACGTTGTCTACCGCCGTCAGGATGATGACTATGGCCTCATCGTTCCCGAGGTCGAGAAATAGGCAGCAGCCGGGCCGGCGTTCCCTCTCCCTGATAGGGACGGGGTACCCGTGACAACGGGTCGCAGGGTGTGGGTCGCGAGTCTCTCTCCCTCTCAGGGAGAGAGACTCTGCAGCGAGAGTTGTAGCCAACGGCCACCCTCATCCCGGGCGTAGCCGGGGGGGCATTCCGCCCGGCTTTACCGCTGCGCGGCCACGCCTTCCGTCACCGCCACGTACTCGTAGACCGTCACCTTCTCGTTCTGGTACACAACGCGCAGGCCGTCAGCCGCCATGCGGTCGAACTTCGCAATGCCCTCTTCCGGGTAGAGCACGCGTTCCAGTTCGCCGACATATACGTATCTGACGCCGTACTTCCTGATCGTCGCCAGCGCCTCCTCCTCCGAAAGCGTCCGGTAAAAGTCGTTCACATCGGCACGCCGCTGCGTCACCGCCCAGGCATATTCCACGCGCTGCTGCCTCTGGTGCCAGTCCCAGCCGACCACCGACGGCAGGCCCGTGTAAATCGAAACCCTGTTGCCCCAGTGATACTGGTCTGTCAGCCCCTCCAGAATCACCGGTGAGCCATCCACGTTCTCCAGCAGCCAGATGATCGCGGCGCGGTCATAGGCGAGCGATATCGCCTTCCCGTTCTCGAAATGGCCCGTCGTCCGCATGTAGAGCATCCCATCGAGGCCCTGCCAGCTGTTATCAAAGCGGTCCGCCAGACGATCCCGCGTGCCCAACACCGGGTAGACGAGCACGCCTGCGAACAGCACCGCCAGCGTCCCGAGCCACAGCCCTCGCGGCGGGCTCATGCGCCGGAGGGACAGCTTGCCGTTCACTCCGAGCAGCCACAGGAAATATGCGCTCGCAAGTCCGAAGAGCCACCAGGCGCTCACATAAAACTTGAACACTGTGTTCTGCCGGCCGATGTCGCCCTTTACGGTGAAGAGGTCCACGCCGATGCCCAGCATCAGCGCCGTTACAACAATCACCGCAGCGGGCAGCGCGCCAGCCACTCCTGGTGTCCGGCGTGAAACAGCCAGCCCTGCTGTGAAGGCGGTGATCGCTGCCACTGGCAGGAGCCAAGCCACCGTGCCGTAGCCCTCCTTCACCAGGATGACGCTCACCCCGGCCAGGGTGGCCGCCGCCACTGCCAGCACAGGCGCATTGACCCGGCGCGCGGCAAGGCTGGCCCGGTAGACACGCCAACCCGCCCAGCCCGCCCCCCGCCACTCGAAGGCGGCCCAGCCGAGCAGCGCCACGAGGAAGACGCTGTGTATCGCCAGGTAACGCCACGGCACCGTCTGGTACTTGCTCGCCTCTATGCCATTGTTGAACAGTTCGAAATTGAGGTGAAACGGCAGGAATACGACGTACCCGACCGCCAGCACGAACACCAGCCCAGCCAGCGAAACGGCGACCCTCCGGACGAGCCCGCCATGGCCGCGCACAACCTGCCCCGCCCCTGCCACAAGGACGGCCGCCATGAGCGATGCCGGATAGTCCCACGTATTGATCACCCGCAGCGCGCCGGTCACGATGCCCAGCACACTCAGTATGGCCACAGTCTCCACCCACGGCCGCCCCTGGCCCGCCCTTATATAAAGGGCGATCATCAGCCCGGCTGCCAGAAGCGCGAACGGGATCACTATCAGGTGCGCGTGCAGGTCAGCGAAGAGGAAAGTGAAGAATGGGAACTCAGTGATCTCATTACCGGGCGAGTCCCTGACCATCATGCGCGAGCTTTGCCAGAAGTTAAACCTGAAGATGTCTCCCGAGCCCGCGCCTCCGCCCGTGTTGTTCTGGATGACCTGCGCCAGCCCATCTATGTTCCCTGCCACCGCCACGAGCACGACGGCGACGACACCCGCCACGTAGGGCGACCGCGTGGACGCAGCAGCCAGCCCGCGCGCCCTCTGAGTAAGCTCCGCCAGGTTGTAAACGAGCGAGAACGCCGCGCCTGCCGTCAGCGCGAACAGCAGTGGCACAGCCAGGTTGTAAGCCACCGCTGGCGTTATACCGGTGAAACGGATAAGCGATGCCACGATGAACTGGCCGTAGTAGTAGTAATTCAGGTATCCGCCGGCAAACCATGGGTCGTACGGCGGCATCACGGAAGACCGCACCACGGCGTTCAGGTAGGCGAAGTCCATCGGCTTTTCGCCGCCCCGGTTCGGGTGCCACAGGTCCGGGTTCGCCGCCCTGATCGCAAGGAAGCACAGGAAGGCAATCAGAAATAGAGCCTCGGCGAAGAGGATGAACTTGAACCTCTGCCTGACAAAGTCCCTGACCTCATGCCTCTGCGCCCGCAACACCACAAGGGACACCGCGGCGACCACACCGACACCCAGCAGCACAGACCAGAAGCTGAACCTGACCCAGCCGAGGCTCGCCAGCAGCCACGCCACTGTCGCCACCAGCAGGATGCCCAACGGCTTCGCCAGCAGATAGCCGCGGTCTGGCAATGACTTGAAAAGAGCGAACGACAGCGGCAGCGCGGCAAGGGCCATCAATTGAGCGGCCAGCAGCCACACCGCCCAAACCACACTGTTGGGCACGTTGCGGAGGAACGCTATCTCCCGCCACGTCCCGCCCTCCTGCTGTACCGCCAGATCCTCCTCCGCCAGGAGCAGGCCGAGTTTGGGAGCGGGCGTAACCACCGGGATGACTTCGGACTCGCCTATCTCAGCAAGCAGCTGGCCCTGAGTGAGGCGCCCCTTGTTCTCAAAGACAAACGAAACCGGGTGGTCGTAAACCGTGAAGCTCTCGTCTGTCCACCCGAAGTCCAACGTCAGGAGCGAGCCTGTGACCGGGTCCCACCCCTCCGGCGGCGGCACCTCGTCCCGTATACGGGCGAATGGGTCGTCCCTGTACATCACACCCAGGAACGAACGCTCTTTCTGCGCCGAATAGACAAGTTCGTAGCCGAGCGAACCGTCGAAAAGCTGCCTGTAAAAACGCGTTGTGGCCGGGTAGCGTTCGGGCAGCCTCGGGACGGTGGCGTAAAGGCGGTTGCTGTACAGGACCAGGTAGTCGGAGGCGGCAATATCGCGCGCTATCCGTTCAAACTTTGCCGGTGTTTCCGGCTCATAGATCGGCAGGCGGTCCTGCGGGTACCGGACTCTGGCGAGGTCCGGTATCCCCTCCTCCCAGTGCTCCTGATCCACCATCGATCCGGCAGGAGCGTTCGCATTCAGCCACTTTGAAACCGCCTGGGCCGGATGCGGGCCTGAATACATTGAGACAAAGGCCAGCGCATAGTGTGCCGTGAACGCGAGCACGATCGCCGCGGGCACCAGCGCCAGCCATTTCCTGGATGGCCAGAGCGCCCGGATGCCCTCGCCCAGCCAGACAAGCAGGCGGGCGCCGTAAATCATCATGAATGGCGCCACCGGCAGCATGTAGCGCATGAACTTGACTTCAAACCAGCCGGTGATCAGCAGGTAGGGCAGCGTCCACGACAGGATGACCAGGTCCGCCTTGCGACGTCCAACCACCGCCACCGCCACACAGGCGAAGAACCCGGCCCAGATGGCCGCCCCAGCCACCGGCCCGACTCCCCAGACCCCGAACTGCCACGCCTGATACCAGTACTTTGGAGTGTCCACGTACTGGCGTGTGTACGGCAGGTCCGCCTCTCGCCGCACCATCCTGGCCTGCTCGCTCACGTTTGAAATGAACGTCTGATAATCGAGCAGCATGTACGGCTGCATCGCCAGCATGGCAGCGACGGCCACACCACCCGCCAGCAGCAGACCCCGATATGCCCGCCATTGCCTGTGTGCCCCGTCCGGTCCGAACGCCCCGGTCAGGCCGGCCTGCTCGCCGGGCTTCGAGAGGGCATAGAGGACGTGGGCGAAGACGACCGTCAGCGCGAGCGGGGCCACGGAAAACTTCGTCGCCATGCCCAGCCCGAACATCAGCCCGGCCAGCGCCGAATCCTTGAACCTGCCCTCGCGCGCCACCCGAAGCGAGAAGAATACCCCGGCCACTATGAACGTCGTCATCAGCCCGTCGAAGGCGTAAAAGTGCGCCAGCTGTATCTGGATGACGGCGAGCGCAGACAACCCGGCGGCGATATAGCCGGTTTTCCGCCCGTACCACCGGCTGGCAATCAGGAAAACGATGGCCACCGTCACCGTGTCAGCCAGCGCAGAGATGGCGCGGCCCGGCAGGCGGAGGTCATGCAGGCTCAGGTGCGTGAACGGCGAGGCGACGGACTGGATGGCCTTCAGCGCGTAGATGGGAAGAGAGCCGTAGTTGAACCAGTGCGGGTTCAGGGGGCTCTTGTCGGGGTCGAGCAGGGTGCCCATCTCGGAAGGCGCAGGCCACCGGAGGTCATACGCCTTCATCAGTACGGCGCGCTCGTCAGGGTGGAACAGCCCGCCCTGGTCCCAGTTGATGCCGTAGAGCCGCAGCCCGAGGGCGACGGTCAGGAGCGCGATCAGCCCGGCCCGCAGCCAGAACTGGGAACGCCGCGCCTGGCCGCCTGCCGGGCCTTCAGAGGTGGTCTCTGCTTGCATAAGGGACGATTCTACTTGTGGTCGGGCATCTTCTCACATGACCGGGTCTGAACCCGCCCTCTCACGCCGGGAGAGAGTGAGGTTGGTGGCACCGATGCCGTGTCGCCACTATTTCGACCCTGACGTTATCTGTTTGCCATGACTTGAAAGAGTTCACCCCGGCCCGTGGAAGGTGCGCCATTAACGCCATTCTGCCCAGTCGATCAGGACTTATGGCCTCTTTTCATCTGAATGTGACACCCATGTTGACCCAGAGCCAGCCTGTCCATACGCTTTGGAAATGCCCGCGGCGTTTGCCCTGGGCCGTTTTCAAGCTTGTACTGCGGATGACGTCCGTCCCGCTCACCTGACCTGCGCACCCTCAATTTCCGGAGGGCATGCGGGTATCAGCCATCAGCGGTCCAGCGCATCTGCGAAACCTGTTAAGGCGGGCACCCATGGCACGCAAGACCGCTGTTGTCGCTCTTCCGGACGCCTTCAATCTCCCCTACGAAAAGACCAGGCTTGCGTCCGGGCTGCGCATCATCACGACCACAATCCCTAATTCATACGGCGTCAGCATCAACTTCCTCTTCGGCGCCGGGTCCAGGTACGAGGATGCCCACCTTGCAGGCGCCTCCCACCTGTTTGAGCACCTGCTCTTCAAGGGGACTGAGAAGCGCCCGTTGCCGCGCGACATCGCGCAGGCTGTAGAAGGTGTCGGTGGCATCCTGAACGCCTTCACCGACCGCGAGATCACCGGCTACTGGTGCCGCATAGCGCTGCCGCACTACCGCCGCGGCCTGGAAGTCATAGCGGACATGGTCTGCAACTCGCTCCTCAAGGATGAGGACATCGTCAAAGAGAAACAGGTCGTCTTTGAGGAGATAAGGGCCAATCGCGACTCTCCGGCGGGCCGCGTCGGCGAGATGACAGACATGCTCCTCTGGCCCGAACAGCCCATGGGCCGTGATGTGGCGGGAACTGTGGAGTCCGTCGCCGCCATATCCCGCGACGAAATGGTGCGCTACCTGCACAGACAGTACGTCGCCTCCAACCTGGTCATCTCCGTGGCCGGGGCGGTTACGCACCGGGAGGTTGTGGACCAGGTCGAAACGCTCATGGGTGACTTTGCAGACGGCACGATCCTGCCCATGCACCCCTTTCTGGACAGGCTCACAGGTCCGGTGGCACATGTTGAATACCGCAAGACCGAGCAGGCGCACCTCGCCATTGGCATGCACGCGCTCTCCATGTTCGACAAGGACCGCCACGCTCTGAACCTGCTCTCCGTGGTTCTCGGTGAGTCCATGAGCAGCCGCCTCTTCGAAGAGGTGCGGGAAAAACGCGGCCTGGCCTATGACATCCACAGCGGCTCCGGCCATTACAGAGACTGCGGATCCTTCGTCATCGAGTCCGGTGTTGACCCCAAGCGGGCGCATGACGCCGTGCCCGTCATCATGGAAGAGGTCGCACGTATCCGGGGCGGCGTGACCGACATGGAGTTTGAACAGGCGGTCGAACTGTCCAAGGGCAGGCTGCTCCTCCGCATGGAGGACAGCCGGTCGATCGCCTCCGCGAACGGCGTGCAGGAACTCCTGCGTGGGCAAATACGCTCCGTCAGCGAGATGCTTGAAGAAATCGAGTCGGTAAAGCCCGCGGACATCACGAGGGTCGCGAAACGCGTTATCCACCCACAAAAACTTGTGTTCGCATTGGTCGGGCCGTTCCGTAGCGCTGTGAAGTTCGAAAAGGCGCTGAGCATCTAGCCCTTGTGCCCCCGAACGTCGTCGGCACAGCCAGTTGAGGAAATCCTCCCATTCTCATTCCGGATTGCGCGAGCGCCCGCCCGCGTGAGGGCGCGCACGCCTGTCAAAACTCGCAAAACAGTGGCATTCAGGGCCGTTTTTTCTTGTTACCCGTCGGGAATAGGGTGATTCACAACCCGGCCCGACATGGCGTCCAGTTTGACCATGAAGCCGGACGAAGACCAAAAACCACCATGGCCGGGCCCTGAGATAGGACTCGACAGGCAACCAGGGAGCGCCGCGATGTACAGGCCGCACGGAATGTCCTTGACTATCCTCAACATGCTTGGTCGCGAAGCCTCGTCCGGCCGCCGCGAAGTAGTTGATGAACGCGCCTACACGGACCAGCCGCAGACGGCGGGGGCCGGCCCGGCAGCTGCCGAGCGTGTCCAGGTTGCGCCGCAAGAGCGCTACCTCGGCTTCTTCACGCCCTCCGCGGAAGTCCCCATCTGAAGGCCATCTGGGACTGCGCCATCTGGGGCGAAGCGGAAGATCCGGCCCCAACGGCAACCCTGTCCTGACGGACGGGGTACTTCTCTTCAGCCCGGTGTCGGCGCGCTCCTGGCCGCTCGCTCTGGGCGATACCGATCCATCAAACGCAGCGTCCGGAGCGTTGACACTTCAGAGGCGTGACGCCTAACATGAAGCCCCGCTCAGGTGAACTCTGGGTTCATGTGCACGGGGGACAGGTCGCCCGGCCTACCGGGCGACAGGCGCCAGAGGGGTGAGGTCAACATGGCCACCAGGGCCTACATCCTGATTGAAACCGCCGTCGGCAAGACCAACGATGTTGCCGGGCGTCTCCGGCCCATGCCCAACATGAAAAGCGTGGACACCGTCACCGGCCCGTTCGACATTATTGCGGTCGTCGAGGCGAATGACCTCCCGAGCATCGGCAACCTGATCAGCGAGGGCATGCACAAGGTGCCCGGCATCGTCAAGACCGTCACCTGCCTCGCCGTCGGGTCCTGATTTGGATATTTGCCCGCGCCCACCTCTGGCCTGATGTAGGGCCATCTCAGGGTGGGCGTTTGCTTTAACGCCGTACACTTCGCCCGGCACTCCCTGCCTCTGCATTGGAGAGGGCATGAACGCGAGATCTACATTCAACAGCAACCCTCATCCCGACCGAAGTCCGGGCACAGCCGGGACGGAGCGGAGGGATCTGACCACCATGGCCGGCCGGGTCTCAAATTGTCAGCATGGCAGCGCTCGGGCTGAGGGCGGCTGTCGAACCAATCCCCACTCCCGATAATGCCGGGTGAGTGGTCCAGGTCCCAGCACACATGAGATTCACCTTCAATCAGGAAGAAGAGGCCTTCAGGGCCGAACTGCGCGCCTTCCTTGACGAGCGCCTCCCGCCCGGCTGGACGGGCCCCGCCGATGAGTCGCAAGACGCCGACTGGACGCTGACCATGAGCATCCGGCGTGAGCTTGCCCGCCGCGGCTGGCTCACCATGTCGTGGCCCGTCGAATACGGCGGCAGGGCCGCCTCGCCCATGATGTCCCTCGTCTTCGCCGAGGAGATGGCCTACCGTCGCGCGCCGGGCAACGACCGTTTCGGCACCCGCATGATCGGGCCAATCCTGATGAGTTTCGGTTCGGACGAGCAGAAGCGGGCACACCTGCCTGCCATCGCCCGCGCTGATGTCCAGTGGTGCCAGGGCTACTCCGAACCGGACTCCGGCTCGGACCTGGCCTCTTTGAAGACCCGCGCCGTGGACGCAGGAGACCACTTCGTGGTCAACGGCGGCAAGGTCTGGACCTCCCTCGCCCACCGGGCCGGGTGGATGTTCATGCTCGCCCGCACCGGCCCAGACGAGCCCCGGCACCGCGGCATCTCGATGCTCCTCGTGGACATGACGACTCCGGGCATCACAGTGCGCCCCATCATCAACATGGCGGGGTCGCACTCGTTCAACCAGGTCACGTTTGATGATGTGCGCGTGCCCAGGACGGGCCTCGTTGGCGCGTTGAACGACGGCTGGCGCGTGGGCACCGCGCTCCTGAACTTCGAGCGGGCGAACATAGACTATGTCGCCTGGGCGCAACGCACCCTGGACGAACTGAAGGACTTTGCAAGGTCGTCGCCAGGTCGTGCTCCCGGCGCAGCGCGGCTGTCCGACGACCCCGACGTGCGCCGCCGCATCGCCGAGTTCGAGATACAGATCGAGCAGGCACGCCTCATCACCTACGAGGCGGCATGGCGGCAGGCAAAGGGTGAGAACCCGGTCATGGAGGCCTCGATGAGCAAGCTGCTCGGCAGCGAGGTCAACCTGCGCGTGCACGAGTTTGGAGTCGAGATGCTGGGCATGTACGGCCAGCTTGAGCCCGGCTCCGCTCCCGGAGGGCCGGGACTAGATGGCCGCATCACAAAACTGCGCTTCTACTTCACCTCAGGCCCCATCCTCGCCGGCACAAGCGAGATCCAGCGCAACATCATCGCCCAGCGCGGCCTCGGCCTGCCGCGGGAGTAATGCCCCCTGCCGTCGGCAGAGGATCCTCAGGGCCAGGGGAACAATCTCGGTTCAACAGGCAACACCTGTGATCGCCAGGTTGCGCCCCCCTTTACCGTCACCCCGCTACCGTCACCTCATCACCCACATGTACAACACCGCCGCCTGATTTGCATTCGAGTGACACTGCGAAGCTGGGCTTCTCATGGCCGAAGACGCGCGTCAGCGTATTCATGACGTCGCAGTCCCGTTCGCCCGTGACCGGGTTGGCGTGCGTCGCCACGCACCGCACCACGGGTTTCACCGCTTCAAAATCCAGCCTCCCGATGCGTACGCGCTTCCCGGCCCAGCCCAGCTCTGCCCACTCGCTCACACCCTCGATCACGATGTTCGCCCTGAACCTGCGTCCGTCCATGTCCGGGTCATGGAGCGCCTCGCCAAGGGCACACAGGCTCTCCCGTGAAAACAGCGTCACCCGGCCCTCAGCCGAATCGTGGAAGTGCTCTCTGTCCATGTCTCCCACCAGTCTCAGGGGCAGCTTCTCCGGGTGGCCGTGCAGCGGGCTGAACTCCTGAGCGAGAGCGAAACTCGCCACCGCCTGCGCCAGCTTGCGTCTCCCCTCCTCGTCCAGCCCGGCCTCCGCCACGCCCGGCGCGCCGGGGCCGAAGTCAATGCTCAGCCGCTGCCGGGCTTCATCGAAATGCAGCTTCGCCTTCGCGACCCCCGGCGTGTTGGACAGCACGGCATAGTTCGCCTTCGGCATCCACCCCAGCTCATTGGGCTGCGGCGCGTCCGCATACCTGAACACCAGCACGCGGTCGCCCGAAACCCTGCCGTTCGGCATGACCGTAAGCGACTCCCTTTGTTCCGGTGTGAACCCCTTCACCGGGTGGCGGTACAGAGCGATGATTCTGGGCAACCGTTGACTCTCCTGGGACTCCATATCCCCATGGCCCCCATGGGACAGCGGGTCTTGCTCGGGCTACTACTTCCTCGTAGACGGCCCGCGCGGGTTGAAATGCGTCTTCAGCTTCGGGTGCTTCTGCATGTACTCCTGCAGGTCCATCACTATGTTCTCCTGCAGCTGGATGCTCAGGCCCCCGTCCACAGGCAGCAGCACACCCGTGATGAACGAGGCGTCATCCGAGCACAGGAAGCCGATGGCGTTGGCTATGTCCTCCGGCGTACCGCAGCGGCGCACCGGGTACTGCAACTCAAAGAGGTGGAAACCCTCCTCGTTGCCCTGCTCGGCCCACATCGTCTGGCCGCGCTCAGTCACTATGTGGCCGGGGGCGATGGCGTTCACCGTGATCCCCAGCGGGCTGAAGTCGATCGCCATCTGACGGGTGAGGCCGACCACCGCCGCCTTGCCCGCTTCGTAAATGAGCGCCCGCGGGGCCATCATCACGCCGTGCACTGAAGATATGTTCACGATGCGCCCGCCGCGCGTCGCCCCGGGCGGCTCGCCGGGTTTTAGTTGACGCTTGCCGGGCAGCCACATGTTCTTCGCGCCGGGGGGCGGGCCTGACTTCTCCATGGCGGGCACGGCGAACTTTGCGCCGAGGTAGAGCGCTCCCACCAGCAGGTCCATGCCCTCCCTCCAGGCCTTCGGCGTCACCTCTACCGCGCTCCCGGCCCGGTCTGCGCCCCCGCCGTAGGCGTTCTGTACGAGGATGTCCAGCCTGCCGAACTCATCCAGCGCCCTGGCCACCATCTGCTTCGCCACGGCCTCCTGTGAAACGTCGCCGGTCATGGACACGGCCTTGCCGCCCGCCTTCTTGATGCGGTCTGCGTTGCGCTTCGCAGCCGCGGCCTCAACGTCCACGATGAGCACGTTCGCGCCGTCTGCGGCCAGCCGCCGCGCCGTGCCGCCGCCGATGCCGAGCGCGCCGCCCGTCACTATCGCCACTCTTCCGTCAAGCCTTGCCATATATGCCTCCAAGTCCTCTACCCCGGTAGTGGGGGAGGGCTGGCGAGAGGGTGAAGTCCCGAATCCCCCTCTCCCCCGGCGCGCCCTGGGCGCGGGAGGGTCAGGGATGGGGTCGAAGTCCTGGCTTCTGGTTGGCGTCCTGTCTGCAACCGTGTCATTCCGGGTCCCGGCGCACCGGGCCGAGGGATCTCTTTCGTTCCGCTCGCCCTTGGCCTGCAATACCCATGCTGTCAGCGAGGCATTGTATTCGTCGCCGGGGCTTCGGGATGCCAATGCGGGCCTCTCCGGCGGGCCCGGGGCGAGCGCACCGAGGATACCTAAACAGAGCGGGGCATTCACGAACGTTTGACCGCAGGCCGTACCGGCCATACCCTGCCCCCTCATATGACTACAACCACATCTGAGCCATCGCGGGGCGCCGCAGGGCGCCTCCTCGCACTCGAGCCGTACGCCATCGTCTTCCTGGCGAGCGCGGTCACACTCGTCCTGGAAATCCTCGCGGCGCGGATACTCGCCCCGCACATAGGCGTATCCGTCTACACATGGACGAGCATCATCGGCGTCATCCTGGCGGGCATAAGCGTCGGCAACTGGGTCGGCGGAATGCTCGCTGACCGCTGGGGCTCCCGCACGATGCTCGGCATCATCTTCATGGCCGGGGCCGCCGCCACCGCGCTCGTCCCTGCGCTGGCGAACTGGCTGCCCGGCCTCATCAGCCCGCTGCCCATCATGTTGCGCATCGTTCTGCTCACGCTCCTTCTCTTCTTCCTGCCCGCATACATCCTTGCCATGGTCTCGCCCACCGTCATAAAGCTCACGCTGCGCAGCCTCGAAAAGACTGGCGCGATCGCCGGTCGCATCTACGCCGTCTCCACCGCCGGGGCCATCCTGGGCACGTTTCTGACCGGCTTCCTCCTGGTGCAGACCTTTGGGTCGCGCGCCACGGTGTACGGCCTGGCGGGCATACTCGTCCTGCTCGGCCTTGCGGCGGGCAGGTTGTGGAGGTCGCCGCGCGCGCTCTTCACGGGCCTCGCGCTCATCCTGGCGGCTGGCATCGCGGCGTCCTTCAGCAACCCGTTGAAATCACTTTGCCTGCGGGAAAGCAACTACTTCTGCATCCGGGTGTTCGACAAGGAGGTCGAGGGCTACGTAGTGAAGGAACTCGTGCTTGACCAGCTCGTACACAGCTACATCAAGGTCGGCGACCCTACGCACCTCGAATACGGCTACCAGAAGTTGTTCTCTGAGACCGTGGCGGCTTATGTCTCAGACCGTCCGGACTTCCGAGCGCTCTTCATTGGCGGCGGAGGGTACGAGATGCCCCGCTATCTGGAAGAGATCTATCCGCAGAGCGTGATCGAGGTGATGGAGATAGACCCCGCCGTGACGGCAGCGGCGCACGACTTCCTGGACTTCCGCCCTGACACACGCGTCGTCTCCTTCAACGATGATGCCCGCATGAAGCTGTCGGACAGGCCAAAGGGTCAGTACGACATAGTGGTGGGCGACGCCTTCAATGACGTGTCCGTCCCGTGGCATCTGACCACAACCGAGTTCGCTGCGCAGGTGAAGTCCCTCCTGCGTGAAGACGGCATTTACGCCATGAACATAGTCGATGCGCCGAAGCAGGGACGCTTCCTGCGGGCCATCGTCCGCACTCTCCAGGACAACTGGCCTCACGTTTACGTCATGACACAGAACGGCGACCTGGAGTTCGACCAGCGTTCAACAACCGTCGTCATGGCATCAGACCGCGAGCTGGATGAAGTGACGATACGCCTCGGCGCAGTCCGCAAGCTGAACATCGTCCCGATCACCCGCATCGTTTCGCAGGGTGACGTGCAGAAGTGGCTCGGCGCGCAGCCGTCCATCGTCTTGCGCGATGACTTCGCTCCCGTTGACAACTACCTCGCGCCCCTCTATCTCAAGTCGCGATGACCCCCTCCCCCTCGATGGTGGAGGGTGCCCGAAGGGCGGGCGGTCAGCAACCACCCTCATCCCGAGCGAAGCCGAGGGATCTGACGCTCGCCCTGAGCGTAGTCTAAGGGCCACGTTTCTCCCCTCTCCCTGCAAGGGACGGGGTACCTGCGAAAGCGGGTCGCAGGGCGTGGGTCTCGTTCCCTCAAACCCTCATGAGGGTAGAGGGGGAGAGGGTGAAATCGAGAGGGTGAAATCCACCATGTCATCCAACACTAAGGCAGACGTCATCGTCGCAGGGCTCGGGGCGCACGGCAGCGCGACGGCGTACCACCTTGCGAAGCGTGGCAAGCGCGTCATCGGCTTCGACCAGTTCCGGCCCCCTCACGCCCGCGGGTCGTCCCACGGCAGGGGCCGCGTCATCCGCACCGCGTACTCCGAAGGCCCCGCGTACGTGCCGATAGTCCAGCGCGCCATGCAGCTCTGGCGTGAACTTGAACGGGAGAGCGGAGAGAGCCTGCTGCGCATCACGGGGGGGATCTCCATGGGACCGGAGGGCAGCCCCGGCCTGGCGGGCATCATGCGCTCTGCCGGGGCCTATGGGCTCCCCCATGAGCCGATGACCGCGGCGGAAATACGCAAGCGCTGGCCCGTCTTTCGGCCAACAGACGGCATGATTGGCGTGTTTGAACCAGACAACGGCGCGCTCTTTCCGGAAAAGTGCATATCCGCCCATCTGAAACTGGCTGCGGAGGCGGGCGCGGACCTGCACGTTGACGAGCCGCTGCTGTCGTGGAAGGCATCGCCGGGCGGGGGAGTGGAGGTCAGGACGCCGAAGGGGGCGTACACGGCGGACCGGCTCGTCCTCACTGTTGGCGCATGGCTGCCGAAGGTGCTGGGCGCCGGGGATCTGTCCGGCGAGGCACTTCAACAAGCACAGGGCGCGCAGTCACAGGGGGGCCTGACACTGCCGCTGCGCATCGAACGGCAGGTGCTGCACTGGTTCGAGCCTGCCCGCAACGCCACTGCGTTCCTGCCTGCGAACTGCCCGAACAACTCCTGGGAGTTCGAGCCGGGCAGGCTCTTCTACTGTCAGGCCAACTTTGGCGACGGCTTCAAAGTCGCCTTCCACCACATGGGCGTGGACATGGATCCAGACAGCCCGCCCGGCAGCGCGGCCCGCACCGTCTCCCCGCAGGAAGCTGACGAGATGCGCGCCGCCCTCCAGAAATACATCCCTGACGCGGCGGGCCGGCACATCGGCGCGGCCGTCTGCATGTACACCGACACCCCTGACTTCCACTTCATCGTGGACCTGCACCCGGTGCACAAACAGGTCGTCATCGGCAGCCCATGCGCCGGCCACGGCTTCAAGTTCGCCGCCGCGATGGGCGAGATACTGGCCGACCTCGCGCTGGACGGCCGGACCAGGCACGACATATCGCTGTTCAACGTGGGCCGGTTCCCATCCTCAAAAACCTGAACGGCCCTGAACGGCGATACACCCGCTCGCTCCGTGCCAGGCCGGACAGCCCAGCACGGAAGCCCTTCCACCGGCGGCAGAGGGCCGGGGGAGTGGGCCGCTGCCGCACGCCTGCATCACCGGCACCGGATTAGTCCACAATGCACCCGCGCCGTTCGCACCATCAAGGTTTGCGCATCAATTTCACGCACGCATGACACTGGAGCAGGAAATGAAGATCGAAGCCAAGTTGAAGAAGATGGGCATCGAACTGAAACCCTCACCCAAGCCGGCCTTCAGCTTCATCGGTTGCCGACAGGTTGGCAACCTCGTCTGGGTCTCAGGGCATGGCCCGCGGAGGGCCGATGGCACGTGGGTCTCGGGACGATTGGGCGAGGGAATTTCAATACCAGCTGCGCAGGATGCCGCGAAGCTGGTCGCCATCAACATGCTGCAGACTCTCAAGGGCCACATCGGCGACCTTGACCGCGTGAAGCAGATCGTCAAGCTCCTGTGCCTGGTCAACTCCACGCCTGACTTCCGGCAGCAGCCCCTCGTCGCCAATGGGGCGTCCGACTTCCTCCATGAGGTCTTTGGCGAGGCCGGGCGCCACGCCCGCTCCTCAGTGGGCATCACATCCGTGTTCGAGAACATCCCCATCGAAATCGAGATGATCGTCGAAGTCACGCCTGTCCGCCGCGCCCCATCGGCGACAGCCCGTCTCAGGCGTTCCGCGGCGGCGGCATCAAAGAAAACGTCCCGGCGCACGGCCTGAACGACCCGCGCCATCAAAAAAGAAGAGGGCGGGGTGGCCACCTCGCCCTCTATCAACCTCGTCACTGACCTCCGCGAAAGGACTGGGGAGAGGGTATTTTCCTCGACCCTCTCCCCCTGATCCCATATTCCTCAGCGCTGGGCAGGGCTGGTCACGGCACTGCTTCGCCCGCCAGCACGCCTGTCACGCGTTCGTGGTCAACGGCCACCTTGCCGTTCACGATCACGAACGGGATGCCTTCGGGGTGCACCTTCGGGTCTTCGAACGATGACCTGTCGGTGATCTTTTCGGCATCGAACACCACGATGTCTGCGAAATTGCCCTTCTTCAGCACCCCGCGCCGTTTCAGGCCGAACCTCTCAGCGGGGTTCTGCGTCACGCGCTGCACCACCTGTTCAAGCGGGTAGCCCAGACGTCGGCGCAGGCGGCCCACCACGCGCGGGAAGCAGCCGTAGGCCCGTGGGTGCGGCAGCCCCCCGATGGGTATTGCGTCCGAGCCGATCATGTAGTCCGGGCGCGCCAGCAGCGTCATCACGTCCGCCTCCACCTGCCGCCACAGGCGCGTGCTTGCGGGCGGCACGCCGCGGAACCCGCATGTGAGTCCCTCCTCCAGCATCACGTCCCACACCATCTCAGTGACGGAGACGCCCCGTTCCTTCGCCACCTCGTCCCAGGCCATGCCTTCGAGGTGCTTGTTCTTCTCCGAGCCGATCCACGTCCACAGGTTCCCGGCCATGGTGCCGCGCATCGGGCGCTTCTCAAGGTCGGTGATGTACTGCTTCTTCAACCTGGGGTCGGCCAGGCGCTTCAGGATCTCGCTCGCGCCTCCCTCCTGCCACGAGCCGGGGTAGAAGGCCGGAGGGAAGCTCGACCCCACGGGGTAGGGGTAGGTCTCTAGCGTCACGTCCACGCCGTCCCGCTTCGCCTTCTCGATCGGCTCCAGTATCTTCTCCACCTGGCCTGCGGTGGCTGCCGACGTGCGGTAGTGCTCTATGTGCACCTTCACGCCGGACTTGCGGCCCAACTCCAGCGCCTCGTTGATGCCGCCGCCGAGGAACGCACGCTCCGTGTTGTGGTCGCGGGTGTGGATGGAGAGGGGCAGGTCGAACTCCTTCACCACCTTGCAAAGTTCGACAAGCTCCAGTGAGTCCGAATATGACTGCGGGTAGTACGAAAGCCCCGTGGCAAACCCCGCCACGCCCTGCGCCATGTTCTCCCGGACAAGCGCCTTCGCCCGGTCCATGTCCTTGCCGCGCATCGGCTTGTCCGCCATGCCCATGATGTTCATGCGCACCGGGCCGTGGCCCAGGAACGCCGCCACGTTGCAGGACGTCTTATGGTGATAGTTCTTGCGCGCCGCCTCCATGGAGGACATGTCGAGGTCTTCGGGCGGCAGCCCCAGAATGCCCGACAGGTACTGCCGGTGCGCCTTGTATTTGGCAGGCGGCAGCGGCGGGTAGGTGATGCCGTCCGGGGCGATGATCTCCGTCGTGATGCCCTGCCTGATCCCGTTGGCGTGCTGGCCGTCTATGAGCAGCGCTCCGTCGGAGTGGGCGTGCACATCTATGAACCCCGGCGAAACGATCAGGCCCCGGGCGTCAATGACCCGGTCCGCGGTGGCCTGCTCCACGTCCGCTGTTGTGGCGCCGCCTGACGAGCCGCTTGACCGCGATGAGGGGCTGCTGCCAGACAGATCGCCTATGGCGGCGACGGTCCTGCCCTTGATGCCGACGTCCGCCCTGACGCCCTTTTTCCCGGTGCCGTCAATCACAGTGCCGCCAGCGATCAGGATGTCGAAGTGCATTTGGGGTCCTCCATGAACTGCAAGAAATCCCCTCCCCCTCGATGGGGGAGGGCGCGCCTCAGGCGCGAGAGAGAGTGATGTCAGCGCGGAAGGTTACGTCAATCCCGCCGGGGCGCGCCACGTCCGGGTGAGGGCAGCAGGCAGGATGAGGGTGGTTGAAGGCGCTGCTGCTTCTTTGCAGACGCCGCGGCACGACGGTCGGGATG
>SHXW01000024.1 GCA_009693115.1 Dehalococcoidia bacterium | reverse complement strand
TGCCGCTGCCCTGAACGTCCCCGGAGTGAGCCTGCACGTATACGGCAAGACGGAGGCGCGACCCGGCCGCAAGATGGGTCATCTGACAGCGGTGGCGGTGGCCCCTGACCTGGCGCTCGCCCGCGCGCTTGAAGCGCGCCAGCGGTTCAAGCGGACGTTGTAGGCGGAGCCGCAGTTACTTGAAAAACGCGCGGGCTGGGCTTTGCGACAAGCCCAGGGCGTGTGGATGGTGAAGGGCTCGCGACCCACACCCGAGCCCTCTCCCTTGCAGGGAGAGGGTCTGCTAGTGGGGAGAGGGGCGCCCTTATTGAGTCGCAGGGGCGGGGCGGCGGAAGCGGGTGGTGTCCGTGGGCGCCGATGGCTGAGCTGAGCGGCCGCTCTGGCGCATGGACAGCGACCCATCGTGGATTTCGTAGATCTCATCCGCCATGTCAAGCAGTGTGCGGTCGTGAGTCGTGGCGACGATCGTCATATCGCGCGTAGCCACCATCTGGCGGAACAGTCCGAAGATGGCGCCCGCGTTCACCGAGTCAAGCTCGCCCGTGGGTTCATCAGCGAGGATGACGTCCGGGCGCATTGCCACGGCGCGGGCGATGGACACGCGCTGCTGTTCGCCGCCTGAAAGTTCAAAAGGGCGGTGCTTGGCGCGACGGGCCAGGCCCACCATCTCAAGCACTTCGCGTGTGCGGTCGCTGCGCTCCCGTGCGCTCACGCCGGAGATGCGCAGGGGCAGCTCTACGTTTTCATAGGCGGAGAGTAGAGGCAGCAGCGCAAAGCCCTGGAACACGACTCCGATGCGTCTGCGACGCAGTTCGATGAACTCCTTTTCGGAGAACGCCGCCATGTCCCGGCCTTCGAAAAACACCTGGCCTGACGTCGGGTGGTCAAGCCCTGCGAGAAGGTTCATCAGCGTGGTCTTGCCAGAGCCTGAACGTCCCACAAGTGTGATGAACCGGCCACGCCCAACCTTCAGGTCCACGTTCTGGACGGCGTGCACCACATCACTGCCAATGCGGTATTCACGGCTGATGTGCGCTGCCTCAATGATGGGCGACCCGGCGGGACGTTCCACTGAGGCGCCGTCGCGTGCCAGTCGCTGCTTGATGCGGTCATAAGGGTTCTGAATCATTCGCCGCCTGACTCCAGTGTTACCTTGCCGTCCGTCTCCGCCACGCGCACACGCCGGCCTATGGCCAGCTTGTCCAGGATGTTCCGGGGTATCTGCACGGAACCACTGGAGTCCACCAGCAGAAACTCCTCCACGTCCTCCGCCTGCCCGCCGATGCGCTTCTCGAAGGAGACCCGGCGCAACGTTTCCGTGCTCGTCTTGCCGTCACGTATCGCGATCGCCCGGCCCACGCTCGAGGCGATGGCCGGGTCGTGCGTCACCACCACGATCGTCGTGGCCAGGTCCCGGTTCACGCGGTTGAGCAGGTCCAGCACCGCCGCGCTCGTCTCGTCATCCAGTTCTCCGGTCGGCTCGTCTGCGAGGAGAAGCGGAGGCTTGTTGGCCAGGGCGACGGCGATGGACACCCGCTGCTGCTCCCCACCCGAAAGTTCCGCCTGTGTGTGATGCATCCGCTGTGAAAGCCCGACGAGCGAAAGGAGTTCCTCGGACCGCTGTCTGCGCGCCTTCGGAGGGAGGCCGGTCAGGACCATGGGGAGTTCCACATTCTCGAGGGCGGTCAGGTACGGGAACAGGTTGCGGGAGGTCTCCTGCCAGATGAAACCCACCTCCCGGCGCCGGTAATCAACCACTTCGCGGTTCGTCATGTTCAGCAGGTCATATTCACCCACGCGCACTGTGCCCGCGGAGGGCGTGTCGTACCCGGCCAGAATGTTGAGCAGAGTGGACTTGCCCGACCCGGACGCGCCGACGATGGCTATGATCTCACCGGGCCTGACGTTCAGTTCAAGGCCGCGCAGCGCCACGACCTCAAGGTCAGCCACCTTGTAGATCTTGAAGAGGCCGCTGCACACGATGTACGGCGGGGCCTCCTCCAGCAACTCCCGCGCCATGCCGTCACGGAGTGTCATGCGGCCACCCCGAAACTCCGGCTCCCGCCGGGCTGCCCTGATGGTGCAGGCGGGAGTGAGGGCGCCAACCGGTAAATGAGTCCGTAACTTCCAGACAGCTTCATGGCTACCCCTCGCCCATTCTCATCACACGGTGGATGGACATGGTGTAAACAGATAAGAGTATCGCGGCCAGGACTACGGTGAACACGGCCGTCAACATGCCGAATGTGGTGGCGAAGCCGGCCCAGTTGATCTGCACGAGCATGGGCGGCACCAGGCGCACACCCTCGCCCGAGTTCGCAAGGTACGGCATTATCGTGATGCCCAGCTGTGAGCCCATCACTATCCCGAGCGCGACTGCCACCCCAATCACGATCACCTGCTCCAGCACCACCAGGGTGATGAGCTGCCGCATCGACAGACCGATCGTCCTGAGCAGGGCGAACTCAGCTCGCCGGTTCTGGAATGACACGCGCGTATGAATCACGAAGCCTATGGCGCTGACGATCAGTACCGTGGAGAAGGCGATGCCGAGCAGCGCCTTCCACCCCGCTGCCACGAGCGGGTCTATCGCAGCGTCATTCAAAGCCTCAGCGCGGTCTGACACCTGGATGTAACGCACGCGCACCGCGCCGAGAGCGCGGTCGAGCGAGGGGCCGGTCGGGTCGCGGTCTGGCACTTCAACGGCCGGGTCCAACATGCCGTACGCCCTGCCAGAGTCTGTGCTGATCCAGTACTCCGTTGGCTGACGCTCCTGGAAGAGCCGGTCAGAGTTGAGCCTGGCATGCAACGCGGCGACATCTGCGATCACAAAAGGTGCCTCGTTGGGGTCAACGGTCGGGAAGTAGTCCATCGTCCCCACCACGGTGAAGTCCATGCGGACGGAGGCCACCGCCACCGGGACAGGTTCCCCCAAACGCACAGAGTATCTTGACATGAAGGCGGAGTTGGCCAGCACCGGCACCGGGCTGTCCTCCCTGCCCGCTACGAGGCCGCGGAACTCCCTGAGATAGCCCTGGGTCCAGCGGAAGCGCGCAACGCCTAGGGCGCCCGGTGCAAGGTTGAAGGCATCCCCGAGAGAATTGGTCCCGCTGAACACGCGCCTCCAACGGTCCAGTGAGGCTGGCGTCTCGAAGCCCTCGATCATGACCGATTCGGCTCCGCTCCCCGTGAAGACGGTTATGTCATCTATGTCTATCGCCCCCGGGCGGAGGTCGCTGCCGCCGCGCACCACTGTGACTCCTATGGAGTGCAGGCGCAGGGGTGGGTTGGGCACAAGGGACCCGAACCCAGGCTGCGGACCCGGGAATACGCTTGCGCCCACACGGCACCACTCGGGCGGATCTTCAGGGTCACCCGACGCACAGTTGAAGCGCTGGGTGTCCACCGAGACCGGCCTGAGGTCGCCGAGATGGAGTGTGTAGAAGCGGCCATTGCTGTCGCTCAGGCGCGCCGCCAGCACTGTGTTCTGCTGGCGCACAACGGGCTTGACCATGATGCTGAGCCAGCGCGTATTCTCCGGCAGGAGTATGCCGCCCTGTTCAGGCGAGCGGATCAGGTTGAGCATCTCCGGCAGCGGCCGGTCGGCGAAGTCATCCCGGAAGAAGCCCACGGCTGGGAAGTCATCAGGGGAGACGCCAATGACGGTGAACGCCTCATACTCGCCTCGCGCCGTCAGGGCTGCCCGCTCCCTGTAGATGGAAGTTGAGGCCGCCACGCCCGGGACGCTGCGTATGGTCGAGGCTGGCGAGTAGCTCTGTCCGCCCACCGCTGTGGAGATCGAGACGGCCCGTATGTCAGCGCCGGAATCGTAGAGTGCACGCTCCTTCGAGCCGCGCTCCAGTGTTCCGGCAAAGCTCGCAGCGAATACTCCGAGCCCCGCCGTCAAAATGAGCAGGAGCGACAGCCGGGCGTGGTGGCCCGGGTTGCGGGCCATCTGCCAGAGTCCAAGCACCACTGACGACGGCGCGATGTGGCTGAAGAGCCGCATCGAAAGGAGCCGGGCCAGCAGGTCCATCACAAGGGGAAAGACGCGCAGCAGCACGACGCCTGCTGCGACCATGAACACTGCCGGCGCTGCCAGGATCAGCCGGTCAACAGTGCGCTCTCCGAACAGCTGAACCCCCACGAAGGACCCTTGCTTGGATAGCTGCCAGAACATGAAGACAGCCAGCCCTAGAAAGCCCAAGTCCAGGTAGTAGCGCTGGAGAAGGGCCAGCCGGTTGGGCCGCGTGCGGGACCGCTTTTCGCGCAGGATTCCCATTCTCGAAGCCCTTATGGCAGGGATGAGGAGGGCAAGGAGGGCCAGCCCGCCGCCTATCAGCGCCAGCTTCGCCACTCCGGCAGTGAACTGGACAGGCAGGAGGGAACCGTTGTTCAACTCATGGAACGGCGGCAGGGCTCCGATCAGGCTCACCGCTCCGAGAGATAGCACCGGCCCGAGTAGCACGCCGAGACCCGATATAAGCGCGGCCTCGAAAATGAATACGGCCAGGATCTGAAACGATGTAGCGCCCCTGCTCCTCAGCAGCGCAACCTCTGCCTTCTGAGCGTCCACCAGCAGCATCGCCAGCGCCGTCACGTAGTACAGCACTACCAGCACGATTAATATGAGCACTATGAACATGGGCAGCCGGTTAAAGAACAGGTTCTCTTCGAAAGCTGCCAGCGTGTCCGGCAGCTCCGTCTCCATCATGAAGCCGTCCACCACGGCCTTGAGCTCGTTCTGGGTGACGCGGATGGTGGACTGTATCCGCGCCGTGTCCACGGCGTGGATGGCGTCAGGGTTGGTGTCTATGAGCCACGCCCAGTTGGCGCCCATCGCGGGGAAGTAGGACCCCAGACCACCGAGGATGGAGTCTTCCGGCACGACAAAGAACGCAAAGTCGAGAGAAGTGCCGCGCGTACCGAAAGAGTCGTCGTATATACGCCAGACCGGGTGGTCCGGTTCGCTACGCTCGTAGGTGCCCACAATGACCGCTTCTGCGCGGGCGTGCTTGTCTTCCCAGTAAGACGTCACCGGGTAAATACTGCCCACGGACAGGCCCTTTGAATCCGCAGAGGCCTTATCGAAGGCCACTTCGATCTTCAGGGTCTCGCCCTGGGGCGGCAGGCCTGTGGTGGCCACGGGTAGCCGGCCCTCAAGGATGGTCACGCGCTTTTCAACATCCGGGATGCTGTAAAACGCGGCGCGGCGGCAGTCGCACTCCACCATGAGCGGGCTGCCGTCCGGATTCGTCATCGTGCCGCGTGCCGTGCGGCAAGAACACTGGCTGGCCGGGACGACGGGCGGCGGCAGGTCAACGAAAAAGGTCCAGGACTTGACGCCCAGGTACACGCCGTTCAGGAAGGGGCTCAGCCTGCCGACGACGGTCTCATCCATCTTCTGTTCCAGCTCGCGGTGCTTGGCGCGAGATGCGGGCGTGTCACTGGCCTCTACTAGGACATCAAGCTGCGTAGGCGTGGGGACGGCCAGTGTGCGCCTGAGCGCGAGGTCACGCAGGGACTCGAAAAAGACCACCGAACTGGACATGACGGTCACAGCGAGCACAACGCCGACCACGACCGCAGAGAGCAGCTTCCAGTGAGCGGTTGTCCGCTTCAGGATCATTGGCAGCGAGGATGTCATCGTCCACCCGGCCCGACGGGCTTCGTGTGAGCCGTCTGTGACTTCATTCCGGGGACCTCACAAGCTCGTGGATAGGGGCGCGCTCATAAGACCGGAGTATGGCCACCAGGGAGACAGCGACGGTTGTCACGACCGCTCCGAGCAGCAGTGATACCGGCACCCAGTTGGTTTGCAAGATGAACGGTGGGACCAGCTCGCGCCCGGTAGCCGTATGGGCGATCGAGCTCACGGCAAAGCCACTCACGACAAGTCCCGAAACGATCCCAAGCCCGATGCCCATGACCCCTATCAGGGAGTGTTCAACCAGCACGAGCCGCAGATAAGAACCGGTCGACAGGCCGAGCGAGCGCATGTACGCAGCATCTACCTGCGTCCGCTTGTGGTGGGCTGACAGGTACGTCAGGTAGCCGAGCACCGCTGCCAGGGCGCCGATTCCCACGGTCACCACACCCATGCCCCTCCAGCCCGCCACGGAGAGCGGATCCACAAGCGAGTCAAACACCAGGGCGCCCCTGTCCGTGACTTCCCCGCCAGGGAACATGCGGCGCACGGCGGCGCGGCCTGCTGCGTCCAGGCTTCCTCCGGCAACGCTCGCGAAGAGTTCATTGGGGTGGTGGCTGGCGAGGCCGCGCAATTCCAGGAACTCGAGCACGGTCTTCACATCCGCTATCAGGAAAGGTTCGCTGGAGGGGTCAAGCGTTGGGAAGTACGAGACCGTGCCCACGATCACCGCGGGGATGAAACCTCCTCCCATGGCCATGACGAATGGCTCCCCCATGCGCGCATTCGTCGCCTGCATGAACCGGGGGTTGGCGAGGACCGGGATGGGTGCGGCGGTGGCCGCGCGATATATGCCGCGGATGCCGCCGTCCGTGCCGCGGCCCATCGCTATACGCCCCACGGTGCGGCCCGGCGCAGACCCGGTCACCGCCACTCCCTGCCCCGCCTCCCCGGCCAGCCCGTACGTTGTGTCCATCCCGTCCGAGGTGGGCAGCCCGGCCCAATTGCCGGGCTCCTCGAAGTCAAGCACTATCTGCACGCGCGGGCCCTCTGTCGCAGCGCCCCTCACGGCCTGTACGTCATCAATGAAAAGGACGGTCGGGTGGCCTCCGTCTGGTCCGGCCTGTTCGAACGTCTGAATGGATACGATCTCCACCGGCTCAATCAGCTCTGGCGGGACACTGCTGGCCTGGTACTGCCACCTGTCTGCGGTCGGGCCGAGCGTCACGGTGCTTGTGCGCCCGGTCGCATCGCGCAGCACCATCCAGAGGAACTGGTCATGAACGGCAGGCTCTGTCCGCACCCATGCGCCTATCTCCGTCGTCCCCTGCGGCAGGTTCGCCGGATCCGTCTTCAGGTGTAATTCGAGCCTCGAAAGCAATCCCTCAATCGGGGTTTCCGCGAAGTCATTACGGAAATAGCCGATGTTCGGGTACTTCTCGATATCCACGGCCAGCATTGTGAAGCCCGGGCCGGCGGAGGTGGTCCCGTACACCCCGCGCTGTCTCAGCGCGGCTGCGACGATCTCCACACCTGGGACCTGCTTGAGCGCTTCCATCGGGCCGGTCTCAATTACGGTCCTTACCCCGGGGGTGATGCGGATATCGCCGCCGACCTGGTACTCAGACTGCTCGCTATCACTGCGTTCCAGCGTGGATGCGAGTGTGCCTGCTATGACCGCCAGCCCTGTCGCCAGCACAAGGAGCAGGACCGGCCATGCGTACCAGTAGGGGCTCCTCCCAAGTCTCCAGAATCCCACAGCCACCCATGCCGAGCCCACTCTCGCGGCCACCCATGACGACAACCTCGCGGCAAGCGGGAAGAGCCTGAGGAAGACGATGGCGACCGCCACCAGAAAAAATGCCGGCGCGAACAACAGCGTGGGGTCGAATGTGTCCTGGCCCTCAGACCCCGTGCCTGCCACGGTGCCCTTTGACCGGAGCTCCCACCACAGCAGCCCGCCCAGGCCCAACAGCAGCGCGTCTATGTAATAGCGCTGGAAGACTGGGGGCCTGTCCGGCCGGGCCAGGTCCATCTTCTGCTGGATCACGCCCCGCCTGCTGGACGATAGCACCGGCACAAGCATCACTATGAAGGAGGTGAGGCCCGCCGCGACCGCCCACCCCCACGCCTTCCATGTCAGTTCGACGGGCAATGCCCCCCCCGCCGTTACAGGCGCGTACACAGGCAGGCGACCGAGTTGCGATACCAGAGCGACGGCTATGACAGGGGCGACCAACACGGGGACGCCTATCAACACGACAGACTCGACGGCGTAAAGCCGCACGACCTGCAGCACGCTCAGCCCGCGGCTGCGGAGCATCACCGTGTCCGGCTCTCTTTTGCGCGCCAGCAACCCGGCGACCAGAAACAGGTAGTAGGCCACCGCGGATACGGCGAGCGCGGCCAGCAGGAACATGGGGATGCGGGCGAATAGAAGCTTGCGCTGAAGCTCACGGAACGTCGGCTCCAGGCCGCTGATCAGGTTGGGCTGGGTGATCGTCTTTTCCAGCCGTTCTTCGAAGGTGTCCACGGTCGAGATGATGTCGCTGACCGGCATCTCCTTCAGCACGTCCCGGCGCACGTAGGTCCACCACCAGTACGCACCGGGCAGGCCCGCCGTGACGGATCCCACCCCGTCCAGAGCCGGAGCCTCCTGGACTATCAGCAGGACAGGCATTTCCTGCCCTTCTCTGAAGGGAGATGGCAGCAGCAGGACCTCGCCGAGGCCGAGCCAGTACTCCTCGTTGAAGTCATTGACCTCGAACACGCCCGAGATGCGGACCCTGACCAGGCCGTGACGGCTTGCTCCGGGGAGGGCATCCAGCATGTCGCCAACCTGCAGGTTCACCTGACGCGCGCGAACTGCCGGAAGGGACGCCTCGATGACGATGGCCCCGTCGGTGGCCTGCTCTATGCGCGAAGAGGGAGGTTGACCCTCCACGTAGCGGACATGCGCCTCGTTTGACGACATGCTCAGAAACCAGAGTTCCGAAGCCAGCGGATCGGTCTGCATCCGCCCGCCCGCCTCCGCCCAGAAGAAGCTGGTGGACTTGATCAGCGTCTCTTTTGACCGCACAAGATCCGGAATGTACTGCAGCCGCAGGCGAGACACTGCGCTGTCGGCGGCCTCAAAATCTGTGCGGTCAAGGGGTATCCAGTGTGTTGTGACCTGGATGTTGGGGTTGTAAAGCCCCATTCCATCAAGGGAGTCAGCCACTCCCACCTTTTCGAGCGAACGCAGATAGATCGGCGACGCTGCGACCACGACCGCGGCGATCAGGATTCCGGCGAACGCGCCAAACAGCAACCGCCTGTCCCCGCGGCTGCGCCGGTATATGAACCTGACAAGACCCAGTGATCTACTCGCAGTATCGCCGCAGTCCGGCGAATGGGGCCCGCCCGCGTCCCGGCGCCTGATAGGTCTCCTGCAATTCAGGCTTGTGTCCGCGGGCGCGGAAACGTAGCGTAGGCAACGAAGTTCAAGGAAATGTGACGGCCCGGCCGCCGAAAACGTCTAAGAATATCCCGCCACGTCAGTCCGCGCACAAAGGCACAGGGTGTTCCGGCCCGTTACCCTTGCGAACATTCTCCGGCTCTGTTCGCATCGCTGTCCCCATGGGAAAGGTTCGGTGATGGGAAAGCCATGGGGCGGTTCAACCTTCAACCCGCACTCATGAACTCCCACCCAGACCTGGTCGCGCTCGGATGGCACGCGAAGCAGAGGAGTCCGGGATACCTTCATGGTGCCGCAGTGATACGGTCTGGACTTGCCGGTGATCCGGCCGCCTGCGTTGTTGCTCGTGATCTGGCTCGGGGGAAGATTGAGAGAGCGCCAATGACACTCCTACATCATCAGAGCGCAACAAGGCTATTCGCGGCCTTCGTCGTCGCCGGGCTGGTGCTGGCAACCGCCTGTCGCTCGCAACCGGCCGCGCCTGCTCCATCTGCCGTGGTTGAACCTCAACCCTCTCCCACGGCCACCGCGCAGCAACCAGTGCCCACAGCAACCATGGTTCCGCCGCCGCCCGTCCCGGTATCCGGCGCAGGCACAACTGGAAATCTCACGGCCCCGCAGGCCGTCGAATTGCTCAGGCCTTCGGTCGTGCAGATCGCAGTGCTGAAGGCAGGCGGCAAGGCGGTCGGTACCGGTGTTGTGTATAACGCAGGGGGTCACATCCTGACGAACTGGCACGTTGTAAACGGCGCGCACAGCATCCAGGTGTCTTTCTCAGACGGGTCAGTTGTGAAGGGCTCCCTTTTCCAGGAGGACCCGGCCAAAGACCTGGCGGTCATAGCGGTGGACAAGGCCGGCCTGCACCCGGCCACTCTCGGAGACTCCAGCAGGCTGGAGGTGGGTGAAGACGTGATCGCCATAGGCCATGCGCTGGGCCTCCCCGGCGGGCCGACAGTCTCAAAGGGCGTCGTGAGCGCGCTCGACAGGGCCATCTCTGTGCAGGCAGGGCAGGAGCTTACAGGCCTGATCCAGACGGACGCCGCCATCAACGAGGGCAATTCCGGCGGGCCGCTGGTCAGTATGAAGGGCGAGGTCATCGGCATAAACACGGTCCGCATCTCCGGCGGCGCGGGCATAGGTTTCGCCATGAACATCAACGCCGTCAAAGAGACGGCGGCGAGACTCCTTGCCCTGGGACCGCCTCCGCCGTCCGGTTATCTTGGGGCCTTCGGGTCGGACATCACCCGGGCGATGGCCATCGTGCTCAGGCTCCCCGTCTCGGACGGCTTTGCGATAGAAAGCGTGGACCCCAAGTCGAATGCCGGTTCGGCGGGCATCCGGGTGGACGACATCATCGTGGGCATGAACGACACGCGCATACGGACGGCGGCGGACATGGCAGAATTCCTCCGTAAAAACCAACCCGGGACAAGGGTTCAGGTGCGCCTCGTAAGGGGCGACCCGTTTTCAGGCTTCACCCTCGTCACAGTGGACCTCACACTCGACCGGAGCGGGACTTCATAACCGCCCGGAGGGAACGCCTGAGATAATCCCCTGCGCACAGGACATTCAACAGCGGAGGACGTTCATGGCAGAGAGACGCATCGGGATCATCGGGGCCGGCGCCATCGGTGGCAACATCGGCGGGATGCTCACCCTCGCAGGACAGGACGTGACCCTGATAGACCAGTGGCCGGAACACGTTGAGGCCATGAAAAAGCACGGCCTCAAGATGACGTGGCCGGACGGAGTGAAGGTGGCGAAGGTCAGAGCGCTGCACATCCACGAATTGCAGTCCGTCACGGACCCCTTCGATTACGCGGTTGTCGCCGTGAAGTCATACGACACCGATTGGGCCACGCACCTGATCAAGGGTTACGTGAAGCCGGAAGGGGCTTTCATTTCCGCCCAGAACGGCATCAACGACGAACGCATCGCCGCCATTGTGGGCCGTGAAAGGGAGGTGGGTTGCGTGGTCACGATCGGTGCCGGGATGTACGAGCCGGCTCACGTCCAGCGCACCGACCGCAACGCGTATGGTTTCGAGATCGGCGAGCTTGACGGCTCCAACTCGGCTCGGGCGCAGGAACTGGCGAAGATCTGGTCTGGTGTGGCGGAGACGCACGTCACCACAAACCTGATGGGGCACAGGTGGTCAAAACTCATGGTGAACTGCATGGCGAATGCAGTGGCAGGTCTGACCGGGCACGGGTCTGCCGAGACGCGCACCATTCCTGAACTGCGGCGCATCGGCATCCAGCTCGGCGCAGAGACGGCGCGCGTGGCGAAGGCCCTCGGGTACAAGACGGACCCGGTGATGGGCATCGCGCCTGCTGAGATCATAGACGCAGCAGAAGGCCGGAATGTTGAACAGGTGGAACTGAAGCTCCTAGAAACCGCGCAACGTACCGCGGGCGGCAGGCCGTCGTTCGGGCAGGACGTGTTGAAGGGGCGCAGGACGGAGATCGAGTACCTGAACGGCTACGTTGCCGCTCAGGGGCGCAAGGCAGGCGTGAAGACGCCCTTCTCGGATGCCATCACGAAGCTCGTGACAGACCTCGGCGTCGGGTTCAAAGCAGACCCTGACAACATCAAACCGCTCGTGAAGATGCTGCCACGGTAGCGTTAACATTCCCGCAAGAATCGGCCTGTACCCTCGACCCGCGGGACTGGGGGTCAACCCATCGCGACCCGCCGGATGAGATGCAGCAGACGATGACCCTGACGCGTCGCCGCGCCACAGCGTTTTTGATTGCCGCCATCGCCGTAATGCTGGCCGTCACAGCGGCATGTGGAGGCGACTCGCAGCCGCCCCAGCCAACGACTACCGCCGCGCCGTCGTCCGCTACTGCCGCGATAAGCACCGCCGCGCCTATGCCCACAACGGCCGTGCTGGCTACAGCGACGCCCGTTCAGGCCGGCGCGACCGCCTCAGCGACCGTAGCGCCGTCATCACCTTCGGCGTCATCTTCTCCCGCGGCCGCCCCCACTCAGGTCCCTGCGCCGGCTCCAACGTCGACGCGGGTGCTGGCGACCGCGACCGCGGGGGCGTCGGTCCCCGCAGGAGGCGCTGGCATCGCGATCTCGACCGGGACGAAGGCCCGCTACCTGGTGAAGGAACAGCTAGCGGGCAGGAGTTTGCCGAACGACGCCATTGGCGAAACGCCCGATGTTTCCGGCGCGATCATTTTCGGTCCGGACGGGGCCGTGCAACCAGGCTCGTCCATCACGGTTAAGACGACGACTCTGAAAAGCGACGAGTCAAGGCGCGACAACTACCTGCGGACTAACTCGCTTGAGACGGCGAGATACCCCGAAGTGAAGATCGTCCCGACGGGCGTGGAGGGCCTGCCGTGGCCGCTCCCGGTGTCGGGTCAGGTGAATTTCAAGCTAACGGGGGATCTGACGGTCCACGGTCAGACGAAGCCGGTGACGTGGGAAGTGACGGCATTGCTGGACGCTGATAAGGCGACGGGTACAGCGAAGACGCGGTTCAAGTTCGGCGACTTCGGCATGGGCGTGCCCAGGGTGTTCGTCGTCTTGAGCGTGGAGGACGACATCAGGCTTGAGTTGGACTTCATTGTCACTATTGTCCGGGGTTGAACCGCCGCGCTGCAACTCGTTGCGACATCGTGTGCCTGCTCGTCCCGAGCGCTGCCAGGGGGCCCCGTCCGGCCATGTCATCCTGAGCACAGCGAAGTATCCCGGCCCGAACCCTGCCGTCGCGTCGTGTAACTTTGGGACACTCCGGACGGCAGGGGCGCCTTATGTGTCTGACACGCGAACGGAGGGAGAGAATTGGATCTTAAGAAATGGGTCCGCGATGTCCCTGACTACCCAAAACCCGGCATCCTCTTCCGCGACTTGACGCCTTTGCTGGCCCACCCGCCCGCCATGCGGTACGCGGTGGACAGCCTCGCCGCGCACATCAAGGCCCGCCGGGTGGACGCTGTTTGCTGCATAGACGCCCGTGGCTTCCTGTTCGGCGCGCCCGTGGGAGTGAAGCTCGGCCTGCCTGTGATTCCGATACGTAAGGCGGGAAAACTGCCGCCGGAGGTTATCGGCGTGGACTATGCCCTCGAATATGGATCGGCCCGCATTGAGGTGAAGCTGGATGCCCTCAAGCCGGGGCAGCGCGTCGCCGTTGTTGACGACCTTCTTGCCACCGGGGGCACAGCGGCGGCTGCCGGACGCCTCGTGGCGCAGCTAGGCGCGACGGTCGCAACGTACACCTTCGTCGTTGAACTGGCAGCGCTCGGTGGAAGTAAGTTGTTCGCCCCGGCAGATGTGTTTTCGCTGGTGCGCTACTGACTCTGGCGCGCAGGGGCGGGCCGAAGATAGACTTTGCGGAGGCACACCCGCACATAGGACACTGCTGCCAGTCAGCATGGCAAACGGTGCGCTGCGTGCCAGGAGAGCGAACTAATGCCCCTCTATGAGTACAAGTGCAGGCCCTGCAGCCGGGACTTCGAATTGCTCCGGCCAATGGAGGTTTCGAACAAGACGGCGGAATGCCCCAGCTGCGGCAAACCGTCGTCGCGCATCCTGTCTGTGTTTGCCTCCTCGGTCAGGGGTGGCGCATCTTCAGGGGAGCGCAAGTCGGCGGACTCCGGCCCTGCCAGCAGTCCTTCGGGTGGTGGCTGTTGTGGTGGCGGTGCTTGCGGTCCAGTGAACTGATCCGCGCGAAGCTGTGACAGGCCTCGGCATGACAGTTGTGCCGAGGCCTGCCCAGACCCGGATTTACGGCTTCACGACCGTGCCATCTGCGCGGCGCACCGTGTCCCAGGCGCCGCCGAAGGCCCGCTCCCGGAACGGGTACTTCGCCGCCAGCTTCTCGTCGATGTCTATGCCCAGGCCGGGCTTGCCGTTGGGCCACATGCAGCCGTCGTGGACCTCCGGGCTGCCAGGGAAGACTTCCTTCGTCCGGTCGCCGAAGAGAGCCGCCTCTTGGATGCCGAAGTTGGTGCAGTTCAGGTCCAGCATCAGGTTTGCCGCGTGCCCTACGGGCGAAGTGTCGCCCGGGCCGTGCCACGCGGTGCGCACGTTGAACAGCTCGCCCATCGCCGCGATCTTCCGGCAGGGAGTGATGCCGCCCATCTGAGAGATGTGGATGCGGATGAAGTCGATCAGGCGGTCCTTGATCATCGGGACCACCTCGTGAGGCGAGTTCCAAAGCTCGCCCATGGAGATCGGCGTCGAGCATTGCTGGCGCACCAGCCGGAAATACTCGTTGTCCTCCGGCGAGAAGAGGTCCTCCAGGAAGAACAGTTGGTACTTCTCGACTTCCTTTGCGAACCAGACCCCGAGGATGGGCGGGATGCGCTCATGGACATCGTGCAGGATTTCCACGCCGTATCCGAAGCGGCCTCGTATGTGCTCGAACAGGTCCAGCGCTGACCTCATGTATGGCTTCGGTTCGAATACGCCGCCCGGGTGTGCATAGAGTTTCGCAGGGTCGTAGTCGCGCAGCCAGGTCGTGATCGGGATAGGCCCATTCGAGACCTGTTCCTTCTTTGACTTCGCCTGTGCCGTCTTCGCCTTGCCGCTATGCGAGCCGTATGTCGAGTAGCCCGGCGTGTCCACCTGCACCCGGATGTGGTGGAAGCCCTTTTCCATGAAGGCCTCCATCTTGTCGCCAACTTCCTGAGGCGAGGAGCCCGAGGAGTGGACGTACACGGGCGCAGCTTCGCGCGCCTTGCCGCCGAGCAGGTCGTACACGGGCATGCCTGCCATCTTGCCCTTGATGTCCCACAGCGCCTCATCCACGCCGGACATGGCGTTGTTCAACACGCCCGAATTGCGCCAGTAAGACGAAACATACGACGACTGCCAGATGTCCTCGATGTCATCCACGCTTTTGCCTAAGAGGAAGGGCTTGAGATAGTCCTCGATGGCCGCCTTCACTGGTGTTGGGCGTTGCGTGAACGTGGCGCAGCCGACTCCGTAGAGACCCGGCTCGGTTGTCTCCACCTTCACGATCACGAGGCGGATGCCGTCCGGCTCTGTGAAGATGACGCGGATGTCACGGATCTTGACGTTGCTCATGTGATGTCCTCTTGATTTCCCTTCCCTGGCGAAAAGGGCCAGGGTGCGGGTGAAAGACTCTGTGTCGCCGCAGATGCCCTCACCCTGAAACCCTCTCCCGCTGGGAGAGGGGGCTTACAAGCGAAAAGGCGTGCCAGCGATTGTATTACGGCCATGTGCCGTCCGACGGTCTATACTCCCCAGCCTGTAATGGATATGACAAGGAGCTTGAGATGAAAGTCGCCGTATGGCAGGGCGGGCCGAAGTTCACGATCGAGCAGCGCCCCGACCCGACGCCCGGACCGGGGCAGGTCGTCGTCAAGGTGGACACAGTCGGAGTATGCGGGACTGACGTGCACATCACGCAGGGCCTGTTCCCGGCCAAGCCGCCGCAGATACTCGGCCACGAGTTTGGCGGCACCGTGGTCGCAACAGGGCAGGGCGTCGCGAAGAGCCGCATCGGCGAGCATGTGTCGTGCGACATTTCGAGCCACTGCGGCCAGTGTCACAACTGCCGCGAGTGGAACTGGAGCCGGTGTGAGAAGGCGGAGCGGTCAACAGGGGCTTTCGCCGGGTTTTCGCTCGTGCCTGACCAGTCGGCGCACAAGATGCCCGACGGCATGCCGCTAGAAATGGGCGCGCTCACAGAACCCGCATCCTGCTGCTACAGCGGCGTGGGTTTCCTCGAGATACAGAAAGACGCCGTCGCCGTGGTCATCGGCGCGGGCATCATGGGCCTGTTCACCATAGCCGCGCTCAAGTCCCGCGGCGTCAAGACTGTCATCTCCTCGGAGCCAGTGGCGGCGCGCCGTGACTTCGCCAGGCAGTTCGGGGCAGACATCCTGAACGACCCCACCAAAGACGACATAGGAGAGGTTGTAAAGCAGGCGACAGGCGGCCATGGCGCGCACATCGCTGTCGAGGTGGTCGGCAAGCCGCAACTCGTCGGGAAGGCGATTGAACTTGTCCGGCCGCGCGGTCAGGTGCTGTTGATCGGCGTGTCCAACAAGGGCACGACGCTGCCCTATGACCTGTATGACCTGCACTACAAGGAGGTGCGCCTGCTGGGAGCGTTCGGCCGCGGCAATGCCTTTGCAAGCACGGTGCATGAGATAGCGAAGCTTGATTTGAAAGGTGTGATCTCGGCCAGCTATCCGCTCGACCGCGTTTACGACGCGATCAAGGACTCTGGGGAGGGCAGGGGCATCAAGCTCGCCGTCAAGCCGAACGGTTGACAAAAGCCCCCACCGGGAGGGGGCGAGAGTGAGGGCATGATGGGACAACCTCAAGATCAGGCCATCCAGGCCATCAATGTGATCCGCACCAATGTCGACCGGCCCGTCGCCGGGACGCCTTACTACTTTGCTTACGGTTCGAACCTCCATACAGGTCAGATGAAAGAACGCTGTCCTGATTCAAAGCAGATGGGCGTATGCACCTTGCCCGAATTCCGGCTCGTGTTTCGCAAGTACGCTGATGTGGAGCCGGCAGAGGGGTGTGTAGTCCGGGGTGCGGTGTATCGCCTTTCTGTCGCCGACGAGGAAAACTTGGACATATACGAAGGTTTCCCCAAAGGGGAGCAGGGCTACGACAAGGCGTATTTCTCGGCGTCATTTGATGGAACCCCGGCAACCGTCATGTTCTACTGGCGCAGGCGGTATGACAGGTATGAGGCGCCTCCGAAGGATTACGTCAGGTGTATCAGGGACGGGTATCGGCATTGGGGCCTTCCACTCGATCATCCGATGCTGCGTTGAATGCGGTAGATGTTGACGCCGCAGGCCCGTCGCGGCTATCTTCGGCTCGCAAGTCCTTAAGCGAATTGCCCTTGTATAAGCACGCTCACATGGACACCCGAGGAGAGGTCAGACCAGATGCCCTACAACGTCAACCACATCCACCTGAAGTACGCCGACCCCAAGAAGGCCGCACAGTGGTTTCAGAAGGCCTTCAACTTCACGATCGTCTCGGAAACCGTACGCCCCTTTGGTGACACCTTTGTCATCACGAAGTCCGAGAACGGCGTCCAGATCAACATCTCGTCAGAGCGCGTGACAGATGGCAAAAAGGAACACCTCAACAAGGCCGACGCCGATGCCCATTACGGCCTCGAGCATTTCGGGTTCGACTCTGTTGACATTGACGTTGACATAAAGCGCCTGACCGGCCTCGGCGCGGTGCTGAAGGAAGGCCCCATCCGCCTGGGCGACGGCCGCGCCATCGCGTTCCTCGCCTGCCCCGGCGATGTCCGCGTCGAACTCATCCAACAGCCGAAGAAGTGACCGTACCGCGGTCATCCCGGGCGTCGCGAAAGACCCCGTGACCTCTCATGCGCCCCTCTCCCGCAAGGGGGAGGGGCGCATGTCATTCTGAACGAAATCTAGGGAACCTCTTTTCGAGGCTTCGGCCCCCACCCCAGGGGGCGCGCCGGGAAGAGCGGTACTTCTACTGTCCGAGAGGCTCGCCAACCCCCTGCAGCAGCGCGGTGATGTACCCGTAGCAATAGCCGAAGGCGACGCCCTGCGGGTCCTTGCCGTCGATGTGCGGCACGTGGTCCGGCATGAGCATGTACTTGTAGCCTGTCTCGCGGTACGCCATTGCCGCCTTCAGCATGTCCACTGACCCCTCGTCCGGGAACACCTCGACGAAGTCCAGCTTCTTGCCGCGGATATTTCGGAAATGCACGTTGAATATCTTGCCGCGTGACCCGAACCAGCGGATCACGTCATAGATCTCCTCGCCCGGCGAGTCCAGCATCTCAGACACCGTGCCCTGGCAGAAGTTCAGACCGTGATACGGCGACTCGTGCATCTGCACGAACTTCTTCAGGCCGTCCACCGTGCCCAGCACGCGCGTCACGCCCATGTACCCCGGGGGCGTGTATGGGTCATGCGGGTGGCAGGCCAGACGCACCTTGTTCTGCGTCGCCACCGGGACCACCTTGCCCAGGAAATACTCGATGCGCTCCCAGTTCGTCTCGACGTCCACGACCCCTGCCAGGGTCGGCTTCGCATTCTGGTCCGCCTCGGCCCAGCGGAATGTCGAGTTGCGGGAGCCGCCGCGTCCCTCCGTGTCCTTCGTACGCGGGATGCCGATGATGTTCATGTTGTACTTGACCGAGGGGATCCCTGCCTGCGCGCAGTTCTCAAGCAACTTATTGATCTTCTCGATCTCGTGATCACGCTCCGGGGATTTGCCCAGCATGATGTTGTAAGCCTCACCGCCCGCCTTCTGTTTGTCGATGGGCGATGAGTTGAGGGGCAGCGTCACCATGTCGAGTGTTATGCCGAACGACTCAACGTGCTCCCGGTACTTTTCGAGCACCTGACGCGACCATTCGGTCCACTTTCCAGGCGGGTAACCACAGATGTGCTTCAGTCCAAGCTGCGACCAAACCTTGTAGTCAGAGTCGTCCCGGGCCGCTACCTGTGTGCCGACGTACATGCGAAATCACTCCTGAACTGCATCACATGGGTCACGCCAGAACGCGCGACCGAATAAAACACTCTCAATGCAGGGCGGAAGGATAACACCGTCGCGCACTGTCATTCTGAGATCCGGCAGTTCGGGCCGAAGAATCTAGCTCAATGAACCAGTCACCGCCGCCTAGGTCGCGAGCAGCCGCGTCCGTCTCACTGCATCGTTCCAGCCGGCAATCAGCGTCTGACGGCGCGACTCCGTCATCTGTGGCTCATAGCGGTGCGCCGACTGCCACAGTCCAGCCACCTCTTTCTCGCTCCGCCATATGGCTGCGCCCCGTCCTGCAAGGAATGCCGCCCCCAGCGCGCTCGCCTCTGGAACTGCCGATACTTCAACGGGTCGGCCCAGGATGTCTGCCTGAAACTGCATCAAGAACTCGCTTGCAGTCTGCCCTCCGTCAACGCGCAGGGGCTGCGACGACGTCATGCGACGGGCTGCTGCGTCCATCGCGGCGACCACATCCCGCACCTGATACGCAGCCGCCTCCAGCGCGGCGCGTGCGATGTGTGCGCGTGTCGAGCCTCGCGTCAGGCCCGTGACCGTGCCGCGGGCAGATGCGTCCCAATGTGGCGCGCCCAGCCCCACAAAGGCAGGAACGAAATAGACACCGGCATTGTCCTCGATGGAGTCCGCGAGCGCGCTCGCCTCCGATGAACTGTTGATGATGCACAGGCCATCGCGCAGCCACTGCACCGCCGCGCCCGTTATGAACACGCTGCCTTCCAACGCGTAAGCCCTCTTGCGCCCCGCCTCCCACCCCAGCGTGGCGATTAGGCCGTGGTCTGCGTGGCCGTCTCCTCTCCCTGCGGGAGAGGGTGAGGACATGGACAGTGACCCGCTGCTTTCACGGTCGGGACCTGGCTCAGTGCGACGAGCCGCAGCGGACGAGACCGGCGGCTTCGCGCCGGTCACTGACAGCACAAACGCACCCGTCCCATAAGTGCACTTCACCATGCCCGGTTCGAAACAGGCTTCACCGTAAAGCGCGGCGTGCTGGTCGCCTGCGATCCCAGTGACGGGCACCTCTGCGCCTAGGACCTCAGGCGCAGTCACGCCAAAGTCCGCAGCGCACGGCAGCACATCGGGCAGCATGACCTCCGGTATGTCGAAAAGCGACAACAGATCCGGATCCCAGCGCAGGTCGTGCAGGTTCAACAGCATGGTGCGCGACGCGTTTGTCGAATCCGTGGCGTGAATGGCGTGGGCGCTTTGAGCCGGTCGAAGGATCCCGCTGGATGCGCGGGAGGCGGGCCCCGCCATATGCTCAGGCCGGGCAACAGGGCCGAAGGCCCCCCGCATCGTCAGACGGAACAGCAGCCACGAGTCCACCGTGCCGAAGCACAATTCTCCATCTGCGGCCCGTTTCTGGCCGTCGGGCACATGATCAAGCAGCCAGCGCAACTTCGTCGCAGAAAAATAGGCGTCCAGCACCAGCCCCGTGCGCGAGCGGATATCCGGGCCGTGCCCGGCATCCTCGAGGTTGCGGCACACCTCGGCGGTGCGGCGGCACTGCCAGACAATCGCATTCGCCACAGGTCGGCCCGTCGCCCGCTCCCATACGACAGTCGTCTCGCGCTGGTTCGTGATTCCCATGCAAGCGATGTCCCGCATGTGCAGCCCGGCCCGTTCGACGGCCTGCCTGGCGACTGATACCGCAGCGTTGACGATCGCGATCGGGTCGTGTTCGACCCAACCCGGCTGCGGGAAGTGCTGCTTCAGCTCAATCTGCGCCGACGCGATGGGCCGCGCGTCCTGAGCATCGAACACTATGGCCCGCGTGGACGTGGTGCCCTGGTCTATGGCGAGGATGTGTGTCATTGGCAGTCACACTGATGCGTCCCGGTGCACATCCCTGGTTGCCTGCCCTCAGCGCGGAGGAATGGTCAACGGCCGCAGTGGGGCACCTATGTTTGTGGCCCCTGATCGACGCTCACCCACCGATGGGAAGGGAATGGCGCGCTACCCTTTCAGCGCGGCCTCGACAGCCTTCATATCATCCCCTGTCAGGCGCCAGTCCGACGCTTTTGCGTTCAGCGCTACCTGATCGGGTGTGCTGGCCCCTGCGATCACAGACGACACAGCTTTCCGCGCGAGCAGCCATGCGAATGCAAGCTCCTGCACGACGTGGCCCCGCTCCTCGCAGAACTTCTCCAGCCTTTCGATCTTGTCGAAGGCCTCATTCGTCAACCTGCGCTGCGCCGCGGCGGGCTGCTTGCCCAGTCGGGTATCCGCAGGCGGCGGTGTGCCGCGCTTGTACTTGCCTGTCAGGAACCCCATCGCCAGCGGGAAGTAGGGGAGGATGCCCAGGCCGTACTTTTCGCACGCAGGCATCACCTCGGCCTCTATGTCCCGCACCATGAGGGAATACTCTGGCTGAGCGCTGATGAACGGCGTCAGGCCGCCCACCTTCGCAGTCCACGCTGCCTCCACGATCTGCCACCCGGTGAAGTTTGAGCACCCGATGTAGCGCACCTTGCCCGCCCGCACGAGGTCATCAAGCGCGCGCAGCGTCTCCTCAATGGGCGTGTACGGGTCCCACCGGTGTATTTGGAAAAGGTCAATGTAGTCGGTCTGGAGGCGGGTCAGGCTTCCCTCGACTCCGTCAGTCACCCGCTTGCGCGAGCCGCCCACACCATGCGGGCCATCCGCCCATTTCATGCCGAACTTGGTTGCGACGACCGCCTTGTGGCGCAGGCCGCTGGCAAGTGCACGGCCGATATACCGCTCCGACACGCCCATTGAATAAATATCTGCAGTGTCGAACAGGTTGATGCCGAGGTCGAGAGCGGCGTTGACTACCGCCTGCGTCTGGCGGTAGTTCATCCTGCCGCCGAAGTTGTTCGTGCCCATGCCGACCTCGGAGACTTCAAGTCCGGAGTTGCCGAGGTGACGGTAGAGCATGAAACATCCTCCAGGATCATGTCCCTCTCTCGAATGAGTGAGGGCCGGACCGCGAGGTTGAAGCGTAGTCTGATGGCGCCTGTCACACGAAAACAGCGAGCGACCGGGGGATTATAGCCACGGAAGACATTGCGCGTGCAATTTGTGAAGTAGCCTGCCCCGGCCCGAAAACGTCTGGAAAACCCGCGGATGACTCAGACACAGGGATCTTATCTCGGCAAGCTGGCGGACACGAGTGTTCCAGCGTCGCTCGCAACGGGCGTTGTCCAATCAGACACGCCTCTGTGTGCGCCTCTCGCCATGCTCAGGATGGCGTCTGTGTCAGCTGTGGATGGTCCCTGCCTTGACCGCTGAACAGGTCATCATCGCCCTCATGCGCATCGCCGGGTCGTTGCCCGTGCTGCGGTGGCCCTTCTGGGGCGCGCTCGCCGTCATATTGGTGGACCTCTCTGACCTGTTCTGGATGAACGTGCTCGATCTCGGTGGCGTCCCCGATTACCAGTCCTTCGACAAGTGGCTCGACCTGGCCTACATGGCCACGTTCCTGATTGTGGCTCTGAGGTGGACTGGGCTGACCAGGCGGGTTGCGATCGGGCTGTTCATGTTCCGCATCGCCGGGGATATCATTTTTGAAATGACGCAGGCCCGCGCCGTGCTTCTCGCCTTTCCGAACGTCTTTGAGTTCTGGTTCCTATTCGTGGTCGCCCGTGACCAGTTCAAGCCGCAATATAAGATCACATTGCGCCGGGCCGTCATTTGGCTGCTCGTCCTCACGGCGGCGAAGGAGTTCCAAGAATATGCCCTACATCTGGGCAAATGGTTCGACGAATATACCTTTTTGGAATTCTGGGGTGTCCTCTGGCGCACTCTCACGCCGTGGTGAGTGGGGCCGACGTGTTGTTACACTGCGCCCGTTTCTCCGGGCCGGGATCAGCGATTTGCGAGGCGAACCAAGTGGATCACTCACCCCACGGCGTCAAGTCTGAGGCTTATACGCCTGTCCGCATGGGCGCCATGGGCGCCGTCGTGGCGAACCACCCGCTCGCGGCCATGGCCGGAATGAAGATCCTCCACAAAGGCGGCAACGCAGTTGATGCAGCTGTGGCCGTCGCCTTTGCACTGGGCGTCGCAGAACCGGCCGGTTCAACCATCGGCGGCGACGGCTTCGTGATGGTCTATATGAAGCATGGCGCCCCTCCCAAAAACGGGCGACGCAGCGGGGCGGGCAAAGGCCCGGTTATTGAAGTGGCCAACGGCACGGGCGCGGCCCCCCTCGCCGCTACGCCGGAGCGCTACAAAGACGGCATCCCCAGCTACGGCATGATGTCCGTCTCCGTCCCCGGCATCGTTGACGCTCTGCTCGCCGTGCACGCACGTTACGGCACGCTGAGCCTGCTCGAATGTCTGGGGCCGGCCATCGAACTGTCCGAGGAAGGCGTCCCGGTCTCCTACTACTCCCACCAACTCGCGGCTCCACACCCATTTCTCAATACCTTTCCTGACTCGGCGAAGATTTTTGCTCCAAAGGGCCAGCCTCTCCTGCCGGGCGAGGTCCGCCGCAACCCCTCACTGGCGCACACATACCGCGTAATAGCGGAACAGGGACGCGACGCCTTCTATGAAGGCGAGATCGCCCGCGACATCGTGCAATTCTCCCAGAAGAACGGCGGCATCCTGACGCTTGAAGACTTCAAGCGCCACAAGATGCAGTGGCAGGCGCCCATCTCCACCACCTACCGCGGGCGTACCGTCTATGAAGCTCCGCCCAACTCGTCCGGCCACGTGCTCCTGCAAATGCTTGGCATGGTCGAACGGTTTGACATCGCTACTCTGGGCCACAACACCCCGGAGAGCCTGCACCTGCTCGTCGAGGCCAAGAGGCTGGCATTCGCAGACCGCGAGGCGTACCTGGCGGATCCTGACCACGTTGATGTGCCTGTTGAGGGACTTCTCTCGAAGGAGTACGCCGCCCAGCGGGCGAAGTTGATCAAGAAGGATCGCGCCGCCGCGGCCGTGGCCGAGGGCGACCCATGGCAATACATGCGCCGCGGGCCTGACAAATCCAAGACGTACTACACGCCTCAGACCGGCCTCATGCGCCCTGGCGAGAAGGCGGGGCCTTATAAGCGCAAACAGAAGGTCGGTTCGAAGGAGTCAGACACCACGCACTTCTGCGTAGTGGACCGTTGGGGCAACGCTGTCGGCGAACTGCAAAGCATCCAGATGGCATACGGCTCAGGCATCGTCGCCGGGCGGACGGGCATCCTCCTCAACAACCGCATGACCTACTGGCACCTCGACCCGGATCACATAGACCGGCTGACGCCCGGCCAGCGCGTGCGCCACACCATGAACCCTGTAATGGCGTTCTCGGGCCCGGCAGAGGAGGGTGGAGCGTTGGAGCTTGTCTGTGGCACGCCCGGCGCGGACACGCAGGTGCAATCAAACCTGCAGGTCATCTCCGCCGTCTTCGATCACGGCTTCAACGTCTCCGAGGCGCTGCACGCCGCGCGCTGGACGCACTATCAGGGCCGGACAGGCTCGGGTTTCCCGCACGCCGAACGCAACGCTCTTGAGGTTGAAAACCGTGTGGGGGCTGCCGCTCTGAAGGATCTGCAGCACAAAGGCCACCCCGTGCAGGCCATCGCGCCGTGGGCCGGGCCGGGATCCGAAGGGGCGATACAGGTGCACCCCGAGTCCGGCGCTCTCATGGCCGCAGGCGACCCCCGCCGCGATGGTCAGGCCCTTGTTTGGTAGCACGCGATCTTCCCTGCGCGCCCTGACAGGTCCCTGCTATTTCGCTGGCTGCTCTTCAACCTTGTAGGGGACGACCAGGCCGGAATCAGCGAACTCGGCTATTAGATAGTCGGTCACGGCCTGCAACTCCTCCTTCGCCTTGGAGGGTATGACGCACTCGCCAGTGGCGGCGCAGTCACCTGCGTAACGCAGTTGGATGTCGTTCATGCGCCCGCAGGCGATCACGATCGATGTTGACCATTTTTCCTGCGGGAGTTGCTCGAGGTTGCCGGGGTGACACGGGCCGGTCTGGAAACTCACGGCGCGCCAGTCTGTAGGCTCGACAGCGTTCATCATGCGGGTTGCCTGATTCCGGAGCCACGGGCTGATCCACGTGCCCGGGGCTGAAGCGATGGGCGGGTGAGCTTTCCGCTCCTTGATCTGGTCCAGTCCCACTGAGGCGCTATGGATGACCCCCGGGCCAAACACTGCGAGTGGAATGGCAAGAACCAGCAGGACCATTGCCGTGACCGTCAGCCAGTTGGGGTTGCGCATGTGCTGTCTGAAACGGCCAGCACGAGAGCCCGGTGATGAAATAGTACCTATCATAGAGCGAACAAGCATACTCTGCGGCGCATGTTCTGGCTGGCGAAGGGGTAGTCTTTGCGGCAGGTGGTCGTCCATACAGACGGGAGGCGCACATGGCACAGTTTGGACTTCAAATCGAGCCGCAGTTCGGGTTCACGTTTGATCAAGTGGCCGCGCTCGCCCACGAGTGCCGCGGCCACGGCTACACATCCCTCTGGGTGTCCGACCACTTCCTGCTCGATAATTCGGCCAGGGACATCAACTGCCTTGAGTGCTGGACGCTGCTCTCCGCGCTGGCCGTGGAGGTCAAGGATCTGCGGCTGGGGTCGCTCGTAAGCTGTATGGCGTACCGGAACCCTGCGCTGCTTGCGAAGATGGCTGCCACTGTGGACATGGTGTCGAAGGGGAGGCTTGAGTTTGGCACCGGCGCGGGCTGGAAGGACATCGAGTACGCCGCGTACGGGTACGACTTCCCCACGCCCGGCGAGCGCGTGGACAGGTTCATCGAGGGCGTACAGATCATCAAGTCGCTCTGGACGCAACCGGTGACCACGTTCCGGGGCAAGTATTACCGCGTTGAGGCGGCCGTCGCAGCGCCCAAACCCACACAGAAACCGCACCCGCCCGTGCTTATCGGGGGTTCAAAGCCTCGGATGCTGCGTGTGATGGCCCGCTACGCTGATGCTGTGAATATGGGCGGCTCCCCCGACCCTAAGGCATATGCAGAGACGCTTTCGGGCCTGGAAAAGGCGTGCCAGGAAGTGGGGACGGACTTTAACCGCATACGCAAGACACACTTCATGTCGTTTGTCGTCGGACGTAACGGCGTAGACGTGCTGGCGCGCCTGACGCGCGTAGCGGCGCGTGAAAATATGTCGCCGGATCAATACCGGGCCAAGCGGGCGCGGACGTTCATTGGCACGCCGGCGGGCGTCGTGGAACTGCTCAAACGCTATACGGACCTGGGCGTGACGCAGTTCATGACGGTATTCCCATGGCAGGAGGAGCGGGAGTCCATGCGCCTGTTCGCAGACGAGGTGATCCCGAAGGTGTAAAGCCAGACCCTTTCAATACTGTTGGAGGTTTCTCCACCACCATGGGTATGCGCCCAGGGGTCACCTATCTGGAGGCGCGGCTACAATGCCGCTGCCTCGGGGCCGTTCAAGGCATCAGGCACAGCACATCACCTTTGTGCCGGATTGAGGAAACGCAGAAGTGAAGATCACAGGCGTCAAGACGTTCATCATGCACGGCGTGCGTCGGAACTGGCTCTTCGTCAAGGTGGAAACGGATGAGGGGGTTCACGGCTGGGGCGAGGGCACGCTCGAAGGGCACGAGAAGGCCGTCGAACAAGGCATCCACCACCTAGTGCCGCTCATCGAGGGCAGGGACCCCACACGCATCGAGTTCCTGTGGCAGATCATGTACCGGCACAAGTTCTGGAAGGCCGGTGCGGTGATGGGCTCGGCCATCTCGGCAATAGACATCGCGCTCTGGGACATCACGGGCAAGGTGTACGGCCAGCCCATCTACAAGCTGCTCGGGGGGGCCGTCCGAGACCGAGTCCGCGCCTACACGCACGCCGAGGATCTGAGGGGGTCGAAGGAACTGGTGGACCAGGGCTTCACGGCCTTCAAGACGGGTGGGTGGATCACAACTACGAACAGCTTCCGCGAAAAGGACGTGCCGGGAGCGCTGCACGAGAAGATCAAGGCGATGCGAGAGTCCGTAGGCCCCGAAGTGGACATCATGATCGACAACCATGGGAGGTCGCGGCCTTCGCTTGCCATCCGGCAGATGAAAGCGGTCGAAGAGTTCGGCCTGCTCTTTTTTGAAGAGCCGGTGCCGCCGGAAAACATAGACGAGTTTGCCCTGGTGCGGGACGCCGGCCTGGGCATGGACATCGCCACAGGCGAGCGAATGTACTTTCGCTGGGGCTTCCGCGACCTGCTGCACCGCCAGCTTGTTGATGTGATACAGCCGGACATCGTGCACTGCGGCGGCATCTCTGAGATCAGGCGGATCGCAGCGATGGCGGAGATGGAGCACATCAAGTTTTCGCCGCACGATCCGAATGGGCCGATAGCCGTGGCGGCGAGTGTGCATGTGTGCGCTGTTGCGCCGAACTTTCAGATTCTGGAGACGGCGCGGGACATGCCATGGCATGACAAGGTGCAGAGGCCTCCGTTGAAGATCAAGGACGGTTATTTCGAACTGCCGACGAAGCCCGGCCTCGGTGTGGACCTGGATGAGGATGTGATTGCCTCACGCCCGTACGAAGACCTGACGAAGCGTGGCCAGGGCTCGTGGAACGCGCTCGACGGCTCGCCCGAAGACGTTTGAGCGCTCCAAGACTTAAAGCGGCCCTGTTTGATCTGGATGACACGCTTGTGGATCGGCGGTCAGCGTACGAATATGCCTACCGGCGGTTTTACGAAGAACAGCCGGGCATCAATCAGAACACCTCGTGGGCAGAGGCATGGGACTTCTTCTGGTCGCTATCGCCCAATAACGCCACAGACCCCCGTGCCGCGATAGTCGCGATCATGCACCGCTGGCCGGGTGTGAAGAGCGACCCGGAAACGCACCGCCGCTATTACTTCGAAAAGATCGTCGAGGGCATGGCCCCGCTGCCCGGTGTGAAAGGGTTTCTGGCCGCTCTGAACAAGGCAAGAACCCCCTGGGGCGTCGTCACGAACGGTGACAGCTACCAGTTCAGAAAGGTCGAAAAGGTCGGCCTTACGGAGGTCATCCCGTTTGTCCTGGCGTCGAAGATATTCGGTGCCGAAAAGCCCGACGCTGTCATCTATCACGAGGCCGTGCGGTTGCTAGGCCTGAACGGGACCCCGTACTCGCAGATCCTTTTCGTGGGGGACAACCCGTACACCGATATCAAGGGCGCACACGGCGTGGGAATGAAGACGGCATGGATGCATATGGGGCGCACATATGACTTTGATGCGCCACGCCCGGATGTTGTCATCGAAAGCGTGACGGAACTCGGGCCGCTGCTCGGACTATAGAGCGGCGGCCTGCAATTGCGGGGCGCCTACGTGTTGCAGTTCCACATTCTGTCCCAGGAGTGTGCGCCGCCCGAAACTACAACCCTGAACATGTCCGGTTTCTTCATCGCCGCCCAGCCGTCGAAGCCGAACGATGAATCGATGCTGTTCAGGTACAGGGCAAGCGCGTTCCCGTGCGACGCGAGCAGCAGAGTCGAGCCAGTGTGCCCTGCTGCCAGTTCATCCACTGCCCGCCTGACACGGGCCTGACACTCCGAACTGGACTCTCCGCCGGGGACTGCGAGTTGGAAGTCCTCCCATGTCTTCAGCAACAACGCCCGGAAGTCTGACACGGGCTTCCCGGCCAGCTTCCTTTCCCGCAGATCCAGATGCAGGCTGATCTTGAGACCATGGGCGTGCGCAAAGGGCCGCGCAGTGTTGATGGCGCGCGGGTATGGGCTCGACCAGACGTACTCAATGCCCAGGAGCGACAGCGCAGGCACCAGGTCCAAAGCTTGCTGGCGGCCTCTTGCGCTCAGTGGCCGGTCCATCTCCGGGACGCGGTGGTCGGGTGCGCTCTCAGCATGACGGAGGAGATAGACAACCGTGCGTAGCTCAGCTTTGACTGACAATTACGCCTCCCTGACAGGCTCAGGTTTACAATGACCTGCTGATCTGCTTACGCGGGCGGCAATTGACACCGGCCCTCAAACATGGCCCATACCACCCTTCCCAATGTGAAGGGCTTACTAAAGCAGGAGCATAAAACGGTGACAGGAAAGACACCAGCAAAGTCATCAGGCAAGACCACCAGGACCCTCGGCGTCGCCGTGCTTGGCACGGGGCGGATCGGTGGCAGTTACATAGACGTTGTAAACAAGATCAAGGGCGCGGAGGTCGTCGTGGTCGCGGAGCCACGTGAAGAACAGGTAGCGCCCCTGAAGAAGAAGCACCCGGGCATCGAGTTCGTGGCTGATTATAAAGAGGCCCTCGCCATGCCGGAGGTTGACTTCATCATCGGCACGCTGCCGCACTGGCTGCACAAGAAGGCGGCAATAGACGCGGCGAAGGCCGGGAAACACATTTACATCGAAAAGCCGATGGCCGTCACACTGGCCGAGTGCGATGAGATGCTGGCCGCGGCGAAGAAGGCCGGCGTGAAACTCATGACTGCTCACACGCAGCGCTACTATCCGGCTGTGGCGAAGGCGAAGGCGGTAATAGACTCCGGTGACCTCGGCAACCTGGTCATGGTTTATGACTACTGGCACAAGCCCTATCAGCCCGAGACCCGTCCCAAGTGGATGCTGGACCGCAAGTTGGGCGGCGGGATGGGCCAGATGGATGGGACGCACCAGCTCGACCGCACGTTGTGGATAGCTGGGAACGATGTCTACAGCGTCTCGGCAAAGGTGGGTTCGATCACACACCCTGAACTGCCCTGCGACGACACGGGCATGCTCTTTCTCCGCTTCAAGTCCGGTATTGCGGCCACGCTGGCGCGCTTTGCCTGGGACAAGGGTGCGACCGAATACGGAGCTGACTATTTCCTGACGAAGGGCATGGTTCGTATGCGCATCGCTTACGGGCGCGGGCAGGGCCAGGCGACCGGAGTCTGGATCGGCGATACGCCTCAGGGCACCTGGAAGGAAATCCCCTGCGATAACAACGACAACAGCCTCGTGGACGAGGTGCAGGCCTTCGTGGACTCCCTGCGTCGCGGCGATGCCGACACGCCTGTGCCGCAGATGCACGGCCGCAATGTGATGGAAATCCTGGAGGCTTCAGAGACGTCCCAGGAAACCGGACGCGAAGTGATCATCAAGAAGTAGGGCGAAGAACGAACGTTTTCGCAGATGGCAAAGAAATAGACGAATAGGTTTTGATTACGGCCTTCGACAGGCTGGTCATTCCGAACCTGAGCGCAGAGAAGAGAGGGATCTGGGGCGGTGGCGTACGATTGGCCCCGTGCCAGATCCCTCTCTATTACTCGGGGTGATAAAACCAGATGCAGCGAAACGACCCGGCTGGCCAATAATCTCAACCCTGTGTGTGCTCATCTGACCCATCTGTGGATTGGTCGAAGGAGTCAGCGATGACCGTCTCCAAGTCGTACTGGGTGTTCACAGGGACATACACACGCCCGCCGAGCAAGAGCAAGGGCATCTATATCCATCGATTTGACTCTGTGATGGGTACGCTGACCGCTGTGGGCGAGGCCTCGGGCGTGGTCAACCCGTCTTTTCTGGCGATACACCCCAACGCGCGGTTCCTATACGCCTGCGCTGAGATCGCGGAGAAGGACAACACCTCGGGCGGTGCGGTGACGGCGTACGCCATAGACAGATCTAAAGGCGTGCTCACACAGCTGAATACGCAGCCGACCAGGAGCGCGGGTCCGTGTCACCTTGTCGTTGACCTCACCGGACGCAACCTGATCGTGGCGAACTATCACGGCGGCGCGGTCACAGTCCTGCCGGTGAAGGACGATGGGTCGCTCGGCGCGGCCTCGGACTTCCACCAGCACGATGGCCCTGCGAAGGTTGACCCGAAGCGGCAGGACCGGGCCCACGCTCACTCCGCCACACTGTCTCCGGACAACAAGTTTGTATTCATCGCCGACCTGGGCCGGGACGAGGTCATAACTTACAAACTGGACGCCGGGGCGGGCAAACTGTCGCGGGGGGGCGCCGTAAAGACAGCTCCTGGCGCAGGCCCGCGCCACTTTGATTTCCACCCGAACGGCCGCTATGCCTATGTCATAAATGAACTCGGCAACACCGTCACGGCGTTCAATTACAACCAGACCACGGGCGCGCTGACGGAGATACAGACCGTGCCCACTCTTCCTGCCGGCTGGGCGGGGTCAAACACGACCGCTGACGTCCACGTACACCCGAACGGGCTGTGGTTGTATGGGTCGAACCGGGGGCACCACTCGATCGCCATGTTCTCGGTTGACCAGGCGACCGGGCGGCTGACCTCGCTTGGTAACGAGCCCACGAACGGTAAGACGCCACGCAACTTTGCCATAGACCCGACGGGTCAGTGGCTCCTGGCCGCGAACCAGGACTCGGACTCCATCGTCACGTTCCGCATTGACCAGGCGACCGGCAGGTTACACGCCTCGGGCGCGGTTACCGCTGTCCCGATGCCCGTCTGTCTGGAGTTCCTTTCGGAGCGCTAGGGTGCAAGACCTGAGCAAAAATGCCAGATAGCTCTCAGAGCACAACCGGGGCAACCACCCTGGCGTCGGCGGGGGCGCAAGGACGCGCCGACGCCCCCGGACTCCCGATGACGTCGGGCGGGCGAGTCTCGTCGCGACTGATGTGGGGGCTCGCGGCAGGCCATGGCGTAAAGCACTTCTGTCAGAACGCATGGCTGATCCTCATGCCGGAGGTGCGGGCAGCGTTTGCTCTGAGCGATGTGGCCGTGGGTGGAATCTTCGCAGCGCAACAGATAGCCTCCGGGGTCACCAACGTCCCGGCGGGCATATTGACAGACATGTTCCGCCGCCGCGTGGCGCTCATGCTTACGTTGAGCATGTTGTCCGTTGCCACCGGCTACTTTCTGATCGCTGTTTCGCAGTCGTATTGGATGATCGTGCTGGCCGGGGCGGTCATGGCCACGGGAGCCAGTTGGTGGCACTCGCCGGCCATAGCATCCCTCGCCACGCGCTACCCGGAAAAGCGCGGCCTGGCTGTGGCCATGCACCTGACGGGCGCGCAGGCGGGCGACACGATCTCGCCCGTGGTCACGGGCCTGCTACTCGGCGGTCTCAGCTTCTGGGCCATCGAATGGTCGGGCCTCAGTTGGAGAGTGGTCGCATTCATCGTCGTCGTACCGGCCGCGGTGACATCCGTGACAGTGATGGCGCTCATGGGCAAGGGTGCCGTGGCGGAGAAACGGATCAGCCTCAGACAGTACGTCAGGACCTCGGCGCGGCTGGCGCGTAACGGGCGGGTGCTGGGCATGACGGGCGTGCACGCGCTGCGTGGAGCGGCACACTCATCGTTCGTTGTCTTCCTCGTCATTTACATGAATGACGTGCTCGGGTATAGCAAGCAGGCCCAGGGCGCCCACATTGCGCTGCTCACTGTGGCGGGAATCGCCTCGACACCCTTCATGGGGCGGCTATCGGACAGGATTGGCCGGAGGCCTGTGATTGTCACCGCCATGAGCATAGGCACCGCGCTGATGTTCACTTTCCTCTGGGCGGACGAAGGTGCGGGGCTGGCAGTGGCGCTCGGCTTGCTGGGCATTGTCCTGTTCGCGGTGATGCCGATCATAGCGGCGGCGGCCATGGACGCCACCGAGAAAGGGTCCGAGGGCACTTCGACCGCCCTGCTGTTCGCAGGGGGATCGGCCATAGGGGCGGTCGCGCCTCTTATAGCCGGGGCGATCAACCAGTCGGCCGGGTTCCACGGCGTCGTGTGGTTCGCTGTGGGCCTGTCGGCATCGGGCGCGCTGCTGGCATTCGTCGTCCCCGCGGTGAAGCGCCAGGCCGCTGCGACTCATTAGCAGACCGTCCCCGATCCTCTTTTTCTGCCGGGTGCCATCCGGGCGCGGCACCACCATCAGAGCCAGTTGTCAACGGCGGCGAACACATTCGTTCAGCTCCCGGCACACTGGGAGGACTCGGAAGTGACATAGTCCAGACGGCGGTTTGATGTGACATCTCCATGCGTCAACCCAGTTGAAGGGATAGCGACCATGAAAGCGGCACGGTTTTACGGCGGCAAGGACATAAGGGTCGAGGACATCCCGACGCCCACGCCGGGGCCGGGCGAGGTCCTCGTCAAGATCAAGGCGGGGGGCGTCTGCGGATCGGACCTCCACAACTACCGCGGCAACCGGCAGGCGCGGTTCACACCGCCGTGGGAACAGGGCCATGAACTCGGCGGTGAGATCGCTGCGCTGGGGCATGGCGTGACCAGTCTCAAAGTGGGGCAGAGGGTCGGCATCGAGGGAGAGCACCTGATCGGCTGTGGAAAGTGCCGCCACTGCACTGAGGGCCAGTCGCAGCTCTGCGCGGACCGTGGGATGGCAGGGGGCCACCTGCATGCCAGCCACGGCTTCTCTGAGTACGACGTCTGCAAGGCCACCAATGTCCACCCGCTCCCCGACCACGTTTCGTTCGATGCCGCGGTGCTGCTCGACTGTTACGCATGTGCCGTGCATACGCTTGGCCGCACGCCCGTTGGCGGGAACGAGACACTCGCTATCGTCGGCGCAGGGGCCATCGCACTGACTCTTGGGCAGGTGGCGAAGGCGTGGGGCGCGAAGCGGGTCATCATGGTGGGCACGCGACGCCATCCACTGGACGTGGCAGTGCGCTGCGGTGCCGCAGACGATGTGGTCGTGGCGAGAGAGGCCGACCCGGCGCAGGCAGTTATGAAGCTGACGGGCGGGGAGGGCGCAGACGTGGTGGTCGAAACCGTAGGCGGGAGCGAGCAGGTGCTGGGAGTGGCGATGTCGCTGGCGCGCCGTGGCGGTACGGCGAGCGTCATGGGCGTGTTCAACCAGCCGCAGGCCATCGACGCGAGCATGGCGATGACACGGGAACTGACGGTCAGGTGGTCGAACAGCCTGTCGAACTGGAAGGGTGTATCCGAATACGCGACGGCGATGGGGCTTGTGGCGGACGGCCGAGTTCAGCCGGAGCCAATCATCACGCACCACTTCCCTCTCGAACGCATTTCAGAAGCCTTCGCCGCGGCGGAGGATAAGCGCACATCGAACGCGATACGCGTCGTCGTGAACGCATAGGGTTGCGATGGCCCACAGGCAGGCAACACCCTCATCCCGAGCGAAGCCGGGGGATCTGACGCCGCTCCAGCATTGCTGGCTATCGTCAGAATGTCAGGTCCCTTCCCGGCGCGCTGGAACCCGGGTGAACGGGTGCGGGACTACCGGCGTTGTTGAGGATGCCCGCACATGAACCCTCTCCTGATGGGAAGAGAACTGGCTAGGGCAGCTTGATCCCCAGGTTCAACTCGTTCGAGATGGTGTGGAACCAGTCGATGACTTCCTTGTGGTACGGGATGCCCTCTTTCAGGCGTTTCAGGCGCTCTTCGTGCTCGGGCAGGCCCGCATAGAACACGCGGTCGTGGCCGGGCGCTGGCTTCGTCTTCGCAAGGCCGTCCAGGAAGGCGTCCATGTCATCTTTGAACTTTTCCAGGTCGGTGAATGCGGAAATCTTCCATGCCGTGAAGTTCGACCCCGCCTTGTTCGTGATGAACCCCGGCCCATTGCCAGACATGATCGGGCCCATGATGTCCACGACGCAGGCGAGACCATAACCCTTGTGTGAGCCGTTCTCGCGTGTGCCACCGAAGGGCAGCATGTACCAGTGCCTCTGTTCGCTGCGGATGTCCTCCTCCGGGACCTTCTCCTCCTGCATGATGGGCGATCCGTCCGGGCGGGCGAGCCAGCCGGGGAGCAGGGGGTGGTCCATGCGCTGGAGCAGGCGGATCTTGTTGCCGGCCACCTGTGTTGTGGCAACGTCCAGGCAGAAGTCGGGCTGTTTTCTGGCAGGAGCGGCCCAGGCGAAGGGGTTGGTGCCGAAGCGAGGCTCTGCGCCGTATGTGGGCAGCATGGCGAAGCCGCCGCCGCCGTTCATCACCATGCCGACCATGTTCTTCGCTGCTGCCTGCCGGGCGAAGTAGCCGAGGGCGCCGATGTGCCCGGCGTTCAGGAGGCACGTCGAACCGACGCCGTACTTGTCGGCCTTTTCGATTGCCAGATCCATTGCCTTCGGGGCAAGGTGGAGGCCGAGGCCGTTATCGCCGTCTATGGTGGCTGTCGCACCGAAGTCGTGCGTGACCTTCCACCTGGGCCGGGGGTTCTGCTCGCCCTTGTTGTACGCCTGGACATACATGCGGAGCATGTTTGAGACGCCGTGGGTGTCCACGCCATTAATGTCGGCGTATATAAGAACGTCCGCGGAAAGGGCGGCGTCGGCCTTGGAGAGGCCCATCTTCAAAAAGACCTTCTCGGTTGCCTGCCGGGCCTTCGGCTCCTGCACATAGACGCGGTCTTCCTGGGGCACCTGAAATCGTTCAAGCATGTTTAAGAGAGCTCCTGCTGAGATGGGCGCGGTGCGCGCCCGTTTTCATTCCTTGAAAGCGGCGCAATGCTAGCACGGTGGCGTGGCTTGAGCCGACCAGACCAGCCACCGGCCCATATTCCTCACCCGACGGGTTCGGAACGGCGGCGTGGGCGCCTGGGAGACGGCGGCGGGTCATGCCGAAGGCAACTCGGCGATGCGCTGGCGGCAGAAGTCAAACACATCGGAGGCGATCTCGACGGCGCGGGCCGATTCGTT
>SHXW01000023.1 GCA_009693115.1 Dehalococcoidia bacterium | reverse complement strand
GGCTGCGTCGTCGAGCCAGTACCGTCACCGTTGCCCGCGCATATTCCGTAAGGAGTACCCAGCAGGGGGGTGGCACCGCCCGCTCGGCCAATCAGGCAGCACTGGATGTTCGAACTAGGGATCGGCCAGCCACGCTCAGGGACGCAGCAGGGGCCGCGGCTGTACGCCGGGCGGAGCGGGGCTTGCCGGTGCGGGCATAGTGACCGCGTTGACGGACCTGGGCCTGCCGCCCCTGCCGGTCTGGGCCGGTTGCGCTCGCCGCGAGCAGGGTTCGTGGGGTAGTCGCCGCGCTGGAATGGCTGTGGGGAGTGTGTGATGGGCCGTGGACTCCCTGAGCACAGCAGGCGCGTCGCTTTCTACCCATAAGGTACAGAATCAGGTACAGAACCTCGATCGCGCGGCCTTGGACCATGCCAAAGCCATGAGATTGGCGGGAGTTTGGGGCCCCTGGGCGGACTTGAACCGCCGACACGCGGTTTAGGAAACCGCTGCTCTGTCCACTGAGCTACAGGGGCCCGAAGGGTCCGGCCAGATATGTCTCTGGCCTCGCGAGAGAACCTGAACTTGGTTCAGGATGACATGATCACCGTCATTCCGAACCCCGGGGTACTCGCCGCAGGCGGGTCGTGAGGAATCCGGGGCGGTGGCCGCATTGATCCCCAGACCCTCGGCCTAACCAGACCTCGGGAGAACGAATGGCAGTCTCTTATCGCCACATCAGGCCGGGCGAAATTCAGAAAAGGAAAAGTTGGTGGAGATGGGGGGGATCGAACCCCCAACCTCAGCGATGCGAACGCTGCGCTCTCCCAATTGAGCTACATCCCCACTCGGTATTCTGGCGGCGCCGCCTACAGGTCAGGGTGTGGGCCGATCGCCGCAAGTCACGCCCATATAAGAGGCGTAACTGTCAGACTACCGCCGCGGCCAAACGGGTGTCAACGCGCCCGCCCCACGCGTCCTGGCTGGCCGGGTTCGAAGGGCCTCGGTCTTCCCTCTCCCTGCAATGGACGGGATACACGTGACAACGGGTCGCAGGGTGTGGGTCGCGTCTCCGCCCCTCAATGGGAGAGGGTGAAACGACGAGAAGAGTTCCTTCGTCCGCGGTGCGCCGAGACTCAGGATGACACCGAACTGTATCGCCGAACATAATTCGGCTTCGTTCAGGATGAGGAATCGGGATTCTTCGGCCCACGCGATCTTCTGCGCCCTTCGACAAGCTCAAGGTGCGCAGCAGCCAGGGACTCGGAATGATACTTCGCGGCGTGGCCCTGCCTGGGGCGGTGTCGTGAGTTACTTGCGCGTAGTACCATCCCAAGCCTGGCCCACGGTCTGGCCGGGAGCGCTACATCGCTCCGCCAGAGAACATATTCAGACGGACTTCCGCGAACAAACCTCAAAAAGGAACACCACACTTGCTCAAACACTTCCACGTACCTGATGAAATAGCCGTTCACGTCATGGAGCCTGCGCTGCGCTCGACGACCGAGGCCATCTTCATGAAGTGCGGCGTCCCGAAGGACCAGGCCCAGCTTGGCACAGACGTCCTCATATACGCCGACCTCCTGGGCGTGGACACGCACGGCGTCTCCAACATGCTCCGGGCATACGTGCAGGGCTATAACAACAAGACCATCAACCCTTCGCCGGTCTGGAAGATCGTCAGGGAGACGCCCACCACGGCCGTCATAGACGGCGACCGCGGCCTGGGTCTGATGATCACCCCGAAGGCGATGGAGATCTGTATAGAAAAGGCCCGCAAGTACGGCACGAGCGTCGTCGTCATCCGCAATTCGGGCCACCTAGGCGCAGCCGGGTATCACGCCGTCATGGCCGCCAAGCAGGACATGGTCGGTTGGTGCATGACTGGCGGCGGCAACTCGCTGGTCCCTACGTTCGGAGCAGAGCCGAAGCTCGGCACCAACCCCATCGCCGTGGCCGTTCCTGCGGGCAAGCAGCCCATGTTCATCTTCGACGCAGCCATGACGACGATCGCGGGCAACAAGATCGGCCTGGCGCGCCGCAACGGCAAGAAGCTGCTGCCGGGGTGGGTGGCTAAGGACGATGGCACGCCCGACATGGAGGGCGGATCGACACCAGAGTTCGCCGCCGGGTCAGTCCGGATGCAGCTCCCGCTCGGCTCAACGCGCGAGCTGGGCTCGCACAAGGGCTACTCCATGGCGGCGATCGTGGACATCCTGTGCGGACAGCTATCGTTCGCGCCCGGGTTCGCCACGCTCGCCAACAACCGCCGCGGGCACTTTGTCGCTGCATACGACATCGCCGCCTTCGGAGAGGTTGACGAGTTCAAAGCCAATATGGACGGCATGCTCGAAGGCTTTTCAAAGACGAAGCCCGCGCCGGGTCACGACCGCGTGATTTACGCAGGGATTTCCGAATATGAGACGGAGATTGAACGGCGCAAGAACGGCATCCCCTTGCACCCGGAGGTAGTGGACTGGTTCAAGGGCATCTGTGCCGAGTTCAGCATCCCCTGGAACCTGACGAAGAAGTAGGGGTCGCGACGCGACGGCAGATAACAAGAGAGGGCACGATAAATCGTGCCCTCTCTTGTTAATTCAATCTAGTTAATTCGCGTTCCACACCCCAACCCTCTCTCTGCAGGGAGAGGGAGAGAAGTGCCCTATACCGCGCACTCGCCCTCGCCGCGTTCGATCTTGTACAGGACGGTCTTGCCCCAGTCCATGTACTTCTCGATGTTCTCGCGGTTGAGCGGGCCGATGTCCCCAAACTCGCCGAACAGCGCCTCGAAGGGCTTCGTGCCGACGCGGTCCACGAAAGCGTTGAAACGCTCATCCTGCTGCCGGTTGGACTTGTAATAGTCGAGAAGAGACTTCACGGCCTGCGGTGCCATCCTGGCCGGTACGCGGGCCTTGATGCGCGTGCCGAAGCGCGTCGCTCCGGTCTTCGATTCGTAGTTCCCGCCGAGGAACAGTTCGTAAGCCGGCGCCTGACCGCCCTGGCCCTTCATTGCTGCGCCGTGGAAGCCGATGTTGGCTATGTGGTGCTGGCCGCACCCGTTCGGGCAGCCTGACGCCTTGATGTGCAGTTCTCTGATGAGCGGGTCGGACACGTCTATCGTGTCCAGCATTTCGGTCAGGGCCTTGTTCAGGCCCATCGAAGAAGTGATTCCGAGCTTGCAGGAGTCTGTACCAGGGCAGGTCACGATGTCCTTGATCGTCTCGCGTCCCGTGCCGGCGAAGCCTACCTTCTTCAGCTGCAGGTAGAAGTCATAGAGTGATTCTGTGCGGACCCATCGGAAGACCATGTTCTGCTGCTGGTCAATGCGGACGCGGCTGCCTGCGAACTCCTTCGCCAATTCTGCGAGCGGCGTCCACTGCTCGGCGAAGATGTCACCGCGATCCACGAGCGCGTACACGATGCGGAACCCGGGCTGCTTCTGTTCTTCGGTGTTTTCCTTCACCCACAGGTCGAACGCGGCGTCGCTCTTTGGCCATGGCGTGGGGTGGGCGGGTTTTGGCGCGGCGAGCTTCTCCTCGTCCTCGTGCCAGAGCAGCTTGTTAAGGTCGGGCTTGTTCTTCGCCCAGTCGCCCTTAAGCTCTTCCAGGACCTGGCGTCGGAACTCTTCAACGCCGAGGCGCGTGAGTGTGTACTTGATGCGGGCTTTCATGCGGTTCTTCCGCTCTTCATCCTGGCGGTTGAAGATGCGGAGGGCGGCTTCCGCCGAAGTGATGAAGTCCTCGACGGGGACGAAATCAAAGAGCGTGTCGGCGAGTCGGGGCATGATCGAGGTGCCTCCGCCGACGAGGATCTCGAAGCCGCGTTTGCCGTCTTTCACCTTTGCGATGAACCCCATGTCATGGATCTTCGTGATCGAGGGGTCTGTGGCGGCGCTGGAGAAGGCAGTCTTGACCTTGCGGGGCATGTCCTGCGTCGTGGCGTGGCGCAGGAACCAGCGCGCGTAGGCCGCCACGTAGGGCGTCACGTCAAACGCCTCGCCCTTGAGCACGCCGGAGGTGGGGTTGGCGACCACGTTGCGGACTGTGTTGCCGCACGCCTCACGCGTCGTCAGGCCCACGTCGCCGATCATGCGGAGCAGACCGGGAACGTCAGGAAGCGGAACGTGGTGGTATTGGACGTTCTCGCGCGTTGTCAGGTGACCCTTCTTCAGGGGGGTGTAGCGGTCGCAGACCTTGCCGAGGACGACCATCTGCTCATACGTGAGGCCGCCGAAGGGGATCTTCACCCGGACCATCTGGCGGTCAGCCTGACGCTGCCCGTAGATGCCCTGGCGGAGGCGGAAGCGGGTGAACTGGGTGGCGTCCACCTGGCCGGCGCGGAACTTGCTGACCTCGTTCTCGAAATTCTCTATCTCGCCGGGGAGGATGGTCAGGATGCGCTGGCCCTTCGGGTCGGGCGTCCACTTTGGTGTCTGGGTTGGGTGTGTCGTGGTCAAGTAATCGCTCCTGAGTCCGGAAAGGCGATGGGTGGCCGGCACACCGGCATCTGGGGACGGATCCTCAAACAAAAACCCCACGTTGTTCAGAGTGGGGCGGCGTCGCAGTGGAAGTTATTGTGGCAGACCGCCCACGACGTGTCGCTATTCAACACGCGCAATTGGGGCGGAAGCACAGTTTCATAGCCGGAGTTTATCGCGCACGAACAGGGGGTGTCAAAGCTAAACCAGCTTTTCTTAGACTTATTCGCGCAAAGCCGCCTCCAAGCCCTCCGGCTTACGCGGCGTTCTGGTGGTGACGAGCGCCAGAGCACCGATGAGCATGAGCACCACGCCTCCCCACCAGATGGAGTCATACGAACCGGTCGCGTCTCTGACGTACCCGGCAACAGGTGCGCCTATGCCGCCGATTATCAGCGTGACCGGTGTGACGATGCCCCGGATGCTGCCGAGGTGCCGGCGGCCAAAATAGTCCGCCCACAAGAAGTTTTGGAGGAACATCTGCCCGCCAATGCCCAGACCGAACACTGCCATGGAGATGAACATGACCGGCACACTGGTGGCGTAGATGGTGAGGACGCTCGCTATCCCCAGGAGCAGGAACCCGACCGCGCCCAGTAGGGCGGGGGAGTACTTCCTGACGAGGAACCCCATGGTGAACACGCTGATGCCCGCGCATACTGCGTCAAATGCGGTGGCGAAGGACACGAGCCGCGCGTCCAGACCGCGGTCCATGAATGACGGTATGCGGTGGACGCCGAGTGTGCCCACGCCGAGCGAGACGATGCTGAACACCGCCACCAGCCGCCAGAACGCTCCGGATCGCATGGCCTCCTTCGCTGTCCATGACTCCTCGTCAGTCGCGCATTTTGCCGTGCCAGTATGCCCCGCGGCAGGAGCCGCTGCCCCGTCCGGCCGCAGCCCCATGTCCTCTGGTTGTCTACGGACGACGATCAGGCTCAGCGGCGCCACTACAGCGACGCCGATGAGCGCCAGAGCCACGAGAGCGCCGCGCCATGTCCACCAGTCTATGAAGACCTGTGTGAGCGGCACGAAGATGAGAGCGCCTATCGGGATGCCCAGAGACATGAATGCCACAGCCTTGCCCCTGTTGCGGACGAACCACTTCAAAACGGGGACGGATGACATGAGCGCGCCGGGTCCGCTCATCCCCACAAGGCCCATAAGGGCGAAGATCAGAATGAGCTGCCAACCATGGTGGGAGAAGCTGAGCCAGATCATCGCCGCCCCCGTGAGGACGGCAGCAATGGGCAGCATGAGGCGCGCGCCGAAACGGTCCAGCAGCCGGCCCACGATGGGGCTGGTGGCGGAGGTGGCGAACTGCCGGGCCGAGGAGGCCCAGCCGAACGTGGCGCGGCCGATGCCCAACTCATCGCCCATCGGCTTGATGAAAAGGCCGAAGTTGAGCGTGACCATGGCCATGTTCGCCGCGCTTGCGGATGCCATCGCAGCCACTATGTACCAGCCGTAGAAGAACCGCGGCTTGTTGGGTGTTTGGCCACCGGCCTGAACCCGGTCGCCCGTTGCGTTGGCCGTAATTTCACATCCTTCTCAAAGGGCATCGCTGGGAAGTTCAATTGTCCTGTGTGGAGGTCATGCCTCGCCACTGGTCGCAGCCGCGCCCAGAGACAGGTGGACGGACGGCCTTCGCGGCGCGACTGTGAATGCCACTATCACGACGGCCGCCAGCATCAGGCAGGCCCCGGCCCACCAGATGCCGATGTACGAGCCTCTGGCGTCAAAGACGTACCCGGCGAGCGGCGGGCCAGCGCCGCCGATCACAAGCGTTACTGGAGTGACGATACCCCGGATACCCCCGAGGTTCGCCCTGCCGAAGTAGTCCGCCCAGATGTAGCTGTGGAGGAAGATCATCCCCCCTATGCCCATCCCGAATACGGCCATAGAAAGGAACATCACCGCGGTGGTCGTGGCATGGATGGTGAGGACCGTCGCTGCGGCCAGAAACAGGAAACCGACGGCGCCCAGATAACGGCCCGGGAACCGCCTCGACAGCAGGCCCATCGTGAACACAGTCACTCCTGCACACACCGCATCGAGGGCGGTGGCGATCGAGATCAGACTGGCGTCAAGCCCGCGGTCAGTGAAGGCGGGTATGCGGTGCAGCCCGACAAGCCCTGTTGCGACCGAGATTATGCTGAACGCAGAGACCAGTCGCCAGAATGCTCCGGTGCGGACGGCATCGTGCGCTGTCCACGAGACTTCGTCGTTTGCGGCCAAAAGCGTGGCGGAGCCGTGTGGGGAGTGTGAAGCAGGGGTGGGCGCTCCGTCCGGCAGCATGCCCATATCCTCTGGCTGCCTCCTCAGGAAGATCAACGCAAGGGGCACGATGACGACTGCGCCGATTATGGACAGGGCGATCCATGCATGGCGCCAGCCGAGCTGGTGAATGAAGACCTGCGTCAGCGGCAGGAATATGACCGCTCCCACCGAGATGCCCAGTGACATGAAGGCGATGGCCTTGCCGCGATTTCGCACGAACCACTTGAGCACCGGAACCGCGATCACAAGGTTGCCCGGACCGCTTAGCCCGAGCAGGCCGGTGACTGCGAACAGGGCTACCATCTGCCACGCGCTGTGAATGAACGCCAGGCCAGTCAGGGCGCCGCATGTGACGAGCGCGGCAAGAGGGAGCAGGAGCCGCGCGCCGAAGCGGTCAACAAGCCTGCCTATCAACGGGCTGGTGGCGGACGTGGCGACCTGCTGGGCAGTCCCCGCCCACCCGAACCATGAACGGCCTATGCCGAGATCGTCGCCCATCGGCTTGATGAACAGGCCGAAGTTGAGAGAACCCAGGGCCATGGTGACGGCGTTTGCCGCCGCCATCACCCCGACTATCACCCAGCCGTAGTAGAGCTTTCCTGCCTGACGGCGCGGGGTTGTAGTGACGGTAGCCGTGTTTCACATCCTGAGTTCTGGCGTGTAAAGTCCCGCCGGGCGGGTGCCATGATGCAGGCCGACGGTAGGGCATCTGTCAGGAGATAATGCAGGGCGTCATGGTACTTGCCCGCGGACGGGCATGAACCAACCCTGTATTGACATCCAACTACTCCAGTATCGGCGACGCTTCTTCATCACCTGACCCGCGCCCACCGGGCACCCGGCTGGGAGAGGGTTTCTGAAACAGGCTCCACAAATGTTTTCCAACACTCTGGACGGTATTCATTTCATGCTCCCCACCCCGTTCAGGGACAGCGGGGAGGTGGACCCAAATCCCTACGACCGCCTCGTCGGCGCTGCGGCGCGCGCTGGCTGCAGGGGTGTGGTCTGTCTGGGCGTCATGGGCGAAGCCCACCGGCTCACTGACTCCGAACGATCGCAAGTGCTGGCATCTGTAATAGCAGCAGCGCAGAAACACAAGGGAAGCGGCGGCTCCCTGACCGTCACCGCAGGCATTAGTTCAGAGAGCAACAGGGTAGCCGCCCTTCGAGCAAAGGAGGCGAAGGCCGCAGGGGCGACTGCCGTCATGGCAGCGCCGGCCCGGCTCGCCAAGCCCAACCCGCAGTCCACATACGGCTACTACGCAGCGATTGCAGAGGCGTCAGACCTTCCGCTCGTGGTACAGGACCTGCCCGAGCAGACCGGCGTGCACATGGATCCGCAGTTCATCGCAAAGCTCAACGCAGAGTTTCCCACGGCGAAGTACCTGAAACTCGAAGACCCTCCTACGCCGCCCAAGATCACTCGCGTGCTGGCTGCCACGGGGAAGAAAATGAGCGTGTTTGGCGGGCTCGGCGGGGCGTTCCTGTTCGAGGAGCTCCGACGCGGGGCGGCAGGCACTATGACTGGCTTCGCCTATCCAGAGGTGCTCGTCGCCGTGTACCGGCGCATGTCCGAGGGGGACACCGAGGGAGCGCGGGATGTCTTTTACAGATGGCTGCCGCTGATCAGGTACGAGAACTCGGCTGGGATTGGCCTTTCCATCCGCAAGCACATCATGGCGAGGCGGGGGTTTCTTGATCAGGCTGCGGTCCGAGTGCCCACGCCGGCCATAGACAACGAGACGCGGGAGGAACTGGAGGACATCCTGGCCCACATGGACCTGGACGTTTCGAAGTTGTAACCGGCCTGAAAGGGACCCTTCCGTGCTCGCTGATCTGAATGTCGCAAGTGGATGTCAACCTGTCCCAGCCTGATGGCGGCTGATCAGCATCCTTCGCTCCGGAGTGGCATGCGATAGTGACACGGTGAGATGCGAATACCTGAACGCCCGGCACGCGTTGTCCGGTGGCGCGACAATGGATCGGTTATCCTCTTCGCCCTCGGAAGATAGGCTTTAATTGCAGCAACAAGCGGCCGCATCCGGCCCCAATGAAACGATTTACTGCCCGCACTGCGGCACCAAGAACGCGCCGAGCCTTTATTCGTGTTCGCGCTGCGGGGAGCGGCTGTTCCTGCCCAGCGCGGACGCGCCCCCTCCCATGGGTCTGGCTTCCTGTCCGAAGTGCGAAAAAGCCAACGTGGGGCGGGCCTCATTCTGTGTCTACTGCGGTGGCTCGATGGAAGCCGCGGTACGCATGTCTCCTGTTGGAGCGGTAGCGACACGGAACACGGCACGCGCAAGAGAACAGCGCGTGGGCCAGCGAGACCAGCGCCCGGACGAGCGTCGCCCCGACGAGCGGCGTCAGGTTGACCCCCGTGCCGCTCCGCCCGAACTTCGCCGGAGCGAAACACGCGCCGCGCCTCTGCGCACCGCACCATTGCCAAACGCGAGGGCCGAAGCCAACGATTCCGGCACGCCGGCCGGCCAGCTCCCTGCGCAGCTCCGTGGCTTCAACTGGGCAGCCTTTCTGCTCGGGACGATCTGGGGACTCGGTAACGGCGTGATCATCGCCGTACTCGTCAACTTTGCTGGAATCGCTGCCCTCTGGTTCTCAACGCAGAGCGCAGATCCCACAAAGTGGATGGGATTCGCCGCCTGGGTAGTGGCGAACGTGTTTATCGGCTACAAGGGCAACGAGTGGGCGTGGCGAGCGCGCAAGTGGCAGAGTGCAGAGCACTTCAGGAGGGTCCAGCAGAACTGGCTCCTGTGGGCGGTCGTGGCGTCGGTGTTAGGGATGATCGTGTTCTCGGTGTTTTACAGCGCGGAGAACTGAGCAGGACTGACTTTGCGAAGATCCTCTCCTGATGCCGAGTCTGGGCGCATCGCGTTTTAGAGATCACAATTTCAAGTTCGGGTTGACATACCATCGCCCTCTGCCGGGGGGAGCGGGGGTCCCAGGCATTTCCCTGTCTGTGGCTCACCGCGTTGGTGGAGTCGTAGACGCGTCCGCCACTGCGTCCCCGATCAGGTTCGCTGCCAGAGTTGTCAGGGCGAGGGTAGCGCCTGGCCAAATCGCCAGCCACGGCGAAACGGACATGTAGACCTGCGCTTCTCTGCCCAGCATCGAACCCAGAGAACCGGCCCCCTGCGCGCCAACGCCCAGAAAGCTTAACGACGCCTCCGCCACCAGCGCGCCTCCCACTTGTGTTGAAACGACGACAACCCACGGTCCGAGCGCATTTGGCAGCACGTGCCTCACCACCACTGCCCATGGACCGGCACCCATCGCTCTGGCCGCCTCTGAATACCCGGCGCTCCGCCTCGAGATGGCAGATGCCCGTGCCACTCTGGCCACGACTGGCGTGAACGCGACCGAAAGAGCGATCACCACCCCGGTCTTTGTCGGCCCGGTGGCCGCGACCACGCCCAGAGCCAGAACGATGACCGGAAACGCCATGAGCGCGTCCACGGCCCGCTGAGAAGTAACATCTGCCCAGCCGCCCAGATACCCACTCGCAAGCCCGATCAGCCCGCCCGCAGCGCCGGATATGGCAGCGACTGCGAAGGCGACCCATAGCGACCCACGCATGGCCGCCCCGACGCGCGCCAGCACGTCACGGCCCAGTTGGTCTGTGCCGAGCAGGTGCCCCGCGCCCGGGCCCGCGAGCCGATTTTGTATATCTTGTGCGGCACTGTCGGGACCTGTGATAGCGACAATGAAAGCGGCCGTTACCAGGCTGGCGAGCATCAGCGTTCCCGCCATCCCTGATGGCGAGGCGAGGGCTTTGCGGACAGTTCGTTTAAGGCCGCTCATACGGCCCTCAACCTCGGGTCAAGCCATGCACAGGTGACGTCAACAACCAGGCTGACCGCCACCGCGAACGCGCCGAACAGAACAAGCAGGAACTGCACCAGCGGGTAGTCTCGTTCGATCACGCCTGCGACGAGCGCTCGCCCGATGCCAGGCAGGCCGAACACTTGCTCGACAGCTACCGCGCCGCCGAGCAGAAACAGCGCCTCGACTCCAATCACCGTCACCACGGGAAGAGCGGCCGCCCTGAACGCGTGCCTCCACAGCACCGCCGCCTCGTTCAGTCCACGGGCACGCGCCGCTCTGATGAAGTCCTGAGAGAGCGTCTCCGAGACTGTCGAACGTGCCACTCTGGCGACGAGCGCCGCCGGCCGCACGGCCAGCACTGCGGCGGCAGGCAGGACAGCCTGCAGATTCACCCAGGGGTCCTCCCAGAGCGGCGTGAAGCTCGCCGCCACGAACACATTCGCCCATGAGGCCAGAGCGATAATCGCGATGAGCCCCATCCAGAAGGCCGGTGTAGACAGGCCGATCAGTGCAAAGGCGCGCACAAACACGTCAACCCACCCGCCGCGTGCCGCTGCGGCCAGGAGGCCGGACCCGGCCCCGAGGACGGCGACCATGGCCAGGGTTATGGTTGCGAGTTCCATGGTCACGCCGAGGCGCGGCCTCACTTCGCTGATCACGGGCAGGCCGCTGGCGGCAGATCTTCCGGGGTCCAGCCTAAGCAGGTCTCCCATCCAGTCCACGTACTGGACGACGTACGGCCTGTCGAGTCCGAGCTCGTGCCGGCGCCGCTCAAGCTGATCCAGGGATAGCGACGCTTCGCCCGGAGAAAGAGCGAGCGAGGCTGTAGCGGCGTCCCCTGGAGCGACGCGCATCAGTACGAATGCCGCGACGCTCACGAGCCACAGCGTCACGAGAGACAGCGCGAGCCTGCCGGATATGTAGGCAAACAATGGCCTGACCCTCACCGCTGTCCAGATCTCGGACGTTTGTCACGGGCACGAGTGTCTTGTCAGAATCCAAGCGGTCCGGCGGCACTGCGCCTCTGCCTACGGTTCGAGATACACCCGCTCCAGCCTGCGGCCCTGATACAGGCTGGGGCCGCCCGGCTCCATGCCGTGAACGTTGGACCAGACAGGCGTGCGGCGGATGGTCCATTGGAACCAGACCTTGGCATCAGCGTCCCAGATCCTGCGTTGCAGCTCATCCACCAGAGCCTTCCGTTTTGACCGGTCAAGCTCCCTGCTCTGCTTCTGGAGCATCTCTTCGATGCCTGGGTCGCACAGTCCGGGGTAGTTTTCGAACCCGGTGCATGAATAGTTGTCGAATAGGACAGCGTCCGGCTCGTCCATGGCGAAGGAGTGGCTGTGGGCGAGCATGGCGAAGTCGTGCTTGACGACCAGCGTCTGGTATGCGCCGGGCTCGGTCGGGACCACCTCGGCGCGGATGCCCACCTGTCTGAGCTGACCTGCTGCGAAATCAGCGAGCGTCTGTGCGAACGGGTCGGCGCGCACTTGCATCTTCACATCGAACCCGTTTTCGAACCCGGCCTGTGCGAGCAGTTTCTTTGCTTCGGCGCGGTTGGCCGCGCCGTCCCCGGAACCGGGCAGCTTCGCGACCTCCTGAGTGGACAGTGCCCACGCTCCACCGGGCATCATGACAGCGCCGGACAGGCCTTCGCCCAGGGCCAGGCTGGCATCGGCGCGCGAGATTGCCAGGTTGACGGCGCGGCGCACGGCGGGGTTATCAAAGGGAGCGCGTGCCACGTTCATCTGCACGGTGCTGCCTCCTGCCGAAGGTGAGGCGAATATGGACACTTTGCCGGCGAGGTCCCTGCTGAGGGTCTCAGCTTCGGGGTCCGTGACTATCGCGATGGTGTCTATGGAGTGCGACTTAAGCGCGGCCATGCGCACTGCTGGTTCCGGCATGATCAGGAACTGAACTTCATCCAGGTAGGGCAGCGCTGGCTCGTAGTAGGCGTCAAAGCGCGTGAGCTTGTATGACGACCCTCGCACGGCGGCGGTTGCCTTGAATGGACCGCTGCCGATGACCGACATGAAAGCCACGGGCGACGGCGGGTTCAATTTCTCGACCGCCGCCTTTGGGTAGATCGAGACGTACACGCTGGCCAGAGTCGCCATGAACGCCGCCGCAGGGTAGTCAGTCCGGATCCGGAGCGTCACGGCGTCAATTGCCTCGACAGACTCGGTCTTTGTCACGTAGCGAGCAAAGGCGGCGGCGCGCCCGATTTGGACGGAGGCAGGCGGCGCGATGATCCGGTCGAGTGAGAACTTCAGGTCACCGGCTGTCACCGTCGAACCGTCATGCCATTGCGCGCCGGGGCGAAGCTTGAACTCCCAACTGACGCCGTCGCCGCTGGAAGACCACGAAACAGCCAGGTCCGGTTCGATTAACGCGTGGTCTCTCCCCGGGTTGCGGACTATCTGGGACAGCAAGGGGTTGCAGGTGTGTACGGAAACGTAGCCCGAAGCCCGGGACGAGTGGAGATCGCAGGAGGTGGGGTCTGCCGACTGGGCAATTTTCAGGGTGCCGCCGCGTTTGGGAGCGGGCGTCGGTGGGACTTGCGCTTGTGTGGGCGTAGGCGCAGGTGTGGAGGGGAGGGCAGAGCGTGTGGGAGCGGCTCCGGCAATGGCGGTGGACGCCGCCGACGGCTTGGCAGGTGTGGCCGCCGTATCTGCCGAGCAGGAGGCTGCCATGGCCGCGGCAGCCATGACTATGGGAAAGAGCGCGGTACGGACCAGAGATGTTCGGACTGACAAGGGCCGGTTCCTCCCGGAAAGCACCGTGAGATTACGGGCGCTTTCAGCTGGATCAATAAACGCTTGTGGGGTGGTTCTGACGCAAGATAGACCGGGAGTCCAAACTACGGGATCGCCCGCGCCGTCTTGCCCCACCGGGCCGCGTGATTGCGGACCTGGTCCTCAAATACTTCGCGATAGTCCCCGTTCTGGATAGGCGGGGTGGTCATGATGACGGCGTCCTCATTATTGTCGGCGTAGTAGCGTTTTCGCACTCCCACATCCTGAAATCCGTATTTCCGGTAGAGCGACCGCGCCGCTTCGTTGGATGCCCTCACTTCCAGAGTGACGATGCGCGACCTGCGCCTGAGGGCAGCCTCCATTGCCGCTATCAGCAGGAGCTCGCCCACACCACGCCTGCGCTCTGTCAGCCGGGAGGCGACGATCACGACGTGGCATTCGTCCAGGACAAACCACAGCCCGATGACCCCGGCGATATGTTCGTTTGTAGCCGGCTTCCACCCGTTTCCAATCCTTTCGAAGAACGCCCAGTTCAATAACCGCCTCAATGGGCCGATGAGCCAGCCACCTTCGAAGGCCTGCCGGCGCTGCTCCTGCCGCTCCTCAGGGCTGAACTGCCTTGATGCGACCAGATAAAGGGCAGCCGACTTGCTGACTTCGGTCTTGAAGGGCGTCACGATTTCCATCGTGGGGAACGTCTCTCGTTCAAGGTTTTCAAGCGTAGGAACGTCCGCGGGTGTGGCGACGCGCAGGTTGAACGGATTCAGATCTGCGGCGACCGCATGGCCGGATGCCACTGCATCAGGCTCACGGAGGATCCTTACTGCGGAAACGTGGGCCATGTAATTGCATCCAGAGCGGCGGGATGGCTGGCGGTAACAAGAGACGATGGACGCGAGTTTACCAGCCGCCCCTGTTCGCGGACCGGCTTTCCGCGAACGTGGGGACGGTGCGGCGGCCCATCGTTAACGTGGCCTTCCTCACGGGCAGGCTGGTGCGGGACTATACTTGCTCGACGTGTGGCCCGCCGATGTTTCGCGCAGGCCGCGCCGCTGAAGAGACAATAATGCGGGACAGCGTGAGTTGGGCATTCGGAGCTCGCCGCCTGTTCCGCCCAAATACCATGGGCGCGAGCGGAGCAGGCTGTTCATAGCCTGCGAGCACGGCCTCGAGCGCCCGGCGTGTTAAGAGGTAATCCCACGGCGACAAGCACTGTAGGACGGCCCGGTACTGCCCCCGGCGTAGCCACACCGGCCGCCGCCCAGGAAAACGGTGAGCAAAAGGTCCGGATAGACACTGGAGTCATCTGGCGGATCACTAGGCTGGGCCTGCAGTATCGCTGGCTCTCGGCCTTCACGGTCATCGCCATTATCGTCTCCGTGGCCTTTCAGCTCTGGATTCCAACGATCCTCGGCCATGCCGTGGACAATGCCCGCGCTCTCGCGACCGGCGAGGCTGCCTCGTACGATGCGGCCCGGCACGCCCTTATCCTCACCGCCATCCTGCTTGTCATCGTGAGTGTCCTCCGCGGCCTCGGGGCGATGGTTCACACCAACCTTTCGGAGATCATCGCTCAGAAGGTCGCGTTCGATTTGAGGATGCAGTTCTATGAAAAGCTGCAGCGCCAGAGTTTCAAGTACCACGATCGCGCGCATGTAGGCGACCTGATGACGTTGGGAATCTTGGACATCGAGTTTGTGCGTCAGTTCTATCCCGGCGGCATCTTCCGTACGGTCTTCATCATCGTGCTCGTCATCGTCGGCGCGTACATGCTCCTCAGCGCGGACCTCGTGCTGGGCCTGGTGGGCATGTCATTCGTCCCGTTCGTAGCGTGGAGGGCGGTGGTCACACGCATCAAACTACGCGTCCTCTGGAATGACATCCAGGAGAGGCTGGCGATCCTGACGCGCGCCATGGAGGAGAACCTGGGCGGGATCCGGGTCGTGCGTGCGTTCGCAGCGCAGGACCATGAGATCAGGAAGTTCGAAGCGATCTCGGACGATTCACTCACGCGCATTAACCAGGCCATCAGCGTCCGCGTCCGCAACGATGTTGTGATTCAGTACGCATTCCTGCTTTCATGGGCAGGGATGCTCTGGTTCGGAGGGTTGCGCGTCATTGACGGCACCCTGACTCTGGGCCAGTTGACTGCGTTCTTGGCCTTCATGGGCCTGATGATGAACCCGGTGCGTCAACTGGGCTTCGTTGTTAACTCGTATGCACGCGCCTCAAGCTCAGGCGAGCGCGTGTTCGAAACCCTGGACATGGTGCCAGACATTCAGGACAAGCCCAACGCGAAGCCGGTCCGCCTTTCCACGAAGACACTCAGGTTCGAGAACGTCTACTTCGGCTTTCGTGGCGAGCGGTTCCTTGAAGACATAACCTTTGAAGCCGGCCCCGGCCACACGATAGGCATAGTCGGCCCCCCTGGTTCTGGCAAGTCAACCATTGCTCATCTGGTGCCGCGTTTTTATGACGTGACCGGCGGGCGGGTCACGATCGATGGTCAGGACATCAGGGACGTGACACTGGAGTCTCTGCGCCACTCGGTAAGCGTCGTCCAGCAGGACACGTTCCTATTCACGACCACGGTCTTTGAAAACGTGGCTTACTCGGACCCGTCCGTTCCGCAGGAAGCGGTAGAGCAGGCTACGGGCAGGGCGCAGCTGGACAACTATATAAAGAGGCTCCCAGGAGGGTATGACACCGTCGTCGGAGAGCGAGGTGTCTCGCTCTCGGGCGGGCAGAGGCAGCGCATGTCCATCGCGCGGAGCGTCATGCTCCACCCGGCCATCCTCATCTTTGACGACTCCACGGCAGCCATAGACGCCGCCACGGAAAACCGCATACGGGCCGCTCTCAAGGACGTGATGAAGGACACGACGGTGATAATCATCTCCCACCGCTTGTCATCGCTCATGAACTGCAACGAGATACTGTTCATCGACAAGGGGCGGATAATCGAGCGCGGATCGCATGGGGAACTGCTTAAGCAAGGCGGCAGATATCACGACCTATACGAACTCCAGATCAAACCATCGCAGGAGCTGGGTGAAAAGTATTCGATCAAGGCCATGGTCGGCGCTCCCGATGACGGGGCTGTGGCGGGCGGGCAGTCGCCGTAACAGGTGCCAGTAGCCATGGCGCGGCCGGAGGCGGTGCTTGAACCTGAAGGGGAGAGCGTGGCCGGGCCTTCTGGCGAGCATTCCCCCTCCGGAGAGGAGCGGGGCACGAACAAGACCGGATAACTCCCAAAGACATGACAACACGGACAGAAACAACACCGGAACTTCCGCCGCGGCTGACCCCTGCGGAGGCTGTGAAGCGCCGCCGGGCGGCCGCCCTGGCGCGCCGCACACAGGGCGAGCAGGTATTTGGCGTCACATTCGACGGCCGGGTCTTCTCGCGGTTCATCTCGTTCCTCAAGCCGTACCGGCGGCAGTTGATCATTGCCATCCTGGCAGTGCTGGCGGCTACGGGCAGTTCGCTCGCCTTCCCAATCCTCGTCCGCTTCGGGATCGACCATGCCATCTCCGCAGGGGGTGACAGGCGGCTCCTGGCCATCATCGTCGGTATCCTGGCCGGGTTTGTGACCCTGAACTTCCTGTTCACATGGGTGCAGGATCTCGTCGTAGCACGTGTTGCACAGAAGCTCCTCTTCGATCTCCGGGGCGCCATGTACGCCCACTTGCAGCGGGTCTCCCTTTCCTTCATGGACAAGACGGAGGTAGGTCGGCTCATGTCGCGCCTCCAGGGTGATGTGGCGTCCCTTCAGGAGTTTCTGGAGACGTCGGTCTACGCCATTGGCGACCTCGTCACCCTGCTGGGCATCACCGTCGTCCTGTTGATATTTGACTGGAGGCTGGGCGTTCTTTGTCTGGCCGTTGTGCCGTCTCTCTTCCTGGTCCGAATCGTCTGGCTGCCGTTCGCCAAGAAGGCATTCCTGCGCGCCCGAGTCACCAGTTCGATCATGCACGGGGCGCTGAATGAGAACGTGAACGGCGTACGAGTCGTGCAGGGTGCTGTGCGCGAGCGTGTGAACCTGGAGTTTTATGACGAACTGACCAAGGACAACCTGCAGGCGCAGCTTTGGGCGACGAAGATTGGCCAGGTCCTCATCCCCATCGTTGACCTGCTTACAGGCGGCGCTCTCGCCGTAGTCATCGTCGTGGGCGGGACGTGGGTACTGCATGACGAACTCGAAATCGGCGTCATGGTCATGTTCATCCTGTATGTGCAGCGCTTCTTCGAACCGATCCGCGCGTTGACGATGCACTACAACGTGCTGCAGCGGGCAATGGCGTCCGGGCAGCGCATCTTCGAGGTGCTGGATGTGCCAGTGGACGTAAAGGACAAGCCGGGCGCGCTGGTCATGAAGGACATCGATCCATCGATCGAGTTCAAGAACGTCACGTTTGGCTACTACAAGGACCAGCCAGTGCTGAAGGGCATATCGTTCAAGGTGAAGCCCGGAGAGACAGTGGCACTCGTTGGCCCGACCGGATCCGGCAAGACGAGCTGCACCGCGCTCCTGCACAGGTTCTATGACATCTGGGAGGGCCAGATACTTGTAGGCGGGCATGACGTCCGGGACGTGACCCAGGAGTCCCTCGGCCACCAGGTGGCGATGGTGCTGCAGGACCCGTACCTCTTCTCCGGCACGGTGTACGACAACATCCGCTATAACAAGGACAGCGCCACGCGGGAGCAGGTGGAGACGGCGGCGACGGCGGTCGGCGCGCACGAATTCATCCTGAAGTTGCCTCAGGGTTATGACACGGTATTAGAGCAGCGGGGAGGCAACCTATCGCTCGGCCAGAGGCAACTCGTCTCGTTCGCCAGGGCTATCGTTGCCGATGCGAAGATACTCGTGCTGGACGAGGCTACGGCGTCGATCGACTCCTATACGGAGATGCAGATACAGCGAGCGCTGAAGACACTTCTTGAAGGCCGCACGGGAGTGGTCATAGCGCACCGTCTGGCGACCATCCGCGGCGCGGATCGGATCATCGTGCTCCAGGATGGCATGATCATTGAAGAGGGCAGGCACGACCAGCTTATGGACAAGCGCGGCCTGTACGCCCGACTGTACTCGCTGAACTACTCATCCTTCGATGACATCCCTGATGACCTTGTCAAACAGGCCGTGTCGAGCATGAAGACCGGGACGTAGGGCAGGGCGGTCAGCCATTGAGGCGCGATGCCCGCGAAATTGCATGTCTTCCCACCAGTGCGCCGGTTCGTGCAGTCACTGGTTGAGGCACCGGCCCCTCCGGGGTTCCGGAACCCGTATTCATCAGCCTGTGCTGCACATAACCTGACCGTGTTCATGTCGAACCGGGACCGCTTGGACAGGACGTTGCTCCTGCTAGGCGAGGCACCGGGGTACCGGGGCGCGGCAATTACGGGCGTGCCATTCGCCTCCCTGTCGGTGCTGCTGGATGATTGGCAAGACCCCTGGGGCATCTTCGGTTCGGCCTCGGGTTTCGAATCTCCAGAGGGCGCCGCTTACCGGCGAGAGGCAACAGCGACCATTTTCTGGCGCGTCCTGTCCGGGTGTCTCGGTGACGCTCCGCCGCCGTTGACATGGAACGCGGTGCCATTCCATCCGCACGGTGCGGCGGCGTACACGAACAGGCGGTTGCTGGTTAGGGAAGTGACGCTGGGGTCAGCGTGGCTCGACGCGCTTCTGGGCCTGTTTCCAAATGTGGAGCCGGTAGCAGTTGGGCGCAGCGCGGACGAAGCCCTCAGCGCCCTCGGCATCAGACACGTTCGGGTGAGACATCCATCGCACGGAGGAGCGCGGGAATTCGAAGCAGGGCTGAAGATGCTCGACTGGGCGGGAGGCGTGTGATTCGGGTCGGCCTACACCAGCCGCGCCTGCTGGGTACCCTTCGCGGACTTTCCATGCGTCACTTCGCCGGCGTGCTGCATTCCCGGCGGCGTACACCTGCGGCCTGCCGGTGTGCGCACGATGAACCCGATCTTGAGCAGGAACGGTTCAACTACGTCCACAAGCGTCTGCTGTTCTTCATTCAGGGACGCTGCCAGCGCCTCGACGCCCGCCGGTCCGCCCTGATAGTTCACGGCCAGCGTTTGCAGGTACGTCCTGTCTAGCCTGTCCAGCCCCAGTTCGTCAACGCCTTCCAGCCGCAGCGCCTCAGCGGCCATGTCCTTGTTCACGGCGGCGTCGGGCTCAATTCCAATCCCTGAGGCGTCGCCGCCCACCTCGGCGTAATCGCGCACCCGCCTGAGCAACCTGTTCGCGATGCGCGGCGTGCCACGCGACCTGCGGGCGATCTCCGCTGCGGCTTCCGCCTCCACCTTCACGCCCAGGATGCCCGCAGATCGCTTTACCACCAGCGTCAACTCATCGTCCGTGTAAAACTCGAGGTGGTAGGTCAGGCCGAAGCGTTCCCGCAGCGGCGCGGTCAGCATCCCTGCACGAGTAGTTGAACCGACCAGCGTGAACTTTTCCAGAGGCAGCGAGATTGTCTTTGCGAAGGCGCCGGACCCGGTCATGAAATCAACCCGGAAGTCCTCCATCGCCGAGTACAGGTACTCCTCTACCGCGTGGCTCAGGCGGTGGATCTCATCTATGAACAGGACGTCACCCTTTTTCAAGTTCGATAGCAGCCCCACCACGTCCGCGGGCCGTTCCAGTGCCGGGCCGGAAGTGTGGGTGACATGAGCCTCCATCTCCCGCGCGATGATGTGTGCGAGTGTCGTCTTGCCGAGGCCGGGAGGGCCGTGAAAGAGGACGTGATCCAGAGGCTCGCCGCGCTTTTTCGCCGCCCTGACCGCGATGCCGAGCGGGTCCACGACGGTGCTCTGGCCTATGTATTCGGCGAACCTCTTTGGACGGAGGTCCTTGATGACGCTGTCGTCATCCTCCCGCAGGGGAGGCCGCACCAGCACTGAGTCGACTCCTTCGGTTACTGGGAGTCGCGCCGGTTTGGCAGCGGACGCTTTTTTCGTGCCCTCAGCAGGATCCAGGACTGCCGGGATTGCCTTGGGCTCTCTTATTACGCGCTCACGTGCCATCTGCTTCTCTTTGCCACCTCTCCCGACGGCAGAGGGCTTGGTTGAGGGTCTGGTTAACTACGACGCGACGTCCTTTGCGGCCCAATTTGGGCGGCGAGGCTTCTCTGCCTGACGATCCAAAAGCGAAAACGCATGAGTTTCCATCATCGCTTCTTCCGCGGCGTTTCCTGTTGTTTTTCTTCTGCTGCGATGGCGGCAGCGCCGTCACTCTGGTTCACCTGGACAGGCTGGGCCTTGAACACATCGCGGATGAGCGCCTGCACGTCTGCGCCCAACTTTGGATTGCGGCGCAGGGCCTCGTCAACCCTGTCTGAAGCTTCAGGCGAACGGTAGCCCAGGTTAACGAGGACATTAATTGCCTCATCTCGCCCGTTGAGTGCCGCAGCAGGTAGAGGAGTACCCGTCGACGGCTCACCCGCGTCCCGCAATATCGCTGTCGCCTGCACCTTGCCACGCAACGTCGCCACAATCTTCTGCGCCCCCCGCGCTCCCACGCCCGGCAACCGCTGCAGCAGCCCAACGTCTTCCCGCTCTATCGCCGTGGCGATGACCGAAGGCGGGAATACGAGTAGCGCGGCGGCTTTTGATGGACCGATCCCTTCAACCTCTAACAGTTGTTCGTAAAAGTGCCGTTCCTCTGGCCTGCGGAACCCTACAAACAGTGGCCTGGGCTGCCGCTCGGTAACGTGGTAATAGATCTCAAATTCCACACCCTCGCTGCCTTCATGGACGCCGTCATTCGCCAGAGACTGATAGACGAAAACGGGCAGCACGACCTCGTAGCCAACGCCGTACCCTGCGCCGCCCACGATGATAACGGCACGCGCCGGCTCCCGTGAAAGCGACCTGATCGTGCCTTTGAGATAAGTGATCATCTGGTTCCATGAACCCCTTGCCCCGGTGAAAGTAGGTAGGGGCGAAAGTATCGGTCGCAGTGTGCGTCAAGAATTACCGGGAAGTCTCTTCTTGGAACCAAGTTGGAGAAGATGGACAGAGAGCAGCATGACCGTTTCGATCTGATAATTAGGCAGACCCCGGCGCCAGCTTCAGTTTTTCTCCCCCGGTAAGGAGCCCGACCCCGCTCGACATCATTGCATGACAGAGCGCTATAGCAAAAGCATCGGCCACATGCTCATTCCGTGCCGCCCCTTCAACTCCGAGCCTCGCCTCGACAGCACGCTGCACCTGCTCCTTATCCGCCTTGCCGGACCCTGTCGTCAGGTTCTTCACCCTGGTGGGTGCGTAGTGAAACACAGGTATCCCGGCCTCTGCGCCTGCCATGCAGACCACTCCGCGCGCATGGCCCATCAGGATTGCCGTACGACCGTGCTGGTAGCGAGCGTGGAGGTCCTCAATGGCCATCACCTCCGGCTTGAACTCCTCCAGTACGGACTTTATGTCCTGGTAGATCACAAGCAGGCGCTTCTCAAGACTCTCTGAGGGCTTCGTCCGTACGACGCCCCCCTCGACAGGCGACTGTTCGCGCCCGTGGTCATCTATCACGGCGTACCCAGTGCTTACTAATCCCGGGTCGATCCCGATGATGCGCATCTTGATCCCTCACACTCACTGCCACAGGGGAGGACGGACGGCAAGGATCGGCTTGCCGAAAGAACTGCCGCCGCCCGGCGATTCTAGGCTTCTCCCTCTCCTTCGGGTGCCATGCCGGAACGGGCACATGTGTCGGAACGTTTGCCTTCAGTTGCAGCTTCGGTCACTCTTCACACTCGCCCCGTCCCACCGGAAGGTGCGGTGTCACTACTCCCACTTGAAGATGCGCGTCGCCAACAAGAATGTCCCCGCTGTCCATGCGACAAGCCCTGTCAGCTCCGGCCACTGCGAACCCAGGCTCGCCCCGTCCAGCGCTACTGCTCGCATCCCGTCTGCAAGATAAGTCAGCGGTAGGAACTGGCTCACCGTCTGCACCCAATCCGGCATCGCCGTAGTGGGGAAGAACACTCCTGAGAGGAACATCATTGGCAGCGCGATCACGTTTGCCACTGGTGCAGCCGTATCCTCACTCTTCGCCCAGCCGGAAATGACCAGTCCCATCGCTATGAAGAGCGCGCCGCCCAGCGCGGCGAAGATGCTCAGGTTGATCCACGCGAGAAAGTTCTCGCCTATCGTCACTCTTAGCAAGAGGACGCCCACCGCCAGCAGCACGTAAGTCTGGAGGAGGGACACGGTAAGTCGCGTCACGATCTGTCCCGTGAGCACGTGCGACGGCTTGATGGGCGCGGCCTTGAGTCTGCGCAGGATGCCCCGGCTCTTGTACGCGACGATTGTGAACACGACACCGAACAGGCCACCCTGCATGATTGCCATCGCGGCCACGCCTGGAACCAGAAAGCCCTTGTAGCCCTGGCCCTTGCCCTCAACTTCGGCCTGCGAGACCGAGAACCGGCTATCCAGCTTGTACTGGTCCGGCACCTGCTCAATCTGCTGGAACTGGCGCTCAAGTGTTCCCTGCAGGATGCTAGAAGTTATCCCGCGTTCCTGCGGCTTCCTTGAGTCATAGGACATGCGGACGGCGCTGATGCGACCCGGTGCGGCGAAGTCAGCCGGGATTTCAAGCACGGCGTCAACGTCGCCTTTCTTAAGTTCAGCAAACATCTGATCGCGCGTACCGGTCTTGGTGGCGAGTAGTTTCTCGCCGCCGTCACCCTTCAGCTGGGCGATGAACGCCTGCGAGGCAGGGTTGTTCGAGCCGTCCACGACACCCACTTCCGGAGGCGAAAATCTGTCGAAGTTCATCATGCCGAAGATCACCATGATCAGCAGCGGGAAGAACAGCGACCAGAACAGCGCCTGCTTGTCCCGGAAGTACATCTTGAGCGATGCCAAGATCAGCGACGTGTAAAGCCTCATCTGTCATCTCACATTCATCAGGGCGGTCCACGCTGTGCCCTGTCGTCTCTCCGTCCAAGAGAAGATCTAACTGAAGACCATCCGGACAATGTAATGCTGAACCGATATCGGCATTTCTCTGACGGTTCCCGCTTGCCGTGAACGGGCGAAGATTGAGATCAGGGCGAACTGGAAGGTGATTCCTGGCTGCGGCTCGGAATGCCATGTTGGACTGGTGTCAGTTCAGGTCTCTCGCAGCGCGTGCCCTGTCAGGGTGATGAACACATCTTCAAGCGTCGCAGCGCGCGCCTTGCGCTCGTTCTTGAACCCCGTCCCAAGCAGCGTGTCTATCAGCGCGCCTGGCGAGTCGATAGCCACGATCTTCCCCTTATCCATCACGGCCACCCGGTCGCAAAGCTCCTCGGCCTCCTCCATGTAGTGTGTTGTCAGCACCACCGTTGTCCCGGATGCCTTGATTTTCTGCACAAGCTCCCACATGTGGCGGCGCGACTGCGGGTCCAGCCCGGTCGTGGGTTCGTCGAGGAACATGACCACAGGGTCGTTCACCAGGGCGACAGCGATCGAGAGCCGCTGCTTCTGGCCTCCGGACAGGGGTTTGTAATAGGACTTCGCCTTGTCCGTCAACTCCACCATTTCGAGGATCTTGTTGGTGTTCACCCTGCGCCCGTAGAGGTCCCCGTACAGCGTGACTATCTCGGCGATCGTCAGGTGGTCGAAGAACGCCGAGGTCTGAAGCTGCACACCCGTGATTTTCTTGACGCCGTCCGGGTCTTTGAACACATCTATTCCGTTGATGACAGCAGTCCCCGAGTCCGCCTTACGCAGCCCCTCGAGGATTTCAACGGTCGTGGTCTTGCCCGCGCCATTTGGTCCGAGCATCCCGAATACCTCGCCGTGCGCGACCTCGAAGGAGACCCCGTCGACGGCCTGCAGTTCGCCGTAACGCTTCTTCAGGTCCCGGGCGATGATGGCCGGTCCGCTCACGTTCCTCTTGTCCCGGTTCGCCGGGGTTTGTTTGGGAGCCGCGGCCGGCTGACTGGTCAACGTCGCCATCGGGTCACCCTCAGTCCTGCCTAGAACTTGTCTACGGCCTTCGTCGTGCCTTCCGGATATTCATTAATGGTATTCAGGGGAAGTATGCCCGACTCCAGTGTGTCCCGAAGCCGCGCCGGAATACAATTTGCTTCCAGAGTCTCCAATTCGTTGTTCGTTGGCAGGTACTGCATGGTCGCATCACGCAAATACACCATCGAGGAAGCCAACGCGCTTCTACCGTGGCTGACGCGCACGTTCACTGAGATTGACGATGTGCGCAAATCACTTGGACCTCTTCACGCAGAAGTGGAACAGCTTGGGCGGCGCATCAGTACCAATGGTCACGGAGACATCGACGCCAGGATCAGGGAGGCAGGCCAGCGCCTGGAACAAGGGAGCGGGCGGATTAGGGACCTCTTCACGTCCATCGTTGAGAAGGACATTGAGATCAGAGACGTCGAGGTGGGCCTCGTGGACTTCCCTGGAGACCATGAGGGCCGGGAGGTCTGGTTGTGCTGGAGACTGGGCGAAACGTCAGTCGCTCACTGGCACGAATTCAACCAGGGTTTCAGCGACCGCCAGCCGTTATGAGTTGCCACTCATCTTTTCGTAGGAGGCTGGAATTAGACATCCAGGGATGCCACCGTCAGCCGGGCGCCCGCCGTAGCAGCCGGTTCGTCAGGAGCCACAGTGCGGCGTACTCCGCTACGATCAACCCGCCCAAGAGTAGCGTCGACTCCAACCAGAACCGCTCCGGGAACATGATTAGCAGATAGTCCGTGTACGACGAAAGCTGCCACAGGTCATTGGCAAAACTCAAAACATGGAACAGGTTGAACAGCGCGCCGAAATTGATGAGCGCCGCTACGGCCAGCACGGCGACCGCGGCAAGTGACCCCACCGCTGACCACCTCACTGCCGTTGCGAACAGATCCCAGAATCTCCTCCTGCCGACCACAAAGAGCCCCGCCACCACCATGATGACCATCGCCGCTCCTGACCACTCCGCCGCCGACCAGAACCCGCGCACGAGCGTCTTCACGTCCCGCATGTGCAAGACCTCGCGGTCGTTATAGAGCGACTGTTCTCGCTGGCCGGCCTTCACCCGGACATCAAGCAACTCCTCCGACTGGGCCGTAGCGAAGTACGCCTTGATCTGCGTAGCCGCCCGGTTCAACTCCGGTCTCTCGATCCCCGTGGTCTCCGGGATACCATTGCGCCACCAGTTGTACGAATACAGCCACCCGCTGTTCGTCAACATGTCTAGGTTCGCGCCAATTAGCAGGAGCGGCAGTGCCAGGGCGATGACTGTTCCGACTACAGTGCGAAAGACGCTCTTGATCGTGTTGTCTGGCCTGCCACCTTGCTCTTGCGGGGTGCCCTCAGGGCGAAGGAGAGAGGTCACTTCCGTGGGGCGCGCGTTCGCGTCGGCGCGCGTCCCGTCAGGAACGCTGGGGTTCCGGCTTGACGCATCTGGCACTTGTTCTACCGATAGAAGCCCGCTCACCATTTCAAAAGCTTACTCCGGCATTCGCGATGTGCTCTTTCTACCTGCAAGCGGGAGGGCAAGGGTGTGTGTCGCCAATCCCTCTCGCCCTGTGGCGACGATCCTCTGATGATCTCGAGTCATCCACAAAATCGTACGGTCGCCGCCGTAGACCCGTGGTAGGAATCGAGTTCATCGGCCTGGAACCGTCCACCGGACAGACGGCTCGCTTCTGATGCCTTGCCACAATCCTGATGTTGTCCACACTCTGCCGGACAGGCACGTCTCATGTCCACTGCGAGTGGGGCGGTGGAAACAAGCCGGGTTAGGTGTAGGCCGCGTAATTGTTGCGCCTCCGCGGGCATGCTGGAAGTCTGTCATCAGGTCAGGCAACATATGACCGTCGTCACGGAAATCTTGAGCGTGGTAAGTCAACCGCGAATTGAATGAGTGACTGTTCGGCTGTTCCAGAGAAAGGAACCACTGTGGAGCCTGTAATCAGGAACTTCGTTGGCAACTCCAATCCGTTGCTCGGGCCAGGTGATGGTGTTTCGACGTACGTGATGCTTTATGTGCAGCATGAACCGGGTGGCAGCAGCCCCGACCATGTCCACCCGTGGGAACACCAGGCGTTTATTACTGAGGGCTCCGGGATCCTGACCTGCGGTGGGAAGACATACCCGGTCAAGGCCGGTGATGCCGTTCTCGTTCCAGGGGGGATCAGGCACCAGTTCACAAACACCGGGAAAGTGACCATGAGCCGGGTGACGGTGAACCCGGTGGAGTCGGTCGCCATCGAGGGCGGCAAGCGGGTCCCATAGGCACGGTAGGACTTGAGCATCCTGGTGGAGCTTCTGTCAGTCACCTTGTTTCACTCAGGTTTCGGTGGTGTAGTTACAAACAGCGCCGTCTCTCCGGCTTGATCACACGGGGCGGATTTACTGGAAGAACTTTTAGAACCCATCGTCCCAGGTGAGGGCCGGTCAAGCCCCTCCTTTCTGCGCTGCCTGTAGTAAGATTTCGCCAGCGCTGCCTTGCCTGCAGCGAAAAAGGAGCATTTACCAGTGCTTGCCCCTCAGGAAACCGGGATGCGTACTAGCGCCGATGTGGCACTGATGGCCCACCTGTTCCGGCGCGCAGGCTTCGGCGCGACGCGCGACCAGCTCGACCGGTACCTTGCCCTGGGGTACGAGACAGCGGTTGATGACCTGTTGAACCCCCAGTTCGGTGCGCCTGACGATCAGGACTTGATGGACCGCTACTTCATCGCTTCGGTTGAAGCCCGGTCGGTTGGCCACGCCGTCCCGCAGTGGTCGTGGCGTCTCGCGACGAGTAAGCAGCCACTCGAGGAAAAAATTGCGTTGTTCTGGCACGGCCTGCTCGCGGTCGGCGGCATCAAGCTGGACCACGGGTTGGAAATGCTCCGGGAGGTTGACCTTTTCCGCAGGCATGGTCTCGGACCGTTCCGCACACTGCTCCTGGAAATCTCTCGCGACCCCGGCATGATGTACTGGCTGGACAACCAGAACAGCCACAAGCACGCTCCCAATGAGAACTACGGGCGCGAGCTTCTTGAGTTGTTCTCGATGGGTATCGGCACCTACACCGAGGACGATGTGAAAGCCGCCGCCCGCGCATTCACAGGATGGGCGGCGAAGCCCACGATGCCGCCGTTCTTCCTTGGTCCGTTCGACATGGAGTTTGCCTACGATCCGGGCGACCACGATGAATCGGACAAGACCTTCATGGGCCGCACCGGCCGGTTCAATGGCGGGGACATCATCGACATCATCGTGGACCAGCCAGCGACGGCGCATTTCATCGCCCGCCGGCTGTACCTTTTCTTCGTCTCAGATACTCCGGACGCGCAAGAAATAGGGCGCCTGGCAGAAGTGTTCCGTGAAAGCGGCGGTGAAGTCCGGGCTGTGCTGCGCGCCATATTCCTGTCGGACCATTTCAAGTCCGAGGCTGTGCGGTTCCGGAAGATCAAGAGCCCGGCCGATCTGGTCTGGGGAGTCATGCGGCTCGCAGACCGGTATACGCTCCCTGAACTCGACATCTGTGACCTACCGAACAACGCGACGTTCATGGGCCAGATGCTCCTGAACCCTCCCAGCGTGGAGGGTTGGCATGAAGGCGAAGAGTGGGTCGATAGCGGCGCTCTGGTGGAGAGGGTGAATTTCGCCGTTGAAGAGATGGGCCGCACAGAGTCTCGCGGCGTGCGGAGGATGGTGGGACGCGTAAAGGCGGCGGGCGGGAGTCTTCAGCCTGAGGAGTTTCTGGCGAATTGTCTGGACGCGCTGGGAGGCTTCGATGTTTCACCGCGTACGCAGCGCATCCTCCTTGACGCCGCTTCTGGCCCTGGGGTGCTGGATACCGCTTCAGCGGACGCCGGTGACCGCATCGTTGAAATGCTCCAGATGATTGTGACCACCCCGGACTTTCAGTACTGCTGATAACCATGCCCCGCGAAGATAGATCGCAGATGGCGCTTGTGCCGAAACGCGAGTATTAGGGAGAGCCAAGTGAAAACGGAACGTAGTACGCGGGCCAAGAACCTGGTCGTGATCCAGCTTTCGGGCGGGAACGACTATCTGAACACACTGGTCCCTTACAACGACGCTCAGTACTACCAGTCCCGCCCTGTGATGGGACTCAAGGGGGAGTCCGTCATCCCGATCGACGATAACGTGGCCTTCAACTCCGAAATGCGTCCGTTCAAGCGGCTTTACGATCAGGGCAAGGTTGCCGTGATCATGGGCGTCGGCTACCCGGAACCCAACCGTTCGCACTTTCGCTCCATGGATATCTGGCACACAGCTGAACCTTCCGCGAGTTCCGCCGAAGGCTGGCTAGGCAAGACCGTCAAGTTGATCGATCCCGCGGGCACTAACCCGGTCACTGCTGTGAACTTCGGGCGGGGCTTGCCGCGCTCGCTTGCCTACCCCGGCGTGTCGGTCGCCTCGGTTGGTCAACTAGAAAGTTACGGTTTTCTGACGGGGATAGCAGGCGCTCGAAAGCGGGACGCCTTGCTGGATGTCATGGCAAGGATTTACCAGCCAATGGGCGAAGAGGCCTGGGTCTCGGCACGCATGCTCGGTACTGGGCACGGGGCACTGCGCGGGGCGGACATATTGCGCGAAACGCCGCTCAAGTACTCCTCAAGCGTGGAATACCCGGCCGACAACGCCATCGCACAGAGCCTGAAGGGTGTGGCGCAGGTCTTGACAGCGCGTGTGGGCACACGGGTCTTCTATACCAATCACGGCAGTTTCGATACGCACACCAACGAACTGGTCAACCACGCCAAATTGTGGCGCGACGTCTCGGTTGCGGTCGAGACCTTCTGGCAGGACCTCGAAGAGCACCATGCCGCTGACGATACAGTCATCCTGATGTTCTCTGAGTTCGGGCGCCGCATCGCTGACAACGGCAGTGGGACGGATCACGGCTCTGGAGGCGTGTCGCTGCTGATCGGTAATTCTGTCAAGGGCGGCCTGTTGGGGGAGTACCCAAAATTAAGGCCCGCTGACCAGCTTGATGGCGATGTGAAGTTCAACACCGATTTCCGTCAGGTGTACGCGTCGGTCCTGGACCAGTTCATGGACGTTGATCCTCTGGCTGTCCTCAAACGGGGATTCGAACAGATGCCGGTGGCACGCTGATGGTCGGAGTGGTCGCAGGCGTCCAGCGGCAGATGGCAAGCCCGGCGCTATTTACCTACAGCCACACTATCGGCCTGGCCTCATTTGAAGGCAGGGGGTTCATGAACCCGGTAGATGTGCGCATGGACAGCCGGCGGATGGTCTACGTCCTCAGCCGCTCCAATGCCCAGAACAAGAACGTGCGGGTCAGCGTCACCACGCTGGGGTCCGAGTTTCAGTTTGAGTTCGGCCTGTGGGGGACCGACCCCGGCAAGCTGACGATGCCGACCGCGCTGGTGATCGACCGTAAAGGCCGCGTGTACGTCTCCGACGAGCACATGAACAGTATCTCGGTCTTCGAACAGGACGGAACGTTCGTCGGACGCTGGGGAGCGCGCGGTCCCGGTCCGGGCCAGATCAACCGCCCGTCCGGCCTGGCCTTCGATTCGCACGGAGATTTGCTCGTCGTTGACCATCTCAATGCAAGGGTGCAGAAGTTCACCACGGACGGGCGCTTCATCTCAACCTTCGGGACCTTTGGCGCAGGTGCAGGCCAGCTTAACTACCCGTGGGGCATCGCCGTTGATGCCAGGGACAACATCTGGGTCGCGGACTGGCGGAATGACCGCATCCAGCGGTTCAGCCCTGAGGGCGCGTTCATCAGCGTCCACGGCCGCACCGGGTCGCGGGCGGGAGAGTTCAGGCACCCGTCGGGCATCGCCGTGGATAGCGGCGGCGATGTCTTCGTTGCCGACTGGGAGAACGACCGCGTGCAGGTGTTCTCACCAGCCATGAAGCACAGGGAGACCCTCTGGGGCGACGCGGACCTGTCCAGGTGGTGCCAGGAGTTTCTGGCGGTGAACCCGGAGCAGCGCGACCAGCGGCTTGCCAGCGGCATCCCAGGGCACGAAGAAAAGCTCTTCTGGCGGCCGTCTGCGGTATGCACGACCGCAGACGGGCTCGTGCTGGTTGCTGATAGCTGCCGGCACCGCATCCAGATTTACCAGCGGTCGCCGGAACCGGCCGCGGTCTGAGCCGGGACCAGTTCGGCATCGAGGTCACAGGGCCGCTCGACTAACTCGGGGCGAGCGGGCCGGGGAGCGCTGCCGAAAAGCGGAATAGTCAATAGGACTTGGAGGGCATCATGCGGGCCGTTGTCTATAAGAAGCCGTTCGAAGTGGCAGTTGAAAACGTCCCTGACCCGAAGATCAAGCATCCGAACGATGCGATCGTGAAAATCACCTCCAGCTGCATTTGCGGCTCCGACCTCCATATGTACGAGGGCAGGACGGCGGCAAAGGCCGGGATCGTCTTCGGCCATGAAAACATGGGGATAGTCCAGGAAGCCGGCCCGGCCGTCACGTCGCTGAAGCGCGGCGACCGCGTCGTGATGCCCTTCAACGTGGCCTGCGGCTTCTGCAAGAACTGTCGCCGGGGCTTCACCGGCTTCTGTCTCACAGTGAACCCCGGCTTCGCGGGAGGAGCGTACGGCTACGTGGCCATGGGGCCGTGGACGGGCGGACAGTCCGAATATCTCCAGGTGCCCTTTGCCGACTTCAACTGCCTGCCCCTCCCCGCGGGCAAGGACCACGAAGCGGACTTCGCCATGCTCGCAGACATCTTTCCGACCGGGTACCACGGTGCGGAACTGGCCGGAGTCAGCCCCGGGGAGAGCGTGGCCGTATTCGGCGCAGGGCCGGTGGGGCTCATGGCCGCGTACAGCTGCCTGATCCGGGGAGCGGCGCAGGTGTTCGTCGTCGATCACGTGAAGGCACGCCTGGACAAGGCTAAGGAGATCGGCGGCATACCAATCAACTACGACACTGCCGACCCCGTCAAGCAGATCAAAGAGCAGCGGCACGGGTCAGGCGTGGACAAGGGCATTGACGCTGTCGGATACCAGGCGACCAAGGCCGGTTCCTCCGCAGCCGGAGGAGAACAGGACGAAGTGCCGAACACGGTCCTGAACCAGCTCATTGACGTCGTCAACCCCACCGGCGCGCTGGGCATCCCAGGCCTCTACGTCCCCTCCGACCCCGGCGGCGTGGATGCGAACGCGTCCCGCGGGGCCCTGCTGATGAACTTCGGGCGGCTGTTCGAGAAGGGCCTCCGCCTAGGCACCGGACAGTGCAACGTCAAGAGATACAACGCCGACCTGCGTGACCTGATCATTTCCGGCAGGGCGAAGCCGGGCTTTGTCGTTTCGCATGAGGTCCCGCTCGATCAAGCCCCCGAGGCCTATCGCAAGTTCGACCGCCGTGAGGACGGGTACACCAAGGTCATCCTGCACCCGTAGGAACCCACTATCCCGGCAGCAGGGAGGGGCACTGGAAGAGCCGGGAGCCAGGGTGAGGGAGAAGTCTCCACCACTGCCCCGTTTCGGCGTCCCCAGGGCGAAACCGAAGGAGTACCCGGCGTGAAGATCACCGTTGGCGGCTTGACGTACTCCTGGGTCGATTCCTGGGCGCAAGTCCCTGTTACTGAGAGCAGCAGGCTTGGTTGGGCGCACCACGGCGTGGTGGTCGCACACAATGGCGAGGTGATCACGTTTCATCCGGGGGACCCGACGGTGCTTGGGTTCAACGCCGGTGGCGCGCTTGTCCGGTCTTGGGACGCGCCCGTAGTCGAGGCTCACGGCATGGCGCTGGCCACGGACGGCTCGACGGAGTTCCTCTGGATCGCCGATCCGGGTGCCAAGCGTGACCCAGCTATTGGCTACCAGTACCAGCCCGGTCCCCGGGCCGGCCAGGTCATCAAGTTTCACCTGTCAGGGAAGGTCGCCATGAAACTGGCGCGGCCGGCACTGCCCGTGTACGGCTCCGGCACCTACTCCCCGACCTCCGTCACGGTGTTTCCGCAGCGGCACGGCGGAGCGGGCGACGTCTGGGTAGCCGACGGGTACGGCGAGAGTTACGTACACCGGTACTCCGGGAGCGGAGACTATCTGGGCAGCATCAACGGCGAGGAGGGGCGGGCCGGGCGTTTTAACTGCCCGCACGCGGTGTTCGCCGATACGAGGAAGACAGACCCGGAGTTGTACATCGCCGACCGGACCAACCGGCGGGTCCAGGTCTTCGATACGGACGGGCGCTTCAAGCGTTCGTTCGGGGCGGATTTCCTGACCAGCCCGAGCGCGTTCGCCGTTTCCGGCGACTATTTGTTCATTGCGGAACTCCGGGGACGTCTGGCCGTCCTCGACCGGGAGGACCGTCTCGTGGGCTACCTGGGCGCGGACCCGGTTATCGCAGATGTAGAACGCGGCAGTCCAACAGACCCTCCCGCCTGGCCGAACCGGCAGGGGCCTGACGGGGGACTGGTGCGGCCAGGCGGCCTGAAGCCGGGCAAGTTCAACAGCCCGCACGGTGTCGCGGCAGACGGGCACGGCAACCTTTTCGTTGTCGAGTGGCTCATCGGCGGCCGCTATACCAAACTCGTGAAGTCCTGACGCCGTCTGCGGCTCAGGACTCTTCGTGTGACACTCGCTCAACCGGTGGCGGAAACGCCTGGACGCCGCCTGGACGCCGACAGATCGCGCGAGCGCGGGGTCGGGAGGAGGTCTTGGGGGCTGTCCCGAAATATCCTTCCCCTCGATCGGGTGCCCTCAGGGGACGTGCGAAGCGGTCTCCAAAGAGACCGACCGCCTCCTTGCAGAGACGAGGGCGCACAATCTGGCAACACGCCGCGGCACTCTCAGCCATGACGGGCGCGGTTGCGGGGGATATATTTGGCCGGGAAAGTTATCCACAGGCTCCACACCCGCTTTTGCCGCCGGTCCCCGTATCCGCGGCATGAAAGGGCATGGCGATGGTCACAACCGCCGGGCCGGCAAGGGCCATGAAGGTCCTGAACGTAACCGTGAACGGCATCGCCACGGGCTGCGCTGAAGGAGCACGCGTGCTGGACGCGGTTAAATCAGCCGGCTTCCGTGTGCCCACCCTTTGTTTTGACGAGCGCGTGGGGCCCAAAGGCACCTGCCGCGCCTGTCTGGTCGAAGTGGAGGTAGACGGACGGAAGCAGACCGTAGCGGCTTGCACATGGAACGCTCAGGAGGGCATGAGCGTCGCAACTCATACGCAGGAGGTGCGGGAGTACAGGCAGACCCTATTGGAGCTCCTCCTATCGGAGACTGCATCGCCTGCCGGGTGCCCGCGTTGCAACTCTTTCGGCAAGTGTGAACTGCACGCCGCCTGCGAGGAGTACGGGGCGAAATGGGACCGCTTCCGGCCTCTGAAAAGGCGGGAAAAGGCCGACGACCCAAACCCCTTCATCCAGCGTGATTATGACTATTGCATCGCCTGTTACCGCTGTACGAACATCTGCAACGAGTGGGAGCAGGCGGCGGCGATCACGGTTGACGGGCGTGGGCAGGGCAGCAAGGTCCACTCGTTTTTCAACAACAAACTGCTCGAAAGTCCGTGCACATTCTGCGGGCAGTGCATCAACACCTGCCCTACCGGCGCGCTGACGGATCGGAAAGTTGTCTGGAAGACCGACGCCGCCAAGGTGAAGCGCACGAAGACAATCTGCCCGTACTGCGGCGTCGGATGCGGGATTCACCTGCTCTCGCAGGACGGACAGGTCGCTGGCGTAGAGCCGGACTTCACCGCTCCCAGCCGTGGTTCGCTTTGCGTAAAAGGGCAGTTTGCCTCATGGGAGTTTGTGCGGAGCGAGGAAAGGCTCAAGTACCCGCTTATTCGAACAGGCTCGGTGAGGGAGCGGGGTCCTGCGCCGCATTCGGTTGGCGCACACAACGGCTCTTCGAGGACCTCGGGGACCGCTGACGCATCTTCGAATGCAGCGGGCGCTGTCTTCCGGCGGGCAACCTGGGACGAGGCGTTGGATCTGATCGCTTCGAAGTTCAAGGCGATCATGGCGAGCGACGGTCCTGACGCCATCACGTGCTGGGCATCAGCCCGCGCCGTGAACGAGGCGAACTACCTCATGCAGAAGTTCGCGCGGGTGGCGGTCGGGACAAACAACATAGACAACTGCTCCCGGACTTGACACGCCCCTACGGTCGCCGGTCTGGCGGTCATGGTGGGACGGGGGGCGATGACCAACTCCATCGAGGAGTTGACCGGGTCCAAGTTCATCCTTGTTGCCGGGTCCAACACCACGGAGACGCACCCTGTCATATCGCTGCGGATGAAGCGGGCGGTGCGGAACGGCGCCACGCTCGTCGTCGTTGACCCGCGCAAGATCGAGCTCACCCGCTGGTCGAAGCGGCACCTGCAACTCAGGGTCGGCACGGACATCGCCCTCTTCAACGCGATGGCGCATGTCATCATCAAAGAAAACCTCTACGACGCCGATTATGTCCGTACACGGACTGAGGGCTTCGACGACCTGGCGAAGCATGTGGAGTTGTATACGCCGGAGTACGCCTCGGAGATAAGCGGCGTCCCGGCGTTGGACATCATCTCCACAGCCCGAGAGTATGCCGCGCACCACGGCAAGGCGGCTATCTGCTACACGGTGGGCATCACGGAGCATTCCTGCGGCACACACAATGTGCAGTCGCTTGCGAACCTCGGAATGCTGTGCGGGAACTTTGGCCGGATGAACGCCGGCGTGAACCCGCTGCGCGGCCAGAACAATGTGCAGGGCGCAGGCGATTCCGGCTGCATCCCGACCGACCTCCCCGGTTACCAGAAGGTGGAGAAACAGGCGGTGCGGGAGAAATTCGAAAAGGCGTGGGGGACGAAATTGCCCGCCCGCCGCGGCATTACGAAGATCACCGCCATGGACCAGATGCTGCGCGGCCGGGTCAAGGCTGCCTACATCATGGGTGAGAACACCGTAGTTTCAGACCCCAACGCCAATCATGCCGAACACGCCCTGAAAGCGCTCGAATTCCTCGTCGTTCAGGACATTTTCCTGACCGAGACGGCGCAGATGGCAGACGTCGTGCTGCCTGCAGCGGCGTTCGCAGAGTCGGACGGGACGTTTACCAACTCTGAGCGTCGCGTGCAGCGCGTTCGTCCCGCTGTGAAGCCGCCGGGCGAGGCCAGGACCGACGTGGATATCCTGTTGAGGCTCTTCGAGAAGATGGGCGGGGCACAACCTTTCGAGACGTCCGCCGAAGTATTCGATGAGATGCGCCGCGTCGTGCCCGTTTACGGTGGCATCACACACGCCAGGCTCGACCGCGAGGGCGGCCTGCAGTGGCCGTGCCCGACGGAGGACCACCCCGGCACGGTGTACCTGCACAAGGACGAGATGGATTCGCACATGCCGGGCCTGTTCGCTCCTGTGGATCACATCCCGCCTCAGGAGGAGCCGGACCCTGAGTACCCGCTCGTGTTGACTACGGGCCGCCGCCGCTCGACCTACCACACCGGCACGCAGACGGGCAGGGCGTCGGGCTTCGAATTGCTCATACCCCACGAGTTGCTTGAGATCAGCCCTCACGACGCGGAAAAGCTCGGAGTTGAGGATGGGGAACTTGTGCGAGTGTCCTCGCGCAGAGGCCAGGTTGACGTGCATGCGAAGGTCACTGACAGGTCGCCTGCAGGGACGGTGTTCATGTCCTTTGCCTTCCCGAAAACGACGCGCACCAATGACGTGACGAGTGACGCCTACGACTTCATCACGGAGACACCTGAGTTCAAGGCGTGCGCCGTCAGAGTGGGGGCAATAGCTGAGCGGCATTGAGTCGGCACGATTTAATAGGCGAACCCCTGGCTTGGCTCGGTTGTATCGATTGCAGTACCCAATGTCGCACCCATGCTCAGCCGCGCGATGACGTGACTACGGCGTGGTGGCTTGTGGTCATCCCAGGAATTGTCATCCTGGTTGTGGTCATGTCGCTGAACTTCATCGGCGACTGGCTTCGGGACAGGCTGGACCCGCGGCTGCGTCAGCTTGCCTGATCAGTTCTTTCAGTCAGGAAGGT
>SHXW01000022.1 GCA_009693115.1 Dehalococcoidia bacterium | reverse complement strand
CGATGCCGGCCTGGAGGAGCACGCCGGTTTGGTCGCAGGTGGAATTGCATACGATCGCGCCTGCCAAAGCCGAGGAGGCCGCAAGCGGCCGGATACCGATCTTCGTAATACCGCCATATCTATATTACGAGTTCCATATATTATGATGCAAATCTTAGCCTAAGTACATAGCATTTCGGCCCACAACCGTTGCCAATCGCGCCGCAGACTGGTAGCATCCGGCCACAATCCCTTTAGGGTAGGCATTTCTGTCCACCGCGAGGCTGTAACGGCGAACCTCGCATCGGGCTGCGAACGAATAGTGGTCTGAATGTCTCCCGTGATCACGCCACCGTCGCAGCCGGGGCGGGGTGGCCATCAGCCAGGAGGTGCATGATGTTGACCCTGACAGTAGGCGGCCAGGCGGGAGCGGGAGGGCCAGAAGTAGGCCTGATGCTCGCCCGACACCTGAACGCCCGTTATGTTCGTCACCTCGCCGTCCGCCGGCTTGCCAGGCGGCTGGATGCGACAGTCGACGCTGTTTCGCGGAAGGAATTGAGCTTCTCCAACCGGTGGCAGCGCGTCATTGCAACTCTGGAGACAGCGTTTTTGACGATGGGTTATTACTCATATGACCCGGCCGGAGTTCTCGCTTCTGCCGGGGCATACGCTGATCTGCCGGGGACGCGGACCTCCCCCGGGGAGATATCTGACGGCGAATACGTGAAGGCGGTCTACGAAACGGCGGCGGAGTTGGCCAGTGAAGGCAATGTCGTGCTGGTCAAACGGGCAGGCAGCCTTACGCTCAAACGGTTCCCGGAAGTGGTAAACGTCGGCCTCTTCGCAAGGCGGGACGCGCGAGTCGCACGCATGGCGAAGCGGTTGGGAGTGGGCATGGCTGATGCGACCGACGCCCTGGCCGCCCTTGAGCGGGCACGCCTGGCTTGGTTTGTACGCATGGGCGGCGGCGACCCGGCGGATCCAGGGACCTACGACGTCTGTTTGCAGACTGACTGGGCCGAGACGGATAGCCGGGTTGCATGGCGCGGAATAGAAATGGTTCGCGAACTGAGGCCCGCGGCCGCGCTGGCGGCAATGGGATTGCGCCCGTCTCCGCTCGTTGAGGAGCACCCCGCCTACGCGTGAACCGGCGGACTGACGTGAGGTCCCGTATCCATCTGGATGTCTGGTTGGGCACGGGCCAGAGCACAGAACAAGTCCCGACCTGTTATCGATCATGGAGACCAAATTTCTGGATGGCGTTAAGTGGTTGCGGGCCTTCGCCAGAACGGAGGGAACTCATGCCCCCCATAAGACTTCTGGAAAAACACACCTCCGCCCCAAGATGGCAGGGACAGTGTCCCCGAATGGGTTGCGGGACGTCCTTTGAGGTGGTGGCCGACCCCTGGCAGTCCAAAATCAGCGTGCTCGCGTCACTGCGCCCTGCCCTTCAGGCTCCGTCGGTACAGACGCCCAGTCGCGGGTGGCACGTCCACGGCCGCTTTATCGTTACCGAGCCCTACGAACGGGGCGGTGAATAAGAGCCGTATCTGTCTCAGGAATTGTCTCGCCTGGCGCAGGCCTCTTAGGTCACGCACAGGCCCTGAACCGCATGGGTGCGAATGAAAGGAGGAATGGGGCGATCTTCGCCGACATTCCGTGCCATGGAGAGGAGAAACGCTCTGTGAGCTTGAACAAGCTATACGTTGTGTTCAACGTGGACATTCCGCCGCCCGGCGGCAGGTGAACCTGGGTTTAGCCCGCTTGCTGACCGGGCGTTCGAGGCGCATCCGGGGCCCGCACGCCATCAAATCGCCTGATATTTCTGAGTTCGAATTTTCAACTCTCCAGGCATGAGGCCAACTGGTCTCTGGTAGGGCCCCCAGAGCGCCACCGCATGGACAATTGAATACGCGGACCTGGCGCCCGGGCATCTGCCCGGTCGCCCTTGTTTGGACGCAACCCCTGACGCGGCCGCCGATGCCACAGGCACGCCAGGGCTCCGGGTGTGCATCGCGGGCGTCAGCAACGACACGCCCGGCGTAACATGACCTGTTGGGTTGCGGTCGATCCACCGCCCTTGAATTATTAGTGACCTCCCCCGTTGCTCTCCGGTCCGCTCGCTGCGCCCCGTTTTCCGACTCGAGCCCGGTCCATGGGGGAGAGGGACTCTCCACTAACATGCCTCTGGGTGAAGCGGCCGCGTTGCTTAACGCCGTCGTCTGGGCGGCGACGGGCGTCATTGCCAAGACGCTCAGCTCTGCCGTAAGGCCCATTCATGTGGTCACCGCGCACACGCTGTTTGCGAGCGCGATCTTTCTGGTCGTAACCATCATCTCGGGCGGTGTCGGTAACCTCATCCACGCCCAACCTGCCGCGCTGCTGTTCTTCGGCGCAGCCGCCCTTTTCAACACGGTGGGGGCCTTCCTGTTCTTCACCGCCATTTCACGAGACAGCGTGGGCGGCACTTATACGACGACAACCGGCCTCTACATCGTGCTATCGCTCATGGCCGGGGTGCTGGTGTTTCACGAAAGCGTCGGTCTGCTTGCTGTGCTTGGCGCGGCGGGGATCGTTGCAGGGGTTTACATACTCAACGGGCCGGGGCGCATCAAGCAAGGTAAGAACGCTGCTGACCAAAAGCCCGAACCGGCCGGCGGTATGGCAGGGGTGGGATCCTTGCACTCTGGCGTCGCCGTGTTTCACTCCGCCCGGCTCTTCGCGGGCCTCGGGCTTGGCGCGGCGACCGCGGTGCTGTGGACGTTCGGTCTGATCGCCATGAAGTGGGGGCTCGAGAGGTCGGACGTCATAACAGGTGCGTTCATGCGGAACGTGGTGGCCGCTTCGGTGTATCTGGCATTTGCCTTCATGAGCCGCAGCGTAGCCTTCCCAAAGGCGGGGGCCTCCGACTGGGTACGCCTGCTCTTGAGCGCAGCCGTATTCGCTGTGTCCGCTTTCTCATGGAACTATGCGTTGGCGCATGCCGACGCCGGGATTACCGCCGTGCTTGCAAGCACATCTCCCATCTTCGCCGTGGCCATGGCTATCATCTTTTTGAAGGAGCGGCTGGGCCGCATCGCGATAGCCGGAGCCGTCATCGCCGCCGCTGGGACGTTGCTCGTCGTGGCCGGAGGGTGAAGCGCTCGTCCGCGCTGGTGCGCGTTGTAACCGGTCTCATTTGCGCTCTGGGCGGGCGGGATACGGCAGACAGGCGGGTGACCCGTGGCACTCGGTGAGATGGCTGCCCTGGCCGATGCCGTCTGCTGGGCGGGAGTCGGCGTCACGACGAAGCGCGTTGGCAGCCGTGTCCGACCCATCCATGTCTCGGCCTTCCTGACGACCGTTTCCGGGGCCGCCCTGCTCGTCATAGCCGCTGCGGCAGGACAGATGGATGACATCTTCCGGACTCCGGCATGGGCCTTCGGCCTGTTTGCCGGGGGCGCAGTCGCCGGGGCCGCCGGCATGCTCCTCTTCTTCCTGACCATGTCCAAAGGGAGCGTCTCTGCGACCTATACCACGACTTCCGGGATGTACATCCTCTTCTCCATGATCGGGGGCGTCGTGCTGCTTGGTGACAGCGCGGGGCCGTGGACCGTCGCCGGGGCCGCCGCCATCATCGGTGGCCTCTATCTACTGAACGCGCAGCCTGCTGCGAAGGACGCGCCCCAGGCGGCAGGTGACGGCGGGGCAGCCCTCCCGAAGAAGAGCAGAACGGGGGTGGCCGGGTCTCGCCGCGTGTTCTCGCTGGCATTGGGCATGGCGGCCCTGACAGCCCTGCTGTGGGCCGTGGACCTGGTTGCATCAGCCAGGGCGCTGAAGGAGTCGGACCTCCTTACCAACGGCCTCGTCCACCAGGCCGTGCCTGCCGTACTCTTTGTCAGCTTCATCCTGGCCTCCCCCAGGATGCGGAAGATCGACACCGTCAAGGCCGACCGCGTGCGCCTCGCTCTTGCCGGCGTTTTCTACATATGCTCGACGCTCTCCTGGAACTACGCGCTTGCCAACACCAGCGCCGGCATTACTGCCCTTCTCGCCAGCACATCCCCCGTCTTCGCTCTGATACTGGCAAGCCTGCTCTTGCGTGAACGCCTGGCCCGCCCTGCCCTGCTCGGCGCGGTCCTCACCTTCGCGGGCATTGCCGTGATAGTGACGACGCGCTGACCCGCAGCGCCGACAAGGCGCCTCTCCTCTAAGTAGGGCGGAACGTCCGGGCCGGAGCCACAGCCAATGTCGCCGGCGGCATCCCGGGCCCCTAGACCTTCACTTCCTCTTCCTTTTCGATCTTCGCAGGGTCAAGATCCATGCCCAGCCCGGGCAGTTCATTGCTCGTGATCATGCCATTGACCGGTTTCACAGGGTTCTTCAGGAAATGCTGGTGGACGTCGTTCCACTTCACCAGGTACTCCTGATACGGCGTGTGGATGGGCGACTGGGCCAGCGAGAAGTGGATGCCCGCGGGCGACGAGTGTCCGTGCGGGATGGTGATGAGGTCGTGAACCGTGGCGTAGTGGGCGATCTTCAACACTTCCGACAGTCCGCCCGCCCAGTAAATGTCCGGCTGCAGGAAATCAAGCGCCTTCGCATCTATGAACCGCTTGAAGCCCCAGCGCGTGTATTCATGTTCAGCGCCCGAGAGAGGGATTCCGATCTTCGCCCTGATCTCGGCGTATGTGTCTATGCGGTCCGGCATGGCGATCTCTTCCAGCCAGTACGGGCGATACTCCCTGAGCATCTCGGCCGCCGCGATAGCGTACGGGTAGTTCCACGACTGCCAGCAGTCGAGCATCATCGCGTCCTCATCGCCTATGGCCTCGCGCACCGTCTTCGCCAGCGCTACGTTCTTTTTCATGCCCTCCACGCCGCTCATGGGGCCGTAACGGAAAAACCACTTCTGAGCCGTGTAGCCCTGAGCCTTTGCAGCAAGCGCGCGCTCACGGACGAGGCCCATGTCGGTGACGTTCCAGCCGAGCATTGACGAATAGGCGGGCACTTCGGAGCGCGTAGGGCCGCCGAGGAGCTTGTAGACGGGCGTCTTGTAATACCGGCCCTTCAGGTCCCACAGGGCGCAGTCGACAGCGGAAAAGGCCATCATCGACTCGCCCTGCCGGCCGTGGACCATGAGGCGGTGCACCTGGTCCCAGATCAGCTCCGTCGCGAGCGGGTCCTTGCCCAGGATGATCGGCGCGATGGTCTTCGCGATGATGTAGGCGTGGATGTCGGTGATCGGCCCGCCGATGCCGGTGACGCCTTCGTCTGTCTTGATCTCCACGAAATGGGCGACGATGGTGTAGTGGTTGGGATCCTTCTGCTGCGTCCAACCTGCCGTCCCGCGCTGGCGGTATTCGGGATAGATGTCTATCGGCTGGACCAGCCTGTCCTCCCAGAGCGGGCCCTTCGTCTCCATCGTCCCGGTCAGTTTGCGCAGCTTCACTTCTGTGATCTTCATGTGGGGTTCTCCGTCATCCGTTCATAGGAAATGGGTGCGCCGCTCGCAAGCTGAGGTCAATAGAGCGAGAGTGTACGCCTGTACCGAACGAGTGCCCTCCCACGGCCGGGCGCCCATGACCGCTGATCAGGGTGAGGGCAACGTCACCAGCGGCCAGAGGGTATGGGGCGGACAGGGTCCCCGTCATCACAGCCCCAGAGCCTTCTTCGCACGCCCGGGCCAGTCGACTGTCGTGCCCGTTGCACCAGAATCAACCGCTCGCTTCAGGTCGATGATGCTTCCCACGCCCCACGTCCTCACCAGCAGGCCCGCCGCCTTCGCCCAGGCGACCTCCTCGGCAGTCACTTTGCCCGCCCGCGGGAAGATGCCGCCCGTCTCTGGCACGGAAGTCAGGCCCAACTGCACACAGAGGGCGATTTCAACAAGCGTAATTTTCTCCAACAGCCACCCGTGCGTCACGCCCTGAAGATGTCTCCGGGAACGGTGAAGCTGCTGGGGAAGGAACGAACTGACCGTCACCCCCGGTGGGTTCAGGGCGTGCCCGCCGCCCGCCGTGACGTACCCGGCCTTTTTGAGCTCCTGCGCCACCTTGCCTGGGAGCTCCTGTTCAAATGATTTCAACTCAAGGTGGATGTGCGCCCTGCCCTTGTAGCGCTCCAAGACCTCGGCGAGCGTCGCCACGCGCGCACCGGCGTAAGACCCGTACCCGGGCAGGCCCACACCGTCAGGCCCGCCGTTGAACCATGCTCCGGCATCAAGCGATTTGATTTCGGCAAGCGTCAAGTCCCGCACTGCGCCGTGCCCGTTCGTTGTGCGGTCAACCGTCTCGTCGTGGATGACGACTACCTCGCCGTCCCTGGTAAGTTGGGCATCCAGTTCAAAGTTATTGAACCCGTGCTTCAGGGCCAGGTCGAACGCCTCGGTCGTGTTCTCGGGCGCCTCTGACGAATAGCCGCGGTGTGCAATCAGCGTGAAGGGCATTTCAGGCTCCTCCCGAAGGGTTGAACGAAGGGGTGTTTTGCGCTCTACGCCTGATCCCGGCAGGCCTGGATCAGGAATGACATGTGGCCGGTCAACACGGCGGTATTCTGCCATGACAACGCTTCGCGGGCCGCGTTCCTTCGTTAGAATCCCATTCCGTGCCTAAGAACAAGCTAGTGAGGACATTCAGGGACGCCGTCGCGGATATCCCGGACGGCGCGACGGTCATGATCGGCGGCTTCGGCGGCGCCGGTGGCCAGCCCACGCGCCTCATGCTCGCCTTGCGTGACCATGGGGTGAAAAACCTGACGCTCATAGGCAACGTCGCCGGGATTTCCAAACTGACAGGCTACGGCTGGCCGAAGGGCCTCGACCCCATTGACCAGGGCATTTTCTTCGCATCGGGGCAGGCGAACAGGATCATCTGCTCATTCCCTGTGACAGGCTCGCCAAACCTGGTGTCGGAAATAGAGAAGGCGTGGCGTGAAGGGAGAGCGGAGGTCGATATCGTTCCACAGGGCACACTCATCGAGCGCATTCGCGCCGCTGGCGCGGGCATCGCCGCCTTCTACACGCCCACCGGTGCAGGCACGCCAGTAGCGAAGGGCAGGGAGGTGCGCATCTTCAATGGTCGCGAACACCTGCTCGAATACGCGTTGCCCGCCGATTTCGCCCTGGTCCGCGCGAAAATGGCCGACGCCCATGGCAACCTGATGTATGTTGGCACGTCGCGCGCCTTCAACCCTGCAATGGCGACCGCGGCAAAGGTGGTCATCGCCGAGGTGGATGAGGTTGTCCCGTCCGGCGGCCTTGACCCGGAACGCATCGGCACGCCGGGGGTGTACGTAGACCGCATCGTCGTCCGTGACCCCGGAGACCCGTTGCCGTGAACGTTCCGCGCCAGCAGGATGACATCCCGGGTCCCGGCCTGCAGGGACGCTGCATGAAGCAAAGAACCGTTATCCCTTGTCTGGACAAGGCCGGCACCGCAATGGTTTTCGCAGGCCGTGACCTCTTTCTGGAGCGACCATGCCTGACCCCGCGCCGCGCCTGACAAGACAAGACATCGCCCGCCGCGTCGCGCGGGAACTCCCCGACGGCGCCACGGTAAACCTCGGCATAGGAATCCCGGCACTGTGTGCCAACTTCGTGCCGCACGGCGTTGAACTGCGCTATCAGGCCGAAAATGGCATCCTTGGCTTCGGCGAGCACTACCCCGACGGCGAGGGCGACCCCGACGTCATGGATGCCGGAGGCAAGTTCCCGAAGCGCTCGCCCGGCATGGCCTTCTTTGACTCCGTTGAATCCTTTGCCATGATCCGCGGCGGACACATAGACGTCACTGTGCTGGGCGCGCTCCAGGTCTCCCGCCACGGCGACCTTGCGAACTGGATGATCCCGACGCGTGGCATTGGCAGCATCGGCGGTGCGATGGACCTCGCCACCAACACCCGGCGCGTCATCATCGCCATGGAACACACCGCCAAAGCCCCCGCGCCCCGCCCTCCTTCTTCTATTGCGGGAAACGGTCTCGGTGTGAGTAGTCGGCCGGGGTCGCCCGGAGGCCCTGAAGCCCTCACCCCTCACCCCACGCAGGAGAAGAACCTCCTCACGAACAGCGAAGTCGCAAAAATTGTCGAGGAGTGCGACTATCCTCTCACCGCCCGCCGCTGTGTCTCCATGATCGTGACCGACATCGCCGTCATAGACGTGCTGCCCGAGGGTCGCGGCCTCGTCCTGCGCGAGACCGCCCCCGGCTGGGACGCGAAGTCCGTACAGGCCCTGACAGCAGCACAGCTTCAGGTCCCGGCGGGCCTGAAAACAATGACACTGAAATGAGCGGGAGGAGCGCGGTCACCTGTGCGACCCAGGATGCTTCCGAAGCGCCTTGCCGAGACGGCCGGACAGGCCTGTGAAATGTTCTTGACAGGGGTTGCCCGACGCACATCCTGGATGCCTGATGACCGGAACTCTGCGTGAACTGCACACTCTCCTTCCACCTCTTCCAGCGCGACACTTAACCCATGTTTGAATCACTAACCGACAAACTGACCGGGGTCTTCGGGCGGCTATCCGGCAAGGGCAAACTGTCCGAGGGTGACATTGACGAGGCGCTCCGCGAGGTGCGCCTGGCGCTCCTTGAAGCCGACGTTGATTTCAAGGTCGCCCGCTCCTTCATGGACGCCGTCCGTCTGCAGGCCAATAGCGAAAAGGTCTTCTCTTCTCTCACGCCGGGCCAGACCGTCGTCAAGATCGTCCGAGATGAGCTTGTGAAGGTCCTCGGCGGCGAGGGGCTGGCCGTTCTCCCCGCTCTCGCGGCGGGAGCGGGCCAGAGTGAAGGGCCAGCGGTGCCCACCCCCGCTGCCCCGCCGCGCCTCATCGCCGGCCTGCGGCGCGCAGACAAGCCTCCCAGCGTCATCATGCTCGTCGGCCTCCAGGGTTCAGGGAAGACGACCGCTGCGTCCAAGCTCGCCCTGCGCCTGAAAAATCTCGCCCCCGACCGTCGCACCGCGCCCCCCGTCCTCCTCGCCGCGTGCGATCTTCGTCGGCCCGCCGCCATAGATCAGCTCGTTCAGCTCGGCAGGCAGATAGATGTGCCGGTCTACCATGAGCCCCCGGGAGGCGCCTCCACAGTGGAAGTGGCGAAGCGCGCCCTGGAGGAGGCGCGCAGACAGGAGGCCTTCTGGCTCATTCTGGACACAGGCGGCCGCCTGCACATTGACGATGAACTGATGCAGGAGCTCGAGCAGATTCGGGACGCCGTGCGCCCGGTCGAGACGCTCCTTGTTGTGGACGCCATGACCGGCCAGGACGCCGTGCGCTCCGGTTCCGAGTTCCACCGCCGCCTCAGCCTGTCAGGGATCATCATCACGAAGATGGATGGCGATGCCCGCGGCGGCGCGGCACTCTCGATGCGCGCCGTCACGGGCCTGCCCGTGAAGTTCATCGGCACGGGGGAGAAGCCGGACGGCATCGAAGAGTTCTTCCCGGACCGCATCGCCTCCCGCATCCTGGGCATGGGTGATGTCCAGACCCTCATAGAAAAGGCGCAGACGCAGTTCGACTCCACGGAGTCCCGCAAGCTCGAAGAGCGTATCCGCAAGAACCAGTTCGACATGAACGACCTGCTCCAGCAGTTCCAGGCCGTCAAGAAGATGGGGCCACTGACAGACATCCTGGGAATGATCCCCGGAATGGGCGGCCTGAAGGCGGCAAAGGCGCTGCGCGACACCGACGAGCGCAAGATCCTCCAGGTGGAGGCGATCATCCTTTCAATGACGCCGAAGGAACGACGCGATCCGAAGATGATAAATGGCACCCGCCGCGCCCGGATCGCCCGGGGTTCAGGCACCACGCCGACGCAGGTGAATGCTCTGTTGAACCAGTTCTTCCAGATGCAGAAGATGATGAAGAAGATCTCGACGCCCGGCGGCAAGCGCGCCCTCATGGGTATGGCGCGGGGCATGGGCCGGTAACGGGCCCCTATCCCTCTACTGAGGGGGCTTCAGGACGGCACCCGGCTACCGGCAGCCTGCGGGTGGCCGCGCGCGAACTCCTCCCCCGTCGCTGCCTTCCTGCCTTCTAGTTGGAGCGACAGGACCCGAAGCGCCCCCTCGCCCGTGGCGACGTAGAGGCCGCCGCCTCGCACAGAGACCGCGCCCGGCTCCCCCGCATGTTCGGCAACCGCCCGAACCTCCAATACCTTCAGGACTTGCCCTCGCCAGCGCGTGTGCGTACCCGGCCATGGGCCATAAGCCCGGACCATGCGGGCGATATGTGCTGCCGACATGGACCAGTCGATCTCGCCGTCCTCCCGGCTGAGGAGCTTCGTCACCGTGGCACTGGCGCCCTCCTGCGGTTGCGGCTTGATATTGCCGCGCGAGTGCCGATCTAGAGTTTCCACGAGCAGTTGCGCTCCCTCCTCGAAGAGCCGGGCCATCAGCGCAGGCGCCGTTTCATCTCCCTGGAGGCGCACGCTGCGCTGCGACAGGACAGGCCCCGTGTCCATGCCCTCGTCCAGAAGCATCACCGTCACGCCCGTCTCTGGCGCGCCGTCCAGTATTGCCTGCTGCACCGGGCTGGGGCCACGGTATTCCGGTAGAAGAGATGGGTGGACGTTCAACACGCCCAGGCGGGGTATGGAGAGAACCTCTGGCGGCAGCAACCTGCCGTATGCGACAACCACGAACGCGTCTGCACCGTAGGCCTTCAGTTCAGCCTGGGTGGCGGGGTCGCGCAACGTTTTCGGGGTGCGCACGGGTATGCCGGCTTGCTCTGCGCCAACTTTGACAGGTGTCGGCACGGGCGCCACTGATCGTCCCGCCGGCCTGTCAGGCTGGGTATATACGGCGGCGACTTCATGGCCGCTCGCCAGCACCGCACTGAGTGCAGGCATAGCCTCTACCGGAGAGCCAAAAAACACGGTCCTCATTGCTTTGAACTCATCTTCGTCACAGGTTCATGGGAGGAGGGGCCCAGGCCGCTGGCTGTACGTCCGTCTCTAAGGAGAAATGCGAAGGCCCGGCTTGCGCGCGGCCGGGGGAAACCGTAGCCGCATGCCACCGAACGCTCGTTCTCGCGAGTACGGCCTGCGCAATTTCATCGTGAGAAGGTAGAAAGTCGTCTGCTTTCGGGCCAGTTTTCGTGGCAGGGGGTCTTGCATTTCCCAGAGACGGGCATGTTACTGTTGCCGTCTGCAAGTTTATTCCGTGGAACAGGCGCGCCGATGCTGGTCCCGTCCCACGGCAATCCGGTTTTACAAACTCAGTTTCGAAGCCAGGCGACGCCTGGTGTAGGGGCTGTTCTCCCTCCGAGGACATAGTGCACTCCACCGAATCACCGGGCCAGCTGTGGGCAGCTGTCCTAGGCCAACTACAGCTTGAAATCCCCAGGCCTCAGTTCCAGACATGGTTGCGGGACACACAGGGCATCAGCCTCGAGGGTGATTCTCTCACCGTGTCCACCCCCAGCGCATTTGTCGCGGAGATGCTGGAGAAGCGGCTCGCATCCACAGTGACGCGCGTCCTGGAGCGCGTGGCGAAGAGACAGGTCAGCGTAGAGTTCCTGGTTTCGGGCACGTCGCAGGAGCGCTCTCCCGCCCGGACACCCACTTATGCCACCACCGCATCTCCGGTCCGTACGCAGGCCGCCCCTTCCATTTACTCGACTGCGGGCGGAGGAGCGTTCAGGCCCAACCTGACGTTCGACACCTTCGTCGTCGGACCTTCCAACCGGCTTGCCGCCGCCGCCGCGATGAAGGTGGCCGAAGAGCCCGGCAAGGTCTATAACCCGCTCTACCTCTACTCAGCCGTCGGCCTGGGCAAGACCCACCTGATGCAGGCCATCGGTCACAGGCTCATCTCCAAGGGCCTGCGGGTGATGTACGTCTCGTCCGAGCGGTTCACGAACGAGTACATCAAGGCGATTCGAGAGGGGTCCGCCGAACAGTTCCGCGAACGCTATCGCGGCGCTGATGCCCTGTTGATCGACGATATTCAATTCATCGCCACCAAGGAACAGACGCAGGAAGGTTTTTTCCACACCTTCAATGAATTGCACATGGCTGGAAAACAGGTGGTGGTGACGGGCGACGAGCCGGCAAGGAAGTCACTTCTGGAGGAACGGATCATCTCCCGGCTCGAAGGCGGGCTGGTGGTGGACATTCAGCCGCCTGACTTCGAGACCCGGTATGCCATCCTCCAGGGCAAGGCGGACAACGTGGGCTCACGCGTCCCCGCCCAGGTGCTGGACTTGCTCGCACGCCGCCCGCTGACTAACGTGCGGGAACTGGAGGGCGCGCTGAACCGGATCATCGCGTACTCGCAGCTTGTCGGGCAGCCTGTCACTCTCGACCTGGCGCAGCAGGCGTTACGGAGCCTCCTGTCTCAGCCGCCGGCCAGAGCCACCCCGCCAGCCACGGTCATCGCCGCGGTCGCGGAACAGACTGGCACTTCAGAAGAAATGCTCCGCGGTGTCCGGCGTGACAGGAAGACCGCGCTCGCTCGCCGTATCGCCATGTACCTCTTGCGCGAGGAGAGCCGCCTACCTTCAACCCGCGTCGGTGAGCTTCTGGGCGGCAAGGATCACTCGACCGTCCTCTACGCTCAGAAGCGGTTTGAGGAACAGATCGAAACTGACCCGGCGCTCAGGCAGGATCTAAACGCCATCCGTCAGGCGATCGTGGCCAGGTTGGGCGCGCAGTAACTGTTTACCGTGGCGCGATGCGTGCAAGACTCACTCGCCCAGCGCTCCAGACGAGAACTCCTCGCCCCCGCCGGGCAACGGTGCTGGGCGCAGGCCTCTTGCCGAGCATCCGGTTGAAGGATCGCCCCGTCAGCTGTGGGCCTCGGCGGGCCAATACCGCCTATTCGTAGCCACTGTGGATAACCGCCAAGCCGCCTGTGGATAACTTGCTGCTATTGTGGATAGTTCAGACCATCCTCCCTCCCGCCTCCTAACCTCTGCACATTGATACCCGCTTCCTCCACGCGTCCAGGTCTCCTTTAGTCTCTTTCTCCCACTTCTGTCACATTTACCTCCATCTCATCACCACTATGTTTTCCCCTTCTCCACACCGCTTACTGTTACCTACCGTGGAGACGCAAATCCACTTAAGAAACTGTTCCCATGTTTGATTCAGCCGTAATAGAAGTACGCGCCGGTAAGGGTGGAGACGGAAAGGTCAAGTTCCGTCGGGAGGCCCACGTCACAAAGGGAGGGCCCTGGGGGGGAGATGGAGGAAATGGAGGGAGCGTGTACCTGGTATCAGACGCCAACCTGAACACACTCCAAACGTTCAAATACAAACAGGTGTTTGAAGCGGCACCAGCCACGGACGGCGGACAGAAAAACATGCATGGCGCAAATGGCGCTTCGGTAGACATAGCATTGCCTGCCGGGACGGAAGTATGGGAGAAGTCGGATGACGGGACCGAACGCCTGTTGGGGGACCTCTCTGAACCCGGGATGCGTCTGCTGATAGCCGAGGGAGGCAGGGGCGGTTGGGGCAATGCCCGCTTCACTTCTTCCATCAATCAGGAACCCCTCCTTGCGGAAGGGGGCGATGACGGGGAGACGCGCCGCCTGCGCCTGAACCTGAAGGTGTTGGCGGACGTCGGTCTTGCAGGACTGCCCAACGCGGGCAAGTCAAGCACCCTCACGGCCATCAGTGCAGCCCGCCCGAAGGTGGCGGACTATCCATTCACCACGCTCGAGCCTGTGTTGGGCGTCGTCTTTCCGAAGAGCGGCAAGGGCATCCAGAGGTTCACCGTCGCCGACATCCCCGGGCTGATCGAGGGCGCACATTCAGGGACGGGTCTGGGGCACGAGTTCCTGAAACACATCGAGCGCGCACGCGTGCTTGTCCATGTCGTGGATGGTTCTGCGGACGACCCGCTGGCAAATATAGGCACGATCAACAACGAGTTGGCACAGTTCAGTCCCGCTCTTGCCGCCAAGCGGCAGATCATAGCGATCAACAAGCTTGACCTGCCGGGGGTCAAGGAGCGGAGACGCGCCCTGACGGCCAGCATCCGCCGCAAGCTGGGGCCGGACGTGAGCGTCCTCTACGTTTCCGCTGCCACGCATGACGGAATGGACGCCCTCGTCGAGCAGATGTGGCAGCTTGTCCAGCAAACCGCGCAAGCCGAGCAGGCTGGCGCCACGCCAGCGGACCTGCCCGTCCTGCGGCCGGAGCCGAAAAAGGACAGGCCGAACGCGGTCATCGAGGAGCCGGGGGTGTTCAGGATCGTCCACCCCTGGGCCATCCGACTTGCGAAGGGAAGCAACTTGAATGACTGGGCCACGCGTGTCCAGTACCATGCTCGCCTTGGCCATATGAAGGTGTCCCAGGAATTGGAACAACTCGGTGTCAGGCAGGGGGACAAGGTTCTCGTCGCCGGCTGGGAGTTCCTCTGGGAATAGGTTCCGCGCCTGTCTCTCCTTGAAAAAGCGAAGGGGAGCCGGGCACTACTCAGGGCGCGCCGTTGTCTGACGTTCCTGCAAAACCCGCACACCCAGCGCCTCCAGACGGCCGGCCTACCGGCGCGCCGGGGCGCATCGGAGTCTTTGGCGGCACATTCGACCCCATCCACGAAGGCCACCTGGCGGTCGCTCGCACAGCGCGTGACGCCTTCGACCTGGACCTCGTCCTTTTCGTCCCCGCGCCGCGTCCCTGGCTGCGCCCGCGCGGACCCGTTGTCCCGGCAGACGACAGACTGGCCATGGCGCGCATGGCGACCATGGGAGAACGCGGGTTCGACGTGTCCTCCGTGGACCTTGACCGGCCAGGGACGACCTACACCGCTGACACGCTGCGTGACCTTCGCAAGCAGTACGGGCCGGGACCGGAGTTCTATCTGGTGCTTGGCGCTGACTCCATCAGGCACCTCGACAGGTGGGCGCGCGTAGACAGCGTGCTAAGGCGATGCACCCTCGTCGCTGTGGGCAGGCCAGGGGCACCCAGGCCGTCAGAGTTGCCGGACGAACACCCTGGCAACCAGGCGAGGTTCATCGAAGGCCCCATGGTGGACGTGAGCGCGACAGAGGTCCGCCGCCGACTGGCCGCAGGCGAGTCCTGCGCCGGTATGCTCCCCCCGGCAGTCGAGCGGTATATTGGCGAGCATGGCCTCTACGGCGCGACGCGTGCGGCCGCGGCGATGTCCAGGTAGTGGGGCAGTTTGGGCCGCATATCATTCTGGCCGCATAGAAAAATCTCGTGTCCGCCCTCCCTCTGAAGAAGAGGGGGCAACTGAGGGATCGCTGAAACCGTGGCACAGACACACTCCCGGCAGTCCCGGCTCGCATGGACCACACGCCTGCTCGCGCGGGCCAAAGAGTTGGAGTCGCTTAAGACCGGCGACTTCACGCTGTCCTCCGGCCAGAAGAGCAAGTACTACTTCGACGGTCGCCTGCTTTCGCTCGACCCCGAGGGCGCGGACCTGATCTCCGCCGCCTTCTTGGACATCGTGCGCCGTTCCGGTGCGGAGGCTGTCGGCGGCCCCGCGGTCGCGGCCGTCCCGATCGTTGGCGCGCTTGTGCTGAGGAGCCGGCTGGAAAGTCCCGGGCCCGGTGCGCCGGGAGGACTCGCCGGGTTCTTCGTACGCGGCGAGGCCAAGAAGCACGGCGCGGGCAAGCAGATCGAAGGCCCGGTCAGGCCGGGAATGAGCGTCGCCGTGTTTGACGACACCATCTCGACAGGCGGCAGCCTGGTCATGGCTGTCGATGCCATCCAGGAGTTCGGTTGCAAGGTCGTCGCCACGCTGTGCGTGCTTGACCGCAATCAGGGAGGCTCGGACGAGTTGCGCCGTCGCGGCCTGCCGTTTCACGCGCTCTGGGCCGCAGATGGTGAGGGGAACGTCAGGGTCGTGGAGTAGACGGGCCTCCTGGCGCGGCGGGGGGTGTCATCACGAATGCTTGCCGCCCTTTTGGATGTGCTCTGACTGAAAGAGCGAGTAGTCCCCGTAGCCGAGCCTGCGCGGGCCCCCGGGGTTGCCGGAGCCGCCGAACTTTGACGTGAGCATCCTGTGGAACTCGGCGTACTCCTTCTTGCGGGCGTCCGTGTAGCGGTACTTCTCGATGCGGTCGTAGTCCAACTCGATTCCCAGGCCGGGCTTATCCGGCACCTTCATCGTGCCGTCAGGGCCGTACTTGAGCAGGCCGCCCTTCAGGATGTCGTCCGACTGCTGGTGATAGTGGGCGTCTATGGGGAAGTCGAAAGGCCCGGAGGCGGCCGCGGCATGAACCTTCGCCATGTGGGAGACGCCGAGGTAGCGACCCGAGTGCATCGAGGTCTTAAGGCCGAACGTGCGCGCCACGGTCATCCAGTCGCGCACTCCGGCGATGCCGCCCGAGCCGTAGATGTCACACATGGCCACCTCGCCCGCCTGCTCTGAGATGGCGTGCGAGAGGCGGTCGAGGGAGTACGAGCCGTCAACGCAAACGGGCAGGCTCGTCGCCTTCCGCAGGCGCGCCTGGTTGTCGAGGCCGCGAGCGACGTCTTCGAGGTACTCGATGCCGAGCTCTTTCACCTGATCCGCAGCCCAGATGGCCGTCTCGAGGTCCCATGCGGAGTTGGGGTCTATCCGCAGGGTCGGGCCGGGGCCGAGAGCTTCCCGCACCCGCTTCACGGCGGCGATCTCGTCCTTCGGGTGATAGACGCCGATCTTGAGCTTGACCGAACGGAAACCGTACTTCTTGACCACGCCAGCCACATGTTCGGCGTAGTTGTCCAAGTCCACCTCGCCCGGTCCGCCGCCCTTCGACCTGCCCTGCTCTACCACGCCGGGGGCGCGGAAGAACATGTATGCCGCGAACTCTACTGTCGGTGTGTAATAGCCGCCGTTGATGAGGGCGGCGACGGGCCTGCCCAGGCTCTTTCCGATGAGGTCCCACATGGCGAATTCGAGCCCGGCGCGATTTTGCGGGTCGCCTGTGTTGCCCTTTTCCGAGAGCGGCGCCTCGGCGATGATGCGCTTCCAGTCGAAGGGGTCGCGGCCCTTCACGAAGGCGGCGACGGGGCCTTCCATGTGCGCCTTAGACGCCCAGACCTCGCCGAGCCCCGTCAGGCCCTCGTCGGTCTTGACCTCGATGATCGTGCGTGGCGTCGCGATGGCTACGTGGTCGGTGTAGCCGTGGTTGGAAAACGAGTACGCCCAGAGGAGCGTGCTCTGCATGGGGACGCCCACCTCGTGAGCGGTGATGCCTGTGATTTTCATATGAATTTGCCGTTACGTCCGTCTAAATAGTCCCTCTCCCAGCTGGGCGCCCAATGGGCGGGGGTCAGCGTGAGAGGGGAGGCCGAAATCGAACGACTGCCTTTGCAACTCCAGCGAATACATCCTGGGACATTTTAGGAAAACGCGAACTCGGTGCCGACGCCCTTCGCCTTCGCCTCGGCATAGACGAGAGCGGCGCACGAAATGTCCTGGATGGCGAGGCCCACGCTCTTGAACAGCGTCACTTCATCGTCTGACTGGCGGCCCTTGATCTTGCCATTGATCACATCGCCCAGATCGCCCCGGATCTTATCAGGCGACCACGTCTTCTCCTGCACCGGTATCTGCAGGTCGCCGGCCTCGGCGAGACACGCTGCGCGCTGGTCGCAGATGACCTTTGCACGCACTACCGTCGCGGTGTCCAGCTCGCGCTGCCCCGGCGCGTGCGAGCCGATGCCGTTGATGTGCGCCCCGGCCTTCCACCACGAGCCCTGCACGATCGGCGACGACGACGTGGTTGCCAGCGAGACGACGTCCGACTCGCGGCACACCTCCTCGACCGACTTCGCCCACTTCACCGGCACCCCCGTGTCCTTCAGGATGCCCTCTGCGAAGGTTTTCTTCTTCTCATCGGTGTCTATCGAATAGGCGAGGACCGTCTGGAACCTCCCCGCCGCACACATGCCGAGCGTCTGCGTCCTGCCCTGCACCCCTGTGCCTATGATCCCGGCCACCTGCGCGCCCTTGCGGGCCAGGTGCTTCGTCGCCGCGCCCGTCACCGCCCCTGTGCGCATCGCCGTCAGGAAGCCGCCGTCCATCACGGCCAGCACCAGGCCCGTCTTCTGGTCTTGCACGAGGATGGTCGCCAGCGTCGTGGGCAGGTTGAACTTGGACGGGTTGTTCTTGTAAACGGTCACGGCCTTCACGCCGAGCGCGCCGCCGGTCTTCAGGTAGGCGGGCATGTAGGCGATCCACCCGCCGACGTTGGGGTCTATGAATACGGTGCGCTGCGGCATCTCGGCCGTGCCGTTCGCCAGCTCTCCGAAGGCCTGCTCGACCACTTCGATGGCCTTCGGCATGGGCAGGAGCTTGATCACGTCTGAACGGGACAGGAGCAGGGCCATGAGGGACTCCTTGAATTGCACCCTCCCTGCAAGCGAGGAGGTTCACGGGGGGCGGGTGGAACCACGAGACAAGGTGTGGGAAGTCCGCCGATTATAGAACGAGCGGCATCAACGGGCCTCGGCCGGGGTTAGACTCGAGGGATGAATCACACAGACAGGGACCCATGGCTGGGCGGCGCGCACCCGGCTGCACCGCAGGATGCTGCCGAACTCAAGCAGCCGGTATCCGAAAGCATCCCGGACGCTCCGGGCGTGCCAGCGGTTGCTGCGCCGGTGCCGGAGCCTGTGGCCGCGCCGGAAAAACTCTCGCTGAAGGAAATGGTGTCCGCTGCGCCCGCCGGCGAACTGTGGCGTTCGTTCATCGCAATCGAGCTTTCAGAGGCCGTGCGGGTTGCCATATCCGGGCTGCGCCACCTGGTGCCGCGTGCGTCATTTGACGTCGTGCGCTGGGTCCACCCAGACACGATGCACATCACCCTCCGGTTCCTGGGTGACGCAGAGCCGTCGAAATTGCTCGCCATTTCGCAGGAACTAGCGGGCGCTGCGTCGCGGTCTTCAAAACTGACGCTGCGCGCCGGTGCGCCGGGTGCGTTCCCGGACACGCGAGCGCCGCGGGCGTTGTGGGTTGGGTTCGAGGGCGACACGCAGCACCTCGTTCAGCTTCAGGGCCGTGTCGAGGGCGTGCTGGCGAAGCTGGAGATCGAGCCGGACCGCCAGAAGTTCACACCGCACGTTACTGCTGGCCGTCTGAACAACGAAGTCCCGGGGTTCGTCGCCTCACAGACCGGGCAGGCGTGGGTTGCGCTGAAGCTGCCGCCAGAACTGCCACAGTTCACGGTTGGTTCAGTAGTGCTGTTCCGCAGCCACCTTGACCGCCTGGGCGCGCGTTACGAGAAGCTGTCCGAAGCCCCGTTCGGTTAGGCGAATTCCCTCTCCCTCGAAGGAGAGGGAGGAAAGGGCGAAAACGCCCACCGCCCCAGATTCCTCGCCCACGGTCGATGGCGTGCCGGGACTCGGAATGACATCGTGGCGGCGGAGAACGCTCCGTTACGCCCGCGGCGGCAGGTGCCTCTTTGCGATCTTGAGGGCCATCGAACCGGCCACGGTCACAACGTCATACCGGCCTTGCACGCCCACGAGCAGGTGTGCGGCCCACGGCTCGATCCCATAGTCCTGAGCGAGCCAGTTGACCATGTCCGTCGTCGCCATCTGGAGACCGCGGTTGAGCGAGCTGGAAAACTCGGGCTGGCTGCCGATGCTGATGAGATGCTCCGTCGTCTCGACGCGAGGGCCGGATGGCGCTGCGCCTTTTCGCACAGCCACGGTGAACTCCACGTCCATTGAAGTCTCGATGCCGTTGCCAAGCGGTTCGCCGTCGCCCTGAAGGGCGTGGCCGTCGCCCACATAGAGCAGCGCGCCGGGGTGGTACACGGGCAGGTGGAGAGTCGAGCCTTCAGCGATCTCGTTGTAGTCCAGGTTGCCGCCGTACGGGCCGGACGGCCCTGAGGTGGGAGCGAAGTCGCCCGCGGGTGCCACACCGACGCAGCCGAGCATGGGCCTTGCCGGGAACTCCAGCCTCATCTTTGCGCTCGCTGGTTCTCTGAGCCGCACGGTGGCCTTCTGCACGTCCAGGTCCCACGGGACGAGGTCCGCCCTGCCCGGCCGCACGAGATCCATCTTGTAGCTGCTTGAATGGAGGGTCTCGATGGACTCCGGCATGAGCGCGACGAGGCCGAGCCTGAGCGACGTGTAGCCCCAATTCCTGTTGAGGCGGACCTTCGAGAAGTGGACCGAGATGGCGTCGCCTGCCTCTGCGCCCTCGATGAAGAAGGGGCCTGTGAGCGGGTTGCCCGCCACGTGACGCCGGACGCCCTTATCGTCCTGTCCGCCAGAGTCGAGCGTCTTCGTGACGACCGTGTCTCCCGGCTTGATGTGCGCCAGCACCGGGTAAAGCCGTGAGAAGGTCCTGTAATAGGTTTCGGCGATGACTCTGTGAACGGGCATGTCCCTCTCCTGTCCCTGGGGCAAAGTTGCAGGCAGCCAATTTACACGGTGTAGGTGCGAATCCCACAGATGCCGGGTGGCTACTTCGGCTTGTGCGCCCAGACCGCAAACGCAGCCATGAAGTCTGTCAATTGCTGGCGCGTGGGGTCGTCCGTGAGCTGGAAATCGGCGTCGAATTTCTGACGGGCCATCGCCACGAAAACCTGCGGATGGGGCATCACGTTCGACCGCGTCTCGACGAGTATCTGGCGCAGGTGGGTCTGCGACAAGATCGCGCCCGCGGCGCCTCCGGCGCTCAGCAGGCCGACAGGCTTGCCGGAGAGGGGTGACGTGACGACACCCTTGCCCTTTGGGTCTCGCCCGCCCCAGTCAAGCGCGTTCTTGAGCACGCCGGGAATCGAACGGTGGTACTCGGGCGTGACGATCAGGAGTGCATCGGCGCGGCGGATAGCCTCTTTGAAGAGGAGGACCGGCTCGGGGTCGCCCTGGGCCTCGACGTCTCCGTTATAGAACGGCAGATGGACGAGGTCGAACTCGGACACGATCATTTCGGGAGGCTTCACCGCGAAGGCGGCGTGCATGAGGGCGCGGTTGTAAGAGCCTTTTCGCAGGCTGCCGGCGATACCGAGGACGTTGATCTGGCTGCTCACGGGTGTTCACCTCAATGGAGTCTCGCCAATCCGGCGCATGACGCTGGGCAGGCCGGGAGTCCTGGCGGCCTGCCGGGAGGCAAGTGTACGCAGGGGAGGGTGCGAGGGGAACTATTCCAGACAGGCCGGGCCATTCGCGTTAGAATCGGGCGCATGTCTCCAACAACTGGACAGGATGCTCCGAGGCGCGTGGATGAACGCCGCATGGCCGTGTGGCAATCCTTCCTGAAGGCGCACGCCGGGGTTGCCGTTGCGCTGAACAAGGAGTTGGAAGAAGAACGGGAGATGCCCGTCGGCTGGTATTCGGTGCTGCTGAACCTGTCGCAGGCGCCGGACGGCAAGGTGCGTATGCAGGACCTTGCCGAGGCTGTGCTCCTTAGTTTCAGCGGCATGACTCGCCTCTTTGACCGCATGGAAACCTCCGGACTGGTGAAACGCAAGGCTTGTTCCGAGGATAGGCGGGGCATCTTCGCTGTCATAACACCTGAAGGCCGGGAGGCGTTCAAGAACGCCGCTCCCGTTCACATTCGCGGTATCCACGAACACTTCGCACGTCACCTGACGGATGACGAGGTGGCGGTGCTCGAAGCCGCTCTGGGCAGGATAGTGGCGGCATCTGTGCCGGGATCGCCTCACGGGTGCGACGAAGCCGAGTAGGGGCCTGCGTTTCCCGTAATTCCCGCAAGGTCTCTGCGGTTGACTTCGCGCTCTGCTGTGAATAACCTCGAAGAGTCAACAGCTTTGACGGAGACGAGTAACGGCGGCGCGTCTGTCTGAGAGAGCCCGGCCAGGTGCGAGCGGGCGCAGGCGAAGCCGTGAAAATCACTCCCGAGCTGTCCGGCTGAAACGGCGGGTTTCGCAAGTCTGTGCGTCTTTCGACAGGTTCAGGATGCACAGGGCGGAGCGAAGCGCCGAAATAGGCTGGACCGGGCTGGCCGGACGTTAGACCGGCTGCGGGCGTGCCTTCCCTTTCAACATGTGAGGGGTGGATGTCGTCCGCACACAGAGCCTTGTTGTTTTGAGGCGGGTTATTCGCTCCACTCAAAAGGACAAGGGAACCAGGGTGGTACCACGGCTTCCGAAAGAGGCCCGTCCCTGACCAGGGGCGGGTTTTTTGTTTTGCGGAAAAAACTGGCGGCCGAGAGTCTTGTCAATGGCAGGGCTGGATCCAGAATGACGTTTACGCGCGCACTGATTCGACAGGTTCAGGCCGACGCCCCGCCCTCTCCCGTTGGGAGAAGGGGCACGGGGCTGGCCAGGGGTGATTGCAAATGACCACGACACCGAACAGGCAGGGGGCGTTCGAGCCGGTTGCGCCGAGGGTGGACTTCGTCGCCAACGAGGAACGCACGCTCAAGTGGTGGTACGAGGCGGGCATTGTGGACAGGTACCTGCACAGGAATGACAGGTCACCCAGGAAGTGGTCATTCATTGACGGCCCCATCACGGCGAACAACCCCATGGGCGTCCACCACGCCTGGGGCCGCATGTACAAGGACCTCTTCCTGCGCTGGCGCAACATGCAGGGCTACCGCCAGCGGTTCCAGAACGGGTTTGACGGCCAGGGCCTGTGGGTGGAGGTGAATGTCGAGAAGGACCTGGGCTTCAAGTCCAAGAAGGACATCGAGGCCTACGGCATCGCGAAGTTCGTCGAGGAGTGCAAGGCGCGCGTGCGCCACTATGCCGCGGTCCAGACCGAGCAGTCCAAGCGCCTCGGCTATTTCATGGATTGGGAACCGTCTTCGCACACGGATGAGCAGGAGCGGCGCGGTGACATCTCCGGCGGTTCTTACCACACGATGTCGGACGAAAACAACTACACCATCTGGCACTTCCTGAAGGCCTGCCACGAGCGCGGCTGGCTGTACGAGGGCACGGACGTGATGCCGTGGTGTCCGCGCTGCGGGACCGGGCTTTCGCAGCACGAGATCGTGACCGAGGGCTATCAGGAGCTGACGCACACCAGCGTGTATGTGAAGCTGCCGGTCCTCTCGAAGCACAACGGAGAGACGACCGAGGCCGGGGAGTCTCTCGTCGTCTGGACGACGACGCCGTGGACGCTGCCTGCGAACGTGGCCGCGGCGGTGAATCCGGAGCACACATACGTCAAGGTAAAGAACGGAGACGACACACTCTGGCTCGGCGCGCAGCGGGCGAAGGCAGTGTTGAAGGGTGAATACGAAGTCATCGAACAGCGACGGGGATCCGAGATGGTCGGCTGGCGGTATCGCGGTCCGTTTGACGGACTGCCGGGCGCGTCAGAGGCGAAGGACGCGCACCGCGTCATCGAGTGGGATGACGTGGGTGAAGAGGAGGGCACGGGCATCGTCCACATCGCTCCCGGCGCGGGCGCGGAGGACTTCAAGCTAGGCAAGGAGAACGCGCTCCCGGTCATCGCGCCCCTGGATGAGTCCGGGGTGTATGTCACCGGGCCCGCATTTGGACAATTCGCGGGTAAAGCCGTCCCGCAGGTGAACGAGGCTGTGCTGGATGCCCTGCGGCAGACAGGCGCCTTCTACAAGACGGAGAAGATCAAGCACCGCTACCCGGTCTGCTGGCGGTGCAATACGGAACTCGTGTTCCGCCTGGTGTCTGAGTGGTTTATCAACATGGACGGCAAGGGCTTCATCGGCCCGGACGGGAAGTGGCTGTCAGCAACGGAGGCGGCGAAGGCCGCGCCCGGCACGGCGAAAGCAACCACGTACCGGGAGCAGATGATCGAGGTCACGCAGAAGATCAGGTGGGTGCCCTCGTTCGGCCTGGACCGTGAGTTGGACTGGCTCCGCAACATGCACGACTGGATGATCTCGAAGAAGCGCTACTGGGGCCTTGCCCTTCCCATCTGGAAGTGCGAAGAGTGCGGGAATGTGGATGTGATGGGCTCGGAGACTGAGCTGAAGGGACGCGCCGTCGAGGGTTGGGCCGAATTCGACGGGCACTCCCCGCACCGGCCCTGGGTGGACGCTGTCAAGGTCGCCTGCCCGAAATGCGGAGCGAAGGCCTCCCGTATCAAAGACGTGGGCAACCCATGGCTGGACGCGGGCATCGTCCCGTTTTCTACGCTCGGGTACAGGCACGACAGGCGCCATTGGAACGAGTGGTACCCGGCCGACTGGATATCGGAGTCGTTCCCCGGCCAGTTCCGCAACTGGTTCTACTCGCTCCTGGCCATGAGCACCGCGCTGGAGAACCACGAGCCGTTCAAGGCCTGCTTCACCTATGCCCTCATGCGAGACGAGAAGGGCGAGGAGATGCACAAGTCGAAGGGCAACGCCATCTGGTTCGAGGACGGCGCGAAGAAGATGGGCGTGGATGTGATGCGCTGGCAGTTCAGCCGCCACACGCCTGCGCAGAACATCAACTTCGGCTATGCGCCGGGCGACGAGGTGCGCCGCCAATTCCTGATCCCGCTCTGGAATGTGTATTCGTTCTTCGTGACATACGCCAACCTAGACGGGTGGACGCCCTCTCACGATGGGAGAGGGGATGCCAGCGCTCCGGCCTGGTCTGAGCTTGACCGCTGGCTCCTGTCCGAACTGAACCGTGTGACCAGCGTAGTCACGCGCCATCTCGAAGAGTGGCGGCCCGAAGCGGCAGCGCATGAACTGGAGGAGTTCGTTGACCGGCTTTCGAACTGGTACGTACGCCGCTCCCGCCGCCGCTTCTGGAAATCTGAGTCCGACGCTGACAAGGCGGCGGCTTATGCCGCGCTATACCAGTGTCTGACCACGCTCACGCGCCTGCTCGCGCCGTTCATCCCGTTCGTGACCGAGGAGATGTACCAGAACCTCGTTGCGGGCAGGGTTGCGGGAGCGCCGGACAGCGTCCACCTGACCGATTGGCCGACCTCGGACGCATCGCTCATAGACGAGGAGCTTGCTGCCCGCACAGGGCTGGCGATCAAACTGGCGAGCCTGGGACGGTCGGCGCGTGCGTCTTCCAAGCTGAAGGTGCGCCAGCCGCTTGCCGAACTGGCCGTCGAACTGCGCGAGGCAAAGGAGTACGCCTACCTGCCCGTGATCGAACCGCAATTGCTTGACGAGTTGAACGTCAAGCGGGTGCGGGGCGTGGCAAAGGGCGCATCGGCGGGTGGTGGTCTGCTGTCGTACAACATAAAGCCCAACCTTCCGAAGCTGGGGCCGAAGTATGGGAAGCAGATGGCGGAGATACGAGCGTTGCTCTCGAAGGCGGACCCGGCCGCGGTCGCTGGGGCAGCCGAGCGCGGCCAGACCATCAAGCTCGGCGAATTCGAACTTGCGCCCGACGAGGTGCTTATCGAAAAGGTCGCTCCCGCCGGGTACGCGGTCGCTTCTGATGGAGGTTACGCGGCGGCGGTCATGACGGAGATCACGCCTGAACTAAAGGCGGAGGGCACGGCACGTGAAGTCGTCCACCTTGTGCAGAACCTGAGAAAAACGGCTGGGCTTGAAATTTCCGACCGCATAACGCTGTACATCGGATCCTCCGGCGCTGTCCGCGCCGCGCTTGAGGCGCTCGACACCTACGTGCGCGAGGAAACACTCGCGGTGAGCGTGTCTCATTTGGCACCCGCCGCGGACATGGCGGCAGAGTCCCACGACATCGAAGGCGAGAACGTGACCATCGGGTTGAGGAAGGCATAGCGCCGATCGCCCTGCGAGCGTCATTCCTCCCCCTGGCTGCGGTCAGGGGCGGAACCTGGGATGACGGGCATCAAGGGGATCAATCCGGACAGGGACGGACAGCCCCGGGCCCATCGAAGGCAGTTAGTGAGGCACAGCCCGGCATGAACGTTGCGCCACCGGCGGCATCTCCCGTCCTGTTGACCAAAGACCAGCTCGATGAGGCTGGCGCGATCGCGGCGCGCGCATTTTTTGACGACCCGATGTCCCGCTGGCTGCTGCCTGACGCTGCCGGACGGGAAAAGCGTCTGGAGGCGTACCTAAAAAAGACGCTTGCCTATGGGGTGCGCTACGGCGCGGTCTACACGACCGCGGGCGGGCCGGAGGGAGCTGCGGCCTGGCTCTCGCCGGGCAATGGGCAGTTCAACTTCTATCGGCTAGTGCGGTCGGGCCTGCTGTGGGCGCCGCTCTCACTGGGCAGTGAGGGCCTTCGCCGGTCCACGTCCATGGACAACCTGAGCGGGGGCCTGCGCAAACGTCTGGCTCCCGGCCCGCACTGGTACCTGATGCTGCTCTTCGTCCAACCGGCCAGACAGAACCAGGGCATTGGCAGCTCGTTGCTCAGGCCGGTGCTGGTGGAAGCGGACGAAGCCCGTCTGCCCTGCTATCTGGAGACGATGACTGACAAAGACGTGCGGTTTTATGAAAAACTCGGTTTCAGGGCCGTGTGGGACGGGGACCTGCCTTCAAGCGGCCCTCACATGTGGGCAATGCGGCGGGAGCCGCAGTGACGCACGCCCTTTGGCAGGCCCTTTCTTTGAGGGCGCCCTCACCCTGAACAAACTCCCCCGGTGATGGGGGTGGGGCGGGAGTTTTTCTAAGGCGCAGGCGGGTGGATACCGGGCAGGGACCGGCTCATCCGGACACGCTCAAGGTTGGCAGAAAGCAACCTGTTGTGTCGGTGCTGCTGCGCCCTGGCCACCCAGCTCGTGTACCGGGCCGTCAGCTGCGCGCCTCCAAGCAGGATGATCGCCGAAACGTACACCCATGCCATCAGGATGATGACCGCGCCCATTGCACCGTATATGTCGTTTGGCCCACCGATCTCGCGCAGGTAGTAAACGAACGACTGCTTTGCCGCCTCGAACGCGAGCGCTCCTGCCAGAGCCGTGGGGGCGGCGTCCCGGAGGCGGATCTTCGTGTTGGGCAGCCACCAGTAGATGACGAAGAATGCGCCGAACGAAAGAATGGGCGGGATGACCGTGGCGAGCAGCCTCGATACCAGAGGGCCGGACGCCTGCGCGCCCAGGACCATGAAGCTCTGGTTTGACTGGACGAAGCCGAGGAGGACAGTCGTATAAAGGGAGGCGAAGAGGATGCTCGTGGCGCCGAACAAGAGGGTGAAGTCGATCAGGCGCTCGTGGACAAAAGACCGCGTGCGCTTGATGCCCCAAATGGTGTTGACGCTCTTGCGCACGGAGCCGAACACGCCTGACGAAATCCAGAGCAGGCCCAGAACGGCGAGCACGCTGCTCACGACGCGCTGAGTGGAGATGTTATTCAGGACTTCGAGGATGACGCCGCCGCTCTCTTTGAGTACGGGGACCTGGGACTCCAGAGCCTCAACAAGCCGCTGGTTGAAATCTTCTATGCCCAGGAAGAAACCGAACACGGTGACGAGTGCCAGCATGAGCGGAAAGATCGAGAACAGGGCATAAAAGGCGATGGCCGCGGCCATGTACGGCCCGTTCTTGTCCAGGAACTCGTTGAAGTTGCTGGCGCAGAAGGCTATGAAGCGGGCGATGTACCTGTACGGCGTGATGATCATGAGTTTCGCCGTGACTGAGCTTGATTTCGGCCCCGGCACGCCGGGAAGCGACGGACGGGGACATGAGGTGGTGGTGTGTGTCTGGTCCCTTTGCCCCGCCACCCGCCATTGCCGGTACCCGGTCCCGCACAGGGACAGGGGATGGTTTGCCCATGGGTGCAGACAGAGCCGGGACAGCCTCTAGCCAAGCTGACCGGCGCGGAAAGCCTGCAGGAACTTCGTACAGTATTCGTCGTTCCCTAGCAGCATGTCCATAGCGACCTTGACCGGGCCGGACGACAGGTCAATGCTGAACGCCCCCGCAGCGCTCGTCTCCAGGGGGTTGATTATCCCGCTGTCCGCCCCGTGCTCCACCGCCAGATGAAGGAACGTGTCGTTCACCAGCCGCCGCTTCGGCAGGCCGAAAGAGACGTTGCTGATACCGCCGGTGATATGGATTTCGCTTCCGAACTCTTTCCGGACCATGGCGACGGCGTCCAGGAAGTCCCGGCCATACTGCGGCGCGACGGAGATGGGGAAGGCCAGGCAGTCTACGAACATGTCTTCCTTGCGGACGCCCCTTGCCAGGGCCGCCTCCACGATGCGGCCGATGTTCTGCATGCGCTCTGCGGCGTTCGATGGCATGCCTGCCTCGGCAGCCGCGGTGACGACGACGAGCGTGTTGTGCTTGAGCGCGAGGTCCAGCGCGCTGAGGCGTTCGAGCGCGACGGAGTTCAGCAAGGGCCGCCCGGCCCGGCCGTCGTACGCGGCCAGCCCTTCGGCGATGATCTCTGCATTGGAGGAGTCAATGCTCAGCGGCAATGTCGAGACCTGCTGCACAGCGTTGACGGCCCAGATAATCGAACGTTTCTGTTCGTCGAGTTTGTACGACACCTCGTCAACGTTCAGGTCAAGGTAACTCGCCCCTGCGCTGATCTGGCGTCGCGCCTCCCAGTGAACGTATGCCGCTCCGGTGGCCTGCTCATCAGCATCGCCGTGGACGCCCTTCCACACGGCGAACATGAAGTGCTTTAGCGTGCCCTCTTTATAAGGCTGCTTCTTCTTGAAAAGCTCCGGGACGGTCAGGAAGCGCGTCTCGCCGTCCTCGCCCTTGAAAGTGACCGCCTCCTGCCCATCCGGCGCGATGCCCGTGCGCGGCCCTTCGCGCTTCACGGTGCGGGAAGTGTGGATGTTCTCGCCGATGGCGATGAACTTGTCAGGCGAATCAATTACGCGTGGCATGGGGTAAGGCCCCTCATCGCCCACTTACTGGTGTGTACCCGCCCGCTCACGCAACCCCGACAGGCCGGGACAGGCGGGACAGGGGATGGTCTGTGCCGGGGTTGTGCCTGTGGGCAGATCCCGATGGCTTTCGGGGCCAGCAGGGCTGGTGGCCCATCACCCTGTGGTGTCGGTTGGGCAGCGCGTCGGCCCGGGCCGGAGCCCATGGCGCCGCAGCGTCTGTCACACGGCTGGCCTGTTGAAGGACTTCTCCCGTCACCATACAGCTTGAGGCGGTCATCTGCGCGCAGCCACCCGCAGACTTTATCAAGCACTTCGCGCTTGACGACGTTCGTGCCGCCGCAGGACCGGCAGCGGTATACGGGAGCATACCGGATGTGTTGCATCTGGCCGTAGCGAAGCGGTGCGCCGTGTCAATGGACAGGGCCTTCCGGAGAGCAGGACAACGCCGTGAATTATCAAGACCGGGTGTGGCGCGCGCGTTCGCATGTACGGGCGCGAACCGGGGCGGGACTAGAATTGCCCAGGCGGCCCCGGACGTGGGCCGGGCCGCCCTGACAGTTGGGAGCCGCCTTGAAGACAACAGGCCGCCCGGGCCAGCAACAGCCCTGGCAACCCAAGCCCGGAGACACGGTCGTACGCAGGCCGCGCCAGTCTGAACTCGCGCCGGTGACGATACGTAGCGAACGGCGCAAGGTGCCCGTGCGGGGGCCGGCGTCGCCCATGGGCCTTGTGTACGGGTTTGCGGCTCTCATCATGGTCGGCGCGTTCCTTTTGATGACTCCCGCCGCCAACACGGCCGCGGGCTCTGCTCCGTTCCGAACCGCACTCTTCACCTCCGTGTCCGCGGTCACGGTGACGGGCATGCAGCCTGTGGACACGGCGGTGTACTGGACGTTCTTCGGTCAGGTGGTCATAGCGATCCTCGTCTTCATCGGCGGGTTGGGGTTCATGACGGGAGCGGCCTTTCTGCTTGTGGTGGCGGGCAGGCGGATCGGCCTCCAGAACCTGCTGGTGATCAGGGAGGGGCTTGGCGGAGGAGAGATGGGCGGCATCAGGCGGCTGGTCCTCGGCTTCGTCGGCGCGGCCGTGTTGATCCAGCTCCTGGGCGCCGGGGCGCTTTTCCTGCGCTTTTACGTCTTCGGCTCCGTATGGCCGGGCGTCACCATGGGCGAGGCTGCATGGAGCAGCATTTTCCACTCGATCTCAGCCTTCAACAACGCCGGGTTCGACATCTTTCGGAATGACGTGGTGCATGGGGACAGCGTCATAGGATTTCAACATGACTGGGTGGTGCTCGGGACCCTGGCCAGCCTGATCGTCCTTGGCGGGCTTGGTTACTTCGTCATCAGAGACCTTGTGGTCGTGAGGCGGTTTTCGCGGTTTTCGCTGGACACGAAGCTCGTGGTAGTTGGCACCGTAATCCTGTTGATCGGCGGGGCGGCCGTATTCCTGGCGCAGAGTTGGCGCGACCCCGGCACGCTGGGGCACGTCGGGACGGGGGACAAGGTGGCGGCGGCGATTTTTGATTCCGCTTCGGCGCGCACGGCCGGGTATCAGGCCATTGACTATGGAAACGCCACACAGGACCGGCTCGTGTCCGCCGAGATGCTCATGCTGGTGGGAGGCGCATCGGCCTCGACTGCAGGCGGGATCAAGGTCAACACGGTGCTGATCATCTTGATAACCGTTGTCAGCACGATTCGTGGGGGGCGGCGCGCGACGGCATTTGGCCGTGAGATCCCGTTTATCTTCATAAAGAGGGCCATGGTCCTGCTGGCCTCCTTCATGATCATCATCGGCGTGCTTTTGCTCCTGTTGACCGGCCTTCAACCCGAGTTTCCGCTCCACAGGCATCTGTTCGAGTTGATCTCCGCCTTCTGCACCGTCGGCCTGACTACCGGGATAACGTCGGAATTGAATACCGGAGCGCAAATAGTAATCATGGCGGCCATGTTCATAGGCCGGTTCGGGCCGTTGACGCTGGCGCTATGGATGGCGGTGGGGTCAGAGGAAGTGGAAACGTACAGGCTTGCACAGGAGAGGGTTAGAATCGGCTGAGAAATCATCCCGGAACGCCAGCGGCGGGCGTCAATGGATGACATCAATAGAAAAAAACGGGCCTCTCCCGCACCACAACCCTCTCCCGCTGGGAGAGGGTGTTTGGGCCCCAAATCTCTCCCGGCAGCAGAGATTGTTTTGGGATAGTTACAAATTATGAAACGTCAGGTTGTAGTAATAGGTCTCGGGCGCTTTGGCGCGAACGTGGCGCGGACGCTTTACCAGCTCGGCCACGATGTCATGGGCATTGACTCGGACGAGGCCAAGGTCCAGGGCATGATGGGCGAGGTGACGTACGCCGTCCGCGGTGACGCCACGCAGGAGTCCGTCCTGCGCGACCTGGGCGTCCACAACTTCGACATTGCCATCGTGGCGGTCGGCGCGAACGTTGAAGCCTCGATCATGGTCAGCGTGCTCCTGAAGACCATGAACATGAAATATGTCGTCGCCCGCGCTTATTCGGAACTGCACAGGGAGACGCTGGAGCGCATAGGCTGCAACCGCGTCATAAACCCGGAGTCTGAGATGGGCGTACGCATGGCCCACTCGCTCTTTGCCCCGGATGTGGACGAGTACATGGAGATGACGTCTGCATTCGGCATCAGCCGCCTCAAGGTGCCGGAGCGGTTCACCAGCCTGACCCTGCGGGAAGCGGGGTTCTCGGGTGTGAGAGACAAATATGGGGTGGCGGTCATCGCCCTGAAAAGGGGTGAGGACATTACGCTCAGCCCTGACCTGGATGAGAAACTCAGGGCCGGCGACATACTTGTTGTCGCAGGCCGCGATGACCTAGTAGAGAAGATCGCGTCCTGACCCCTCCCGCCCCTTCCAGTGCGGAAAGGGCGGGGCCGGGGCGCGCACCCACAACGGGGCAGACACAGCAATGGCCTTATCAAGAGTCATGGTCCTGGTGCGCGGAGACGAGTCCGACGGCCGTGCCGTGAGCCTCGCCGCCGACATGGTTCGCGCGACAAAGGGCCGCCTGACCATCCTGTATGTCATCCGGATCCCGCGTACCCTGCCGGTTGACGCCGACACCCCTGAAGAGGCCGACCGCGGCGAGACGGCGCTCATGGAAGCTGAACACACGGCCCACCTGCCCAAAGAGTCCATGCAGTCCGACATCGTGCAGGCGAGGGAGATCGGGCCTGCCATCGTCCATGAGGCGGCGATGCGGGATGTGCAGGCGCTTGTCATCGGCACGCCCTACCCGTCTGACTACGGCGTGTTCCGCATGCCAGACGACCTCCACTATGTGCTTGAGCACGCGCCCTGCCAGGTGGTCTTGTGGCGCGCCTCGCCCCGGGGCGCGCCTGTGACAGGCGCCCTGTCGCGCGGCGGACGCTCCCAGAACGGTGCTGGCTGAACCGCGGGTGCCCGGCTCCGAGAAACACAAACGATAATTGAGCCGCGCCGGGGAGATGTACCCTTCGGTGCAGTCAATCCAGAGGGGGCAGGCCCGAATTGAACGTGATCATCGCAGGAGCAGGCCGCGCCGGGGCGGCCCTGGCGGCACGGCTGGCCGAAGGGGGCCACAGGGTCACAGTGATAGACCCGGACCGCCGTACGTTCGACGCGCTGCCGCGCCCGCGGATAGACTCCGGCGAGATCACGGTGATCGAGGGAGACGGGGCCTCCAATGACGTGCTTGAGAAGGCCGGGATCCAGGAGGCCGGGCTTTTCATCGCGGTGGCCGAGCAGGACGTCCGCAACGGACTCCTCGCCCAGAAGGCCAAGCTGATCTACAGGGTGAAGCGGGTGATCTGCAGCGTGAAGGATGAGTACCTGAGCGCGATTTACCGGGGCGCCGGAATAGAGACGGTGAACCCGGCGCAGATGGAGATAGAGCAGGTAATGGCGATGCTTGGCGGGGTGTAGGGTCTGCTCCGCTCCTCTTTCCCCGGCCCTCAAGGGGAAAGAGGGAGTGGCGGTGTCTGGTACGCAGGTACGGGTCGTAACCCAGGCGAAACGGTGTTCCGGCGGAGGACGGGCGTGTACGTAATAGTCTCAGGGGCGGGGTCGCTCGGGTCCGCGCTGGCGGCGTCGCTTGTCGCCGCTGGCCATGAGGTGTTCGTTATAGACCCTGACGCCGCGCTGCTGGCGCGGGCGCAGGAGGACCTCGGCAGCGTGGGCCGGGCCGGGTACGCCTCTTCCGTCGCTGTATTGACGGAGGCGGGTGCGGCGCGCGCTCAGATCTTCGTGGCGGTCACGCCATCAGACGAGGAGAACCTGGCGGCCTGCCAGCTGGCGAAGCGCGTCTTGCAGACGCCGCGCACGGTGGCGCTCGCGAACCAGCCCGACAATGTGCGCCTGTTCGAGACCGTGGGCGTGGACGCGGTGGTGAGCAAGATAGACGTGCTGATAGCGAACCTGGCAGGCTCGCTTCCGGCGCACCCCCTGCTCAAACTCATGCCTGTGGCCGCTGGCAGTCGCGAAGTGGTGGGTATAAAGATCCCGGCGCTGTCAGTGGCGGTGGGAAGGGCAGTCAGGGAGATTTCGTTGCCCTACGGCAGCATGGTCATCCTGGTGGTGAGCGCGGACGGCAAGGTGCAGACCGGCCAGCCGGACACGGTGCTCCAGGCCGAGGATGAAGTGATAGCCGTCGCTCCCGCAGACGCCGCAGAGACGTTGTGGGAAGCCCTGACTGAACTCAGGTAGCCCGGCCATGACCACCCGTCCTCCATGGGCCCCACAAGGCAGGCGAAGCAGGGTCGCCTATCTGGGACCTCCCGGCACGTACACGCAGGAGGCGGCGGCGCGCTACGCACCCGATGCCGAGTTCGTCCCGTTCCCCACGGCCGGGCATGTCTGCGCCGCTGTGGAGTCCGGCGAAGTTGACGAGGCCGTCGTGCCGATCGAAAACAGCCTGTACGGCTCGATAGTGGACATACTGGACTTCCTGATCACGGCGAAACGGGCAAAGATCAAGAGCGAGATACTCCTGCCGGTCAAGCACTGCCTCATGGCCGCCCCGGGGACGAGGGTGGAGGACGTCAGGGCCGTGCTTTCGCACCCGCAGGCCCTCGGTCAGTGCCGGGGCTACCTGGCGAAACACCTTCCCCACGCTGAACAGGTGGCTGCGCTGAGCAATGCCGCTGCGGCCGCAGAGGTGAAGGCCGGGACGAGGTCCGGAGCAGCGGCCATCGGGCCTCTCCGGGCGGCAGGCATTTACGGGCTGAACGTCCTCGCCGAGGGCATTCAGGACGCGAACAACAACATCACGCGGTTTGTCGTGCTCGCGCCCGAAGACCACCCCAGGACAGGCAGGGACAGGACTTCGCTCTGCTATGACGTGCGTGACGAGCCGGGCGCGTTGTACAAGACGCTGGGGCCGATCGCCAGGCGCGGGATCAACCTTTCGAAGATCGAGTCCCGGCCATCGGGCATAAGACTGGGGCGGTACATCTTCCTGGCGGACATAGATGGCCACCGCTCGGACCCGGAGATCGCAGCCGCGCTCGAAGAGATAAGGCAGATGACGCAGATGATGAAGGTGCTGGGGTCTTACCCGAGGGCGGAGCTGCCCGAGGCCGGCTAGGCCTGCGCCCGGCCCGGCGTGCGGCAGAGTTACCTGCGTTCTGTGTCGTTCCGGCCCTGCTTCTCTTCGCCTGGGGGCTGGCCCTCTGCCTTTTCGCTGCCGCCAAACAATCTGCCGATGATCTTGCCCAGTCCCAGTGTCCCCATGCCAGCCACCGCCTTGCTGACAGTGCCAGCGAGGCCGGTCACGGTTTCCGCTGCGCTCTCGAACTTCTCGAGGCCCGATTCCATGCGGGACAGCCCTGACTCCACCCTGCTCGAAAGCCTGCTCATCTGCCGGTAGAGGAGGATGCCCAGAACAGCGAAAAAGAGCAGGAAAAAGAAGACCAGAACGAACCCGGCAACAAGCAGCACGTCGCGGACGCCTGCTGTATCGGAAGCGGCGAGTATGAAAAACTGCCCCAAAATCGGCTCCTCGTTCGAGCGGCGCGCCCGGGACCAGTGCCCGGGGCCTGAGATGGTAGCAGGCGGTGCGGGTGCGTTCGTGCCGCGGCCTTAACACCCTGCTGCCCTAATGCCCTAATGCAGGAAGTCCCGCAGCTTCTTCGAGCGGGTGGGGTGGCGGAGCTTGCGGAGGGCCTTCGCCTCGATCTGGCGGATGCGTTCACGCGTCACTCCGAACTCCTGCCCCACCTCCTCCAGTGTGCGGGATCGTCCGTCCGTCAGGCCGAAGCGGAGTTGCAGCACCTTTCGTTCGCGCAGGCTGAGCGTGTCCAGCACCTCCTCAACCTGTTCCCGGAGCAGGTGGTAGGTGGCGGCCTCCTGGGGTGCGGTGGCGTTCTTGTCCTCTATGAAGTCACCCAGGTGGGAGTCTTCCTCTTCTCCGATGGGAGTGCTCAGAGAAACAGGCTCCTGCGAGAGCTTCAGTATCTCGCGCACCTTGTCCGGCGTTATTTCAAGCTCCTTGGCGATCTCTTCGGTGGTCGGCTCCCTGCCGCGCTCCTGGACCAGGCGCCGCGAGACGCGCAACAGCTTGTTGATGGTCTCGACCATGTGCACGGGGATGCGTATGGTGCGGGCCTGATCGGCTATTGAGCGGGTGATGGACTGGCGTATCCACCAGGTGGCGTAGGTTGAGAACTTGTAACCCTTGCGGTAGTCGAACTTCTCAACGGCCCGTATGAGTCCGATATTGCCTTCCTGGATCAGGTCCAGCAGGTTCATCCCACGGCCTATGTACTTCTTGGCGACGCTCACCACCAGGCGCAGGTTGGCCTCCGCGAGGTGCTTTTCGCAGCGCGCCGATTCGGCGCGCAGGTTGGTGAAGTGTGCGCTGAACAGGAACTCGTACATCGCGAAGCGTTCAGACGCGCCCTCCGAGGCAATGAGCTTCGGCAACCTCTCCAGCCTCGGGTCTTCGTCCAGGGCCTCGCGCAGGGACGGCGGGACGAGCGCGGAGAGTATGGAGAGGTCCACAACCATCTGCATGGCCTGTTCCTGCGAGCAGTTGAAGGCGTCCGAGAGGTAGAGGAGCAGGCCTTCGTTGTGCGTCCCGTCTATGAGGGCGCGCACCTCTGCGTTCTCGCTCAGGGCGGCGAGTGTAACGCCACCCCGGGCGCTGACGCCCAGGAACTTTGCCACCGAGTCCGCCGTCTTCTGCTGCGCCCCGAGCTGCGTGGCGAGTTCGGACACCGTCTCGGCGTCTGTCGGCTGCCGGCCTTCATTGCGGACCTTGAGCGCCTTTTCGACAGCCTCAAGCCTGCGTTGAAGCTCTATGGAACGGGCGAGCAGCCGCTCGTCCGGCCCCGTCAGCAGGTGGACCTTGCCGATCTCCCGCAGGTACATGCGGACAGGGTCGTCGGTGATGTCATCCTGCTCGAGTGCCTGTTCAGAGTCAGCAGGCCCAACGGAGCTACCCGCCTCTGCCGCGATGCCTGGCGGAGGCCCGGCCCAGAAGGGTGAGTCCAGGGAGGGCGCGTCTGATGATGTGTCGCCCCCGTCCAGATTGGCCTCGTCCTCCATAGAAGCGCCGCCTTCCCGGGAGATGGCCATGCGCGAAAGGTCATCCCCCGCCGGGGCGGCGTCCACAAGCGGTTCGGCGTCATCTGCGGAGGAGAGTGACGCCTTCAGTTTGTCTGTGGTGAGCTTGCGTGCCATCTTCCCGTCCGTCCCCCCCTGTCTACCCGGACCTGTTGGTCCCGGTGCGGCCGGGGCCTGTGAAGACCTGGCGGAGCCTGGAATTGGAGTCTAGCGACTGTTTACGAAGCTCTTCACGCTGCCCTTCTGGCAACAGCGGTTCCAGTTCGGAAAACGCCTTTACCTCCAGGCCCTTGATCATGCGGAGGTGGCGTTCCCGGAGGCGGCGCACGCACTGGTTCACGGCGTCCACGCGCTGGAGGTGGTCAGCCGGAGGCAGTTGCCGGGACAGCAGTTGATCGATCTTACCGCCCGGCGGGCCTTCGCGGGGCGCCTGCAGTAACGCCGTTAGGGACGAACTGCGCCACTGTGTGAACAACTCCCTGTTGGCCGCGTCACGGAAATGTTCGTCCGGGACGGCGAGGGCGTAGTCACGCAGGTCCTCATGGCGGAGCAGCAGGGAGAGCAGGTACTCCTCGATGGCGTCCTGGCCCGATGACTCAAGGGCGGCGGCGACCTGAGAGGGTGCGATGCGCCCCTCCCGTTCGCGCGTCCGGCGGGGGGAGGCTTGCCTGCGGGACCCCTCGCCAGCCGTGGCAGCAGGGCCTGCGGCCGGACGGGTGAGCATGGCGCGCAGCCGCTGTTCGGGCACGCCCATGCTTTTCGCCAGCGAGGTCAGGTAGCGGTCCTGTTCATAAGTGTTGGAGACGGCGTAGATCGGGTCTTTCACAGCCTCGAACAACGCCGCCTTGCCCTGGGGGGTTGATACGTCAAAGCGGGCTGAATAGGCATTGATCATCCACTGGAGGAACGGCACCGCGTTGGCGATGGCCCTGTCCCATGCCGCCCGGTCTGCCCTGATCACCTCATCAGGGTCCTTGCCACCCTCTATCGAGGCGGCTTTGATTTCTGACGGCGGGAAAGGCCGGCTGGCGCTCTGCCATCCGGTCTGGAACAAGGTGTGGGACTGGGACAGTTCCCTCAGGGTGGACTCCTGGCCCGCCGAGTCTGCATCCAGGCACAGGATGATGCGGCCCACCCGGTTGCGGTTGCTCACGAGGCGGGCCACGAGTTCGAGCTGGTCCGGAGTGATGGCGGTGCCCATGCAGGCGATGACGTTCCCGATGCCGTGCTCGTGGGCTGCGAGGGCGTCCATGTAACCCTCGACCACCACCGCCTCGCCCGTCGTCCGCACGGTATCTGCGGCCCAGTTCAGGCCGTACAGGATGCGGCCCTTGTCGAAGGTGTCGGACTTCGCTGTGTTCAGGTACTTCGGCTCTGAGCCGTCGAGGCTGCGTGCTCCGAAGCCGCACAGCCTGCCCTGCGCATCGCGGATCTCGATCGTCAGGCGGTTGCGGAACATGTCCCGCCATGCGCCGTCCTGGGCGCGTGTGATGAGGCCTGCACCGACGGCGGCGCGGGCATCCACGCCGCGTGCCTTCAGATGGCCGCCCAGGGACTCCAGGCCGGAGGGGGCGAGGCCGAGGCCGCGCCTGTCTGCCGCCTCCATCGAAAAACCGCGGCCTTCCACGTATTTGCGGGCGGCCTCGCCTTCGGGAGCGCGCAGGCGGGCCTTGAAGTAGCGGGCGGCGACCTCGTTCGCCTCGTACAGGTCTGAAATGTTGCGCGCTGGCCCGGCGCGCTCGTCTCTGGCCTGTATGCCGAGGTCATCTGCCAGACGCTTGAGCGCCTCCTGGAACGGGATGTTCTCCTTCTTCATCAGGAAGGAGACGGCGTCGCCCCCGGTGGCGCATGAGCCGAAGCAGTGCCAGGTCCCGGACTCGGGGTAGACGACGAAGGAGGGCGTGCGTTCGGAGTGGAACGGACAGAGGGCCTTCGGGATGCGCGAAGAGGTGTCCAGGTCTGCGTACTTCGAGACGACCTGGACTATGTCTACGCGCTGTTTGACTTCATCTAATAGGGACACGGCGGCTCATTGCGGTGACCCCGGCGCGCCGGGATTTGGGGGCCGGGCCGAAGGAGAGGATGGGGCGAGTATACGTGCGCCGAACTGGGCCGGGCAGTGGTGCGGTGTGGAGAAGGCAACCGCTGTGGAAGACGCACCCCGCTAAGATAACAACTGCCCGTATCCTGTCCCCGGCGCACCCACGGCCCGCAGACCTGTCGTATTCTGACGGTTTGTGCCTGACGGGTCACATGTCTGGACGGAGCGCGTTGCGCCTTCCGCCCGTGACGGGCCTCCCGCATGGCCCCCTGCATGTCCCCTAATTTCCCTGACATTCCG
>SHXW01000021.1 GCA_009693115.1 Dehalococcoidia bacterium | reverse complement strand
CTAAGGCCTTTTTCCTCGTGGTCGCGATCGTAGCCATGGTCGCAGTTGCGGGCTGCGCAGGTGCGCAGGGCCCGGCCGGACCTGCCGGTGACCCCGGACTGCCTGGTCTACCCGGTAACCCCGGTGAGCCGGGTAACCCAGGTGCCGTGGGTGCTACAGGTGCCGTGGGTGCTGCTGGCGCTACGGGTGCTGCCGGTGCTGCCGGTGCTGTTGGCGCTGCCGGTGCTGCTGGTGCTGCTGGCGCTCCTGGTTCATCTTCGGCACTTCTGGTTACCGACGCTGCCGCAGGCACCCTTCTCTTTGTAGAGAGGAAGGGAACTGGTGACACGTTGGCGGTGGTGACCGGTAGCGGGTTCAAACCCGGCGAGAAGGTCAGCCTGATCGCCACGAACGACCTTGGCGCTGTAATGCTTCTGGCGATTGCCAGCGGTACGGCTACCGCAAACCCGGCTGGCGCATTTCAGGTCAACGTGAAGATTCCGGCAGCCATGACTCCGGCCGGCTCACCGCACACCATACGGGCGAGCGGTGACTTGAACACGACCGGTCTTGGTGTAGTTGTCGTCGTCAATAAGAACCCGAACGACTAATCGGAACTGAAAACCAGGCAACTAAAGCGCCCCGACGATGTCGGGGCGCTTTTGATTTGTGCGGTGGCTTGTCCTACGGCCTCAGCCATGCGTCGCTTCGTCATCAGGGAACCATGCAGAGAGCAGTAGGAATTTGGCGTGGGATCCGTGGGTGATCTCCAGCCACACCTCTCAGAACGATTCAATGCGCTCGGAAGGACGCTTGCCGTGGACTGGCATGCACGTCCGGCTGGTGGCAGTAGTGGGTACGGCGTAGTTCCAGGAGAAGAGGCCCGGCGGGTTCGGACTTCTTGCTTGCTACGGGGCTGCTAAGCGGTGGTTTGCTTGATCACCTTGACCTGCTGGACCCGGCGGCCGACAGTGGACTGCACCGTCATGATCAACCCGTACACGTGGACGGTATCTCCCTTTATAGGCACGCGGCCCAGCTCTCGATAAACCAGCCCGCCAACGGTGTCGAAACCTTGCGGCTCTATGGTTGTGCCAAGGGCCTGGTTCAAGTCGTCAATTGAAAGCCGGGCATCCACCAGCGCCTCGGAAGCCGCGGCCTGCTGGACGCCGGGACGGGGTGTGCCTGTGCCATCCTCCAGTTTTCCAACAATATCTTCGATGAGGTCTGTGACAGTCACCAGTCCGGACACGCCCCCATATTCGTCAACGACGATGGCGATACCGGACCGCCGTTCCTGAAACTCACGCAGGAGCCGGTCAAGGTTTTGGGACTCGGGCACAAATAAAGGAGGCTTCGCGAGCCTGCGGATGTGCGTGGTCGTGTCACCTGTGTCCTTCAGTGATGCGAGCAGGTCACGCGCATAGACCACCCCCACGATGTTTTCCAGAGAACCCTCATAAACCGGAACCTTGCTATGGCCCGCCACGCGCATCCGCTCGACCATCTCTTCTGGCGTTGACTCAACAGGCACGACGATCATATCCACGCGCGGGCGCATGATTTCTCGCACCTTTACTGTGTCCATGCGCAGAATGCCGCGGATCATCTGCATCTCGCCGCCCTGAAGCGGGATGTTGGCTTCCTTGATTAGGTCCAGATTCTCCTTGAGCGCCTGGCTCATCTCGGCCTCTGGCGTCGACGGCAGGGGCCCGTTTTCGCGTTGGCCCAGGCGTGAGACCCTCCCGGCCCAATCAAGCCACCTGAACCCGCTTGCCGCATGCAGCAAGCCTGCCATCGGAGCCAGCAGCCTGCGCGCCCTGACCGGGTAGCTTGATGCCACTCCCCACGCTGCGAATTGCAAGACTGTGGCGGAGGCTACGGACAGCAGCCCTGTTGAGGCCAGTCCGGCAGCCTCGCCGGCGGGGCCGCTAAACGCATCGTTCAGCCCTGCGTACATTCCCAGTGTCCCCGCCACCAGCGCGGCGCCCTGGAGGGCGCGGCCCAAGATCAGAGCGTTTGCGGAGAGATAGAGCGTGCCGGCGCCGGGTTGCTCGCTGGTCTCCGCCATGCGGCTGAAACGTAGTGCGGCGACGCGGTCACCGAATGCGGCGATCACCGCGGCGATGACCAGGTAGAAACACGCCGCGACGATGGCGATTAGCCACCCGAACGCGATGCCAATGTTCATGTCTGCTTCCTATGGGTTGAACTGTCAGTGGAGAAACGCGCAGGACTCGGGCCTGAAACCAATGCCCCGTCGGGAGAGGGCGCAGGGTGAGGGTGCTGACCTAAATCCATGCGCATGATTTCATGACAACGTTCTGAAGCTGTCTCGAAATTGGCACGGCAGGTTCAGACTTCACTATGCCTTCCCCTTCCCCACGAAGGGAGAGGGGAGTGGCTTACTAACCTATCTTTTTTGTGTTGGGATTTTCGGAGGATTGCCGTGACTTCACTGAACGTTTTCTGAGCGGGCGGGCAGGATTGCCGGCCCAGACCTCACCATCGGGGATGTCTTTCGTCACCACCGACCCGGCTCCGGTCACGGCGTCCCTGCCCACCTTCCTCGGGGCGATCAGCATCGTCCCGGAACCCAGGGATGCCCCGTCGCCGATCTCCGTCATTGAGTGCTCACCGGACTCGGAGTCGAAGTTGCAGGTGATTGTCCCCGCGCCGATGTTCACACCTCGGCCCACCGTCGCATCGCCGGTGTAGCTGAAGTGACTGATATGCACATCCTCCGCGATCTTGCTGTTCTTAACCTCGGCGTAGTTGCCGATGCGGGTCCGGTCACCGATGACCGCTCCCTGTCTCAGGCGGCTGAATGGGCCGATGGACACATTCGAGCCAACCTTCGCGCCGTCGCAGAATGATGCGACTACTTTCGAGTTAGGGCCGATTTCGCAATTTGCCACGATAGAGTTTGGCCCGACTTCACAGTCCGAGCTGATCTGGCTGTCGGTGATCACCGAACCTGGCCCGATACGGCAGCCGGCACCTATCAGCGTCCTGCCGCGCAGGTGGACGCCGGGCTGGATGACCGTGTCTTGGCCAACACGAACATTGGCATCTATATACGTGGCGGCAGGGTCGATCACAGTCACGCCGCCGAGCATGAGCAGCTTGCAAGTACGCAGGCGCATCGCCGCTTCCGCCCTTGCAAGCTGGACACGGTCGTTCACGCCCAAGGCCTCAATCGGGTCTGCGACGCTAATGGCGGCCGTATGACGGCCCTCCCGCACGGCCATTTCGACAAGATCCGTCAGGTACATCTCTCCTGACGCCTTTGAAGGCGTGACCCTTTCGAGCGCCTGCCACATCCACGCTGCGTCGAAGCAGTACCAGCTAGTGTTGACCTCTTTGACCTGCCCCTGCTGCTCCGTGGCGTCTTGCTCCTCAACGATAGCGACGGGCCTACCCGTCCCCTGGGGTTCTCGAATTACCCTGCCGAGACCAGCGACGGGCGCGTCCATGGCGGTCAGGACGGTCACGACGGCTTTCGACTCTCTGTGGCGTTGGACCAATGTCCGGATGGTTTCTGCTGTGATGAGGGGCATATCTCCCGCGCCGACGACCGCGACCTTCCCTCCGTGGCAGTGAACTTGCGCGCAGCGTACGGCGTCCGCCGTACCGCGTGGCTTGCCATCAACCCACTGCTGCACGGCCACAGCTGCGTCGGGTCCCGCGGCCTTGATGAAACCGGGGTCTGCCTCCGTGTCCGGGGCGGAGACGGCCACGAGACGACCGATCCCCGCTCCCCTCATGGCCATGGAAACATGCTCAAGCATGGGCACACCGCAGACCTGATGTAGTGGCTTCGGCGTTTTCGAATGCATCCGCCTACCCTGGCCCGCGGCGAGAATGATGCCAATCACGTCTGAGCTCAAATTACTAGCGGCCTTTCAGGTGGCCCGGGGGCGGACTGTAGAGATGCTGAACCGAGTTCAGCATCGCATATCCTAGCCAGCCATCAGCTACGGCTGGTCATGTCGTGTCTGTGCCCATGCTAATTGAGAGAATGTTCTGGGTGTCAAGTGAAGTCCCTGCGCTGCGGGCGCCAAGCGGTGTTCACGTTGCTATACTTCTGTGTTCGTCCAAGGAGAGGTGCCAGAGCGGCCGAATGGGCCGGTCTCGAAAACCGGTATACCGGTCCCCGGTATCGCGGGTTCGAATCCCGCCCTCTCCGCCACGTCCGCTGCGCCCGTCTCGGTGATGGCGCGCCCGGGAGTGGTGAAGGGTGCACCGGAGCACCGCGAATTGACATCGCGACGTGATCGGCCTCCACGCGGAGAGGTGCCAGAGCGGCCGAATGGGCGCGCCTGGAAAGCGCGTATACCGGGTAACCGGTATCGCGGGTTCGAATCCCGCCCTCTCCGCCACCCCCTTTCTTCATCAGTTCCTTTTTCGGTTATCCTTCGCGCCCCGGTGTGGCTTCACTTTGCGCGCCTCGTGTATGGCCGGGAGGCGCCGGATTTTAATATATGGACGATCTCAAGTACTGGGTCGCATTCCACCGCATCTAGGGGCTCGGGCCGGTCAGGTTCGGGAAGTTGGAGGCGCGCTTTGGTACGCTCGCCGAAGCGTGGAAAGCGGGCCAGGACGACCTCGCTGCGGCGGGGTTGGACTCCGGCACACTCCGTGAAATTGTGGAGGCGCGTCCTGAGATTGACCCTGACGCTGAGATGGGAAAACTCCAGAAGCATGGCGTCAGGGCGGTTCATAGACGCTCGCCTGACTATCCGGCTATCCTTGCCGAGACATACGACCCTCCAAGCGTCCTCTACATCAGGGGTGAATTGGCGGCCGTGGATCAGCGGGCAGTGGCCGTTGTGGGCACTCGCGGCCCCACGGTGTATGGCAAAGAGATGGCGCGCCGCCTGGCGTACGACCTTGCCGCTGCAGGCGTCACCGTGGCTAGTGGACTGGCTCGCGGCATAGACGGCATCGCGCATCAATCTGCGCTCGAAGCGGGTGGCAGGACGCTTGCGGTCATTGGAGGCGGGCTGGACAGCATCTACCCGCCTGAGCATTCGCCCCTCGCTCGCCGCATCACAGAGAGCGGGGCGGTCATATCCGAATACCCGATCGGCATGAGGCCCAAGGCCGAACACTTCCCGCGGCGCAACCGCGTTATCAGCGGCCTGACACTGGGCGTGCTGGTCATAGAGGCGGACATGGACTCCGGAGCAATAATCACCGTCAAGTGGGCGCTAGAGCAGGATCGTGAGGTCTTCGCCGTGCCGGGCAGCGCACTGTCTCCCAAGAGCAACGGGCCGAACTGGCTCATCCAGCAGGGCGCGAAGCTGGTCATGAGTTATCAGGACGTTCTCGAAGAGCTGAACATCGCCGTCTTGAAACAGGTTGTGCAACAGCCGACGGACGAAGCCGCGGGGCCAGACATGCCCTCGCGAACGGATGCAGGCACGCGCGCCGCGCATCCCCGCGAGACCACTCCCCGGAAAACGGCCGCCGTAGGCGGCCGCGGCGACGCGCTTGACACGGGGCCTAAAAACAGTGCCAGCGAGCGGTTGATCATCGCTGCTCTGGCAAACGGCCCGTTGCACGTGGACGACCTCGCGCGGGCAGCCGGCTTGCCAGCAGCGGAGGTCAGTTCGACCCTGACGGTGTTGGAGCTGCGAGGGACCGTCCGGCAGGTCGGCCCAATGCAGTTCGCAGCAGACCCTGAACGCCCGGTCACAGCCCGTTCCATACGATAGCCCTCATCAGGGATGGCGCCTTTGCCGTCCCTGCTCCCAGCGGACAACAGACAGAGAACCCATGTCACCAGCAATAAAAAAAACTCCAGCAACAAAAAAAGCCCCGGCGACAAAGAAGGTCCCAGCGGCAAAAAAGACCCCGGCGGTGAAGAAAAGTCCGGCGGCGGTGAAGAGTTCGCGGGCGGCAAAAACCTCCGCGGCGGAAAACAAATCTGAAGTAAAGAAATCCACGCGCACTGCAAAAATCCAGATGAGCGGGAAGAGCCTTGTCATAGTCGAGTCTCCTGCCAAGGCGCGGACGGTAGGCCGGTTCCTGGGCGATGCCTACATCGTCATGGCATCAATGGGCCATGTCCGAGACCTCCCTCCGCACAGAATGGGAGTGGACATGGAGAATGACTTCCTGCCTGAATATGTAAACGCCGACGGGCGCAAGCAACTCATCGGTGAAATCGAGGACGCCGCGGCCGGAGCTAGCGCGGTCATACTGGCGACTGACCCCGACCGCGAGGGCGAGGCCATCTCCTGGCATCTTGTCGAGGCCGCGAATCTGGCCCGCGATGGCAGAGACCTCAAGAGAGTCGTTTTTCACGAGATCACGAGGCCAGCCATTGAGGACGCCTTCAACCACCCGCGCGAAATAGACATGCGGTTGGTAAACGCGCAGCAGGCCCGGCGCGTCTTGGATCGTATAGTGGGCTACGAACTCAGCCCCATACTCTGGTCAAAGGTCCGCCGTGGTCTCTCAGCAGGGCGCGTCCAGTCCGTAGCTCTACGCCTCATCGTCGAGCGTGAACGCGAGATCGAGGCGTTCAAGCCGGAGGAGTACTGGGTAGTCTCAGTCGAACTCGATAAGCAACCAGGCATGGCTGCGGTTCCCCCAGGCGACGGTGGCCCCACAGTTCGGATACGTCGTTTCAAAGCGACTTTGCAGACCATTGATGGCGAGAAGGGCAAGGCGAGCGTCCCGAATGGGGAGATCGCAGGCCGCATCAAGGCGGACCTTGAAGCTTCGACCTATGTGGTCGGAGATGTAAAACAGCGGGAGGCCCACCAGCGCCCGCAGCCGCCCTTCACCACCAGCACGCTCCAGCAGGAGGCGGCGCGGTCGTTCAGGATGACGGCACAGCGCACCATGCGCATAGCCCAGGAGCTTTATGAGGGAGTCCAGATAGGCGGCGGGGAGCCTGTTGGCCTGATCACGTACATGCGTACAGACTCGACGAACCTGGCTGAGTCTGCACTCCACGAGGCGCACGATTACATCAAGCAGCGTTGGGGATCGGGGTACGCCCACAAGCACCGCATCTATAAGACAAAGTCCGCCAACGCACAGGAGGCGCATGAGGCCGTCCGCCCGACGTCCGTCTTGCGGACGCCCGATAGCGTCGCTCAATTCCTGAACCCGGACCAGCGCAGGGTGTACGAACTGATCTGGAAGCGGATGGTTGCCAGTCAGATGCCGGACGCTGTCACGGATCAGACCACCGCGGACATCGCCGCTGCGGCCCCGCACGGCCGCAAGTACACCGTCAGGGCGACGGGATCGGTCATGCGCTTCCCGGGGTTCCGGGCGCTCTACATGGAGAGCAAAGAGCAAGACGAAAAGGACGATGAGGACGACTCACGCGAGCTGCCGCCACTCGCGGCGCAAGAGCCGCTGGACCTGGGCAATGTCAACTCGGACCAGAAGTTTACCCAGCCTCCAGCCCGGTTCTCGGAAGCCATGCTGATTCGTACTCTGGAGGAAAAGGGCATCGGCAGGCCTAGCACTTACGCCAGCATCGTGGGCACAATCGCAGAACGGGACTACGTCACCCGTGAGAAGGCGCGCTTCAGGCCCACGAAGCTCGGGTTCGCCGTATGTGACCTGCTGACGGTCAACTTCCCTGATGTCATGGATCCTGGCTTCACCGCCGCCATGGAGTCAAAACTCGACGCCATCGCCGAAGGCAATGCCGAATGGGTGCCAGTGCTGAAAGAGTTCTTCGGACCCTTCCAGATCAAGCTGGAGGCGGCGAAACTCGCACCGCGGGTGCCGTGGGAGGCGCTCGTCGAAGAGACCGATCAGGTTTGCGAGAAGTGCGAGCGGAAGATGGTCATCCGGTCCGGCCGCTTCGGCAAGTTCCTGTCCTGCTCTGGCTTCCCCGAGTGCAAGAACGCCAAGCCTATACAGGCACCCACGGGCATCAAGTGCCCGAAGTGCGGCGAAGGAGAACTTGTCGGGCGCAAGAACAAGCGAGGCAACGCCTTCTGGGGCTGCAACCGCTACCCGAACTGCGACTTCCTGGTGGGCCAACGGCCTCAAAAGGAGCCTTGCCCTCAGTGCGAGGGCCTGCTGATTTCTGCGGGACGGAACCGTGTGCGATGCACACAGTGTCAGTACTCGGGCGTACACGAACAGGTGGAAGGTGCAACGGAAGAGGGCGCGCCGGAGCGGGCGTCTTCCCGCGCCGAAGACGAACTTTCGCCTGTGCCGGTATAGGCGTCCACTGCGGTCGGCCTGCCCCACATCTGGTCACACGGGAGGAGCGGGGATGACCTTGCTTTCACTCCCTGGCCTTGCGGACTCGCTGCGCGGCACGCCATGGGCGCAGATCGTACGGGACTTTGAGGCTGACCTTCGGGCGACGCGCCATCTCGCGCCCCTCACCGTGCGCAACTACCTGAACGACCTGATGCCGTTCTTCGAGTTCCTGAAGAAGCGGGACGCGACGGACCTGGGCAAGGCGGACAGACTGTTCTTCAGGGCTTATCTGGCGTGGTTGCTCGAAATCGGTTACAAGAGGCCGAGCGTGGCTCGCAAGCTGTCCGCGTTGCGGGCCTTCTATCGGTTCCTCAGGGACATGGATCTCATCGGGCCGGACCAGACCGATCTTGTCAGTGCGCCAAAGCTCGAACGGCGGTTGCCTGAAATTGTTTCAGTCGAGGACATAGGCAGGCTGCTCTCGATCCCTGATACACAGAAGCCCGCAGGAGTGCGTGATAGGGCACTGTTGGAATTGATCTACGCCGCCGGGTTGCGCGTAAGCGAGACGGCGGCGCTGGATGTGGCAGGGGTTGATATTGGGGCTCGCGAGGCGCGTGTCACAGGCAAGGGGTCGAAGACCCGGATCACGCTGGTCGGAAAGCCCGCCGCAGAGTGGTTGGGACGTTATGTCTCTGATGTGCGGCCACTATGGGCGACGCGCCGGTCAGGGGATGCGTTTTTCCTGAACCAGTCCGGCGGGCGGCTCTCGGTCCGTAGCATGCAGGAGACGGTCAAGCGCTGCGCCGTCGCGGCCGGGTTGGACCCCGCATTCCACACGCACACGCTTCGCCACAGCTTCGCCACGCACATGCTGGACGGCGGTGCGGACCTGCGCGTCGTACAGGACCTGCTGGGGCACTCCAGCCCGGCGACAACACAGATTTACACCCACGTCTCCGCGGCGCAGGCGCGCAAGGTTTACATGGCCGCACACCCGAGGGCTGGGCAGGCCCATGCCCCAGTTCTTCCTCCTTCGCCCGCCGCGGGCGCCGCGCCGCCTTCACCTGTGGTCACCAAATGACCATCTCAGAATCCCATCTGCCTCCGCGGCTGCTTTCTGCGCGAGAGAGGGTCGGGATGTGGAGAGAGTCACCTCTACCAGCCGGGACAGGTTAAGATCACACCATGACCAAAATCCTTGTCATCAACGGACCCAACCTGAACAATCTGGGCAGGCGTGACCCCGGCCAGTACGGCAGCAAGACGCTCATTGAGATCGAAGAAGAAGTCGCGAAGCGCGCCAGAGAGCTAGGCGTCGGGGTAGCGTTCTTCCAGTCCAACCACGAAGGCGCGGTCGTGGACTGGGTACAGGCGAACTCAGCAGGGGCGCACGGCGTCATCATCAACGGCGGCGCGCTCACAGGCGTTGGATACTCGGTACTGGACGCACTCCTCGATGCGAAGCTGCCCTTCGTAGAGGTCCACCTTTCAAACATCCACGCCCGTGAGGAGTTCAGGCGGCACTCTGTCTTTGCCGCCTTCGCGAAGGGACAGATAGCGGGCCTCGGGTGGCGCGGCTACCTGTACGCGCTGGACTTCCTCGCAGCCACTGTGAAACCGGGATAAGCTATTGCGCTGGACAGACGTGCTCAATCAGGGGCGTCCCGTTTTGCGGGGACGCCCCTGACGCGAGACGGGGCCGCAGTTCAAGATGCCCTCACCCTCTGACCTCTCCGACGGGAGAGGGGAGGCGAGACAAGAAATGACGGCGAATTTCAAACACCCGCACCGGATCGACCGTTTGCGGGCAAAGATCGAAGAGGAAAAGCTTGACGGCATCCTGATCTCCAGCGGAGAGAACAGGCGTTATCTGTCTGGCTTCGTCAGCACGGCTGGATGGCTCTTCGTGACGAAGGCCAATGCAGTGCTTTGCACCGACTTCCGATATACGGAGCAGGCCGGCCTCCAGGCACCGGGCTACCGCGTGGACCGCATCGGCGGCAAGCTCGACTGGATGTCGAAGCTCTTCGTTGAACACGGTGCAAAGCAGGTGGGGTTTGAAGCGGACCACATCACCGTCGCCCAGTTCGACCGTATCAACGAGGCCATGAAGGATGTCAAAGACCTGCCTTCAGGCACGCAACTCAGGCCCACGCAGGGCATCACGCTTGGACTGCGCGCCGTCAAGGATGCGGAGGAAGTCAACCTCCTGTCCCGCGCCATACAGATCGGGGATGAGGCCTTTGCAGAGGTGGAGAAGACGCTCAGCCCGGGGATGACTGAAGAAGAGGTTGCCTGGCGCATAGAACAGGCGGTGCGCGTACGCGGCGCAGAGGCCATCTCGTTCGACACAATTGTCGGTAGCGGCCCCAACGCTGCCCGCCCACACCACCGCGCCGGAAGCGACGTGCTGCGGGAAGGGCAAACCATAGTCATTGACATGGGCGCCAGGTACCAGGGCTACTGCAGCGACCTCACCCGCACGGTTGTCCTGGGCAAGCCGGACTCGCAGGCGAAGAAGGTCTATGACATTGTCCTTGCGGCGCAGCTTGCCGCGATCGAAATGGTGAGGCCGGGAATGACGGGAGCGGAGTGCGATGGCATTGCCCGCAAGGTCATACAGGAGGCAGGGCATGGTGACGCCTTCGGCCATTCCCTGGGCCATGGTGTGGGGCTGGAAGTACACGAAAGCCCCGGAGTAGGCCCGAGCAGCCCTGGCAAACTCCAGGAAAACATGGTGTTTACAATCGAACCGGGCATATACATCACCGGTTGGGGTGGCGTGCGCATAGAGGACGTGGTAGTGCTCGAAAATGGCAGGGCGCGCGTTTTGAGCAAGGCTCCGCGGATGAAGTTCTAACTGACCCTCTCAAGAGGACCTCATGAGGGTTCCACTTCCGGTTTATTGAGTTCGGACTTGTTCATCGCTCTCTCCCACTGGGAGAGAGGCATTTAAACAGGGGTTGGTATTCAAAGATGACTGTCAGCTGGGGCGAACTCCGCAGGAACGTGACAATCCTCATGGACAATGAGGTCTGGCGTGTGATCGAATATACGCACAGGAAGGCGCCGAAAGCCGCTCCGACGATGACTCTCAAGCTCAAGAACTTGAAGACCGGGCGCTCGCTGGAACGTACATGGAACGCGAATATAAAGCTCGTCGCCGCCCCGACCGAACTGCGCCCATGTCAGTATCTCTACCGGGACGGGGAGGACATGGTACTCATGGATTCCCAGAGCTTCGAACAGTTCAGCGTGTCCGGCGACATCGTGACTGAAGCGGTGCACTATCTTGTCGAGGGCGGCTCCTGCGATGTACGCTTTTACAATGGTTCTCCAGTCGTTATCGAACTCCCAACCACTGTTGTCCTCGAAGTCATGGACACAGAACCCAGCTTCAAGGGAGACACTCAGGCTGGCAACACGAAACCGGCCGTGACCAAGACCGGGTTGAAGCTGCAGGTGCCGTTCTTTGTCAACGCAGGTCAGAAGATAAGGGTTGACACACGGATAGCCGAATATCTTGAACGGGCGGACTGAACACGGGCTGCGATCCGCTCAGGGCTAAGCAAACTGGACCACAGGGCGATGACGGGACACAATTTCCAAAGGCTGGCGAAGTGACTATTTCATCAGGCGAAGTCCGCAAGAACATGACGATCCTGCTGGATGGGGACGTCTACATGATCCTCGAATGGGCGCACCGTTCGGCACCGAAGGCGCCTCCCACCCTCACGCTCAAGGTGCGGCACATGAAGACAGGGAATGTGCTTGAAAAGAAGTTCAACGCCTCCCAGAAACTGACGGCCGCCAATACGGAACGCAAGACGGCGCAGTACCTGTACCGCGACGCGGACAGCTACACCTTCATGGACACGGCCACGTTCGACCAGTTCGAGATTTCGAAGGAAAAACTGGGCGAAGATGCGTTCTATCTGGTTGAGGGCGAAAAGATCGAACTGCTGACGTACGGGGACGAACCTCTGGCCATCGATCTGCCACCAAACGTCACTCTGGAGATCGCCCAGACCGACCGGGGCTTCAAGGGCGACACAGCCTCCGGTGCGACCAAGCCCGCCGTTACAAATACCGGCTTGAAGCTCAATCTGCCTCTATTCCTCAACGTCGGCGACAAGATTCGCGTGGACACACGCACTGGCCAGTACGCAGGCCGGGCCGATTAGAGAGGGCATCCGGACCAGAGTGGTACAACAGGGCGGAATCTGGGGAGGCCCTTACCATTGGATTCCACCTGGACTCCACCCAAATTCCTTGGGTTGCTGCCTCAAGATGACAACGCCCCTCGGCTAGCTCTGGGTAAGCGGGCAGGGATGAGGCGCAGACAGAGCCGGAGAGGCTCTATGGTTCGCCCGGCAGTTTCCTCCTACCTGTGAGGCGGCGTTCTTGTCCTTCCAGCAGCCCGGCATGATTCGCGGCGAGCCCGTGTTCACGGTCTCCCAGGCGAACGCGTACCTGAAGGAAGCCCTGGACGCAGACCCTGTCCTCTCAGATATCTCTGTCTCGGGCGAAATCTCCGGCTACCGGCGTCCCGGTTCCGGGCACCATTACTTCGCCCTCCGGGATGCCAGCGCGACCCTGCGTTGCGTAATGTTCCATCCTGGGCGTGGAGCCAACTACCTGGACGACGGCGCACAGATCCTCGCCCGCGGCCGCATATCGCTCTACCCGGCCCGCGGCGAAGTGCAACTGTATGTCCAGTCTGTGCGCCCTGTGGGGGCGGGCGCGCTTCAGCAGGCATTCGAGGAATTGAAACGGAGGCTTGAGGCGGAGGGCCTCTTCGACGCAGCGCGCAAACGGCCTCTGCCGAAGTTCCCGCAGCGGGTTGCGGTCATCACCTCTCCCACGGGCGCTGTGTTCCAGGACATATTGAACGTCCTCAGGCGGCGGTACCCTCTTGTGGAGGTCATCCTGGTACCCACAGTGGTCCAGGGCGAAACGGCGGCGGCAGGGATCGCGAGCGCCTTCGCCGCGGTAAACGCCGAACCGGAACTGGACGTGGCGATACTCGCCCGCGGCGGAGGTTCGCTTGAAGACCTGTGGCCGTTCAATGAAGAGGCAGTCGCCAGAGCGATCTTCGCCTGTCGCATCCCTGTAATCAGCGCGATAGGCCATGAGACTGACTTCACAATTGCTGACTTCGTGGCCGACGTACGAGCGCCCACTCCGTCCGCAGCAGCGGAGATAGTTGCGCCTGACAGGGCAGATCTGGCCCGTCAGGTGGCATCGGATGCCCGCACGCTCGGAGACGAACTGGAGGGCCTCGTGCGGGATGCGCGATCGTCGCTTGAACTTGCTCGGGACCGGCTGAACAGCCGCCTGCCTGATATTGAGATGCCTCGCCGCCGCATCGAGGACCTGCTGCGTTCAGCGAAGGTTTCAGCGGACAGAGTCATGGACGCGAGGAGGGCCGCTCTCCTCACTCAGATGACCGCTCTTAATGCTCTGGGCCCATCGCAGATCCTCGAGCGCGGCTATGCCATAGTCCGCATCAAAGACGGGCCTGTGCTGCACAGCGCGAAGGACACGCAGCCCGGCGACGTGTTGAACGTCATGCTGGCTGAGGGCTACGTGGAGGCTGAAACAAAGTCCTCGGCCGGTTAGGCATGGCGCCAGTGACTATCTCAATACAGAAACGCCGAAGTCCACAAGGCCGCTGTCCGAGATCAGTCTTCCCTCCATGCCACGGATGTTGCCTGGCAACGCTTGTGGAGGCAGCCACAATGGCGCAGCATCATGGGACTTGAAATTGGGCATGTGCAGTGCCCGACCCGGCGTGACTAAATACAGGAAGAGGCATGGCGGGTACGGCTGTTTGAACTGCATTTCTACCGTTGTTCACCGTGGCGTGCCAGAATGTCATCGCTTGGTCTGCTAGACCTGTGACGATCTGGCTTTGGCGGCGTGAGATGCGCGCTGGTCACGGCGGCGGATCATTCATTGGAAATCCCGGACATGAATGGGGTAGCCGCGCCGGCCCGCTGTCCAACACTTCTGCCTTTCCGCTGTGAGGGTGGCTTCGTGGGACGGGAGGGTCGGAACGGAAATGGAGATTAGACGATGTGCGGGATAGTCGGATACATCGGGCAGAGGGAAGCCCTGCCCATACTGCTCAGTTCGCTTGAGCGGGTGACTTACCGCGGGTACGACTCCTATGGCGTAGCCGTGCTGAACGGGCACGGCATAGAAGTGTTCAAGAAGGTAGGCGCGGTGGACGTGGTGCGGGCTGACATCCCGTTCAAAGGCAGCACGGGCATCGGACACACCCGCTGGGCCACAGTAGGGGCCGTCTCGGAGCGCAACGCCCACCCCCACTTTGACTGTACAAAGCAGATCGCCCTCGTCCACAACGGTGACATAGACAACCACCGGGACCTCAGAGAGCGTCTGGCAGCCCAGGGCCACACCTTCACTTCAGAGACTGACAGTGAAGTCATCGCTCACTTGATTGAGCAGAAACTCAGCGACGGAGCGGAACTGGTGGAGGCGGTGGAGGCGGCCACCGGGGAGCTTGAAGGCTCTTACGCCATTGTCGTCCTTGAACAAACGACCAGGCGCATGGTCGTTGCCCGGCGCGGAAGCCCGGTGGTGATTGGCCTTGGTGACGGCGAAACATATGTAGCGTCTGATGCCCCGGCCATCTTGCCGTACACGCACCGGGTCATCTACCCGGAAGACGGTGATGTGGCCCTTGTCACCACCGCCGGGGTTGATATCAGGCACAACGGTTCGAAAGTGAGTCGGCTGGTACGCACCATTGACTGGGATGTATCACAGATAGAAAAGGGCGGGTACGAGCACTTCATGCTCAAGGAGATCTTCGAGCAGCCCCAGGCCATCCGGGACACGATCACCGCCTATCCCGCGGGCCTGCCCAGGCTACCTGTCGAAAACCCTGACCACGTCGTGTTTGCGGCCTGTGGCACGTCTCTGCATGCGGGCCTGGTGGGCGAGTACCTCATGGCTGGCAACGGCAAATTCACCGTGTCAACGGTCGTAGCTTCCGAGATGGCAGTCGTCCCATTCAACCGTCCCTCCGCTGGCCTCGCTATCGCCATATCGCAATCTGGCGAGACTGCCGACACCATCGCCGGCATGAATGGCCTGTCGGAAGCCGGTTTCAAGACTCTGGCTGTTACCAACGTGCGCCACAGCAGCATCGCGCGGCTTGCCAACGGAGTGATCTACACCACGGCGGGGCCGGAGGTGGCTGTCGCATCAACCAAGACGTTTACGACCCAACTCGTGATCATGGCCATGCTCGCCGCCCGGCTGATGGACGGAACCGAACGGGCGAAGTCCCTGCGGGAGGCCATCCGTACGCTCCCTAACAAGGTGCAGCAGACTCTTGAACTTGCTGACGAGTTCAAATCCGCCGGAGAGGACCTGGCCCGGTTCAACAACATGTTCATCATTGGCAAAGGCCAGACGAGACCAGTCACGCTGGAGGCGGCTCTCAAATTCAAAGAGATCTCATACGTTCACGCCGAAGGTGTGCCAGCGGGCGAACTGAAGCACGGCCCGTTTGCCCTGCTGGAAGCTAACACTCCGGTGCTTGCGCTCGTCGCGGACGATGCGCACAAGATGCGCATGCTCACCACGCTGCGAGAGATCAAGGCACGTAATGCTCCCATTTATGTGCTCACCGATGCGCCCATGCATGATGTGGAAGATGTGGCCACCCGGGTCATCATCCTGCCAAAAGTGGAGGCTGGCTTGGCGGCCGCAGTCTTCACTGTCGCTTCGCAACTCATGTCGTACTACTGCGGCCGGGCGAAAAACCTCCCGATAGACCGGCCCCGCAACCTGGCAAAGAGTGTCACGGTCCCTTAGGGACGCCTCGGGTCACGCAGTCAGACCTGAACCAAACGGTCGGCGCCCTCTTCAGGAGGCTCTCACAACACCCGACGCCTGAGTTCCAGAGTCGGCTGTTTGCGATCGGGCGTCTCCCTTTCCCACCCGGCGTGCAGGCGGGTAGGGTAGGGGGATTGAAGTTGTCCGCAAACTGCAGGCCCAACCCCCTAGTGTTCTCCCTTGAAGGGAGGGGGGATGGGCCTGTGTTGTTCACGGCGGGGACGGGGCCCTATCCCATGAGGGGGCGCATGACCACGGTCTCTTCCCGCCGCGGGCCGGTTGAGATCAGGCTTGTTGGAATTCCCAGGAGTTCTTCCAGGCGGCTGATGTAGTCACGGGCGCCGCGCGGGAGTTGCTCCGGGTCGGTCAGGCCGGAGGTCGTGCCTTTCCAGCCGGGGACCTCCTCGTAAACGGGCTTGCAGCGGTCCAGGAGCACGGCGTCGATCGGGAAGCGCTCGGTGCGCTGGCCGTCAAGCTCATACGCCACGCAGACCTTGATGCTTTCGAACCCGTCCAGTATGTCCAGTCTGGTTACGATCATGGAGTCGAAGCCGTTAACGCGCGCAGAGTAGCGGCCTGCGACGGAGTCAAACCAGCCGACGCGCCGGGCGCGGCCCGTCGTCGTGCCAAACTCCTTCGCCTTCTGGCGGATCATCTCTCCCGTGGCGTCCTTGAGCTCGGTCGGGAACGGCCCGGAGCCGACCCTTGTGCAATACGCCTTGTAGACGCCCGCCACGCCGCCGAAGCTGCGGGGGCCTATTCCGAGTCCGGTCAGCGCGCCGCCGACGGTGGGATTGGACGATGTTACGAACGGGTACGTGCCGTGATCGAGGTCCAGGAGCGAGCCCTGCGCTCCCTCCAGGATCACGTTTTCACCACCCGAAAGCGCCCCGGAGACGATGTCCTCGGCAGGGCGGATGTAGGGCGCAAGCTCCGCGGCCCAGCGGTTGGCCTTCGCGAACACTTCATCGAGAGAGACGGGTGTCCCGCCGTAGATCTTCGTGATGACCTCGTTTTTGAAGTGCACGATGTCTGGCAGGCGGAGGGCCATGTCCTCCGGGTTGAGGAGTTCGCCTGCGCGCAGGCCGGACCGGGCCACCTTGTCCACGTATGCGGGCCCGACACCCCTGCCCGTCGTGCCAATGGCGTCCCTGCCGCGCCGCTTCTCCTCCACCTGGTCCAGCACCACGTGGTACGGCATGATCAGGTGCGCCCGGTCACTGACGGCGAGTTTGAGCTTGTGAGGCAGGCGCCCCTGCGTCTCGCTGATCTCCTTGAGGAGGACGTCAGCGTCTATGACGACACCGTTGCCAACGATGTTGGTGGTGTGCGGCCAGCAGGCGCCTGATGGGAGGAGGTGGAACTTGAAGGTCCCGAAATCATTTATGACTGTGTGGCCGGCGTTATTCCCGCCGGAGTATCTGGCGACGATCGAGGCGTTGGCTGCCAGGAAATCAATGATCTTCCCTTTGCCCTCGTCGCCCCACTGTGCGCCTATGACCGCATAGGCCGGCAAACTGCTCTCCTTCAGCCGCGTGGCATTGGCCCGCGCAGCCCAACCCGGTCCACTTCTTGCAAGTTCAGGGCGAGTACAGGTCGAACCCGGCCCAAGAGAGGAGATTATAACAGCGGCGCCTGAATGGACCTACTGATGACGCCCGCCGGGCCACATGTGGGGCCTGCAGCCCGGCGGTGTGGAAAACCTGGGCGCTTGTCCTGTTGACCTGAGGATGGAGCCGGGGTTATATTGAGCGGACGGCCGGTTTCAGGTGTTGCCCAACCGGTGAGTACGCTTCCGCTCATTGCGGGGTGTGCCAGTGCTTTAAAAACCGAATAGTGGATTCCGCATTATTCCGAGTCCATCTAGCTGAATCCTTAAGGTGGGTCAAGCTACTAAGGGCGCATGGGGAATGCCTTGGCACCAGGAGCCGATGAAGGGCGTAGCAAGACTGCGATAAGCCCCGGTCAGCTGTCTAGCGAGCTTAACCGGGGATACCCGAATGGGGGAACCCGTCCTGATTTATCGGGACATCCTGGCCGTAAGGCCGGGGAGGTAAGCGGGCGAACCGAAACATCCTAGTAGCCCGAGGAAAAGAAATCAAAGAGATTCCGTTAGTAGCGGCGAGCGAAGGCGGAACAGCCTAAACCGTTGCAGAGCAATCCGCAGCGGGGTTGCAGGGTGTGCCACATGGGAGTAAAAAACCGACTGTCTAGCAGAACCGTCCTGGAACGGCGGGTCATAGAGGGTGAGAACCCCGTAAGCGAAAGACAGGCGGCTCCCGGCACATACCTAAGTACCACAGGGCACGAAGAACCCGGTGGGAATCTGGGGTGACCACACTCCAAGGCTAAACACTCCTGGTGACCGATAGCGAACTAGTACCGTGAGGGAAAGGTGAAAAGCACCCCGGAAGGGGAGTGAAATAGAACTGAAACCATGCGCCTACAAACCGTAGGAGTCCCGATTTATCGGGATGACTGCGTGCCTATTGAAGAATTACCCGGCGAGTCACTCTACGCAGCAAGGTTAAGGGGTGTAACCCCGGAGCCAAAGCGAAAGCGAGTCTGAATAGGGCGTTAAGTTGTGTGGAGTGGGCCCGAAACCGTGCGATCTACCCATGGCCAGGCTGAAGCGGAAGTAAAATTCCGTGGAGGGCCGAACCCGTCAGTGTTGCAAAACTGTGGGATGAGCTGTGGGTAGTGGTGAAATGCCAAACGAGCTCGGAGATAGCTGGTTCTCCCCGAAATGTATTTAGGTACAGCCTCGGGAGTTACTTCGCGGAGGTAGAGTACTGAATGGGCTAGGGGCCGTGAGGTTACCGAACCCAATCAAACTCCGAATGCCGCGAAGGGTACCCCGGGAGTGAGACAGCGACGGATAAGCGCCGTTGTCAAAAGGGAAACAGCCCAGACCGCAGGCTAAGGTCCCTGAGTACGTGCTAAGTGTGCAAGGCAGTGGAATCGCTCAGACAGCCAGGAGGTTGGCTTAGAAGCAGCCATCCTTTAAAGAGTGCGTAATAGCTCACTGGTCGAGGGGTTCCGCACCGACAATAAACGGGGCTCAAGCACGTCACCGAAGCCGCGGATTCTGGCGTAAGCCAGAGTGGTAGGGGAGCATTCCCTCTGCAGCGAAGTCCGTTTGTAAAGACGGGTGGAGCGGAGGGAAGAGAGAATGCCGGGATGAGTAGCGACAATCCAGGTGAGAATCCTGGACGCTGGAAGTTCAAGGTTTCCTACGCAACGCTGATCGTCGTAGGGTAAGGCGGTCCTAAGGGGGAGCCTACGGGCACAACCGATGGACAGCTGGTCAATATTCCAGCCCCGTTCCAGAACTGTTGACAGGCGGGAGGACGCGGAAAGGTAAGCGCCGCATACCCATTGGACATGGTGTGTGCCTTCTTGTAGGGAGCTCCGGGGTGAAAACCTGGGGCGTTTGCACCGAGGAGAGGGCTGACTTCGCGGTTCGCCGCGAGGAAAGACGCTGACCCTATGCCGCCAAGAAAAACCCCGCCCGAGGGCCTGGGACGACCGTACCGCAAACCGACACAGGTGAACAGGGGTAAGTGCCCCCAAGCGAACGAGAGAACCATCCTGAAGGAACTCGGCAATTTAACCCCGTAACTTAGGGATAAGGGGTGCCCTGGACGTGTAAGGCGTACGCCCGAAGCGTCTTGGGTCGCAGAAAATTGGGTCAAGTGACTGTTTAACTAAAACACAGGTCTGTGCTAAGGCGAAAGCCTACGTATACAGGCTGACATGTGCCCAGTGTCGGTAGGTTAAGGAGAGGGGTGCAAGCTCTGAACCGAAGCCCCGATGAACGGCGGCCGTAACTATAACGGTCCTAAGGTAGCGAAGTCCCTTGTCGGGTAAGTTCCGACCCGCACGAATCATGTAACAACTTGACCAGTGTCTCGAGGATGGACTCGGTGAAATTGCAGGACCCGTGAAGATGCGGGTTTCCCGCGGCAGGACAAAAAGACCCCGTAGAGCTTTACTGTACCTTGGCATTGAGTAAGGAATAAGGTTGTGTAGGATAGCCGGGAGGCTGTGAAGCCTGGGCGCTAGCTCGGGCTGAGCCAACGTTGAAATACCGGCCTGCCTTGTTCCTAACTCTAACTCGCAAGAGGACAATGCCTGGCTGACAGTTTGACTGGGGCGGTCGCCTCCCAAAAGGTAACGGAGGCGCCCAAAGGTCTCCTCAGGCTGGATGGAAATCAGCCGTTGAGTGCATTGACATAAGGAGGCTTGACTGCGAGACATACAAGTCGAGCAGGGACGAAAGTCGGGCAAAGTGATCCCACGGTACCGAGTGGAAGGGCCGTGGCTTAACGGATAAAAGCTACCTCGGGGATAACAGGCTGATCTTGCCCAAGAGTTCACATCGACGGCAAGGTTTGGCACCTCGATGTCGGCTCGTCGCATCCTGGAGCTGAAGGCGGTTCCAAGGGTCGGGCTGTTCGCCCGTTAAAGCGGCACGCGAGCTGGGTTCAGAGCGTCGTGAGACAGCTCGGTCTCTATCCGCCGTGGGCGTAGGATACTTGAGGGGGGCTAGCCACAGTACGAGAGGACCTGGCTGGACAGACCTCTGGTGTGCCGGTCGTGATGCCAATCGCGTCGCCGGGTAGCCAAGTCTGGCAAGGATAAGCGCTGAAAGCATCTAAGTGCGAAGCCTGCCCCAAGATAAGGTATCCCATCACGCAAGTGAGTAAGACCTCCGGTAGACTACCGGTTAGATAGGCCACAGGTGTAAGGACAGTAATGTCTTCAGCTTAGTGGTACTAATTGGTCGAGGGCCTGACCCACTTTGAGGAACAGTTAGATGGACTCGGAATATGCGGAATCCGGCGCTTGCAATTGATAAATTGCAGCGCTTTGTAAATTGAGCGCAGGCCCCGCGCCAATAAATGTCGCGTTGCGGGGTGGAGCAGCGGCAGCTCGTCGGGCTCATAACCCGAAGGTCGGTGGTTCGAATCCACCCCCCGCGACCACCCTTTCTTGGCCCGCTCAACCTATATCGCTCTCCTGGTGATTTGAGCGCGGTGGAACCACCCGTCCCCATCCCGAACACGGAAGTGAAACGCCGCAGCGCCCACGATACTGCCCCCCAACGGGGGTGGGAAAATAAGTCATCGCCAGGGGGCTTATCTCAAGAACAAGGCTCCGAGAAATCGGAGCCTTGTTTTGTTTAATTGCGTCAATTTCTGTTTCCAATACCGGCGTTGTTCCAACGGTATCTTATTGAAAGATCCGACACCGGTCGTCAACGTCAACCCATCTGGCCGGCCCTGGCCGTGTCCCGTTGCTTCGCATGGCCGCGGAGGCGTTAGGCGTTTCTTGTTTCTCCGGGCCTAATGCGCCAACGCGCTCGTCCTTTGGTTCGCTACACCGCGGGGGTCAGCAAGCGCAATGGTCGCGTCATTGCGGTTGCGTTCCCGGCCTGCAGAGTCTCGCCTGAAGTTGACGGGCGCATGCCGAAGGCGTGTGTATAGTCTGAATCCGATGGGGCGACCGCACGAGCATGAGGGTTGGCGGATGAGGAACCTCGCAGCTCCCATGTGCCTTCCATCAGCGCGCATGCGAATTCGCCGGTGGGGGGGTTGTCTAGAAGCTGACCGGATCTTCACATGGCCGTGGGGCGGTTCTGTGCAGGTTGTCTCGGAAATCATGGGTTCCGGTTTTGGCGGGTGGCCCGATGCTGCGGCTGGTCCTGCCGGGCAACGGGATTGTTTGGGTCACTTCCTCGCACTCAGGAGATCCGTCGTAAGGCGGTGGTAACTCAGAGTGGGACAAGATGCAATCATGCCTCCAGGGCAGCGGTTGCGGCGTAAATCACTTTGCAGATCAACACCCACGTTCATATAATGGGAGTTGCAATTGCAACCGAACTGACCAAAGGAGCTCTTTTGACTTCCAAGATCGATTCCACACCTAAGTCTGGCGCCGCGGGCGTCCAGTCAGCTCCTGCCACCATGGAGGAGCTTCTCGAAAAGTTCTTTCCGGCCAAGTCCCTGCGTCGCGGGGACATCATTGACGGTATCGTCATGGCCAAGCCGCAGGAAGGGCTGCTCGTCAACATCGGTTACAAGTCAGAAGGCATGGTCCCTTCCAGGGAGATGCGCTCGATCCTCCCTGAGGATCTCGAAAAGATAAAGATTGGCGACGAGATCATCGCCTATGTGATCAACACCGAGGGCCAGGACGGCTCATCTGTCCTTTCCATAGACCGTGCCCGAGGCGAGCAGGGGTGGCGCATCCTTGAGAAGGCCATGGAGGCCAGTGAGACAGTCAAGGGGCGCATCATCGGCTCAAACCGTGGTGGCGCCGTGGTCGAGTCCGAAGGCGTGCAGGGCTTCATCCCGCTGTCGCAGCTCGTCGGTCCGGCGCGAGACCTCTATGTGCCCGGCGGCGAACAGCCGAAGGAAGGCTTCGTCGGGATGCAGGTTGAGTTCAAGATCATTGAGCTTAACCGTCGGAGGAACCGGGCGATCTTCTCCGAGCGCGCCGCCATGCAGGCGTGGAAGCAGATCCAGAAACTGAAGCTGGTCCAGGAGCTTCAGGAAGGCGAGACCCGCCGTGGCCGTGTGGCCGGCATCTCAAACTTTGGCGCATTCGTAGACCTTGGCGGGGCGGACGGCCTGATCCACATCTCAGAACTGTCATGGCAGCCGGTGAAGTCCCCTGACGAAGTCGTCAAGGCCGGGCAGGAAATAGATGTTTACGTTCTCAAAGTGGATAGGGAAAACCTCAAGATAGCGTTAAGCCTGCGCAGGCTCCAGCCGGAACCATGGGACGAGATACAGAAGAAGTATCAGGTGGGCCAGATCGTGAAGGGCACCATCACGAAGCTTGCCAACTTCGGCGCCTTCGCCCGCCTTGAAGGTGGCATTGAAGGCCTCGTACACATATCGGAGTTGAGCAACCAGCAGATCAAGCATCCCAAGGAAGTTGTGCAGGAAGGCATGGAGCTGGAACTCAAGATCATCCGGATCGAGCCTGAGCGCCGCCGTCTGGGGCTGAGCGTCAAGGCGCTGCTTCCGGGGGCCGAGACGCCTGAGGCGGAAGCGCCGTCCGAAGGCACGATGTTCGACGACAAGAGCTTTGAAGAGATCTTTGAAAAACCACGGTAGCGCGAGCATCAACAAGCAAAGCGCCGGCTCGCGTGGAGGCTAATCATGCCGAGCAGATTTGAAAAGTTCTCGGAACGAGCACGCCGGGTCCTTTCCTTGGCGCAGGAAGAGGCTCAACGCTTCAACCACAACTACATTGGGACGGAACACGTCCTCCTTGGCCTCGTACGCGAGACCGAGGGAGTTGCGGCCAAGGTTCTCGCAAACCTGAACGTGGAACTGCCAAAGATCCGCTCCGCCGTCGAGTTCATCATCGGCAAGGGCGAACGTCCCGCGCCCGGTGAAATCGGCCTCACGCCGCGCGCCAAGAAGGTCATTGAACTGGCGGTGGACGAAGCGCGCCGGATGAACACTCACTACATCGGCACGGAGCACCTCCTCATAGGGCTGATGCGAGAGGGTGAGGGCGTGGCCGCGGGTGTTCTTGAAAGCCTGGGTGTGACCCTGGACAAGGTTCGTGCCGAAACCAACAAGATCCTGACCCAGAGCGCAGGGCAGCAGGTTACGGGTCAGCAGACCAAGACCCCGACCCGCACCCCTACTCTGGACGAACTTGGTGTGGACCTGACCAATCTGGCCCGCGAAGGCAAGCTGGACCCTGTGGTGGGCCGCGATATCGAACTGGAGCGAGTCGTTCAGATCCTGAGCCGCCGCACAAAGAACAACCCTGTGCTGATTGGCGAGCCTGGCGTCGGCAAGACTGCCATAGTGGAAAAACTTGCCCAGCAGATAATCAGCGGCGACGTGCCGGACACACTACAGGGCAAGCGCGTCGTCACTCTGGACATGGGCGCTCTAGTGGCCGGCACAAAGTACCGGGGTGAATTTGAAGAACGCCTGAAAAAGGTCATAAACGAACTGAAGAGTTCGGCGAACTGCATCCTATTCATTGATGAGATGCACACCATGGTCGGAGCGGGCGCGGCCGAGGGTGCGGTGGACGCCGCCAACATCCTCAAGCCAGCGCTGGCACGGGGTGAACTTCAGGTGGTGGGCGCGACGACGTCGGACGATTACCGCAAGCACGTCGAGCGCGACCCTGCCCTCGAACGCCGCTTCCAGCCGGTCTACGTTGACCCGCCTGATGTGCCCCACACTCTGAAAATCCTGCGTGGCATCAAGTCCCGCTATGAAGATCACCACAAGCTGGAGATCACAGATGATGCCCTGGAGGCCGCCGCCCATCTGGCTGAAAGGTACATCGCTGACCGTCAGATGCCTGACAAGGCAATAGATCTGATAGACGAGGCCGGGTCGCGCGTCCGCATCAAGCGCGGTACGGCGCCACGCGCCCTCAAAGAGGCGCAGAAGCTGCTTGATGAACTCCGCAAGGAGAAGGACAAGGCCATATCCGTGCAGCAGTATGACGCTGCCGCCGCGCTGCGCGAAAAAGAGCTTGTCCAGGCGGCATCCGTGGAAAAACTGGAGAAGGACTGGAAGGGCGCGCTGCCGGAGGGCGAAAAGGTTAGGGTCGGCGCGGAGGACATCGCAGAGGTCGTCTCCATGTGGACCCGCATCCCGGTCACTCGTCTGGATGTCGCGGAGAGCCAGCGCCTGCTCAAGATGGAAACGGCTCTTCAGGGCACTGTCGTAGGCCAGGAAGAGGCGATCAAGACGGTCTCAAAGGCGGTTCGTCGCTCCCGCGCAGGGATCAAGAACCCCAAACGGCCGATAGGTGTGTTCCTGTTCCTGGGCCCCACAGGCGTAGGAAAGACACACCTTGTGAAAAAGCTGGCCGAGTTCCTGTTCGGCTCAGAGGACTCCATGATCCGGCTGGACATGTCCGAATACATGGAGCGGCACTCCGTTTCGCGGCTAGTGGGCGCCCCCCCGGGGTACATCGGCTTCGACGAGGGCGGCCAACTCACCGAGCAGGTGCGCCGCCGCTCTTACACTGTGATCCTTTTCGACGAGATCGAGAAGGCGCACCCAGACGTGTTCAACATCCTGCTCCAGATCTTTGAAGACGGACAGTTGACTGACTCCAGGGGCCGCCGCGTGGACTTCAAGAACACAGTCCTCGTGATGACCTCCAACCTCGGGTCCGACCTGATCAAGAACCAGCAGTACCTGGGCTTCACCTCCGGCGGCGAGATGCGCCAGAATGCGGTCGAATACGAACGAATGAAGGACAAGGTGATGGATGAGGTCAAGAGGGCCTTCCGTCCAGAGTTCCTGAACCGGATTGACTCCGCCGTTGTGTTCCACCCGCTGAGCCGGGAACACACTCTTGAGATCGTGGACCTCCAACTCAAGGAAGTGCAGAAGCAGGTGCTTGAAAAGGGGATGGTCCTGCAGGTCACGGATCGCACAAGGGACTGGCTCGCCGAAAAGGGTTACGACCCCAAGTTCGGCGCCCGCCCCCTGCGCCGCCTGATCCAGGACAAGCTCGAAGACGTGCTGTCCGAGGAGTTGCTACGGGGCAACTTCAAGCCGGGCGATGTTGTCGAGATGGACATAGACGGCGACGGCAACGTCTCTGTCACCACGCCGAAGGTCAAGCATCCGGCAACAGCCGGGTAGCCTGCCCCCTCTCCCGCCGGGAGGGGGGTACCCGCCGCAGGTGGGTGTTGAGGGCATAAATGACAACGCGCACCGGCCACTCGCAGGGGTGGCCGGTGCTGTTTAACGCAGGCGACGGCACAGCGCCAGTCATCCCGAGGCCTGGCATGGCCGAGGGATCTGGGGATGGGTCAGGCGTAGGCCGTCTCCCTGGATTCCTCACACTTCGGTTCGGAATGATGGGGCCCCCTGGCAGGCCAGGGGCGAGCGGAAAGGGGCCGGGGCACATACTGACACCCGGTTTGCAGTTCGGGCGGGCGCCGCAGATACTTTGCACCGACCATGAAACGCGCCGCTCTAAAAACAACATACGTTTGCCGTAACTGCGGCCACACCCCTTCGAAGTGGGAGGGCAGATGTTCGCGGTGCGGCACGTGGAACTCGGTTGACGAGCACGCCGCTGCGGCCGCGGTTCACACTGCGGGCAGGCGATTCACATCGCCCGTCATCGCGCCCGAACTGGAGTCTGTTGAACTTTCAGAGGTCCCCGGCGATGATGCCCCCAGGATCGCGACGGGCATCGGCGAACTGGATCGAGTACTCGGCGGTGGCATGGTGCCGGGCTCGACCGCGCTTATCGCCGGCGACCCAGGAATAGGCAAATCCACCCTCCTCCTGCAGACCGCAGCGGCCATCGCGCGGCAGGGCAGGACGGTGCTATACGCCTCCGGTGAAGAGTCGGCAGGCCAGATCAAACTGAGGGCAGGCAGGCTCGGGCTCGAAGGCAAGGGCGTGCACCTGATCGGTACGGGTGATTGCTCCGAGATCGCTGCCCACATGGGTTCGAAGCATCCTGCCGTGGTGATCGTGGACTCCATCCAGACCGCTTATCTGACGGACGGCGTGGCTGGCCTGGGCGCGGGTGGCGCGTCATCGAGGGGCACAGTCACGCAGATTCGCGAGAGCGCGGCATACCTTTCTGAGCAGGCACGCATGAGCGGCGCGGCTCTGGTCTTGACCGGGCATGTGACCAAGGACGGCGCCATCGCCGGGCCGAAGGTCCTTGAGCACATGGTGGATGCGGTACTGCAGATGGAGGGCGAGCCGGGCGGTGTTTTGCGCCTGCTCCGGGGTGTGAAGAACCGCTTCGGGCCGACCGATGAGATCGGTGTGTTCGAGATGCGTGGCGACGGCCTGGCGGAGGTGGCGGACCCTTCGCAGCTTTTCCTGGCACACAGGCAGGCATCAACTCCAGGATCCGCCGTGGCGACGATCTTGGAGGGCACACGGCTGATCACCGTGGAGATACAGGCTCTCGTGACCCCTTCTGCGCTGCCGTCTCCGAGGCGCGTGTCCAACGGCATAGAAATGTCGCGTCTGTTGCTGATCTCGGCTGTGCTGACCAAACGCCTTCGCCTGCCTGTCGCCACGAGCGACATTGTTGTGAACGTGGCCGGCGGACTGCGGGTGCGCGAGCCCGCCGCTGACCTGGCAGTTGCCCTGGCGATCGTGTCCAGCCTGACCGACAGGCCGGTTGACCCCGGAATGGCGGCGGCAGGGGAGGTGGGGCTTGGCGGGGAGCTGCGTCCCGTGCCGCAGCCATCAAGGCGTGCATCCGAGGCACGCCGTCTGGGGTTCAATGGGTGCCTGCTGCCCGAAGGCGGCAGGGACGCGGAAGATGGGATTGCGACGGGCCGCGATGCCCCCTCTGGGCGCGGGACGAAGGGTATGATCGCAGTGGCGACGCTATCGGAAGCTGTCCGCGCCGCCATCCCGGAGCCAGATGACAAACCCGGTCACTCAAAAGGCCTCTCCCACGGGCGGCAGTGAAACCGCCCTGACGCCTGTTGGCAAACTTCAGCGCGTGCGGGACATGTTGCGCGGATACGGGTCGGTCATAGTCGCCTACTCAGGCGGCGTGGACTCTTCTTTTCTTGCCGCCGTCGCTCATGAAGCTCTGGGTGAGAAGGCCCTGGCCATTACGGCGAGCTCGCCGAGTCTCGCCTCTGGGGAGCTGGATGACGCGTCCGCGCTAGCCCGCGCACGAGGCTGGAACCACCGTGTCATCGAGACACAAGAAATGCACGATCCGCGGTACGTCGCGAATGACGTCCGTCGCTGCTACTTCTGCAAGAACGAGCTTTACACGCGCCTGGGCGAGATCGCCCGGGCGGAAGGCTTCGCGGTGGTCGCCAACGGCGCAAACACCGACGATCTGGGTGACTACCGCCCCGGCATGGACGCGGCGAGGCAGTACGCGGTGAAGGCCCCGCTTGTTGACGCCGGGTTGAGTAAGGCTGAGATAAGAGAACTTTCGCTCGCGCTGGGACTGCCGACGTGGGACAAGCCGGCGCAGCCGTGCCTGTCGTCGCGCATCCCGTACGGCACACCTGTATCGCAGGAGGCGCTGACGAAGATTGGCAGGGCGGAGGCTGCGCTGCGCTCGCTCGGGTTCCGGGAAGTGCGCGTGCGCCACCACGGGGACGTTGCCCGTATTGAAGTCCCCGCGGCGGAGATAGCACGCTTCGCCGACACTGAGCTTCGCGATGCCGCGCTCAAGGGCGTGAAGGCTGCGGGCTACCGCTGGGCCACACTCGACCTCGCCGGGTTCAAGTCCGGCAGCCTGAACGAGGGTGTCGTTAAACAGCGCGCCTGAAAGGTGGCGATTCCCTCTCCCTTGCAGGGAGAGGGTGAAGGGTGTGGGTCGCGGGTTGGTGATGGGGCCATCTTCTGCAACATGGTCAGTCAACGGCCACCCTCTTCCCGAGCGCAGTCGAGGGACCCGACACTCATGTTGAACCCGGTCGTTCAGGCACGGACACGCCTGCAATGAACGTCATGCCCCTGCGCTCCGTACCGTTTGCATCGGTACCGGGTACCAGGCGAGCTGTGTGACGGGATGAGGGTGCTGGCGGACGCGCCATGCGCCCGCCCCTCCATCTATCATTGGCCCGTGGGTACAAGAGTCGGATACTTGGACATGATCGGCGGCGCGAGCGGCGACATGCTGCTTGGCGCGCTCGTTGATGCCGGGGTGGACCTCAAGGAGCTCTGCTCCGAGCTGGCAAAGGCCCCTGCGAGCGGCTACGCGCTATCTGCAAAAAAGGTACGCCGGGGCGCGGTGAACGCGACTCTCATCGCGGTCGAGACAGACGCCGAAGGCGAGCGCACGCGCACCTTCGACGACTTCGAGGCGACGGTGCAGGGTTCGACGTTGCCGGTCTCAGACAAGAGGTCCGCGCTCGCCGTCTTTGCCACGCTCAAGGCCGCAGAGGCAGAGGCCCATGCCGGCGAGGGCGCGCTCGGTGCCCACCTGCATGAACTGGGGAGCGTGGACACACTTGTGGATGTGGTGGGCTCGGTAATTGGGCTGAGGCTGCTCGGGATAGGGAAGTTGCACGCATCGCCGTTCCCGGTCAGTTCGGGGATGTCAAAAAGCAGCCACGGAGTTGCATCGGCCACCGCGCCAGCGACGCAGAAGATATACATGGCGCGGGGTGTCCCTGTGCGCGCAGGCGGGTCGGGCCAGCCGGTGGGTGAAGCGGTCACTCCGACGGGTGCGGCCATCATCGCCACACTCGCGGACTTCCGGCCTGTTTCGTTCACACCGGAGCGTGCCTGTTACGGCGCGGGCCAGCGCGACCCGGCCGGGTATCCCAACGTGCTGGGCCTGTGGGTGGGCGAGTCTGTTGGCACTCCTGATGGTGGCGCAGATGGCCCCAGCCGCTCTGGCAACTCCACCGATCTTAATTCAGCAGGACGAGCGGTGTCGGCTTCAGCGATAGCCGCAACCGTGGGCGGCGCGTCCCTGCGGGGCGGGCTGGCGCTGATCGAGACGAACCTTGACGACACGCCCGGCGAGGCGCTCGGGTTCGCCCAGGAGCGGCTCTTCGAGGCTGGAGCGCTCGACGTATGGTTCACGCCCATCCAGATGAAGAAAAACAGGCCCGGGGTCCTTCTCTCGGCTCTCGTCCCGGACGGCGCATCCGCTGCATGTGTGAACGTGGTACTGAAGGAGACCTCCACTTTGGGAGTGCGCGTCAGGCCTGTTGAACGGTATGAGGCTGAACGTGAGGTCATCACAGTTGAGTCCGAGTTCGGCAGGGTGCCGGTGAAGGTCAAGAGGCTCGGAGGGGAGATACTGGAGGCATCTCCGGAATATGAGGTCTGCCGTGAAGTCTCTCTCCGCACCGGGGTCCCTTTGCAGGAAGTGATGAGGCGTGTGCAGGCGGAGGCAATGCACTGGATCGCAGGCAAGAAGCGGTGAGCGCCTCGGCACGAGCGCCAGTGGGCGGTGTGGCAGACCCGCGTGTGCCATTGGACCACCCGCTTGGGCGGCGCATATCCATAGTTGGAGGCGGAGGCAAGACGACTCTGGCCAGGGCCCTGTCCGTGAAACTGCGCCTGACCTTCATTGAGCTCGACGCGCTGCATTGGAAACCGGGTTGGGTGGAGAGTAGCGCGGATGAGTTGCGCGCGAAGACGGAGGGCGCCATTGCCGCCGCGCCGGACGGGTGGGTTGTGGACGGCCAGTACCACGGCAAGATCGGCGACCTTGTTGTCAGACAGGCGGATACCGTCATATGGGTGAACATGCCGTGGCGGGTGATGTTCTGTAGGGTCTTCATTCGTTCGTTGCAGCGCGCAAAGGACAGGCAGAAGATCTGCGGTGAAAACTACGAATCGTGGCGCCTGACCTTCTTCAGCCCGAAGTCGCTGCTCTGGTGGCACATCACAAGCAGAAGACGGTACAGACAGCGGGGTGAGAGGCTGCTGCCGATGATCCCGGCGGGCGTGCCCCTGATAGACCTCTCCAGTCCGAAGCTGCTCGACAGGTTCTATGACACGCACGGGCTCAGCCGGGAGTGAGCGGGTGGCCGGCCGGGCCGGGGAGGAGCGCGCTGCATCTCATGGCAGTGTGCAGAGTCGGACCTCACTCTCCGGGAGGGGGTGGGCGTAGATGAACGAAGTTTCAAATTGATGCACTGCCCAGCCCGTGTCCGTCTTGACCCATGACGAGACTCGTAGCTACTATGCGAAGTGCAGCCCTTGTCCTGCACGCGCTATGCCACAGCGCGCACGCAGAAAAGCGCAGAGTGGCGAGGTTTAACGGCGGATGAGGGCCAAGCCCCGGTGGCGCAGCGGTAGCGCAGCCGATTTGTAATCGGCCGGTCGTCGGTTCGATTCCGACCCGGGGCTCCAGTCAGCAGAGGCGGAATGTAGCCCGTTCGTGAGATCGGGACGAAAATCGTCTTTTGTCCTTTTCTGGCGATCTGGCGCGTGCTAGAATGCCAGTTTGGGCAGAGGTGGGTGAGCGGCTAATACCAGCGGTCTGTAAAATCGCCGGCCTTAACGGCCTACACAGGTTCGAATCCTGTCCTCTGCACCACTTCTGCAGACCGGCGAACGTGCAGCAAGCGCGCCCACATAGCTCAGTCCGGCAGAGCGCGTTCTTGGTAAGAACGAGGTCACCAGTTCGAGCCTGGTTGTGGGCTCCATAGAAATATCAACAGGCGGGAGGCCCCGGAGACATGGCAAAGAAAATATTCGAAAGAAACAAGCCCCACATCAACATTGGCACCATTGGCCACGTTGACCACGGGAAGACGACCCTCACAGCGGCTATCACGCGTGTGCTGGCGTCGAACAACCCAAACATTCAGTTCCGTCCGTACGACTCGATCGACAACGCGCCGGAAGAGCGGGAGCGCGGTGTCACGATCTCGATCACGCACGTCGAGTACGAGACGGCCAAGCGCCACTACGCGCACGTTGACTGCCCGGGGCACGCCGACTACATCAAGAACATGATCACCGGCGCCGCCCAGATGGACGGGGCGATCCTTGTCGTCTCCGCCCCGGACGGCCCCATGCCCCAGACCCGTGAGCACATCCTCCTGGCCCGCCAGGTCAATGTGCCCCGGATCGTCGTCGCCCTCAACAAGTGCGACGTGATGGAAGACAAGGAACTACTCGAGCTCGTCGAGCTTGAGGTCCGCGAGCTCCTGAGCCGCCACGGCTTCCCGGGAGATGACATCCCGATCGTCCGTGTGTCAGGCCTGCAGGCCCTCGAGCACGGCGATGACCCGAAGAACCCGTGGTCCAAGGCCATCCTTGACCTGATGGCGGCCGTGGACGACTACATCCCAGTGCCCGAGCGCGCTGTCAACCTGCCGTTCCTGATGCCGGTTGAAGACGTCTTCGGCATCAAGGGCCGGGGCACAGTTGTGACAGGCCGTATCGAGCGCGGCCAGTGCAAGGTCGGCGACAGCATCGAGATCGTCGGCTTCGGCAAGACCCTCCAGACCACAGTCACCGGCGTCGAGATGTTCCACAAGACACTGGGCGAAGGCATGGCGGGAGACGCCGTCGGCCTTCTGATCCGCGGCGTCGAGCGTGAGCAGGTGGCCCGCGGCGCTGTGCTGGCGGCACCGGGTTCCTTCGTGCCGTACACAAAGGCCAAGGCGCAGGTGTACGTTCTGACAAAGGAAGAGGGTGGCCGTCACACGCCGTTCTTCTCCGGTTACAAGCCCCAGTTCTACATCCGCACCACTGACGTCACGGGAGAGATAAAGCTTCCGGAGGGCGTGGAAATGGTGATGCCTGGCGACAACACGGTCATGGACGTGGAGTTGATGTACCCGGTGGCCCTGGAGAAGAACCTGCGCTTCGCCATCCGCGAGGGTGGAAGAACTGTAGGCTCCGGTGTCTTCATTGAGCTGATCAAGACCACACCCTGATCAAGACCACATGATCCTTGGTTTTCTCCCGCAAGGAGGATGCCGGGGCGAGATTGGACGAGATCACCGGGGCTGTCCCATGACGGGACGGCCCCGTGACGTTCCCGGCCCCGGTCGCAAGACCGCCGGGTACACAGTCCGGAGAGAGGCGAAATGGCCAAAAAAGGCGAGGCGCGGGAAGTCATCTGGCTGGCCTGCGATGACTGCAAGTCCCGCAATTACCACACCGAGAAAAACAAGAAGAACGACCCGGAGCGGATCGGCCTGAACAAGTTCTGCCGCAAGTGCCGCTCCTACAAGTCGCACAAGGAAGTCAAGTAGCCGTGACCCAGGAGCAGCAACGGAGCCGACCATCGACGCCGCCAATGCGGCGCCCGCGCTTTGGCTCGCGTATGGGCATTGGCTTCTTCGGTGAAGTCATCTCTGAGTTGAGGAAGGTCAACTGGCCCTCCCGGCAGGAGACGACGCGCCTGACCCTCCTTGTGCTGGCGATATCGGTCAGCATGGGCATATTCCTGGGTCTGACTGACAACCTGTTCGCCCGGTTGTTCGCCATCGTTTCCCGTTGATGGCAGCTACCCTCACCCCCCTCCCGGCATCGGCCGGAGCTGCCGTCACACAAGGCAGCAGGCAAGTGTGGAAACCATGACGACTCAAGGCCAGAGCCCGGTTCAGGCGCAGAGCGAGACACCGCCCGTCTTCGACAAGTCGAAGGCGCGCTGGTATATCGTCCACACCTATTCGGGCCAGGAAGACCGGGTCAAGAAAAACCTTGAACAGCGCGTCTCCACGATGGACGTCAAGGACAAGATCTTCGAGACCGTGATCCCGACTGAAGAGAAGGTCGAGATCAAGGAAGGTCAGCGCAAGACCATCCAGAAGAAGATGTACGCCGGCTACCTGATCGTGCACATGGTCATGGACGACGAGAGCTGGTACGTCGTGCGCAACACGCCGGGCGTGACCGGGTTCATCTCCGCTGAGGACGAGCGCGAAAAACGTCCCAAACCCGTGCCGCTAGAGCAGGTCGAGGTGGACCGGATCATGCGCCAGATGACGTCCGAGGCACCCCGGGCGCGCGTGGGCTTCGAAAAGGGCGAGATGGTTCGTATAAAGGACGGGCCGTTCGTAGACTTTATAGGCTCGGTGGACGAGGTGAACGACGAGCGCGGCAAGGTGCGTGTGCTTGTTTCGTTCTTCGGCCGCGAGACGCCTGTGGAGTTGGACTTCCTTCAGTTGGAGAAGACATAGGAACGCCGGTAACCGCCTCTCCCAGCCCCGGTTTGCCGGGAGATGAGAGAGGAACCTCCGCCTTGTGGGACACAGTTCGGAACCAATAGCAGGGCCTCCTGGTAACACCGGGACGCCCGTAGTAGTGGAAGAAACAGAGCAGTGGCAAAAAAAGTAACAGCGATAGTCAAGCTCCAACTCCCCGCCGGCGAGGCAACACCCGCGCCGCCAGTCGGCCCGGCCCTCGGCCAGCACGGCGTCAACATCATGGCGTTCGTGAAGGAATACAACGAGAAGACGGCCAAGTTCAAGGGCAGCATCGTCCCCGCCGAGCTTACCGTCTATGCAGACCGCTCCTTCACTCTGGCCCTCAAGAGCCCGCCCGCATCGGACCTCCTCCGCAAGGCGGCCAAGGTCCCCAAGGGTTCAAAGACACCGGGCGTGGAAATGGCCGGTTCGGTGACGAAGGCCCAGATCAAGGAAATAGCCCAGACCAAGATGATCGACCTCAACGCCTCCGACATGGCGGCTGCGATGAAGATCATCGAGGGCTCGGCCCGCAGCATGGGCATCACGGTAAAGGACTAGAGGCTGTCCCGAAATGACTGGCGGGGATCCATGCAAAAACCTCGCCGTCGCACCCTCTCCAGATGGGGGATTGGCCTCGGGAAAGCTTTAGGGAAGGGGCTCGGCCCGCCCGCAATTCCCACTTGTCCCTGTAGATGGGACTTCCGGTGGGAGATGAGCCTGGCACTTGCCTGGCTCCGCAAGTACCGGCAGTAGCGCCCCGCACGAAAGTGGGAGGGGCCGCCGGAGATGGACAGGGAGGCACACCACATGCCAAAACACGGCAAGAAGTACCGGGCAGCGCGTGAACAAATCCCTCTAACACCTGTTTCTCCCGCTGAAGCAGTCGCGCTCGCCAAGAAACACTCCTTTACGAAATTTGACGAGGCGGTCGAATTCCACCTCGCGACCTCCGCTGACCCGCGTCAGGCCGACCAGCTGATTCGTGAGGTCGCCGCTCTCCCGCACGGCACAGGCAAGAACGTCCGCATCTTCGTCTTCGCAGAGGGCGAGGGTGCCCGCCTCGCACAGGATGCCGGTGCCGATTACATCTCCAGTGAAGAGTTGACAGCCAAAATCGAAACCGGCTGGAGTGACTTCGACCTCGCCATTGCCACACCTGACCAGATGGGCAAGATAGCCCGCCTCGGCCGCTTCCTCGGCCGCAAGGGCCTCATGCCCAACCCGCGCACCGGCACGGTGGTCCAGCCGCAGGACATGCGGCGGGCCATCGAGACGATGAAGAAGGGCCGTGCTGAAATCCGCATGGACAAGACGGCCAACATCCACGTCCGGTTCGGCACCCGGGCCTTCACTGAAAAGCAGCTGGCCGAGAACCTGGCGAGCGTGTACTCGACCATTTCGCGGTCCAAGCCTGCCGGTATAAAGGGCCAGTTCATCAAGACCGCCACGATTTCCACGACCATGGGCCCGGGGATCAAAGTTGACCTGAACGGCCTGGAAGAAATGGCGAAGGCCCAGTAGCCCGTCACTCTCTCCAGAAGTGGGTGAGGGTGTGGCCATGGTCAGCATGAGCCCCCGCGCCTGGAACACCTGCCGCGGGAGGAAGCGGAATGGCGCAGCCGCCAGATGTGGCGATCGCGCTGTAGACTGATCAGACGAACTGAATATCGCAGCTGCAGACAGCGGGTTCGCCTGCTCTCTCGCCACCGAACGCCCTGAGGATCTCAAAGGGACGCGGCGGCTGGGAGCGGGGGTGAATGTCCACACGGACGCCCGCCGAGGCCAGAGTCAATTCTCGTTATTGAGGATGAGACCCCGGCGCCTGCTTGTTGCGCCGGGGTCTTTGTTTGTCAATCACCCCGTGCTTGGAAGATGGAGCGTCCCGGCCAACCCAGGGTAGGGCGGCAGGGCGCGCGAACACAGGAGGTACGATGCCCACCGAGAGATCTACGAATGAAGTCGAGGCGCTGAAGAAAGCCTTTGAGGGTTCGCCCCTCGTCATAACGGCTCAGTACAAGGGCCTGAAGATGGTGCAGATCAACGGCCTCAGGAATGCCCTGCGCCCCACAAAGTCAAAGTTTCGTGTGGTGAAGAACACTCTGGCCGGCATTGCGGCCGATCAGGCCGGGCGGCCTGCGATACGCGAGGTCATGGGTGGCCAGGTGGCAATCGTTACATCACAGGGCGACCCTGCGAGCGCGGCAAAGGCGCTTGTGAACTACCTCCAGACCAGCCGGATGGAGTTGAAGCTTCAGGGCGGCGTGCTGGACAGCCAGATCCTGACAGTGGCGCGCATAGAAGAACTTGCGAAGCTGCCAGGCAGGGAACAACTCCTCGCCCGGGTACTCGGACAGATGTCGGCCCCGACGGTGGGCCTCGTCACTGTCCTGAGCGGGCCCGTCCGCGCTCTCGCCATCGCCCTTGGCCGCGTGGTAGAGCAGAGGGGCGCAGAACAGTCGGCGGATGCTCCAGCAGCAGCCCCCGCCAGCGCGTGAGAATGTGCGCAAGTCAGGAGCGATGGGGCAGCCCGAGACCACCTGACTTTCATGGCGAATTGGCGCCACGGCCCCAGCGACACATACGGAAGAGATGACAAACAACCCGGCCAGCCCAACAGCAGCCGGACAAGTAGACGGAGACAGAATTCAGATGGCAACCATGACCAAAGAAGAAATCCTGAACGCGATCAAGCACATGTCCGTGCTGGACCTGTCTGACCTGGTGAAGTCTCTCGAAAAAGAGTTCGGCGTGAGCGCTGCCGCCCCCGTGGCCGCCGCTGCCGCCCCCGCCGCAGCGGGCGCAGCCCCTGCCGCCGCAGTAGAGGAAAAGACGGAGTTCAGCGTCGTCCTCAAGGAAGCCGGCCCTAACAAGATCGCCGTCATCAAGGCCGTGCGTGAGATCAACAACACGCTGGGCCTGAAGGAAGCCAAGGACCTCGTAGAGGCTGCGCCGAAGCCGGTCAAGGAAGGCGCGACCAAGGAAGAGGCCGCCGCTGCCAAGGCGAAGCTAGAGGCCGCAGGCGCGAAGGTGGAACTCCAGTAACCTTCCGCTCGGTACGCACCGCATCAATCAGAGGCCCGTCCGGTAACACCGGACGGGCCTCTTGGTTTAGGGACCGTCGCAAACCCCTCCCCCGACGGGAGAGGGTCTGGGTCAGGGCATGAACTTCCACCTGGACCCGGACCCGAGCCTGTCCTTCCGGAGTGGCCTGGTTCTGCATGCGTATTCGCCGCTGCAACTTTGGCGCGCAGATTACGGGGCCCCTCGGCAAGCCCGGGGCGAGCTGGCCTGGCCCACGCTCGCAGAGCCGTACGGTTTGGCCTTGCTCAGGAGGGCATGAACACTTTAGAACAGGTTGTGGCCCTGTCCGCCGTCCACGTTAATGCACGACCCTGTGATCAGGTCCGCCTGTGCGGATGCCAGGAATGCGACCGTCGCTCCTACGGGGCCGGGCCAGCCAAACCTGCCCATTGGGAGATTACGGGCGATGAACTCGTCAACGACCGATTTCGAGTTGCTCGCCATGTAGCGTTCCCACCCGCCGCCTGGAAAGATGATGGAGCCCGGCGCGACGCTGTTTACAGTCACTCCCTCTTTTGCCACGGACATCGCCACGTGTTTGGACATGGCGATCATGCTTGCCTTGGCCGTCATGTAGGGGGCAGAAGGGCCGCCCCATTCCCGGCCGTAGATGGACGAGATGTTGATGACGCGGCCCCACTTGCGGGCTGTCATCTTGGGAACGGCGAGCTTTATCAGGCGGACGGCAGACCAAAGGTTGATATCCATCACCTTGATGAAATCTTCCTCTGTGGCCGAGAGGGCGTCGCGGGTGCCCATGCTGCCGCCGACGTTGTTGACCAGGATGTCCACCTGGCCGAGGTCTCGTTCTACTTCCGCCAGCAGTTTCGCCGGTGCGGCCTTGTCGGCGAGGTCTGATGTGTACCCGAAGGCCCTGACGTTGAGTGCGCGCAGTTCGTCAGTAGTCTCCCTGAGCTTGTCGCCCCCGCGAGCGCAGATGGCGACTTCCACCCCCTCGCGTGCGAGAGCGAGGGCCGAGGCGCGGCCGAGGCCCCGGCTTCCTCCTGTGACTAGAGCAACCTTGCCTTTGATCCCCATGTCCATGTCACTGCTCCGTTGCTTGAAAGTGAGTTGATGGGTGTGGACGTGACAGCGTGTTTCGCAGTCAGAGCGAGCCCCGGACGGTGTCAGGGGTTGCGCTCAAGGCTGTGATTCTACATATGGGCCTATCAAACTCCGTCCACGACATCCCGCTCTCCGGCATCCTGAGGCCAGGGCGGAGGGAACTGAAGGGGCCGTCACGGGTCTGCCGCGGGGCTCCTCCCGCCTTTCCGCTTGAAATGCGGTGGTGTACCTTGGCCCGGTGCTGACATGTGATGCCCGGCATCCGCCGGAGCGTACGCGGGCTGTCGCACCCGTCTTTCCTGTGGGGGAGGCGGAACAGGAGAGGATTCATGCGAAGCTCGGTGGCTTCTGGGCGCTGGGTCCTTCTGGCGGCTGTGGCCGGGTTGGCATCTGTCCTGTCCGCGAGCTATTCCGCGAGATTGTCAGGCAGCGCCTGGGTCTCTGCCAACAGCGGCTCCACTGTTGGCATTGCAGATGGCGCAATCCTGGACGGCTGCGTGTTCACCTCATCAGTAGTGATGCAGCCGGGCCAGCAGGTTGATCTTTACATGGATCTGCTTGCCCAGGGCGTGGTGATAAACAACAGCATGCCGGGCATCACCTTCTTCAACAGCGCCTCGGGCGGGACGGTCAGTCCCGCGTCCGGCAGCGGGCGGCCATTTGTCACCTACACCGCTCCTTCGGGCGCGGGCGCCTTCTCGATTGGCGTGGTTGTCAGGCAGGACGGCGTAATCAAGTGCGACAAGACGGCCAATGTGGTTGTGCAGGCTCCGGCCGCCACGGCCACCGCCATGCCCAGGCCTGTGAACCCGACGGGCACGCCAGTGCCGACGATCATCGCGAAAGATCCCGGCGTTGAATTGAGCGTCGTGACTCCCGCAGACGGCGGCACGATTGTGTCCAGGGCTGTCCCGGGCGCTAGGGTCTCCCTCCCGCCCGGGGCTGTGAATGACCACGCCGGCGTGCAGATGAAAACGGCCAATCTGATTTCGCTTCCCAGTCCGCCACCCGGTTCGTTCAGGTTCGGCGATACGGTGCTCGACATCAAAATCACTGATAAACATGGCGTGGCGCTTGACAGCGCACGCCTGAACGTCGCGGCGGAGATCTGTCTGCCATACACAGCGCAAGATGAAAAAAGCGCGCGTGCCGGTGTCCGCGGCATGTCGATCCACAGGTACAACGCTGCAGCCGGGCAGTGGATACAGCTGACCAACACCGTGGACGCGGTGAACCGTGTCATATGCGCCTGGTCGGCTAACTTCTCGTACTTTGCGATTGGTTATGAGATCGCTCCGGGTAGCACGGCCACTCCGACCATGACCCCGACGGCCACGCCGACGCCGACAAGGACCCCGACGCCGCAGCCGACGGCCACGGCGGTGCCGCCTGCGACGGGTGACTACTCAGCGAATTCCGGCGCCCTGGCCGGTGTGGCGCTGTTGGGAGTGGCGCTGATACTTGTGGGCGTAATCGCCATGCGCAGGACAGACTCATAGCCCATGCCGGGAACACAGGCTGATGGTGAGAGGGGACCCCTGACCGGGTCCCCTCTTGTTTTACGGCGCTAAGACCGGGGTATCCTAGCCAGTGTCCTGGCCCGGCCGCCGGGGACCGCAGCTTCGCCGGGGGGGTCTTGCCGTCAGGGCCGGAGGTGTGCCCGATGGCCCTGATCCTGTTGGTCAGACCGGAATGGCGATCTTGCGACGGTCAGGGTGCCGAAAGGCCACGGAGTAACACGCGGGTAAGGATGTT